>NZ_BAAACA010000038.1:0-247330 GCF_039521265.1 Streptomyces crystallinus | reverse complement strand
CCCCCCCCTCACGCCTCACCGGGGAAGATCATGTGCCCGTGCGCAGCTGTCGTGCTGGAGGTGCAGCCGGTACAGGTCCTGCAGTGCGGTGATGGGGAAGGGATAGCGGACCCACTTCGCCCGATAGCCCTCCTCTCCATGGGTGCGCAGCACGTCCCCTGCGGCCTTGGCGACCGCGTGCGCCAGGACACTCCGTGGCTGCGTGGAGCTCCACACGAGTGCGCCTTGCCGGTCAGGCAGATCGAAGCTCGCGTCTATGTCGGGGAAGTGATGGATCGCCATGTCGACGTCCGCCCCTCGACCGCGCAGCACCCACCTCACCTCGGCGGGTTCAAGGTCGAAGGAGACGCGCTGGACACCCCCGGAGCCATACAGGCCCGCCACACCGTGCAGCAGATCGGCAAGAGCATCCGTGCAGTAGCTGACCGAGTCCCTCCACTGCGATGAGCCGTCCTCGATCAGGCACGTCGCCCAGCCATTGCCACTCAGTTCCCAACTGAACCGCAGACCCCACCCCATCCAACCGACCCCTCATCGACCGCCACCACACCGTACAGGGCACACACGCACCTTCGGGCGTGTGGAAAAGAGTGGAACGGTCCGTCGGAGTGGGGCACCATCCGCTCATGGAGCGCGTCATCAATCTTGATCAGGCAGCCGCAGCAATCGCTGAGCGGGCTGTGCGATGGCTGGCGGCCGGTCTCGAGGTGGGGCAGGTGACGTGGCGGGACGCAACTGCGCCGTGGCCTCAGCAGCTTGAGACTGACAGAACCCTCGTACGCGATCCCGACTCCATCGGCGTGCTCATCACCGGACCGGGAGACGCTGGATTGTCCGTGGTCCTGTTCCGGGGCGGCTGGGCCGACGTGGACTACTTCGACGGCCTCGACGACGGCGGACCGATACCAGCGTCCGGCATCACTTCAGCATCGGCCTTCGCCACCCAGCTCGATCAATGGGTACCGCGCGCCTTCGGAAAACTCGGCTAGAACTGGAAGGCCGGCGAACAGCCTCGCCCTGCCATCCTGGTCTACGCGAAACCCCGCGCCCGGCAGCCTGACGGCAACCTGTCGCCAGGATCGCAGCTGAGCCGCAGAAACCTGGCAGCCACCTCGCCCATACGACCGGCACCATGACCCGCTGGGTCCCGGAGGACCACGTCATGGTCCAGTACGTCGTCGCGAGCTCCTACGCGCTCTTCATCGAACTCGACATCTACGACCCCCTCGCGTGGATTCAACGAGGTGTAGTCGGCGATGTGAGGGCCCCGGCCACTGATCGGGGCCGTCGTCGCGGGCCGGGACCCGCGGGGCACGGGTTCAGTGGCCATGAGCGCCGTCTTCGCCCGGTCACGCCGACCACGACCTACCGGACAGGATCTAGGAGACGCTGCGGCCAGGCAGCGGATACAGGCGTTCCAGCTGCGGGCTGGGCCCCTCGATGGTCAGTGCCACTGCCCGCCCAGCGCAGCCGCCGACCAGGCCAGAGGGCGAGCAGCTGCGCCCGTGCCCGGCTGCCCGCCCTACCAGATCACGACTCCGCCACCCACCTGAACGGCGCGGCGGGCCGCGTGGCTGATGTGGGCCAGGCTCGAGGTCACGTGGTACGTGCGCTCCTCGACGCCGCGAGCGGAGTCCATGCCCGCGACGATCAGCGGCATATGAGAGACGAGCAGCGCGCACTCCTCCAGGAAAGCGCCGATCTCGTCCGGCTCGACGTAGAGGTCGCCCTCGGCCAGGCGGGGAAAGAACCGGGCACCCAGGGAGCGGAGCATGGGGGAACCCCACACGCTCGTGCGCCACCGTTCGAAACCGGCCGTGTCCGAGACGCCCTCCGGCACGTCCAGGAAGCCGCGGGATCCATCGGCCGCGTACACAAACACATCCACCACCAGGCTCACACCCGCCAGCCGACCACACTTCCCCACACCCATGCCAGTCACGGCGGGCCACGGTTCAAGTAGGCGGAGCCGGGCCAGGGCATCCTCTTCGGCGCTGCCGGGCCTGAGTCAGCCTCAGCCATCGCACACCCGGTGGCTCCGCAGCCGGCCGCTGATCCATCATGGGAACGTGGACCTGAGCGGTGACGGCCCGGCACTGGATGACAGGTGGGCACAGAGCGAGAACAACCTCTCCGGGGAACTGCCGGACAGCCCGGACACCCAACGGCTGGCCGAGCGTTTCGTGCGGGCCGGATGGAGATCTCGCTCCTCCTCCTGGGAAGGCTACGAACTGGAGACCAGCTGGTGCCGGATCGACGCCAACCCGATCGACGCCACAGCCACCTTGCTGAACGGCGTCATCAACCCAGACCGGCTCGACGATCTCGCCGCCCTGCTCACCCAGTCCAACCTCCGGTTCACCCTCGAGCTCTACAACGACGCAGGCAACCTGCTCCGCGAGATCAACAGCTGACTTCACGCCGACAGAATCACGGCGAGCGCTGAGGCGTTCAATGTTGACGGTGTTGGACGACGCTCTGTACGAGCACGTATGTGAAGGCTCGCGACGTTCCTGGTGGACATGAGCGTTGATCTCGGTATGCCGCCTGATCCTGCTTCGTGTGCGACGACGCGTTGAGCACGAAGGCCGTCGTACTCGTTAAAGTGGTCAGACGTGCTCGGTGGGTGGCTGCAGCTCTCTGCCAATCACATCAATCGGTACCCAAGCGTTCGGCTGCGTCGAGCACGTGGCTGGGCAGCTTTGAACTGGCTGCCAGCACCTCGATTCCGATGAGACGCCCGTCCTCGTCGAAGTCAAGGTTGATCATGCCCCCGACCTGCACGGGATCGCATGGGTACATGTGCGAGACCTTCGTTCGGGCTTGTGGATCGGTGAAGTACACATACGCTGCATTCACCGATTTGTCGTAGGTGACTCTGAGGTCCGCCATAGTCAGCACGCTCCCTTGATGTGGTTGATGTAGGCCGTACTTCGCGCTTGATGGCGGTAAGCGGGGCTGCCGTGTTCTGCCGTCACCAAGCGGGCGATCCGGGGATGATCGCTGGTCTGATTGGGGAGGTTCCGGCTGATCGTTCCAGGTCAGGCGGAGGTGCCGATGCTGATCGTCGACTCGGACGCTCTGGGTTGCCCGGCCATCGCAGGCGGCTGGGAACTGAGTAACTGCCGTGACGGTGGCTGGTGAGACCCGGTAAAGTTGTGATCTTCGGTTGGCGGAAGCCACCCGGAGTCCCTTGAGGCTGTGCCGACACGATGAATCCCGACGCCACTCCCGCACGACTCCGACTCGACCGTGCTCTGGACGGCTTGGACGTCACCTTTCGCGGAATGACCGCCCGCAGCGACGAGGCCCAGTGCGACTGCCACTGGGGCAGCGAAGAAGAGCTTGCGCAATTGAAGGTCCCAGACGTAGTGCTCGACCCGGACCTTCTGCGTCGCACCTGGGATGCCCCCGACTGGAACGACCACGGCGCGGTGCTGCGCCGTATCCTCCCTCAATTCGCCAGGGCGCTGGTCAATGGCCTCGTGGAGCCCCTGTTCGGCATGGACGAGGTCGGACGTTCGTTCAATCGCGGCCACTGGCGTCAGTGGCCTGCGCACCAGAGCTCGGCAGTGTGGGAGTTCCTGCGTGCCTGGTGGGCCCACACCCTCGCTGAATCGGATCCCGCCGTCCCCGCGTATGAGGTCCTCGCGCTGTGCGCCGAGGCATCTGCCACCCTCAGCCCGTGGCTCAACACCTGGGCGGCACTCGAAGACCGCGTTGCCGACCGGCACCTGACCGAAGCGGCTGCCCACTGGGAGTACGACCTTCTGGGCGATCAACTTCCGTGGGACGCGTGGGATGACGCAGAGGACCTGCGCACCGAGCTCGCGGCCTGGTTGGTCCGTCACGCTCCTGCGCGGCTTCAAGCCCAGGACGCTCCCGAGGAACTGCTTCACCGCGTACGACTCATCGGACTCAGCGGCCCCGCCCGCTGGGAGGACCCGCACTGGCCCAACCACCGCTACTGAGCCGGCTTCACCACGCCGCCTTCCCCGGTATCTCGCTAGCCGGGGACGGGTCGTCTGGCAGTACCAACCCGTCCCGACGTTGTCGGGACTGCTTACCGTACCGCTCGGCCCGGCATCCCCCGGACCGACCTGCCCCCAGCCTCGACCGGATTGCTACGACAACCCGGCGGCGAAGGTCTCCCACCTCACTCGATTCCATGGCGCCTCGTGGCGCACCCACCGGATTCGACAAGCGCGCTTACGTCTTCCACAGCACCTTCACCGCGGCTGCCATTCGCGTCTGGCTACGTCCGTGACCCACCCCGGACACTGGAGCGCACCGGGCTTCCGGTTTGACCTCCCGCCTGGTCGGATGGTCAGGTCAGGGCATGGATACCAGCACGACCGGTGATCGAATACCCGCAGAAGCGGTCAAGCTCCTTGAGGCCCTCCTCAAGAGCGACAAGCCTGCCCATCGTGCTCTGCGCGCGCAGATCCCCCACTTGCGGGTAACCGGTCATTGCACATGTTCCTGCGCCAGCATCGACTTCGGCCTGGACAAGGCCGCGGTACCCAGTGCGCCCGTCACCGAGAACCCAGTCGCCGACGCTACGGTGCTCGACCGTGATGGACAGCCCGTCGGTGGCGCCCTGCTCTTTGCCTACGACGGCTACCTGTCCAACCTGGAGGTCTACGCCTGGGGCGATGAGCAGATCACCCAGCTCCCACCCCCCGACCGGCTCTGCTGACTCCTCTGGCAGGACTGGAGAGCTCAGACCGTGATCCGCCGGACAGGCCCTAGCGTGCAAGCACCGCCGCTGACAGACGGCTGGCGGAAGGCCAGGCCCGCGGCCACTTCGCACGTACGCGGGCCCGGCCCCCGCAGGGGGCACATCGCGCCAGAGGCTGCCGGTTGCCGCGCCCGTGAACCGCCCGCCGCCTAAGACTTGTCCCGCTACTCCGGCCGGGGAGGTGGCAGGGACATGGGGACGGGCATGATGATGTCCGTGACTGCATACCGAAAGGCCGATGCCGCGTAGGCGGCCGGGGGCCCTGCGCGCCGAACAATGTGGCCCTCGTATCTGGGAGGACCTGTCCCCGGACCGGATCCATGGACTCTCTGCCCGCGCCAGCCTTGCGATACATCGGGTGGAGTGGCTTTCCGGCGACTACTACATCTATCCCGGTTCCACTGAACGCGCGTTGCGGCGCTATCAAGAGTTCTTGGCACCGCAGGGACGTGGCCCGCTCTACCCGCGATACGCGCAGTGCTCGTGCCGCGGTTGTTCCTTCGACGACGTGCGACATGCACCCGACGTGCTTGAACAGGTCCTGCAAGAGCTGCCTGCCCGACCCCGCGCGGAGCTGAAACGCCAAGTGGCCTCCCTGGACGCCGCATACCTCAAGAGCACCCTGCCCGATCCATTCGCCCGTCATCGGCAGTGGCGCTCTGACCTGTGGTGGCGTCGCCGTCTCGCCGACGGAGAGGAGGGTGGATGACGGCCTTCTACCCAACTCCGCCGCAGTGAAATGAGCACACCGCGGCTGGTGTGATCACGGCGTCGCAGCCGTCCGGATAGCCCCGTTCTCCGGGCTGAGCCCGCGCGCCTTTGGGAAGCTGGTGACGGTTCTGCGGCGCCAGGGCGCGGACGCGGTCCGCAAGGGCTGGCCGTGGAGCCTTTTCCTGGAGGACCGGGCCCTGCTGGTCGCGGCGTACTGGCGCACGAACCTGACCATGCGTCAGCTAGCGCCGCTGTTCGGGGTTTCGAAGTCGGCGGGCCGGATCATCGACCATCTCGGGCCGATGCTCGCTCTCCAGTCCCGCAAGCGGTTCGCCAAGAACACCGTGCTCATCGTGGACGGCACCCTGGTCCCCACCCGGGACCACACTGTGGCCGAGCGGTCGAAGAACTAGCGGTACTCCACCAACCACCAAGTCGTCATCGACGCCGACACCCGCCTGGTCGTCGTGGTGGGGCGGCCACTCGCCGGAAACCGCAACGACTGCAAGGCGTGGGAAGAATCCGGCGCCAAGGCCGCCGTCGGCAGGACACTTGCGATCGCCGACGGCGGCTACCCCGCCGGTACGGGACTCGTCATGCCCCATCGTCGACGCAAGGGCGAAGACCTGCCCGACTGGAAGGAAGCACACAACAAGTCCCACAAGCAGGTCCGAGCCCGAGTCGAGCACGTCTTCGTCCGGATGAAGGCTTGGAGGATCCTCCGCGACTGCCGTCTCAAAGGCGACGGTGTTCATCACGCCATGCGCGGCATCGCCCGCCTGCACAACCTCGCCCTCGCCGGATAGGCCAACGGACGGCACCACGCCCACCGTTGCCCTCACCAGTCCAAGATCAGTTACGGGACAAGCCTCAGCCGTAGAACGGGTGGGGCGCACGCGATGCGCCCCACCCGCCCTGCGCCTGCACCATGCCACCCCTTGCCCGCAGGCCGACACGGGTGGCCGGATCACGATTCCCGGCTCCCTGAACCGTGGTGGGACTGGCTCTAACAGCAGAGATACAGTCGCTAGCACATCGCGACTGCGGCCCATCCAACGCAAGATTGCAGGTAACGACATGGCACTTGGCGTTCTCCTGCCCATATGGCTGATCGCTCTCATCGGAGCAGCTTTCGCCGTCGCCGCCTCCTTCCTCGTGGACCGCAGTAAGAGGACAGGATGCCTCCTGGCCTCTGGCACCCTCGCTATCGCACTCCTGGTGCCCCTCATCGCCTTCCTGGTCCACTGACGGGTCTGTACGCTCACCGAGGAATCCCTGGCTCTCATAGAAGGCAGCGCCCAGGAGGCTGTCGTAAGGGATGGTTGCTCGTTGCTCGGTGCCCCCTTGCTGGCGCAGTTGTTCGTAGAGGGCAGCGACGAGCAAGGTACCGAGGTCTTGGCGACGCCGTGCGGGATGGACACACAGCGTGCAAGCAGTTCTTGCCCGGTGGGCTCGGCTCGACGCCGCCACATCCCACCACTTGCCCGGCAAGTTCAACGACAAGGTAGTCGAGCAAGGAGCGGATGTTGCCAGGGGTGCCGATCGGCTTCGCTGTGCTTTCTGGATTGCGGGATTGATCGATGCGTGAGGCCGGTTGCCCAGGCTGATTCAAAGTCCGATGGTGCTGGTGTCGCCGCAGGTCAGGGGAGTTTCAGCAGGTCAAGAGGGCGGATAGAGGGGGCACAGGAGACCTCTCGCAGGGCAGCGGCGATGCTGTGGTGTCCCGCTGAGCGCAAGGTGTTGATGGCGAAGCTCCGGAAGGGGCCATGTTCGCCGGCCCGTGCCCGGAACGGATCTTCAAGGTGTCTTCGGCGAAGGTGACATCCCGGACGTGGTGGACTGCCTCGATGCCCCACTGGGATCTGGCGATCTTGTTGAAGCGGGCGAGGTCAGGTAGTTGCGACATGCGTTCAGGCCGCGCCTGGGAGTGACCGGGCAGGCGACGCCCTGGGCGAGCTGATCCTGCTGGGGGACCACTGCCTCACTCCTCTTGGCGCTCCGGGCGCCGACTTCCCGAAGTTCGGAGTCCTTCTCCGGCATGTGACGTCAGGGAGGTAGAAGCGTTTTCCCGCATAAGAATTTCATAAACAACTGGGTTGGAGGTGCATTGGCTGGATCGATGGGGGCATCCGTTGGCTCGGAGGTTGATAACCATGGTTCCCTTGCTTCTCGTTCTTCTGCTGGCTCTGATCCTTTTCGGTGCGGGCTTCGCCCTCAAGGCACTGTGGTGGATCGCCGTCATCGTGCTCGTCGTCTGGCTCCTCGGGTTCGTCGCCCGTCCTAAGGGAGGAAGCGGCCGCTGGTACCGCTGGTAGACCAGCACAACTGCACCATCAGTAACCAGGTGGGCCCCGCGCCATGGCGCGGGGCCCACCTGTTGGTACCTCCCACCACGTGAGGAGTCCGGCACATCACACCCACAATCGCGGGTACGAGCTTTCACGTGGCCGTGGCGCGGAATCCGCGCACGGGAACCGCGCCTCCAGGATGCGCGCCACGGCCCGCCGACTCGGCAAGCTGCCCCAGTCGCGCAGAACATCCTCGGGCAGCGTCCCACCGACCCCGTCGGCGACCGCTGACCGCGGAAGGCCTGTCTTTGAACCCCTGTTGTTCTCCTGCGCGAGGCTCTGAGTGACTGTGCACGTCGCTCTACGGTGTCGCCACGAAGGTGGCGGCGAATGCCGACTACGTCCGGGAGCTACTGGACACCGAGGAGAATCGCGACACGGTCCTGTCCGCGACGAGGAAGGCACACCGGCGCTACCGAATGGTCAGCGGCACCCCGAAGCCATCGTCCGCCAACAACGACGAGCGACGCTTCACGGGCAGACCGGCAACTGGTCCCCGACAACGATGGCGCTGGACAAGGTGCTGGAGGTGAGCGGCCACCAGGTCGGCGGCCACCAGTCGGCGGCCACCACTACTTCACGGCCCAGGTGCGATGGCTGCTCAGGGACGACCGCATGGTCCGCAGCGAGGTGCATGAGCGGGAGTACGCCTGGGAGACCCGGGTCCTGCTGAGCACGGCGGCGGACCAGACCATGACGGTCCTCGACTTTAAGCGTCCGGGGCCGGTCGCGGAGGAGGACATCCACGTGTCGGCGCTCCCCGAGGCGACGGAGGCGCGCCTGACGCGCTTGGGGGCAGCGCACATCGCGTCGCTGATGAACACCCGGCGATGAGGGCCAGCCTGGCCCGGTTCTCGGAGCAGTTCGGCCCTGACCTGTCACCGGTCGAGGAGGCGATCCGTAACGTCCTCAACGACAGCCCAACGTCCCGCGAGCTGAACGAGCAGATCGCCGAGGCTGCCCGCGACTTGCCGAAGGAGCCCGACGACAAGGAGTAGGCCGCGCTACCTTTGTGCCCCCCGTTGGCCGGGTCGCTGCCGAAGCTGCGCCCGTACCGGCAGGCGGACGTCGGTCGACCAGAGCGCTGCGGGGGCGGGGGCCGGGAGTACGCAGGGTTCTCAGCGGCGTCCGGCCCCTGCTTGGTGGTTGAGGGCGACGTGCCGCTGCTCGCGGAGGCGGCCGCTCAGGACGCCGACGCGGGTTCGGCCCTCCAGGACCTGCAGGCCGCTGCTCTCAGGTACAGCAGGCGTCGGTCGATGAGGAGAGGCGGGCGCCGCCACGTCCCGTGGTCTTCCCAGTGCCGACCGACTTCCGAGGCTCGCACCCGGTGGACCGGGTCCTGTGCGAAGTGCTCGATCAGTCCGGCGTCGCTCAGGCCGGTCGGCGTGGTGTGGAAGTCCGCGGTGGGGATCGTCTCCAGGGTCCAGGTGATCGCGCTCAGGTCGAGGTGTCCGTCGTCGTTCACGAAGGGGCCATTGTCGCCATGTTCGAAGAGGAAGTCCCTGAGCACGTCGTCCGGCCACGGGGAGGGCGGCCAATGCCGGGTCGGCGCGAAAGTGTTCGAAGCTGAGGCCACCGTCCTGGCGGCGCTTCATCAGCGAGCTGAGGCCGTTGAGGTTCATGCGTCAGATGATTTCCGACGGTGTTTCCCCTGACCTCGTGCCGTGACAGTGCGGGCACCCGGCTCGTTGAGAGGGATGACTCCATAGAGCCGAGCCCTGGGGAGGTACGGCTGGTCCCCCTGGAGCCTGTGGCGTGTCCGGCTCGGGTCAGCTTGACTGCCTCAGCTCGGCGGGCGATCCCGCCTTGCTTTCGGATCATCTCCCTGGCCGGATGACGACGGCGGCGAGGTGGAGTCCGGCTAGACAGATGGCGGCGGTCTTGTCCTAGCGGGTAGCGAAGCTCCTCTGGGAAGTACCGGCTCGCTGTGGTCTCACCAACTCCTATGGAGGGTGGGCCTCGCGGGACGGGGAATCCGCTGGTGACAGCCGCGCCGCGTATGGGAGATGCTTCATGGACTCAGGCAGGAAGACGCCCGACCACCGGGTAAAGGCACGCGAACGCCTCCCGCGCCACGAACGCCGCGGCGAGGCCCGGCTGCCCGCGGTACTCGCCACGCTCGCCGCGATCCTGCTCTACCTCGCCCTGCCGCAACGGCTCCTGTTCGTCCCGCGCTTCGTCCTGCCGGCGCTGGAGGTGCTGCTGCTGATCCCGCTGATCGCGGTCAACCCGCGCCGGATGACCCGGCAGAACCGCTTCTCCCGGATCGTGTCACTGGTCCTGGTCGCCCTGATCGGCATCAGCAACCTGGCCTCGCTCGGCCTGCTGGTGCACGCCCTGGTCACCGACAAGGCCCAAGAGGGCGGCCCCCTGCTGCTCGCCGCGCTCCAGGTCTGGGCCACCGGCATCATCGTCTTCGGCCTGGCATTCTGGGAACTCGACCGCGGCGGCCCGGTGGTGCGCACCCAGGCAGAGCGCTCCGAACTGCCGCTGGCGGACTTCCGCTTCTCCCAGGACGAGAACGACGACGCCATCGAGGAAGTCGCCGACGGCTCATCCCGCACCAGCGACTGGGTCCCCACCCTGATGGACTACCTATACGTCTCTGTCACCAACTCCACCGCCTTCAGCCCCACCGACACCATGCCGCTCTCCACCCGGGCCAAAGCCCTGATGGCCATCGAGAGCGTCGCCGCCCTCATCACGTCCCTGCTCGTCATCGCCCACGCAGTCGGCGTCCTCGACAAGTAGCACCACGCACCGGACCAAGCCGCGGAACGTCTCGCCACTCTCGATCCGCGCCTTGTTCCGGGCGAACTCGCGCTCGGCTGCCGGCAGCTGCCGGGGCGCACAGCCGGGGTGCCCCCAGCCGTCGGTCACCGTCGTGACGACCTCGCCCTTGGCTAGTCCTTGAAGCAGGCCGAGCAGGTACCTGGGTACGCGGCCCGCACCGCTCCGCGCGGCAGCGGCACTGCCTTCTTCGCGTCTGGCTTCCCGCTGCCCGCCTTTTTCTTCGCCAACTGCACTCGCAGAGGCCGAGGCCGGAAGCACAGCTGATTGCGAGTCAATCGTGCGGGGAACTGGCCAGCCGGATAGAAGCGGGCGGATGCGCTGTGCCGTGCCGACAAGGCATACTCCTCCCGCGCCAGCCGAGCCTGCCTCCGAAGGCGTGGAGTCCGATGCACGATCCCGGAGCCTGCCGATCAGGTCGCCAACCGCAAGCGGCGGGGGAAGGCCGACGGCCGGCCTCCGGCCTTCGATCGCGAGGACTACAAGGCCCGGCACGCGGTCGAGTGCGGGATCAACCGGCTCAAGCGCAACCGCGCGGTCGCCACCCGGTTCGACAAACTCGCCGTCCGTCTCGAAGCCACCGTTCTGATCGCCGCGATCGGTGAATGGCTGTGACCGGCCTGAGCTGTCGGTTCCTCATGCCATGCTGACCGCGACCAGGTGAACGGGTGAGGGGAAGGCAACGATGGGGGATCACTACTACGGCGCCGACAGCGAGAACGGCGACCGAATCGACGACCCCTCCGAGGACGCGCTGTTCATGATGATCAGCGACCTCAACGACTCCGACAACACCTTCGTGGTCGTCCAGCCCGCCGAGGACGACCCCGTCTGGTTCGCCTCCGTGGCCGTCTTGGACGAAGGGAGTTACGAGATCGTCCGCCGTGACACCACCCGCAACGAGCACGAAGTGACCAGGGCGACCAGCATCAACGGCATCGCCCGCGACCTCACCATCTGGATGGCCGCCCGAGATTTCCCCGGACGGCCAACCAGGCAGGTCAGCGAGTTCTAAAACACGGCCTAGCCGCCGGTAATCACCAGAGGGTAGGCGTGCCGATGGCCAGGACGTCGGCGAGGAGCCGGCGGTGCAGATCCGTCAGATTCACGCGGCGGCAGCGCCCCGCGTGGTAGCCAGCTCGGGGAAGGTGCTCTCCCACGCATCGCGGATGAACCGGCTGAGCAGGGTACGCAGGATGGGCCATTGGCCGATCAGGACGTCACGGTTGAGGAAGACTTCCAGGTCCTGGCGCTGCCCTTCGGCCAGGACGGGACGGTGCGGTACAGGCTGATCCTCGACTTCAGGCCGCTCAGCTCGTAGGAGCGGCGCCCGGACCAGACGACGTGCAGCGGCAGGTCGACAGTGCCCTGGGCGGGGCCGGTCAGGTCCTCAAGGTGGGCGGGCAGCCGGCGGGTGTCCCGGGCACACAGCACCTCCGTGGCGTCAGGTACCGGGGAGCGGGGAGACCTGACGGCCATGGGCCAGTATCGCGCGCCGGGCCGAGGCCAGTCACCACGGACACCCCCACCTATCCGGCCCGCCGCCTGGTCTGGCGCAGTGTCCCTATCAGTCGATCGTGCCATGCGGCCCGCTGTCGCAGTGGGTGCGGAATGCGCCGTTGCTGACCGCCTCGCGCCGCAGTGACCGCCGCATGCCTCGGAGAGGCGGACCTGGGTCTTTAGCCTGACAGCGGCCCGGGCCCAGCAAGAAGGGTGCTGTTGCTCCGAGGTGGGTGAAGACCGGATCTGCCCGGTGTGCCCATCGTCCTTCGGGGTAGAACCGACCGCTTGTGCGGTTTTCTGTGGCAGGTTGTGTGGCTCCGGTGGCCGCTGTGGCCCCGGGTTCCCGGATCGACATCTTCCTGGGGGAAGCCGCATGTCCTTACGTGCCGGTGGCACGCCGTTTCGGCGTGCCCGTATGAGAAAGATCCCGCTCGCTGTGCTGGGAGCGGCTGTCGCGGGCGCTTTGACCCTGACCGCGCTACCGGCGGCCACCGCGTCGGCGGCGCCGGCCCCGGCCTCGGCGTGGGGCAAGCAGAGCCCGCGCTTCGAGGTGCCGCCGGTGAAGACCGGCACCAACAAGCCGGCCGCGGCGCAGCCGGAGAAGGAGCCGACTGCGGAGGCCGCCGCCTGGCGCCGCGCCCAGAAGCAGCACGCGACCACCTCGTCGACCACAGCTCCGCGACAGAGTGCCGCAGCCATCAACACCTATGTACCCAAAGGCCAGGGCGCGGTGCCCTGGCACCAAATCTCCGACTTCCGCATCACCGACTCCCTGGTGGGCCGGGTCGATTACTCCACTGGCAACCTGATGCTGGCCGCCACCGACTTCGAGGTCGCCGGGGTGGGGCAGAAGCTGCGCCTGTCCCGTACGTACAACTCCCTCGACGCCCCCTGGGGGCGGGTGACGCAGCGCTGGTGGCAGGAGTACGAGCGCTACCTCGACCTCGACTTCACCAACGAGGTAATCCTCTACGACGCCACCGGCGCCACGCTGACCTTCACCAAGAACAGCGACGGCTCGCTCTCCACACCGGCCGGCTACTCCAAGGACCTGAAGAAGAACTCGGACGGCACCTACACCCTCACCGACCGCAAAACCGGTACCAAGGACACCTACAACTCCTACGGCAGCCTGACGAAGGTCACCGACAAGAACAACGGCACCATCACCGTCACCCCGCACGACGAGGGCGGCGAGCAGAAGGGCTTCAAGCTCACCGAGACCCGCTCCGGACGCTGGATCGACCTCCTCAAGACCGACGCGTCGCAGTGGCAGGCGAAGGACCTCACGGGCCGCACTGCCGTCTTCGACCTCGACCCCGCTGGCAACCTCACCAGGACCGCCGACACCGAGGGCAAGACGACCACCTTCGGCTACGACTCCTCCGGCCGCATCACCAAAGTCACCACCCCCGAGGGCCGCGTCACCGTCTTCACCTACGACAGCCAGAGCCGCCTGACCTCGATGCTGCGCGCCACCGGCTTCAACGGCACCGGCGAGTCCGGCCCGACCTACACCTACGCCTACAGCGCCGACACCCCCACCGCGGCTGGTACGACGACGGTCACCGACCCCGAGCGCCACACCACCAAGTACGAGCACGACGGCGACGGCGCGGTCACCAAGGTCACCGACGCCCTGAACCACTCCCGCTCGCGCACCTACGATGCCCGCCACAATCTGGCCACCGCCACCGACGCGATGGGCACAGGCGGCACCGGCGCCAACATCACCACCTACGGCTGGGACAGCCGCAACAACCCGACCTCCGCCAAGCTCCCCACCGGCGCCACCGCTTCGGCCACCGGCTACCAGACGATCGCCGGGACGGACCTGCCCGGCACTGTGACTAACGCTGATGACGAAAAGACCGACTACAAGTACGACGCGGTCGGCAACACCCTCTCCGTCGCGCAGACCGGCACGGGAGGCGGCGCCCGCACCTTCGACTACAACCCTTCCACCCCGACCTGCGGCGGCTTCGAGGGCCAGACCTGCAAGACGACGACGAAGATGACCGACAGCCATTCGGTCGCGACGGCCTTCCACTACGACAGCAAGGGCAACCTCGACAAGGCCACCCCACCCGCCCCGCTGGGCACCACCACGTACACCTACGACACACTCGGCCGCACCGAGACGGTCACCGACGGCCGCGGCATCAAGACCGTCTACGTCTACGACCACCGCGACCGCGTCATCAAGGTCTCGACCACCCACGCCACGGTCACCTACGCCTATGACGGCGACGGCAACCTCACCCAGCGATCCGACGGCACCGGCGTGACCAGGTACGCCTTCGACCCGCTCTCCCGCGAGACGGTCCGCACCCTCCAGGACGGCTCCCAGACCCGCCTCACCTACACACCCGCCGGAAACGTCGAGACCTACAGCGACCCCGCAGGCGTCACCGCCTATGCCTACAACGAGGTCAACAAACTGAGGGAGTTGAAGGACCCCACTGGCAAAACCACCACATACGCCTACGACAACAACGACTTCCGCACGAAGACGAACTACCCGGGCGGCACGGTCCAGTCGATCAACCCCGACAAGTCCGGCCGACCGCAGACGATCAAGGCAACGTCCTCCAAGGGCACCCTGGTCGACCTGGCGTACTCCTACCAGAACGGCACCAAGGACAGCACCAAGATCCGCACCACGACAGACGCCGAGGCGAAGCGGCAGACCACCTACAGCTACGACGGAGCAGGCCGCCTCACCTTCACCCGCGACGTAGACACCAGCGGGGTACCGAGCATCGACGTCGTGTGGGCGTACTGCTACGACCGCGCGGGCAACGTCACCTCCGAAGGCAACGTCTTCAACCAGACCTGCCCCTCCCGCACCACCTACACCTACAACGACGCCCAACAGCTCACCGCGAAGAACGACTCCACGACCAACTGGTCATACGACGCCACCGGCAACGAGACCGCCGGCGCCCCCACCCCGGAGACCACCCGCACCGGCGAGACGTGGAGCGACTTCTCCCAGCTCACCTCGCTCACCACGGGCAACAAGACCTACACCGGGCAGTACGCCTCCACCGATCAGAGCGAACGCATCCGCCTGGGTGACACGTACTTCCACAACGGCCCCCTGGGCCTGTCCGGCACAAGCCTGGGCGGCATGGACACGGGATTCAACCGCGAACCGCAGGGAACCCTCAACTCCATGACGACCGGGACCAGTTCGCTGTACTACCTCACCGACGCGCTCGGCTCAGTCATCGCGCTCGTGGACGACACCGGCACGAAGGTCAACAGCTACACCTACACCCCCCGCGGCGCGTCCCGTACGACCACGGAGAAGACCCCCCAGCCCTACCGCTTCGCCGCCGGGTACCAGGACCCCACGGGCCTGTACCACCTCGGCGCCCGCTACTACGACCCCAACCTGGGCCGCTTCACCCAGCCCGACCCCTCCGGCCAGGAGAAGAACCCCTACCTCTACGCCGAAGGCGACCCGGCCAACCGCATCGATCCGCAGGGGCTGATCAGCCTCAGCGGCGTGGCTGACGCACTGGGGCCAATCGGAGACCTCATACAGGGTGGTTATCACCTGCTGAATGGGGACGCAAATGGACTGTGGGGCGATGTAGCCGGACTAGCGGCGGGTGCTGCCGTCGGCTTGGGGTGTGAATACGTCATGACATCGGCGGCGGCTCCCACTTTGGGCGCTTCAGCGGCGGCCGGCCAGCCTATCTGCTACGCCGCTGCTTGGGGAGCGAG
This sequence comes from Streptomyces crystallinus, assembly GCF_039521265.1. NCBI lineage: Bacteria > Bacillati > Actinomycetota > Actinomycetes > Kitasatosporales > Streptomycetaceae > Streptomyces > Streptomyces crystallinus. Next base: position 231,502 of record NZ_BAAACA010000038.1, on the reverse strand, counting down.
CACGGCAGTATCCAACCTGATCGGCGGGTAAGAACCAGTCAGATTGGGCGGGCAGCAGCAACGTTGCCCGCCCTCTCTGATAAGAAACGGAGTACTCATGGCACGTCTAGGTCGTTCCATGGAACAACAAGGGCGCATGCGGATGCTCTACGCCATGACGTCCATAGCTCTGGCAGTGCTCCTCATCTCTGGAGTAGCGCTCGCAATATTGGGAAATTCTAAGGGGTGGATTGTTGCCGTCGTGGCTGCGGTCACATGGATCAGCTTGTATATGACTCACAAATACAACAAGCGGGCGACGTGAAGTGCACAGCCCCCCTGGGGATCCCGCGCGCGGTGCTCGGGGCAGGAGCATGGCGGAAGGCCGGGGGAACAAGTTCTTGCGTCCCTCCTCACCAGGGAGGGAGGTAACCGGATAGCTCGAGCGTTCGAGACGCTGTACGGGTCAGAGGCGGCGATCCGCAGGAATGCGCGATTCACCGCCTTCGCTTCCCTAGTGTTGATCGCTCTGGCGATCTTCCTGGGAATGAAGGGGGACGGGATGCGGCTTACCCGCTGCTCGTTGTAGCGGCCCTAGCAGATGCCGCATGCCTCGCTGCGTGGTTTGTATTCCGCAGGAAGCAACTCTGAACGGTATGTGCAGCTGAAGTAATGAGGAGTTCCGATGACTGTTTCGTCCTCCAGCGCCTACCTGGCCCGCTCGTACACATCGCAGGGCAACTGGGTATAGTGCTTCTGATTCTGGCTATCGCCGCGATCGTCGTCCCCATTATCATTGCTCGAACCAAGCGCCGGTGAATCGATCAGTAGAAACGGCGAGGGTAACTGAGTTGCCCCGTGACCCCGAACGACGTAGTGCTCGCCGCGTGAGGTTCGAAGATGTAACACGAGTCTCCGCCTCTGGCTCTGGCCCGATTTCCCGGCGCGGCAACTACGCGTACCGAGCGTAGTACGGGGCCATCTGCCTGGCGGCTGGTCGACGATAGCCGCATCTGAGCAAGCCATCCGGAGCGCCGTCCGGGACACAGACTGGCACGGCAGCGGCTGGAAGCGGTGCGAGTAGGAGTATTCATGGGCCGATTCGGCGAGAGGACCTATGGGTCCAAGGGCTCGATGCGACGGAACGCTCTCATCACTTACATCATCGGGGTGCTGCTATTGATCGTGGCGGTCCCTCTCACCATCAGCGGTAACGCGGCTGGCTGGTTTGTCATCGGGCTTGTCGCAGTCGTCTGCTCCTTTGTCTTCATTGGTAGCAAGAAAATGTAGACGCCTTCGGCCAGGGTGTGGCGGGCGGTGTCGCGGTCGACGGCGCGCATGCGTCCGGCGTGACGCAGCAGCCAGCATTCGCCGGTGTGGACCGCGCCCGGCAGGTGCGGGCCGCCCAGACCGTGTTCGATGGTCCACTCTGATGGTGGCGTAGCCGTTCGCTCCGTTCGTGTTCGGCTTCGCGGCGCTTGAGGTCGGCGATGGCCTGGCCGATGGTGCCCAGAACAACTACTTCCAGCTCGTCATCGACGATCCCGAGGAAGCCGCAGCGCGTGACCTCGCCCGCACGGTGCTGGCGCAGTGGCGCGAAGAGGCCCGTGTGCGCGGCTTGTTCGATCCGGTGCCGATCCCGGTTCCCTGGAAGGCTGTGCAGGACCCGGAATTCGGCGATCACCCCCACCTGGCCGGTGGCAGTGCCAATGGCAGCGGCGCAGACCTGGGGGCCTTCACCCGGGCATTCCTCGCGCTACGGCAACGTCGGCTCGTGGTGCTGGGTGAGGCGGGAGCCGGCAAGACGTCACTGGCTGTGCTCCTGGTGATCGACCTGCTGCAGCTGATGGGCACCGGTGACGCCGTTCCCATCCTGCTGCCGATCGCGTCGTGGCGGCCCGGCGAGGAGCATCTGCACACCTGGTTGGAGCACCATCTTCTCCGCGACTACCCGCACCTGACGGCCGAGATGGCACGGGATCTGATCCGTGACGGGCGCATCATGCCTGTCCTCGACGCTTTCGCAACACGGCTCAGCCAGGACCTCGCCTACACAGCCGCCGCGTACGCAGGTCCGGCGTCACGGTGATGGCGGCGGTACTCGGGCACGTCGACGGCGACTTCCATGCAGCGGCCGGCATCGCGCCCTCTCCCCCGCTGCTCACCCCTGAGCCCGAGTTCGTCGCGCCCAGCTGGCGCTACCGAATGCTGGACAAGCTGCTGCGCCACGCGCCTGCTCACACGATGACCATCCCTGGCCTGCCCGACGACTTCACCGTCAGCTCCACGGCCGCGCTGACCGGGGAGACGTCGTGATCGGTGATCTGCTCATCCCCGCCCTGCTCGGCGCGATCCGCTGCGGCGGCTATGCGTCTGGTTCGTGTGGAAGCGGCAGCACCACGTGACCCACGACGCGATCGAGCCGCTGGAGATCCTCTCCAATGCCGTTACCCGGCCGACCCTGGCTCCATGAGGCCCCTACGCGGCGCCACCCATGCGTCGGAGTCCCGTCAGGGAGTGCTGCGGCGGCGCGGCCCCTCTACCGAGGTCCGTTGACGGCGAGACCTCGCTGCGAAAGGCAGGACGCCATGGCTCTCCCCACCCTCACCAACGACGACCGTGACGCGGCCCGTCACAAGGCCATCCTCGCCCGGCAGGCACGCAGCGCATTGCGGGCGAGCCTCAAGGCGGGAACCCTGGCGCTCCCGCAGGTGCTGAGCCGCGCCGACACCATCATCGGCCGCATGTTGGTACGGCAGCTGTGGACCGCGCTTCCCGGCATCGGCCAGGTCCGCGCCACGCGTTCGATGACCGCCCTGGGCATTCCCGAGGGACGCCGTGTCCAGGGACTTGGGCCGGCTCAGCGCGCTAAGCTCCTGGAGGAGTTCCCCAGCGCTGCGTAGGCTGCCCGCCCGGTGGGCGTCACGGCGCTGGTCCAGTCAGCCTCCTGCAGGAAGCTTGCCGACGGCTGTCTTCATGTGACGGTCCACCAGGGCGGGGGCGCCCACCAGCATCACCACGACGTTGCCCTTACGGACCGCCATCGTTTTCAGTACCTGTGCCCCGGAGGGCAATTCCAAAGTCGAGGTATAAACGAACTGCTCATCGCCAAGATTCGGTGGAACTGACTTGGTGACCTTCACCTCGATGGGGATGGTGCCTGCCGTCATTGTGTACGTGGGGCACGAGGTGTAGGCACCGAACAGCTCGCGCAGCTTGCCGGAGAGCACCGAGGGGCGATCGCTGTGCAGCTCCTCGTCGAGCGTGGCATCTCTGGTGTACGTGAAGCTGGTCTCTGCCTTCGCGGCGAACATCTTCTCTTCTCCGCTCTGCCCCAGTTTCTCCAGCGCGGGGCAGCCTTGCACCGCGACATCGTCGAACTTGTCGCTGCCGGGCTTCTCTTGGACGTGGACGTAGCCGGTTCCGAGGTCTGCCTGGGTGAGCAGCAGGGGGTGCAGGGCTGCCTCGGCGAGAGGTCTCGGCTCCGCCGCCGGCTTGGGCCGCGGCTTCGCCTCATCGCCGTCTTCCCCGCCACTGCTGCAGCCTGTGCTCAGTACGCCGCACAGGGCAGCGGCCAGGATCCACCGTCGTGTCCCGGTCGTTGAGATGCGCATCATATGGCTCAACTCCCTTGCCGTTTCCCGGGTCATGACACTACTGCCTCGTGTGGATCAGGCCTTCGTTGCCTACATAGTTCGGTGTTGCACCGCGCCAGGTGCTGTTGAGCCCGATCGTCGGCCGCCTCCCCCCGAACCGCGAAGGTGCTCAGCGTGCGGCCACGATGGTTTGGCTTTATTCACGCGTTGTGGTTCTGGCACGCCTTCCGTGAAGCGGTCACGATTAGTGCTCAGTGGGTGTTTCGAGTGCTTGGAGGATCTGCCGTACTTCCTGGCGCCACTGGTCAGCGTCAGCGCTGTCCACCCAGCCGATTGCCATTTCTGACCGATCGTGGAGAACCCGGTCCAGTGCGACTCTCGCCGACGCGCGCAGCGAGGGCGGCAGTTCGGGCAGTGGTTCCCTGGGGCCGTCGTCCGGGTCAATCACGATGGGACTGTCCGGGAGGGTGCTCGCGACGAGAGCACCGGCGGCAACGGCTTCGACCCCGTCTCCGCCATCGACGCGTTCTCCCGAGTAGGTGACTCGCTGGAATGCCCGCTGCAGCACCTCGATGACCTGCTGATGGGCGAGTCGTTCGAGCTCATCGACGAAGTCTGCGGCGAGATCGCTGTCGAAGGGGCCGGTTCCCCACGTTCCCATGCACTGCTCCTGATAGGGCTGTCTCGGACGAAGGCATGGTTCCAGGAGCCACTGACATCGGTCACGAGGCGCGGAAGACCCCCTTGCGGAGCAGTGCGAAGCCAGCCCGGCCAAGCATCTGGCGCTTGAGCATCTTGATCCGGTTGACGTGTTCTTCGACGACGCCGGAGTTCCAGGGCAGCGTCAAGCCAAGGAAACCCGGCACCGGCAGGCGCGGATGCAGCAGCGCACCCCCACCCTGGTCCCCGTCCTGCCGCAGCTCGTCCGCGCTGCCGAGGCCCGGCTGCAGCACGCCACGCTCCTGCTCCAGGCAGCCCGCTCCGCGAAGCCGGGTGACGAGCTGACCATCTCGCGCTATCGCCGCACCGGCCGTAACGGCAGCCACTGGCGCCCCACCGCACTGTTCCTCGCCCCCGTCGACCAGCCCGGTCCCCGGTTCGATGCCGAATGCAAGGAGAACAACGCCTTCTGGACCTGGGCGAGCATCGAGGTCCTGCGACGCGCGAAGGCCAGGATCGAAGAACTCCTGGAGCTCACCCACCTGAGCCTGCGTCAGTACCAGGCACCCGCCGGCGAGACAGTGCCGCTGCTACAGATCAGTCCGTTCAAGACCGACCGTGAACGCGTCATACCCGCTGCCCGGACTTCGTCGTCGTCCTCACCCGGATCATCCGCCGGATCAAAGGCACCGGCGAGCGGGCCGCTACGCGGGGTGCAACCCGCGGGCGACGCCTACGACGGTCTGCCGGAGTTCTTCCGGTTCGGCCCGATGCAGGATCGCTTCCTCGGACTGTCCACCAAGGCGATGGGGCCGAAGACACCCGTTCTCGGTTGTGAATGCGGCGAGTGGGCATGCTGGCCCCTCATGGCCCGCATCACTGCGACGGCCGACTTCGTGATCTGGGACGGCTTCGAGCAACCGCACCGCAAGGCTCGCGACTATGTGGCATTCGGTCCGTTCCAGTTGGACCGTCACCAATACGATGACGCTTTGCAAGCCCTGAGCGCGACGATCCGCTCCGACGTCGACGACACGCGCGCGTGAGCGAGCGCCACCAGGCGCGGCCTGCTGGGCTGAGGGATGGGGAAGCGGTTCTTGGAAAGATTCGAGACGGAGAGTCTGGCGCTCATGCCTGGCCAGAACGTGCAGGCCAGGGTCCTTAGCCATCACCCATGGGGTGTGCTCGTTGAGATCGTTGGTTACGAGAACGCTGGTCTGTCGGCCTCTATCGACATGATCCAGCAGTTCTCCCAGACCACGAGCAGCCACGACGAACTACTCGCGCTCTTTCCACCCATCGGTTCACAGATCGATGCAGTGATCGAGCAAATCCACCGCTGGCATCCGCCGGTATCAGTGCGGCTCACCATCCGACCTGCTGACCTGGAGTCGCTGGTCGGGAGCTGCGACTTCTGTGGTGAACCGATCACGTTGGGCCCAGGTGGAGACGCCCTCGTCCTGGACTCGCGCAGCAGCGACGGTCCAGGAAGCCACACCATCATCTCCCACCGGCAGTGCCTGGCCGAGCGCATCCGCCCGGAGAACCGTGGAGAGCGGGCGCGAGCATTAAAGATCGGGAAGATGTGCTGAAGTCGTGGGGCCCGCGCCTACCGGCAGGGAGGAGCTCGACAGCTCATTCGGCGGGACCCGAGCGATCGTTCAGAGAAGCGTGAGTCAGGTGCCCCCATGCTCCGCCTCGACCTGGCTCAGGAACCCCGACTGCTGGAGATCGAAGCCAACACCCACCAGCGCCTCCGGGAGGCCCAACGGATGCAGTGGCTCGGTGAGGTCGCCAGCCTACAGGAGAGCCTGCGGCACATCGCCGACAAGAAACTGCAGCCCGAACGGCTGCGAGCCCAAACCGGCCGAGCTGAAGCCGGGGTCACCGCCCTTGGCTAGGCGATCACGCCTTCGCGATGATGTGGGCCTTCAGCCCCACCCGGTCGCCGCCACCCTTGGAGTACCAGGGGCAGCCGACCATCCTCCAGTCCTGTGACCCAACGGGTCAGCGCCCGAGCGGACACGATCTCGAACATGTCGGTGTCCCGCTGTCCAGGGCGACTCGATCTCGTCCCGGCGCGCGCTGTGGTCAGGAAGGTGAAACAGGATCTGCGGCCGGGCAGCGAAAACTTCGAGGTCCGGTTCAAGCGCCTGGCACGTCCGGAGCCCCAAGCCCAGGCGCTGCCTGGCCGGCCGGGCTCAGTACCATCCACGGGTGTCTTGGATACGACGTCGTACGCGCAAAGAGGAACCGCCGACGAAGCGGCTGCCCGACCTGGAGTTCCTCGCGCTGGTGAGGGACGGGCTCGAAGAGTTCGCGCCCGGCGTGACGCAGGGCGCCCAGCTCAAGGGGAACTCGTTGACCAGCCCCCATGGATGGGCCGTGGCCGTAGCCCCGCCGCACCACGGGGGCGGTCACCACTACGACCTCGTCGCGCTACCAGACGTCGGACTCCAGCCGGACGTGCCGTGCTTCATGGACTGCGTTGTGTCGATGTCCGCCGATCCACAGGACGCGGCGAACACATGGGTGCAGACGGCAGGCGCCTGCCTGCTGGAACTCATCGACCGCCGCGAGCACTTCGCGGACCACGAGAACCCCGACGACGAACGCGGCGTGCCCGGCTGGCACGTGATCACGTCGGGCGCGGTCGGTCTCGGACACAACGTCGACGAGAACCGGCGGATGCAGGGCGCGCTCCTGGAAGCGAACGTGTTCCACCGGATCGCCGGCTCCTTGACTGCGGACCTGGAATCGCCCTTCTTCAACGGCGTCAAGGTCTTCTATGGCGGCAGCCCTGGCGCCATGCAGGCCGAGATCCGCGTCAACGGTGAGCGCCACGAGGCCGCATCGTCAGCGATGTCGGCGCTCGGACTGCCCGAGCCAACGACATTCACGGCAGTACGGTTCTATGCGCTGCTGCTTCCGGTACCGGCGGGCAGCGGCCAGCCGAGCTACCCGACGGCCCGGCTCGATCTCGCTCCCGCCTCCGCGGAAACCAACGCCCACAGCCACGGCACCGCCTGCGCCTGCCGAGGCCACCTCGACCCGGAGCACCCCGGCTTCGACCTCGCCCTGCCTCACCTGGTCGCCGAGCTCTCGGAGGAGGAGCGCACGCGCCGCGTGAAGTCGGACACGGGCGCAATCATCATCGCGGAGGGCGTTGGCAACTTCCTCAAGGTCCGCCTCCCGATCCGTCTGGACGACGGACGCACGGTGGTCTACCTCGCCTGGGTCTACCTCCAGGCAGCCGTGATCGACGACTTCGTGGAGCGGGTCCGCAAGGACGACCTGGCCGGCCACCGCTTCGAGGGCCTGCTGTGCAATGCCATCGGCCCCTGGGGCGAGGACGTCCTGCGCGCCCCCGTCATCCTCGGCGGCCAACGGATCAACGAGGACGGCTCGATCCGCCGCAGCGAGGTTCTGGAGTCCAGCGACCCACTGCTCAGCAACGTACTGAGCAAGTCCTGGCCCGCCGCATTCGTGCTCGGAGACCGCTTCCCCCGCTCGCCGTCAAGCTGAGGGGCTGGCAGGGGAAGCGAACCCGAGGGCGCGGAGCTTGACCTAGTAGGGCAGGCATGGGCGCTCTGCAGGCACGGCAATGACCCGTCATCCACGCGCCGACTGAAGTGCAGAGGAGTGTCTTCGCGTCCTGCGGCCAGGAAGCCTTCTTCGAGGGGCACGTGCACGCGCTGCGGACGCTGGGCGGGGTGCCACGGAGGAAGGTCCGCTACGACAATCTGAAGGCCGCCATGGCCCGGGTGTTGGGGCTGAGTCGGGCCAGGGTGGAAACCGACTGGTGGACCGAACTCCTCTTCCAGGTTCTGACCGAACGGGACGAGAAGAACAATATCGCCATCGCCTCCAACGAGTCCTTCGGCGGGCTGGGCCAAGGCCTTTACCGGTCCCCGTCTCTGCGCGGCCATCGTCGACCGCCTCACCTTCAACGCACCATCATCGAGACCGGCACCGACTCCTAGCGCCTGGCCAGCACCCGAGCCCGCGCCGAAGCCGCGGTCAGCTAGGTTCCGCCGGGACCGTCGACCACTTCTCCAGTCTCAAGGGGAGTCGGCCGGCGGCCCTTCGGAGCGAAGCAGGGCCCGCAACTCGTCGGGGGTGAGAGGCTCTGGGTCACGAACGGGCTGACCGACGTCGGCAGGCCAACTGGGACGGAAACGTTCGACAAAGTCTGTGAAGTCGGGCCGCAGATACCGCGAGCCGGAGGGCTTCAGCCGGACCTGTTGGCGACTATCTGCCCACCAGATCTCGAATTCGGCAACCGTGCCTTCCACGGGCCAGTCCTTGCCGTTGTCCGGCAACAGTAGGACGTCAACAAAGCCCCCGACGCTCAGGCCGATGTCCACGAAGATCCCGATCGCTGCGGGCCGGGGAACCTTCACCACGGTGCCCTCGAAGACCTGCCCGAAGCGCAGGTCTCTCCGTATCCGAGCCCACTCGGCATCTGTCACCACGAACTGATCATCGCACCTTTGTCCGGGCCGCGAGCGGCTGGGACTCAACGTGAACGATCGCAGCGTTCCTTCACGATGTTCGCCTCATCGACTCGACACTGCCGCTACTGCTCGTGTCTACAAGCCAGATGCTGACCAACCGCTGCTGAAACTCATCGAAAGACGCTGCCACCGAACGTGAAGAAAACCAATGGTTGGAGTGTCCGGGCGGAAAGCGCTGAGTGCGGCCTGCAGGTCGTCGGCCAAGACGCCGATGTCTGAGGTGGATGGCGTTCCACATGGCGGAGGAGGCTGACCAGCCGTGCGTCAGTATGAGCGTTACGTCGGATGGGGCGCTGGATTCGCGGCGGCAGACCGTCAGGCGCGCACCGTTCGGTCCCCAGGTCCACCCGTTCTGCTGTCGCGGTGAGGTCCATCGGGCTGCTCGACGGGGACGGTGAGGTCGACGGTGGAGCTGAGGATGGCCGGCCGGGCGGCGCCGAGCGTCCTCATGATCTTGAGCACGCGTACCCCGAAGCAGTCCGGACCGGCTCTCCGCGGTGCACGCGATCCGCCCGCGGCTTGGCCGGACGGACCTCGAAGCGGGGGCATAAGGTGCAGCCCAGTGACGGCGCATGGCGAACGGGCAGGGGGCAGCGTGGACGCGCACCGATGGTTGCCGTGGCGGCACCGGCGGCCTATCTCGGCGGCCGCCCGGATGATCGCCTCGTGGGATGCCACCGTGCGCCTGTCGGAACGCGCGCATCTTCTGTGGCTGGCCCAGCAGATCACCGAGGCCCGCACCACGGCGCACGCGCGCGCACGCACCTCGTGGAGGTCGCGGCGCAGCTCCTGCGCGAGCACGGACCGAGCGGCGTCACCACCCGCGCGGTCGCCCAGGCCGCTGGTATGCAGGCACCCGCCATCTACCGGCTGTTCGGAGACAAGGACGGGCTGCTCGACGCCGTCGCCGAACACGTTCTCGCCGCCTACGTCGACGGGAAGGAGCCCGGAAACGGCGGCGATCCGGTCGCCGACCTGCGCGCCGGATGGGACACACATCGGCTTCGGCCTGGCCAACCCCGCCGTCTTCGCCCTTCTCGCAGCCCCCTCCCGCCGCACACACTCACCGGCGGCCACCGCCGGCCTGGACGTCCTTCGCGCGTTCACCACGTCGCGGCGGCCAGTCGGCTTCGCGTCCCCGAACGCCGCGCCGTCGAGCTGATCCACGCCGCCGGCACCGGAGCCGTGCTGACCCTGCTCTCGATGCCCCCGCAGGACCGCGACACCGGCCTCGCCGACGCGATGTTCGACGCGGCCGCCCGATCGATCCTCACCGAGCTGCCGGCCGTCGCCGAGAACAGCACCGCCGCGGCCACCTTCGCCTTCCGCGCCGTAGTCCCGGACCTGCCGACGCTCACCACCGCCGAGCGCTTCCTGCTGTCCGAGTGGCTGGACCGGCCCACCCCCACCACCTGACCGTTCAGGACGCGGCGGACAAGCACCGAGCCGCACCGACAGGCGCATAAGGAGCGGCAGCCGGCGTCCACCGACGCCCAGTGGGTGCCGTGTAGGTGCCGTGTCGGTGAGCTGTCGACGCCCGCAGGCACAGTGGTCATGGCCGGCACCGATCACCACCGCATCGGAGCCGGATACTCGCCCTCCCGACTACCGGAACAGTGCACCCGGCCCGACCCGCCGGGGCCTGCCCCGCAGTCCACGATCATGGAGAAACCACGATGACCACCGACATCACGATCATCGGCGCCGGGCTCGGCGGACTCACGCTCGCCCGCGTCCTGCAAGTCCACGGCATACCGGCCACCATCTACGAGGCGGAGTCCTCCCCGGCCGCGCGCTCCCAGGGCGGCATGCTCGACATCCACGACTACAACGGCCAACTCGCACTCAAAGCCGCCGACTTGATGGAGGAATTCCGCGCCATCATCATCGAGGGTCGTCAGGCGATGAAGGTGCTCGCACCGGACGGGTCCATCCTGTTCGACCAGGCCGACGACGGCACAGGAGGACGCCCCGAGGTGCAGCGCGGCGACCTGCGCCAGATCCTGCTCGACTCGCTTGAACCCGGCACCGTCCGGTGGGGGCGCAAGGCCACTGCCAGCCGTACCCTCGACGACGGGCGCCACGAGGTGACGTTCGCCGATGGCGGCACCGTTGTCAGCGATCTGCTGGTCGGCGCCGACGGTGCCTGGTCGCGCGTGCGGCCCCTGCTCTCCCCCGCCACGCCCCAGTACATCGGCAAATCGGTCGTGGAGACCTACCTGTTCGACGCCGACACCCGCCACCCCGTCACCGCGCGGACGGTCGGCGCGGGCGCGATGGTCGCGCACTCACCCGGCAGGGAGATCTTCGCCCACCGGGAGAAGGGCGACACCCTGCACGCATACGTAGGAGTGGCCGAACCGCAGGAATGGTTCGCCGCCGTCGACTTCACCGACGCCGCCGGGGCGAGTGCCCGTATCGCGCAGGAGTTCGGCGGCTGGGCGCCGCAGATCACCGCACTGATCACTGACAGTGACACCCCGCCCGTCCTGCGCCCCCTCTACGCGCTGCCGACCGGGCACCGGTGGGACCGGGTACCCGGGGTGACCCTCCTCGGCGACGCCGCACACCTCTCCGCCCCCAACGGCGAAGGCGCCAACCTCGCCATGCTCGACGGCGCCGAACTCGCCCAGGCCCTCGCCTCGCACCCCGACGACGTCGAGACCGCCCTCACCGTGTACGAGCGGGCCCTGTTCCCCCGTAGCGCCCAGGCCGCCCTTCTCGAACCCGGCGACAGTCCCCAGAGCGACACCGGCAACAACGCCGTCGACGACCTGATCGCCGCCTACAGCCGGGAGGAGCAGAGCCGATGACTCCCCACCGGCCGGTGACGGCCGGAACGAGCTCGTGATGCGCTCGTGGTGGCGTGCGGCAGCTCGCCGTTCGCCGCGGCGGTCGGACGGGGCCGACCGGGATACCGGGGCGGGTGCGGGGTGCGGGTACGCCGGATCCCAGGCCGCCTCCCGTCGCCCGCCGCGCCCCCGCCCGTCAGCGGACTTCGATCGTGATGTACGAGATGTTCTGCCGATAGGGCGCGGCGCACGCGGCCTTGGAGGTCTGATACCACTGCACCCACGGGCCGTTGAACGTGTACCTCTCGTCGTTGACTCCGTCCCGGCAGGTGATCACCACCCGCTGTTGACCCGGCCCGAAGTGGCAAGTGGAGCTCGCGGTGGCGTGGTCGAGCTTCGTCGACTGGCAGCCGTGCGGGGCGGCGCTCGCCGGTGTGGCGAGCGCGACGGGCACCGCCACGGACGCGCCCCCGAGCAGCAGTGGCGCGGTGAGCAGGGACGTCATCATCTTCTTGCGGCGGCCGCGCATGAAAGCCCCCTCCGATCGGGTTTCCTCCGGTGGTGCATACCGCTTCAGGTTCAAGCTAGGAGGCGGGGGCAGTCGCCGGAGGCGCGATCGTGTCCTATGGCCGAAAAGCAGCCTCCGGCCCGGCGCCCGCGATCGCCCGGTTCCGCCTCCTCGCCTCCCCCGGGCGATCAGTCGATACAGAACTCGTTGCCCTCGATGTCCAGCATCGGGATGCACGAGTCACTGCCGTCGTACAGCGTTTGCACATGGACCGCTCCGAGCGGTGTCAGCCGATTGCATTCGGCCTCGAGAGCGGCGAGGCGTTCCTCACCCACGAGTCCCGTGCCGACCCGCACATCGAGATGCACCCGGTTCTTGGCGGCCTTTCCCTCAGGAACGCGCTGGAAGTACAGACGCGGGCCCACACCCGAGGGATCGACGCAGGCGAACCACGCGTCCCGCTCCTCCGGCGACTGCGAACGCTTGAACTCGTCCCACGTGGCGAACCCTGCGGGCGGCGGCGGAACGACGTAGCCCAGCACCTCGCACCAGAAGCGGGCGAGGCGCTCGGGTTCCGCGCAGTCGAAGGTGACCTGGAACGTCCTGATCTTTGACATCAGCGCACGGTACCGCCTGGCGGAAGGCCCCCGCCGCTCAATTGATCCAGTCCCCCACCCTTCGCGCAGGTCTCATCGATGCCCAACGCGCCGTGGGGCACTTGCTCCTGGACTTGGCGGACGGCGGGCGGCGCCGTGGTGCGCGCCTTCGCCCAGGGGCCCACTCGCGTGCTCAAGGGCCAAGCACCGCGCTCAGTCAGAGGCGCGTCTTCACATGACAGAAAATCGAACAGGGGGTCTAATTCAGCCATGGTGCGAACCCACTTCCCCCACGATCTTCTGGCAGCTCAGACAGCTTGGTACGCCGTCTACGACCAGCTCGCCCCGCACAGCCGAGGGCAGCGACGCGCACCGCCGGGGTCGATGCGGTGGTGGGGTCGCCTTCGACGTAGAGGCAGGGACTCTTTTTCGGATTTTTCAGCTCTATATGCAACTTTAGGCTATTTCTAGGGTTCGACGAATACCCTCGCATCCCTCCCATGCACTGAACGGCTCCTAATCGCTGCCGAGACCCTTGGCGGTCTTGAGACCCATGAGCGGAGTCGGCCGTCGCATTGGTTGGGAAATTCCGTGCACAACTGCTCGACATCCGGTTATTGCTGCCGAAAAAGATGACCAGATAGATCTCGAGTGTCGCGCGGCAAGCGAACACGGGCTGCCCGAAGTCGCCACTAGTCCGGCTGTTCCCCCTTCACGTTTCGAATATACATGAACGCAGCCCCGTAAATACAGGAAATTAGAACAAGAAGGCCCCACCCCCCCGTGTTCCCGATTACAATGAGAACTATGGAAAGAATTACGCCGAGGACAAAGAAGGCGGTGGAAAACTGCATCCACCTTCTGACTCCTGCTCGCTGCTCGACGGACCATCCAATACGGGGCATCGGAACCATCCTTGCTGTCTGTTCAAGGGCCGGGCGCGGTGCGCCCGGCCCTTGACTGGGGGAGCTAACCACCGCTGACCAAATTCGATGCGATCTGACCGGAGCTCCACGCAATCGCGTAGCACCCCAGGGAGGCTGCCACGGAGCCACCAAGCGTGACAGGTGCTGACGCTGTGGCAGCACCGGAACAGGCGGCGAATGCCAGGCCGCCTACCACAGCGCCCGCGACGTCACCCCAAAGGCCCTGTGTATCGCCTTGAGCCAAGTGCGCTGCGCCTGTGATCACGTCACCGACCGGTCCAAGTGCGTCAGCCACGCCGCTGAGGCTGATCAGCCCCTGAGGATCGATGCGGTTGGCCGGGTCGCCTTCGGCGTAGAGGTAGGGGTTCTTCTCCCGGCCCGACGGGTCGGGTTGGGTGAAGCGGCCAAGGTTCGGGTCGTAGTAGCGGGCGCCGAGGTGGTAGAGGCCGGTGGGGTCCTTGTAGCCCGCCGCCAAACGGTACGGCTGGGAGAACTTCTCCGTCGCCGTGCGCTCCGCGCCTCGGGGCGTGTAGGTGTAGCTCTTCACCTTCGTGCCCGTGTCGTCGGTGAGCGCGATGACGGATCCGAGCGCGTCGGTGAGGTAGTACAGCGAACTGGCCCCGGTCGTCATGGAGTTGAGGGTGCCCTGCGGTTCGCGGACGAATCCCGTGTCCACGCCGCCCAGGCTTGTGCCGGCAGGAGGACAGAAAGGTCCCTCGCGGTGGCTGCCGTCAGCAGGGCATCGACGCCATCGGAGGCCCGCCGCCAGTACCCGCCGCTGTGGCACTGCCGGACGGCGGCCCCAAGGTCCCCTCGGACGAGCCGCACGAAGGCGGCCAACGCACGCTGGGCGGCCTGCATGAAAGCCAAGGGGTTCACCTACGCCACCCCATGGGCGGCTTGCATCAGTCCGAAGTGGAGATCGTCGGCGGCTGAGTCACCCTCGCGGGAGAGCCCTCACACGGCGAAGGGGATCCTCGCTGCCACAGCCGACGCAAACCTGATTGGTGTCGCCGTAGCCGTCGAGATCGCGTACGACCGTCAGTACATCGAGGCGCACGCGGCCCAACTCGCCGCGTTCAAGCGCAGGCTTGACGACCAACTGGGGGCCGCCGCGCGTTTGGCGGGCTCCGGCCCTGCTTGAGGGGTCGTAGGGGGCGTTCGGGCGACGGATGCCGAGCCGTGCTAGCGGGTCGGTCAGTCGTCCTCACGTCCGATCGAACGTGGGGCGGGGGCCCTCGGGATCGTCCCCAGCAACAACGGCTGCGCCTGCGCCAACGGTCACCCTCTCGTTCGCCATCACGCCGGCGGTGTCGCCGACTTCCGCCCCGCCACCGGTTTCGGCGGCATCGGCGCGAGGGTGTCGGGCAGTGGCTGGACGGGCGCGCCCCCGGGGCCCGTTGACGGAAACGGTGTTCCTCCGCTCCCGACAGCGGGCTCCGAGAACGTGTGCGTCAGTGTGTCCGCGTCCGGCGGTCGCGGGTCTTCAGGAAGAGTCCCGTGCCGAGGGCGACTGCGATCGCGCCGGTGCCGGCCGCCCACGGGAGGACACCGCCCGTTCCGGTGGCGGCCAGGTTGCCGCCGGAGTTTCCGGTGTCACCGGCGGTGGCCGGTGCGCCGGTTGTGTGGGCGGTCGATGTCGGCTTGGAGCCGCCGTCCGGGGCGGGGTGGGTGCTGGGGGTGCCCGACGGCTTCGGCGGGGCCGGGGTCCGAGTCGGCTTCGGCTTCGGCTTGTCGGTGTCCGGCTTGCCCGACTCCGTCTTGCTCGGGGTGGGCTTGGGGCTGGGGGTGGGAAGGGTCCACTTCCAGTGATGGAAGGGGTACCGGTCCGGCTCGCGGTCGGGCCCGGGGTTGGCGACGCCCGGGTAGATGAACCCGCTGACCGCCTTGTCGGTCAGCAGCCACGCCTCGTAACGCAGCCGGAGCTGGATGGACACCTTTCCGCCCTGCGGCATCGTCGGGACGTCGAGAGAGAACTCGTTGAAGTTGTCCCGGCCGGGCTTGCGCTCGAGCGACTTCCAGGAACCGCTCTCCGTCCGCTGCTCGAACCTGATGGTGCCCTCGATGTCCTTCTCCGGCGGGACGTGCATGTTCGTACCCGTCACGAAGAACAGCCGCATCCCGGACAGCTCGCCGGGGTCCGGGTTGCTCAGGTCCAGTCGCAGCTCGAGCCACTGCCCCGGGACGACGCTCGTGTCGCTGGTCAGGGTCAGCGGCACCGCCGGGAGCTTCTTCTCCACGGTGGGCTTGTCCCCTGCCTCCGGCTGCACGGCCGCGATGGGCTCGGCTGCCGGGCCCGCGAACGCGGGCGGGGCCAGCAGGACGACCGGCGCGACTGCCGTGGCCAGGACGGCAGCCGCGAGGTGCTGGAACTTCATGCGGGGAAACCTCAGTTACTTCAGGAGCTGATCAGCGCGTGATCGTTGATCGTTGATCGCGGAATTTCGATCACTCTAGGCCGAAATACACATAAGTCGTGAGCGGTTAAGTCAACTAATCGGGGTGGTAGCACTGATACGCGGGGCTATGTGCATGTTTGGGCTGGTCGGCGTTGTGCGGCACGTCACCATCCGGAGCCCATGACGATCCGTGGCGCCCGGGTCCCGCCCGACCCGCCTCAGCCCAGGTATGTGGGGGCGCAGGGGCAAGGATGCCGCCGTCGCGCCGGCGACGGATTCGGCGTGGTCGCTGCCCGACTCGAGGCCGGTGTCGTCAGGATTCCTCGGGCCCGTTGCCCCAGGGCTGAACGCCACGGCCGGGCACCGTCCGGCCCCCGGCCGTTGGCGGTACGGTGCCCGCCTCGGTGCCGGAGTGGTGGGGTAATCTCACCGCTGCTGCCAGGCGTCCAGGAGTGGATGGAACTGGTGGCGCATGCGTCGTACGGGTAGCTGCCGAACCGCCACCGCATGAGCGGGCAGCGCTCACAGCGCGCACGAACGCACCGCTGACCTCCGCCTCGCATCCACATGCGAGGGACCTTGCTGTGCCCAGCACGGGCCTGCCGTCGTCTTCGAATCCTCCGTCGCCGCGCGGCGGGACCGTGCCCCCATGTCGACGAAGAAGGCGCCCGCGGCAGGCAGCGCGCCTTGACGGAACTTCTGGACGGAAATGTGACAGGGACCCAGATACGCCCCGACGTGCCCCGCAGTCGAGGAGGCCGACGCGCGGCCCCTGCACTCGGGCGCATACAGACGGCACGGCGCGCCGCAGCCGCATCATGGCGACGGGCCCGAGCAGCGTTGCTGCTGCACGTCGGACTGCGCCTCATAGGCATCGGCATGGTGGGCATATGGGGGCATCGCAAGGGAGTGGGGTTGCATGAAGTCCTGGCCACCCGGTGGGACTCGGTCTACTACCTGAACATCGCCGACCACGGCTACACCAGCCCGATGGTGCCCGGCTGCGGTCTCGGCGGCCCCACCTGCAAACTCGCCTTCTTCCCGCTATACCCAACCCTGATACGCGCCGTCTCCGCCATCACCGGGCTCCCGGCCAGCTGGGCCGCCTGGGCGATATCGCTGGCCGCCTCACTCCTCGCGGCTTGGGGTATCTTCGCCGTCGCCGAGAAGCTGTACGGCGCACGGGTCGCCCTGTTCACCGTCGCCCTGTACGCGATCGTGCCGCACGCCCTCGTACAGTCCATGGCCTACACCGAGCCGGTCTTCACCGCCCTCGCGGCCTGGGCCCTGTACGCGGTGCTCACCCGGTCCTGGCTCACCGCAGGCACACTCGCACTGCTCGCCGGAGCAACCCGCCCCTCCGGCCTTGCCGTCATCGCCGCCATCACCGTCGGGGCGGGCTGGCAACTCCTGTCCGCGGCGGGTAAGCGTTCCACCGAGCCCCTTCCCGCGCGCGGCCGCCGCGCCCGCAAACGTCCCACGGGGCGTTTGTACGCCGCGATAGCCCTGGCACCCCTTGGCTGGGCGGCCTTCGTCCTCTGGGTCGGACACCGCATGAACCGCTGGGACGGCTACTTCGCCGAACAGGAACAGTGGGGCTCCACCTTCGACGGAGGCGCCTTCACCGCCCAACGCCTGCGCGACCTGTTCACCCATCCCCAACTCTCCCTCAACGACGTCGTGGTCGCCGCCACCATCGTCACCGCCGTCATCTTGCTCGGCGTCCTCGCGCTGCGCCGCCCACCCTTGGCTGTCTGGATCTACGCCGCTGCCCTGGTCCTCATCACCGTCGGCGGCGCCGGCTTCTTCCAATCCAGGGCCCGCTTCCTCCTTCCCGCATTCCCTCTCCTGTTCCCCCTCGCCACGGCTCTCGCTCGCGCGCGCACCACCACCGTCTACGCCGTCCTCACCGGCACCGCTCTCGTCTCTGCCTTCTACAGCGGCTACCTCACCATGGTGTGGACCCACTCCCCTTGACGGCCGCGCAGACCGGTCGCGGACAGGGCCCCGGCCATCCCCCACCATGCGACCGGCCCCAGGGGCGACCTCCGCAGGCCGCCCTGTGAGAGGTCTTCCAGAAAGCCACCACCTTGAACATGTTCAGATTCAGGCCTCATCGCAGGTAGAGCTGCTGTAAGGTCAAGTCACTCGCATGGGGGTGAAGCCGGGGGGCTTTCCTTTCGCCGTTAATCACGCCGCGCCGCGCGGTGGCTTCCCCATGCCGCAACACCCTTGGGGAGCACATCTTGAGACGTCACACACTCGTGCGCAGTGCCGTTGCCGTTGTCACGGCGATCGGCGCAGCGGTCTGCCTCACACCTCTGATGGCAGCACCGGCCGTTGCGGCAGACGCGGTGCCCTCTGAGGTGACGATTCCCGCCGAGCAGTACGCGCTTGACGATGCCGCCACCCTCATCAGCGCAGGCGACAGTGGCGTCCTGGGCGGCACCTACCAGGGTGCGCACCGCAACTACCAGAGCGATTTTCGGTGGATCCCGTACGCCGACGGCGCCGTCAGGGCGATTCCACATGATCACTTCCACTACCAGGCCATCGGCACGAACTCCGACTACGTGGGCCTGTACGGCAATGATGCGACCGGAAACTTCCTCGTCGAGCTGCGTGACATGCGCGACGGCACGTCGAAGACGGTCTACCTGCCGCCCTACCACCGTCTCGGCGGAGCCTTCAGCGACACCGTGATGACCGCGACCTCCGCGTCCGCTCCGGGCGGGGAAGGCCGGTACCTGCTGACCGCGGAGAACGGCAAGACCGTCACTCGGCGGGTGACCGGCTTCCCCGACGGTGCGAAGCTGCCCTTGGCTCCCGTGTACCGCAACGCAAAGGGCGTGCTCAGCTCGTATGAACTGGAGGGAGCGCAGCACTACTTCTGGCTCGACTCCAGTGCCCAGGCGCGCCCGATCGGCCTGAGCGCGACGACGGAAGCTGTGTCGACGCTTCTCACCGGCGAGAAGGTGGTGCGCCTACTGAAGGACGGCACAGTCCAGGTGTGGGGACTGACCGCCGACACCCGCCCCGAGCGCGAGTTCCACATCGCCTCTCAAAAGGGCGACCACCTGCTGGGAGTGCTCGGCGAGCAGGCGCTGCTCGCCCGGCCGATCTCCGCAGCATCTGCTGCAGAAAAGAAGGCGGGTGTACCGGGGCTCATTCCCCAGCACACCCGCTGGTAGGAGATTATCCGATCATTCCCTGATCATGGAGCCATTCAATGTCTCGCATATATTCCGGGAATTTCTTTGATCGCTTCGGGGCCACCGCTACGAACGAGTCAAATGGGGTCAGCGTGAATCGGCTGGCCCAAATTCCCGCGAATCCAGGGAGATCCCTCGGTTGGATTCCCTGAAATTTTTCACGCTTCAGGAGAACCTGTGATTCCGGATCATATCGCACCAGTTCGCCAGGAACGCCATAGAATTCGGCGTCGACGAAGCTAGCCTCGGAGATGTCGAGAGCCCACTCGACCTCTCGATACTTCTCAACCATGCCTTGGGTGAAGCGTTCCTCGTCGGGGTGCGTTGAGAGCGGCGGCCCCACGGTGATGGTCCCGATCTTCCCCTTAAGGACGACACGGCTGAGTACGCACCCGTCAAGGCTGTGCGCCTGCTTCGCCTTCAAATCATTCACGGTTACGTTCTCGAAGTAGACTCCTTGGACAGCACAGCGATCCATGGTGCACCGGTCAAGGAGCACGTCCCGGACCTCGAGTCCAAACGTCGGGTCGTCGAACTGGGCGAGAACGCAGGAGCGCAGCGTGGCGCCTGCCAGCTCCACGTTCGAGTACTTCTTTCCAGACCCGATGACCCGGGCCCCTTCGATGGTTTCGCCTTCAACGCGAAGTGCCATGGATCCCCTGCTTTCCCTCGGTGGTGTTCTCCATCTTAGCTTCCCAGCTGGAAAATCTCGGCTAGGTCGGCGTTCGATGGGCTCGGGTACGTGAATATCTGGTACCCGCTAGTGATGTAGGAACGCCGCATGTGGTCATCCCATGAGCTTCGACTTGGCCCCGTGATGTCAACATCGAATGTCTTTCCGTCCACCGTGATACGGAAGTCGGCAACCGGCTTCCCTGGCATCGAATTGCCGAGGTGGGTGATGTTTCCATCACTGAGGACCTCGACGTCTCGGGCTATTCCCCGCTCCAGGGCAGTTCCATAGAACATACGCATCAACCACGGGTCCTTTTTGGCCCTGTCGAGTTCACCTTGCGTCAAGAGCCTTCGGAATTGATCCGGTGTCATGTTGGCCACACGTCCCATGGCTGCCTTGATGCGTGAGTAGCTTGCCTGGCCAGGGACACCGAGCTGTCCGATGGGGTTCTTGCACTCGGAGTTATGTACGAGGACCGGGGTCGTTCCCGCCAGGACGTAGAAGCTGTGCAGGTCGTCGACGGTGAGAGTGTAGGTGCGCGCGTGCTGGTTGAAGGCACGGTTGGCTTCGACCTGGACGGTGGTGCCGTCTGCACTGAGGAGGGTGTCGCCGGGCTCCAGTGCGCTCGCGTTGAGCCACTGGTGAGCCGAGGGGCTCCAGAACGGGTGCTCGTAGGTGGCGGTGATCTTCTCGAGGCCCTTGGGGGTTTTGAGAGTCAGCTCGTTGAAGTGCTTGTCGTCCTCGGTGACGATCAGCTGGGTGACCTTGCGGCGGCCCGTTTCGCCCGTGAGCGGGTCCGTCGCGAGGACCTCGTCGCCGGCCTGAATGTCCTCGATGCTCTTGGTAGTGCGGTCGCCCAGGAGGACCTTGGTTCCGGGCAGGAAGCACCTGGTGCATCCCGAGGCGATGTCGCTCAGGCCGTCAGCGACCTTGCCCAGGAGCTTGAGCTTCTGGGCAAGGACCTGGTCCTGCATCAGGTTGGCGCAGGCGTCCATGTCGTAATCGAGGAGGCAGCCCTCGACCTGACCGATGCCGAGGATGTCTTTTTCCAGTTTCCAGAGTTGCTTGGTGACCTGTTCGAAAGCCGGGCCGCGGGCGAGGACATCGCAGTAGGCTTCGTGGTGCTGACACCACCGGCCGGGGTTCTCCTGGGCCTCACAGCCGAGGATGCCGCACCGGTAGCGCTCGCGGGCCTGTTCGGCCGGGTCGTTGCGTCGGGCCTCTTCTTCGGCCCTGAGCTTGGTCTGGGCGATCTTCAGCGTGTCCTTGGCCGCAGCGAGAGCCTCCTTTGCGCTTTTGCCGGCAGCGGTGGCTGAAGCGCGGGCTTCATTGGCCGCATTCCATGCTGTGGCCGCAGCGGTACGGGCTCCTTGGACGGACACTTGGGCTTCAGCTGCGGACTCGGTGGCCCGGCCTGCTGCCTGCGCGGCGCCAGCGGCTGCGTTACGGGCGACCTTCGCGGAGGCTGCGGCGGCAGCCGCGGAGGTTTCGGCCTGCTTGGCGGAGGCATCGGCCTTGTCGGCGTAGTCCTTTGCCTTCTTCTTGGACTCGGCGGCTTCCCTGGCCGCCTTGTCCGCTTCGTCTGCATACTTTCGGGCAAGGGCAGCGAACTGGCGGGCGTTGGCGGCGTTCTCCTGTGCCGTGGCAGCGACACCCGCCGCGTCCGAGATCAGCTGTTCTACCTGAGCCACATGGGTGGCGGCGAGCTTGTCCTTCTGCTGGGCCTTGTACTGGCCGATCTGGATGAACGCATGCAGCTGCGGGGCCGCGCCTTCCAGAGCGATCCGGGCAGCGCTGCTGACCTCAGGGGCCCCGCCGTCCACCAGCTGTGCTGCGCGGACCCGTTCGTCCTCGTAGCGGGCGGCATACTGGCCGGTGGCCAGGAAGTCTCGGTACTTGAGAGGGTTGCCGGAATTGAGGGCGGCTCGTCCCGCTTCCTGTACGCCGCGACCGCCGCCGTCGATAACCTTGGCTATCTCGACGCGAAGGTCCTCTTCTGCTGCCTGAAACTGGCCGGCGGAAAGGAACGCGGCGACCGCCGCGTCGTCGCCCTGGAGCGCCTTCTCGGCCGTGTCACGAACCTTTTGGAGGGGGCTTCCGCTGGCCAGATCTTCAGCCTGGTCGCGCTGCTCTTGGGCTATCGCATCCTTCCAGCCGGTACGCACGTAGTCCACGACGTCGTCATCCGTGCCGGAGAGCGCCGCTTCTGCTGCGGCAATGCCCCACGAGCCACGGAGCTGCAGCGCCAGCAGCGCCGACTTACGCCCCTGGATGGCGGTCGTTTTGAGGTCGGCGCCGGGCTGGGCGGCTTCCATGCCCAGGCGCTCCAGCTCGGTGTCGAGGTCCTTGACCCGCTGGGCGTTCGCAGCCTTTTTGGCCTGGTCCTTCTGTTCCTTGGCCTTGAGGTCGCGTGCGCTTTCGATGGCGGCGTTGGTCCGGGCGGTCAGGCCCTCGGACTCGATCTGGAGTGCCAGATCGTGAGCGGTCTGCGCCTTGGTGACTGCGGCGGTCGCTTCATCGGCGGCGTCGGTGGCGGCCTTCGCGTGGGATTCGGCCTGGGTTGCGGCCCGGTCCGCCTCGCCCGCGTGATCCGCTGCGTCCTCGGCTGCCTTGGCGGCGTTCTCGGCGTGGTTGGCCGCGGAATTGGCCGCGTCACGCGATTCGCCAGCGGCGGTAGCGGCTCTATGGGCAAGGGCTTCGGCTGCCTTGGCGGCACGACTGGCTTCGCGGGCATGCCGTCGCGCGGCGTCGGCGGCGGCCCTGGCCTCGGCACCAGCAGCACTGGCAGCGCTGAGGTATCCGCTCGCCTCGGTGGCGGCGTCGGCGGCGGCATCGGCGTTGCCTCCGGCGCTGACCGCGTCCGATGCGGCCTTACCGGCGGCGGTCGCGGCAACACTGGCCTGGTCGGCCGCCGTCGCGGCCAAGCGAGCGCCCTTGGCCGCAGTGCGGGCGCCGGTGGCGGCGTCTCTCGCGTCCTGGGCCTTGGCCTTGTCCTTAGCCGCGTTGTTTGCTGCCTGCTGGGCCCTGGCGGCAGCGTTCGCGGCGCCAGCAGCGGCTGAAGCCGCCTGGGAGGATGCGTTCGCTGCGATGCGGGCGGAGTTGTTGGCGGCGTGCGCGGCGCTGATGGCCTGCTGCGCAGCGGCGGCAGCCTGGCTGGCGGCGGAAGCGGCCTCCTTCGCCTTGGCTGCGGCCTTGTCGGCGTCGCCCTTGGCCTTTGAGGTTTCTTCGGCGGCCTTCTGGGCGTCTTCCTTCGCGGCCTTGGATGCCTTGAACGCGCGGTCCGAGGCGTCCTTGGCGGCCCTCGTCTCGATCGCCGCCTGGCGGCCGGCCTCGCGTGCCTGCTCGGCGAGCTGGGCAACGGTAGCGTGCTCCTGGTCGCGCGAGCGGGCAACATACTGGCCTACCGCGATGAAATCGCGGATGTCGTCCGGGGTGCCTCGCAGAGCGAGCCGTCCAGCTTCCTGGACGTTGGAACCCCCGACGCTGATGATCTGGGCGACCTGGACACGCTCATCCTGGTCACGCTGCTTGTACTGGCCTTCTTGCAGGAAGGCGTCAATGTCGGCGGCGGTGCCATTGAGGGCCTTGCGGCCCGCTTCTTGGACACCGCGGCCGCCGGCGTCGATGGCCTGCGCGACGCGGACGCGCTGGTCCTCCGCCAGCGGGGCCTTCCAGCCGTTCTCGAGGAAGATCTTAAGATCTTCGGGAGTTCCCTTGAGGGCTGCGAGGGCGGCGTCCTGAACCGCCCGTCCGCCGGCGCTGATCAGCTGACCGGCGGCGACTCGGTTGTCCTTGTGCTCTTCCTCGTCCTTGACCTGTTCCAGGAAGTACTTGACGTCGCTGTCGCTGCCGGTGAGGGCGATTTCAGCAGCGGCCTTGACGCCGGCGCCGCCGCTCTTCCACAGTTCCAGGACCCGGCCGCGATCGGTGGGCGGGATCGTCTCCGCGCTCGCAACAGCATTGCCAGTGGTGCCGTCGGCTGCCAGGGCAGGGGCGCTGCCTATCGATATCAGTCCCGCGACCAGCGCGACGGACAGCAACGACACCCATAGGGCCCGCAGCGAACCCATAGCGCCCCCTTTGCCCGATTTAGGCACTCTTCGTTTCACGCGTTACTCATCTCACCCACTGGCTAACAGAGTTGCCAGTCGCCGCATCTCGGCGCCGAGATCATAACCACACCCCTTTACTGGCTCTTCACGTGCGCAACGTGGCTGAAAATTGCCTCAACCCGGTGGCAGGAACGCCCTCTTGGTGCTTCCAAGAGGGCGATTCTGGCTATGGGCGCCGATGCGCGGAGACTTTCACCTGCGGCTATCACTTTGCGGCGCAGCGACGACA
The DNA here is from genome assembly GCF_039521265.1 of Streptomyces crystallinus. Lineage (NCBI taxonomy): Bacteria > Bacillati > Actinomycetota > Actinomycetes > Kitasatosporales > Streptomycetaceae > Streptomyces > Streptomyces crystallinus. Next base: position 207,300 of record NZ_BAAACA010000038.1, on the reverse strand, counting down.
GGGCCCTGTCGCGCAGGAGACCGCGATCTAACCCAAGTTGACGATTCTCCGAATGAGGGCTCTACTGTGCGCCGGGGATTTAAACAGCCAATACACAGGCGGGGGGCGCTTGCATGCAGTCACCCCTGCCCGAAAGGACACTGGTGACCTCTTTCGTCCGGAAAAAGCTGCTCATCGCGGGCGCCGTAACCGCTCTCGCCGCAGGCATCACGGTACCGGCCCTGGCAGCCACCGGTGCGCCGACCACGGCCACCACCGCTGACCCTGACACAGCTCCGCCGTCGACGGTCGAAGGCTTCGCCTACCCAGGCGCCGCGAAGATCCTGGCGGACCGGAAGGTCAAGCTCATCAAGGGCGACGGCCATATCGTCCTTGCCGACGCCTGCGACTATTCGCCCCGGCAGATCAAGGTTTGGGGACGCGACCGTGACACGTGCTTCAACGTCAGCGCGTCAACCGGCTATCTGACCCTGGAGATAGAGAAGGTGTGGGGTCTGGAGACCGGCGATCACCCGATTAGTGCCGACCTCACCTCGGAATCGGGCAAGAGCCTGTCTGTCGACGTGCCCAAGGGTAAGTACAAGAGTGTCGGTGAGGGCCAGGCCGGGGCCGACGAGCAGACCACGCTCGTGGAACTCCGCGTCACCGGCTGACCCGACGAAATCCGGTTTGACGCCGCATCCGGGCGTGAGTGTGCCTGCGCCGCTCGAGCCTGTCACCGCGTTGACGTCTGGGCTCGCGGCCAGCGACGCTTCCCGGCCGTCGGACGCCGCCCTGCCCGACTGGGCTCCTACTCTCTCTGCACTCTCCAAGGACCACCATGTTTGCAGTCAGTTCGCGTGCCGCGTGGACGACCAGTTTGCTCGCCACCGCAGTGGGGGCAGGACTTCTGACCGCCGCCCCTGCAACCGCTCTCGCTGGCGACAACGCCAAGGGAAGCGACTACGCCTACACCGCCAAGCTGAACATCAGCGACCGCGCCGCCTGCACCGGTGCCCTCGTCGACCCCCAGTGGGTCATCACCGCCGCGTCCTGCTTCAGTGACGGCGGCAAGCCGGTTCTGGCCGGGAGGCCCGCGGTCAAGACGACCGTGACGGTCGGCCGGGCGGATCTGACCCAGGCAACCGGCAGCGTGCAGGAGGCCGTCGAGCTGGTTCCGCGTGCGGACCGCGATGTCGTGATGGTCAAGCTCGCCCAGCCCGTGCCGGCAAGCGTGGCCAGGCCGGTCAGGGTCGCCGCCAAGGCCGCCGAGGCTGGTGAGCAGTTGCAGGTCGCCGGGTACGGGCGGACCAAGTCCGAGTGGGTGCCCGACAAGCTCCACACCTCCACCTTCACCGTCGCCTCGGTCGACCCCGCCTCCGTGGCACTCAATGGCTCCGACGACGCCGTGATCTGCCAGGGCGACGCCGGCGCCCCCGCCCTGCGCGGCACGGGCGACAGCGCGGAGCTCGTCGCTCTCAACATCCGCTCCTGGCAGGGCGGCTGCCTGGGCACCGACGAGAACGAGAAGCGCACCAGCGCGCTGGATGCCCGTCTCGACAATCTCGCGCCGTGGGTGAGCACGGTGGCGTTCCGGGACGCGGGCGCGGCCCCGGCAGTGACCGTCGCCGGTGACGACAACGGTGATGGTGTCGCCGACCTGTACACCCTCGCCGGCGACAAGACCCTCAGTGTGCGCAGCGGTGCCCGCAACGGGTTGTTCGGCGCGGCCCGGCAGCTCACCGGCGGGTGGAACTTCACCCAGACCGCCGCGGGTGACTTCACCGGCGACCGTCTGGCGGACCTGGTCGCTACCAACACGAGCGGTGACCTGTTCCTGTGGACGGGCAGCAGCAGCGGAATCTACAGCGCGCCCAAGAAGCTGACCGGTGGCTGGGACTTCACCCAGACCATCGCGGGTGACTTCACCGGCGACGGCAAGGTAGATCTCATGGCCCGCACCGCGGGCGGTGACCTGCGCATGTGGTCCGGCAACGGCAACGGCACCTTCGGCGCGCCGCGCCAGATCACCGGCGGCTGGGACTTCACCCAGACCATCGCGGGTGACTTCACCGGCGACGGCAAGGTGGACCTCATGGCCCGCACCGCGGGCGGTGACCTGCGCATGTGGTCCGGCAACGGCAACGGCACCTTCGGCAGCGCGCAGAAGGTGACCGGCGGCTGGAACTTCACGCAGACGGTGGCCGGCGACTTCACCGGCGACGGCAAGGCAGATCTCATGGCCCGCACCGCGGGCGGTGACCTGCGCCTGTGGTCCGGCAACGGCAACGGCACCTTCGGCAGCGCCACCGCACCCGGGCAGTAGCACTTTTATCGCCCGATCAATGCCCTGACCGATGGTCAGCAGGGGTGTCCGTGTGCCTCACGGACACCCCTCACGGCTCTGCACGGCAGCCGTTCTGCGGCCAGTTGCCCCTGGCTTCGTCGCGGCCGCACCGAGCAGGCGCACCTTCGCGTCGTAGCGGCCCCGCACCGAGCCGCCAGGCCATCCGCCCCGTCCCTGCCCCGGTGGGACGAGTACTCGTTACCTGTCTCAACCCGCAAAAGGAGATCTGTTCATGGGCACCCATCGCAAACCCCGGGACCGGCGCAGCACACGAGTGCGCGCGGCGATGGTGGGCATGCACACCGCTGGAATGTCCACCGCGCTGTTCGCCTTCGGCGTGCCCAGCCAGGCAGCCGCACAGCCGTCTCCGGCGGGGCCATCCGCACCCGACGCCGTGCCCTCCCCCACGCAGTCGACCGCCCCCGACGCACAGCCCTCATCTACGGAACCGTCGGTGACCGCCGGGCAGCCCTCGCCCGCAGGCGCGTCCACGGCTGTTGGACGACCTTCACCTACGAGGCCGCCCGCAGCTGCCGGACAGCACGCGCCCGTCAGGTCGTCCGCGGCTGCCGGCCAGGCCTCGAGTGGTGCGTGGACACGGACTTGGGGCACGGCCCTTGCCACCGCGGGCCCCGCCGCCGAGTCGAAGGTCACCGGAGGGCAGACCATCCGCATGGTGGTGCACACCAGCATCGCCGGCAGGACCGCCCGGATCCACCTGGCCAACACCTTCAGCACGGAGCCCGTGACGATCGGGCATGCCACGATCGCCCGCCAGGACAAGGGGGCTTCCGCCCTGGGCGCTCCTGTCTCCTTGACATTCAACGGTTCCCGCCAGGTTGAGATCGCGCCGGGCGCCGGCGTCGACAGCGATGCCGCGGCGTTCCCGGTCAAGGCCGACGAGAACCTCTTGGTCACTCTTTACCTGCCCAGGCCGGTTGCGACGGCTCCGTACCACGAGTACACCCTGACGACGTCCTACGCCTCGGCGCCGGGAGACACCGCTGACCGTGCCACGGCCAGCAGCGGTGCGAGCTTCCCCGCACGCTTTGGCAACTGGGCCTACCTCAGCGGACTGGACGTCACCGCCAGCGCCGGTGGCGGCACGATCGTGGCGATCGGCGACTCGCAGACCGACGGCGGCCACACCACCCCCGACACCAACCGGCGCTGGACCAACGATTACAGCCGGGCCCTGCAGAGATCCGCGCACCCCTTCGGCATCGTCAATGCCGGGATCTCCGGCAACCGGCTCCTCACCGACAGCACGGGGTCCCGTGCCTCCTACGGCCCCTCGGTACTCAACCGGTTCGACCGCGACGCCCTGGCCCAGCCCGGCGTCCAAAAGGTCGTCATCTACGCCGGCGTCAACGACATCCTCTACAACAACGCCACCAGCCAGGCTCTCATCCAGGCCATCCACGACCTCGCCCAGCGCGCACACGCCGCAGGGCTCACCGTGACCGTCGCCACCATTCCCCCCTTCAGGGGCGATCCCGACTACACCGCGGCCAAGGAGCAGATCCGTCAGGAGTTCAACGACTACATACGCACGACCCGGGACATCGACAGCTATGCCGATTTCGACCAGGCCACCCGTGATCCCTTGGATCACACCCGCCTGTTCGCCGGCTACTACACCCGCGGCGACGACCGCCTCCACCTGAACGACAACGGCAACCAGGCCATGGCCAACACCCTGGCGCCTGCCCCGGCCACCCGCCCCGCCCCCCATTTCACGCAGACGAGAGCAGCCGACTTCGACCGCGACGGCACCGCGGACCTCATCGCCCGCGACAGCCGCGGCACCCTCTACCTCTGGCCCGGCAACCAGGACATCGACGCCCCGGGGCGCGGCGACGGAACCTTCGGACGTGTACGCCGCCTGACCGATGGCTGGAACTTCACGCAGACCACTACCGGCGACTTCAACGGCGACGGCAAGATCGACCTCATCGCCCAGGACTCCGCCAAGAACCTCCAGCTGTGGACAGGCCGGGGCAACGGCGGGTTTGACCGCGCCCGCCGCCTGACCGGCGGCTGGAAGTTCACCCAGACCACCGCGGGCGACTTCAACGGCGACGGCAAGATCGACCTCATCGCCCAGGACTCCGCCAAGAACCTCCAGCTGTGGACAGGCCGGGGCAACGGCGGGTTTGACCGCGCCCGCCGCCTGACCGGCGGCTGGGACTTCACCCAGACCACCGCAGGTGACTTCAACGGCGACGGCAGAACCGACCTCGTCGCCCAGGACAGCCGAAGCGACCTCTGGATCTGGAAGGGCAAGGGAGACGGCACCTTCCGCGGCAAGGAACTCCTCAGCCGCAACTGGGCCAGTACCCAGACCACGGCGGGAGCCTTCCGTGGCCCGGGCCGTGACTACCTCATCGCCCGCAGCGACACCACCGGCGACCTCAACCAGTGGATTACCGCAAACCCACAACTCACCAACCCTCTCCGACTCGCCGACAGCTGGTAAGGGGCAACGTTAGAACGGCAGTTCTTCCCCCTGCCTCAAAGGCCCCTTCCGCGTCACCCGAATCCTCGGGCTCTGCCGAGCGATTCAGCCGTGCCGGGCAGCGACGCCGCCCGGCACGCTCCTGACCGGATAGCCCTGGCAAGGCTGCCGCATGCCACCCGTTCCTCCGCTCCGACGGCGGGGGGTGTGCGCGCGTCCGTGCACACCCCCGCCCGGTCGTCTCCCCCACCTGCCTGACACAGCAACCCGTACGAGGAGAACCATCGATGACGCCCTCCCGCCCGCGCAGGTACCGGGGGATGACACGCATACGCGGGACGGTGATGGTGGCGACAGGGCTGTCGGCCGCCCTGTTCGCCGTCGACGCCTCCGCCGCGGCGGCCGTCCAGCGGACCCCGGCGTCCTCGCCGGCCGCCGCCACCCGGTCGGCGGCGGCCGAGTGGACCCGTACCTGGGGCACGGCCCTCGGCGCGGCGGCCCCCGCCGCCGAGTCCAAGGTCACCGGACGGCAGACGATCCGCATGGTGGTGCACACCAGCATCGCCGGCAGCTCCGCACGCATCCATCTGGCCAACACCTTCAGCGCGGAACCCGTGACGATCGGGCACGCCACGATCGCCCGCCAGGACCAGGGAGCCGCTGCCCAAGGCACCCCCGTATCCCTGTCGTTCGGCGGCACGCGCCAGACAGTGATCGCACCGGGCGAGAGCATCGACAGCGACCCTGCGGACTTCCCCGTCAAAGCCGACGAGAACCTCCTCGTCAGCCTGTACCTGCCCGAGCCGGTGACCACCGCGCCGTACCACCAGTACACCCTGACGACTTCGTACGCGTCGGCGCCGGGGGATGACAGCGACCTCGCCGCCGCGAGCGGCGGCAAGAGCTTTCCCGCGCGCTTCCCGCACTGGGCCTACCTCAGCGGGCTGGACGTCACCGCCAGTGCCGGCGGTGGCACCGTCGTGGCGATCGGTGACTCGCAGACCGACGGCGGGCACACCACCCCCGACACCAACCGGCGGTGGACCGACGCCTACAGCCGGGCGCTGCAGCAAGAAGCGCGTCCCAGCGGCGTCGTCAACGCCGGGATCTCCGGCAACCGCCTGCTGACCGACAGCACCGGTACCCGCGCCGTCTACGGGCCCGCCCTGATCCGCCGCTTCGACCGCGACGCCCTGGACCAGCCGGGCGCCACGCACCTGATCCTGTACTCCGGCGTCAACGACGTCCTGTACAACGAGGCCACCAGCGAGGCCCTCGTGGCGGCGGTCCGCGACCTCGCCCAGCGCGCGCACGCCGCCGGCCGCACCCTCACCGTCGCCACCCTCCCCGCGTTCGAGGGGAATCCGGACTACAGCGCGGCCAAGGAGCAGGTCCGCCAGGAGTACAACCGCTACATCCGCACGACCCGGGACATCGACAGTTACGTCGATTTCGACCGGGCCACGCGTGACCCGCTCAACCCCACGCGCCTGTTCGCCGGTTACTACACCCGCGGCGACGACCGGCTGCACCTGAACGACAACGGCAACCAGGCCATGGCCGACGTCCTGGCCCCCGCCCCGGCCACCCGTCCCGCCCCGCGCTACTCCCAGACCACGGCCGCCGACTTCAACCGGGACGGCACCGCGGACCTCATCGCCCGGGACGGCCAAGGCGCGCTTCACCTGTGGCCCGGCAACCAGGACATCGACGCCCCGGGCCACGGCGACGGCACCTTCGGCGGCCCGCGTCAGCTGACCGGGGGCTGGAACTTCACCGAAACCACCGCCGCGGACCTCACCGGCGACGGCAAACCCGACCTCATCGCCAAAGACACCACCAACAACCTCCAGCTGTGGACCGGCAGAGGAGACGGCACCTTCGACCGCCCCCGCCAGCTCACCGCCGGCTGGAACTTCACCGAAACCACCGCCGCCGACTTCACCGGCGACGGCAAACCCGACCTCATCGCCAAAGACACCACCAACAACCTCCAGCTGTGGACCGGCAGAGGAGACGGCACCTTCGACCGCCCCCGCCAGCTCACCGCCGGCTGGAACTTCACCGAAACCACCGCCGCGGACCTCACCGGCGACGGCAAACCCGACCTCATCGCCAAGGACAGCCGGGCCGATCTGTACCTGTGGAGGGCGAACGCCGACGGCACCTTCCGTTCCAAGGAACTCCTGAGCCACGACTGGAACTACACCCAGATCACCTCCGGCGCCTTCCGCGAACCGGGCCGTGACCACCTCATCGCCCGCAGCGACGCCACCGGCGAGCTCGACCAGTGGGTGAACGACGGGACCGCCCAGCTCACCAGCCGGCTGCGGCTCACTGGGGGCTGGTAGCACCCAAAGAACGAGAGACCGCTGATATCGGCGGGCCGCACCTCGCCGAGCGTCCCGCCGAACATGAACGGTTACCTCATGGTGGTCTCTGCCCGTACAAAGCAGCGGGTGCTCTGCGCGAATCTGATCACGAGATTCGGTCACTCCTGACCGGTGGGCTCGCCCGACTAACGAGGTGCGGCAGACTTTCCACGCGGGGAGCCGGGCCCACTTCACCGGCCTCCGCATGCGGCCCCCCGTACCCTCGAGGGTCGCCTCGGGACGCTCGCCCGAACGGCGAACCCCGGCGAGATGTGCTCTCGCCCAGGTCACCGATGCGGGTGCTTCCCTTCACCTCACATGGTCGGTACGGCAAGGCCTGAAGCCAACTCAGGATGCTGGCGCTTCAATTCGTCGACCAGCAGCCGAAGCGGCGAGGTGGTGCTCACATTGGTGGCGACGACCCGAAGCGGCAGCACGATGCTCTCCCCGGACCGCAGCCCCATCCGCACTCCCCGCATCTCAACCTGCTTCCGTGACCCGAGCACTCGGACGTGCGCCTGTTCCTTGACCACAGCTGCCGAGGCGATCTCCTCCACACGGACGGAACCCGACGGCGAGAGGCCGTTCTTCGCCCCACCCCTCGGTGTCTTCCAGGCTATGGCCTCGGCATCGACGCGGACCCAGATTTGAGAGGGTAGCGACAAGAACCGCACGGCGACGAGCAGCGCCAGGAGTCCGAGGAACACCTGAGCCAGGACAGACGACAGACTCACGGCTACCGCGATCAGTGCGCCACTCAAGAAGAGCGTGACGTTTCTTGCTTGTCGCATCGTGTACATTCTGATCTTCAATGGAACTCCATGTAGTGAAGGACTTCACACGCGAAGCCCCTGCGAGTGAGATCAGTCGGCCATCGCACAAGCCACCCACGAGGAAACTTAACGGTTTCTACCTGCAGCAATGGAACTGAAACAGACCCCCCATTCCCAGTCCGTCCCTCACCTCGGGGTGGTCCAGCAAGTAGTCTCACCTGACGGGGCTTCTAGTTTGCTGTCCATATCTCAGCGAGGCAGCTGAGACAGCTTCTGTGCCAGGGGGCCCGGAAACTCAGAGATGTGCGATTCGGCGCAGTACCTCACAGTGCAGGCTGCAGAGACCAACTCCATCGCCGAGTACTCGCCACTCGACAGCATCCTGGCGCACATTCCCAGAGGAACCACAAAATCCGCTTGAGCTTCGTCCGTTAGCGCATCGAGCAAATCAGATTCTTCCGAGAGAACCAGCTCCACGATTGAACTCAAGAGTTCTGTCAGTTCAGAGGCGTCCACTCCACGAGAGAGTTCGACCATGTCGTCGTATTCGGCGAAGCCGAATCGATTGACCCGGAGATGTTCCCTACTCACGTCAATTCCCATCGAAGCTGATTCCCTGATTCCGCAGCCTAGGCTGGCAAACCGTTAGGCAAGGACTGGCGGGGGTGCCATGCGCGCCACCGGGCGGCGAATTCAAACCCCTTACCTTCACCACTTCGAACGATCCCCCTCGCACGCCAACTGCACCCTCGGCCGCCTCGGCCTGGATCAGACACATTGTCTCGGCGCATCCCGCATGGTAACGACCACCACCCTCCGGCGTGAACTGCCGAACAAAGGAATCCACCTCGCCACCGGGGGCTGGCGTCAGATCGTGACCCGAGTGACCAAAGTACGTCTGCCCTGACGGGGACGTATATTTCGCCGCATAGAAGGGGCCGTCAACTTTGTTGTAGCCGGGGCGCAGGCTATCGGCGTAGTCCGCAAGGTCGCAGTTGTGTACGAGGACTGGCGTAGCCCCCGCCAGCACATAGTACGTATGGACGCGCTCGACAGTAAGGTTGTACGTCGTCACCGCTCGCCGGTAGTTGCGGAGTTTGACGACCGTGAGCAGTGTGCCGTCGGGTTCGCGGAGCTTTTCGCCGGGCTTGAGGGCGACCGCGTCGACCCACTGCTTCCGCGTCGCGTCCCAGTACGGATGGTGCTGGGTAGAGGTGACGACCTTGTCGCCCTCTGCCGTGCGGACCGTCGTGTCCGTGAAGTCCTTGTCCGTCAGGGTCACCTCCACGTGGGTGACCTTCTGCGGCTTGGTCGTATTCGTCAGGGGGTCCGTGGCCTGGAGGGTGTCGCCGACCGCTGCCGCTGTCGCCCCGAATGTGGCGCCTTCGGCGGCGCCGGTGGCCGCTGCCATCATGACTCCGGCGCAGGCGACGCCCGCCGGGGTGACGCAGGCCGCGACCACTGCCACGACCACCACGGTGATCACGACGACCACGGCGACCGTCTCGATCTTGTCCCAGACCTTCTGCCACCAGTGGTGGTGCTTGGGCTTCTTGGGCGGTGCGGGGTGGTAGTCGTACACGACGCCGGTCTTGGCGGTGTACGTGGCGTACGCGTCCTCGTTCTTCGTCTCCGGTGTGGAGTCCCGGTTGCACTTCTCCGGGTTGAAGTCGCAGATCGTCTGGCCGGTGGGGTCCGCGTTGTTCAGCGGGGAGTTGTCCGCGTACGCGTAGCCGTTGAGGGCCTGTGGGTCGGCCGCGTCGAAGACCGGGTCCACCGACAGGAATCGGCCGAGGTTCGGGTCGTACTCGCGGGCGCCGAGGTTGGTCAGGCCCGTTTCCGTGTCCACTGTTCCGCCCACGAAGCCCTTGTCGCCGGGCCAGGTGGTGGGTGTCGCATCGCCCCGGTTCTGGCCGAACGGGGTCGTCGGGCGGCGCTGGACCGTGAGCGTCGCGGAGTCCACCGCGACGTTGTCCGTACCGTGCGGGTCGGAGGCCAGGTACGTGAGGCGGCCGTCGCTCGTGCGGGCCAGTGTGAGGGAGCCCGGCACGCCGTAGTAGCGGGTGGCGCTCGTCGTGTCCGCGTCCTTGTTGAGCACCACCTCCGTCCCCGGCAGGTACAGCGTCGACGTCTTCGGGTCGTGGCGCAGCAGTTGGTTGCCGTCCGCGTCGTAGACGAAGTCCGTGCCCTTTTCCGTCTGGGTCTTGGTGACCGTGTCGAGCTTGCCCTCGTCGGTCCAGGTGAAGTTCTGCGTGCCCGCGCCCGTGGTGTGGGCGGTGGTGTTGCCCGTCTCGTCGTAGGCGAAGGTCTCGGTGCTGGTGCCCTTGGCCGGGCTGCTGGCCGTCATCGACTGGACGGCGTGCGGGTGCGGCTGGCCGACCGCCGGGTAGGCCTGCGTGTGGGTGACGTCCTTCGTCGTGTCACCGGTGACGTCGTGGTCGACCTCGCTCGTGCGGTTGCCGGTCAGGTCGTACCCGTACGACTCCCAGTACGGGTTCGGGCCGCCCAGGTTGGCCGCGCTCGGCGTGGTGTTGGCGCAGCCGCCAATGCCGGAGACCTTCGGCGCGGGCTCCGTCGTGGTGCCGCCCTTGTCGGTCCACGCCTCGGTGAGCCGGTTGAGGTAGTCGTAGCTGAAGCACTGCGTGTCGGTCTGGCCGGTGTCCTGGGCGTCCGAGGCCGAGGTGACCGCGCCGGACGCGGTGTAGGTGTAGCTGGTGATGTCGACCGGCGTGGTGCCGTTCTCCTTGTCGAGTGTCGACTTCAGCACCCGGCCGGTGGCGGGGTCGTAGCTGTTGGTCTGCGAGACCTGCTTGGGTACGTCGCCCAGCAGGCTGCGCTGGACCTGGCCGTACGGCGTGTACCACATGCCGCTGATGTAGTCGGCCGCCCCGCCCACCAGCATCGGTTTGCCGGCGAGGTTGTACGAGTAGTAGACGGACTCGGCGGCCAGGCCTCCCGCGGCCGGCATGGTGGCGGTGTCGAGCAGGCCGGTGTTGGGGGTGTAGGCGGCGGTGGTCGTGTAGGTGCCCGCGAGTTTGCCCTCGGCCGCGGGGATCGTGACCGTGCTGCCCGTGGGCCGGTACGCCACGTCGTAGCCGGTGACCGCGTTGGTGTACGCGTTGCCGTTGCTGTAGCGGGTCGACGACGTCGGCTGTCCCTTGGCCAGGGTGTCGTACGTCCACGAGGCCAGCTTGGTGCCGGCCGTCGATCCCGCGTACTCGGCCGTCTTGCGGCCCAGTTCGTCGTAGGTGAACGCGAGTGTCTTGTGGCGGGCGTCCGTGACCGAGGTGAGCCGGTCGAGGTCGTCGTACCCGTAGGTGGTCGTGCCGGTGTCCGGGTCCGTGGAGGAGGACTTACGGCCGCGCTGGTCGTAGGCGGTGCTCCACTTGTTGCCCGCGCTGTCGGTCACCTGGTCCTGGTTGCCGGACGCGTCGTAGTGGTAGCGCGTGACGTCGGACGGGCCGGTGGGCGTGCCGCCGTGGTACTGGCGGAGCTCGACCGTGCGGCCGCGCGCGTCGGTGAGGGTGCTGGTCGCCGAGGCGCCGGGTGGCGGGGTGACGTCGACCCGGTCGACGCCGGGGTACGCGGTGCTGCTGCGCCACTGCTCCACGGCGAGACTGGAGAGGGTCTGCGCCACAGGGCGGCCCATGCCGTCGTAGAACGTGCCGGTCTGGGACGGCACCTGGTCGTCGTTGACCACGAACAGCGACGGGGCCGGGTTGGTGGTGTTGTAGTAGGGGGCGTTGGACTTCACCGTCCAGCCGTGGGTGTCGTAGAAGGTGTCCGACACCAGCCTGCCGGTGCCGCCGTCGGCGCTGCTCTGCTGCTCCTGGCGCAGCCGCAGCAGGCCGTCGTACAGCTTGTAGTCGATCGTGTAGGAGTTGTCCTCGCGGAGCGTCTCGCTGGTGACGACGCTCGGGGTGCCCTTGTTGAGCGCGTAGGTGAAGCGTTTGTTGGCGCTCTTGCCGGCCTTGGGCCGGCCGGGCAGCCAGACGGCCGCGAGCCTGCCGAGCGGGTCGTACGCCACGTCGGTGACGCGGCCGTTGGCGTCGGTCGTGGTCAGCGGGGCCGCACGCAACGGGTCGTACGTCGTGGTGCTCTTCCAGCCGGTCGTGGCCGGGGCCACGACCGGCTGGGTGCTGGTGGCGGAGGTCGGCAGCACGCCGGTCGCCGGGCTGTAGGAGGTGGACGTGGTGGCGCCGAGCGCGTCGGTCACGCTCGTCGCACGGCCGTAGCTGTCGTAGGTGGTGGTCCCGATCGTCTTGAACTGGGCCGTGCCGGAACTGTCGTAGTGGTCGAGGACCTGGGTGGACGTGGCGTCGCCGGTGCCCAGGACGAAGCCGAACGGCTTGTTGTCGTACATGCTGCGGTTGTCCGCGAGGGTGTTGTCCGCGTTCGGCGTGCTGTCACAGCCTCCGGCGATCTTGATGACCTCGGACGGGAAGGCCATCATGTTGGCCCAGGCGTTCGTGTTCTGCGCGTAGCTGGTCTTCGTGCAGACTTCTGGCGTGGCCGCGGTGCCGTCGCCCTTGTCGTCGACCGCGACGACCCGTCCGTCCGTGTCGTACGAGGTGTCGGTCTCCGCGGTGCGCCAGGTCTTGTCGGCGCGCAGCGCACTCGTCTGGACCTTGGCGGTGCCACCGAGCCGGGCGGTCAGGTCGGGCAGACCGGTCCGCTTGTGCGTGGCGGTGACGCGGCCCTCCCAGGGGGTACGGAACGTAGCTTCCTGTACGGATCCGCCGGACGTGTCGTAGGCCCGGCTCTCACGGACGACACCGGCCAGCTGATCGTCGTCGGTCACCGAGACGCCCGCGGAGTCCGTCACGGTGACCGACTTGTGGGAGCCGTCGGCCTTCAGGTCCCCGTTCATGCCGCGCAGGTAGAGGGAGGAGCTCTGCGTCAGTACCTGGGGGGCGGTGCCGGTGTGGGTGACGACCTCGGCGTAGCCGCGGAACTGGCCCCAGCTGCGGTTCTTGGTGTCCATCAGTTCTTCGTCGTCGTGGTGCCAGGCCGCGCCGCCCAGGTACTCGTACGAGGTGGACTTGGCGGCGGCGCCGAGCGTCGAGTTGTCGACCTCGGTGACCTGTTCGACCAGGTACTTGTGGAACCAGTCCAGGGTCGGGTCGCTCGCGCCCTGCGGTACCCAGTACACGGGGTAGCAGGCCATCGTGTTGCTGTCGGGCGAGGCGGGCATATGGGTGCCCTTGACGCACTCCGCCGACCTGTACGTGACGTTGATCTGGGCGCCGGCCTCAGTGACGATCGCCCGGACGCGGTAGCGGTAGATCGGCGGGATGTTGTCGGTGGTCGTGTCGACCCGGTTGGCCAGCCGTGTCCCGTAGAAGGTGACGGGGGGCAGCTTGAGCGCGCCGCCGTCGTTGCCCGTGTGCGTGAGGGAGGCGAGCCACAGTCCCGGCTTGTTGGTGTCGGCGGTGGCCGGGAACTGATGGGTGAGGTCGTAGGTGTCCGCCGGGGCGTAGGTGGTGCCGACCAGCACCTGGGTGGTGATGCCCGCGAGCCGCCTGGTGGTCCAGAACGAGGGTGCGTGGTTCGCACAGGTTCCGGTCGAGCCGCAGTTCTGGTCGAACGGCACATCGGGCCAGTGGCTGGCGGTGGCCGCGGTGGGCGGGGTGTCGGGACACTTGAACGTCGAGTCGGAGACGCAGCGCTCGGACGTGTTGAAGACGATCTGGGCGGCGGCCTTGTTCCCGGCGACCGCGTCCGGGACGCGCTGGCCGTAGGAGATGGTGGTCAGGTAGCCGGCGCGGATGTAGGACGTGAGGGTGTTGGAGGTGCCGCGCGCGTAGTAGTTGGGCTCGGTCTTGTACGTGTACGTCGTGACGTTCTGGTTGGGGTCCACGACGAAGTCGAGGGACCAGCGCCACGCCTGCTGGCACGAGGAGGTGTCGAACGTGCTCCCATGGCAGGGCTCCCCGGGTACTACCGGGGCAGCGGCGACGGCAACGCCCCGTTCCTGTCCCGCAGCCGGGTCGGTGGCGGCTGGCAGGTCTACGACACCCTGTTCGGCGCGGGCGATGTGACCGGGGACGGCCGGGCGGACCTCCTCGCCCGCGACCGGGCCGGCACGCTCTGGCTGTACAAGGGGACCGGCAACCCGAGCGCGCCCTTCGCCTCCCGCACCCGCGTCGGCGGCGGCTGAAACACCTACACCGCCCTCGCCAGCCCCGGAGACCTGTCCGGGCACAACCACGGCGGCAGCCTGCTGGCCCGTGACTGTGACGGCAGGCTCTGGATCTACTTCGCCACCGGGCACCCCGACGCCCCGTTCGAGATATCAGGAGTCAGCAGCTGCTGCCCGGCACGGATCCCGTGGCGGCCAGCAGCTGCTGGTGTCGGTACCGGGGCAAGGCCACAGCTTCCGGTGGTGGACGCCACGAGGGCGATCACGCCCTTGAGAAGTGGCACTGCCGAGGGCGGCACGGGCGAGCTGGACACCCTCGGTCGTCCGGCCGGTGTTGCTGTACTGGCAGGTGAGCGACGACCCGGCGAGGTCCCCCGGCGAGCGTGGGACACCCAGCCTGGCGGGCGGCTCAGACGCTCAGAGGACGCACAGCCACCGCCCCGACCCCCGCCCGCCTGAAGTCTGCGGGCCAGGAGCTCCATCTCGGGAAGAGTCCCCGGCCCCCGAGTATGCCCCCTCCAACACCCGCTCCAGTACCACGTTCGCCTCCGCCGAGCCGATGCTCGGCTCAGTCCGTAGTACCCGCTGACCTTGGTCCATTGCTCCGGGAGGGGCACACGCAACACCGCCGACGTGTGGTCAGATGCAGTCGGCCCCGCCGTTCATGGGGCAGGTCACGGCCCCACGGAGTGGTCAGGCCCCGTCCTCGGGAGTGCGTGACTTGGCGGTCCAGTAGGCGCCCTGGGCGATCAGGGCGATACCGGCCAGTTGCGGCCCGTGCCTCAGGAGCGTGTTGTCCCCTATGCCGGGGAGCAGGCCCCAGGTGGTCACGGCCACCAGGGCGATTCCGAGGACTCCGGCTGCGATGCCCATGGTGCGGTAGAGGGCGGGCGACCGGCGGGGCTGTTCAGGATGGTTTGGGTGCATGATCATACTCATACTCCGGTGACCCTCCGGCTTGCGCCGGGCCTGCGACTTTCGGCCACGCCTTGGGTTGGTCACGCGGGGCGCTGCCCGGTGCGTCCTGCGGGTCGAGGTATCCGGGTGCCTCGTTGGCTTGATGCCATGACACGCGGTCAGGTGCGGAGCCAGATGACAAGGGTGGCTGCCGTGACGGTGCCGAGGAAGTGAAGCCCCCCTGGCCACCTGCCTGGGCAAGGCCTTCTGCAACATGCTTCAGGCGGCGCCCCGGATGTTCGGAGTGGCGCTCTCGGCCTTGTTTCTGGCCCACCGTGTTCCGCACTACACGCTGCCGTTGACGCTACGGCTCCATGGTCCTGCCTACCCGCAGGCCCGGCTACCTTCCTTTTCGCTTACTGACTGCAAACCCCACAAAGAGAACTATGACGATGCCCACCAGTATCCACATGGGCACCCCGTCCAAACCTTTATAGGCCAGGGTGGTCTGTTCTCCGGTCGGTTTCATGAGATCTCCTGGTTGGTCACGGGCTGGCAGTGCTGTTGCCTTAGCTGGTGGCGGACCTGTAGGCCGACTCTGCCGCCTCGGCGACCACCACGCCCCCAGCGGCACAAGGAACGGCGCCGGCCCCTAATCCCCGTTTGCGATCTGCCCTGCGAACTCGGCGTAAGCCAGTAGGCCCCCTGCTTCTCCTACCTTCTTCATTGCTTTCCCTGAAAGGAGGTCAGGGCGTTTGTACCGTGTCGTCGGTGGCGCGCGAACTAGCCCCGGTCGCCGTGGAGTTGAGAGTGCCCTGCGGTTCGCGATTGAATCCCGTGTCCACGCCGGCCGTGCTGGTGCCGGACAGGCCCCAGGGGCCGTTGTGGAGGCCGGCGTCGCCCGTGTGGATGCGTTCGCTCTGATGGTGGAGGCGTGCTGGCCTGTGCAGGTCTTGCCGCCCGTGGTGAGTGCCGTGAGTTGGGAGAAGTCGCTGCGCCTCTCGCTGGTGCGAGTGGTCTCCGGGGTCGGGGCGCTGGCGGTCTCGTTGCCGAGGGTGTTTGTCAGTCGATCGTGCCGCGCAGTTCGGGGCCGCAAGCGGGCGCGGAATACGCCCTTTGATCACGGGCGCCGCGCCTATGCCGTCCGGCCCGCGGCCTGGTCGACCGCCTTTCCCAGGACCTCGACGTCGCCACCACCGAGCCCCCCCCCCATGGACGAGATCATCGCGACAGTCCGTGCGGGGCTGACCGACCGCGGCTACAGCGGCCGCGAGATCGAGACCGACTCCCTATCTGGCTGTCTCACCGTCGCTGGCCGCGCCACCAGCGGTGATTACGAGGCGCGCATGACGTGGGGCCCGGCCGTCCCCGGCCGGGCCCCACGTCAACCCGCGTCATTCACCGCGCCCTCACACGGAGGAGAGCCCGCCTACCAGCGGTACCAGCGGCCCCGACGGCCGCTGCTGTCCGCGGCCCGGACGACAAAGCCCAGCAGCCAGACAGCCAGCACGATCACTGCGATCCACCACAGTGCCTTCAGCGCGAAACCCGCACCGAAGAGGACCAGAGCAAGCAGAAGTACCAGAAGCAGGGGAACCATTGTTATCAACCTCCTAACCACCGCATGCCCTCACACCGCCCCTACAAGCACCTGAATTGGCGAGTTTCTGCGACGGCGTGCAGGGCATATACGCGCCTGCGCCTCGCCCTCGCCATGACGTCTGAAGCGGACCCGGGTCGACACCGCCGCCTCTCGGCTCCGAGGCTGACGACGCCCGGTCGGCACCCGTCCCGCACCCTGGCCCCACGCTTTGGCCACTGACTCCGGGCAGCACATCAGGGACGGCGCCGCCGGCTACGTATCCCTGTCTTGTGGCACCGCGTCATCGGCGCGGCGACCCACGGTAC
The DNA here is from genome assembly GCF_039521265.1 of Streptomyces crystallinus. NCBI lineage: Bacteria > Bacillati > Actinomycetota > Actinomycetes > Kitasatosporales > Streptomycetaceae > Streptomyces > Streptomyces crystallinus. The sequence continues at coordinate 190,424 of NZ_BAAACA010000038.1, read as the reverse complement.
TTCTCTGGTCCCGCATCCATAGGGATGCGTATGGCGCGTACAGGCAAGGGCCCCGGTCTCCATCACGGAGGCCGGGGCCCTTGTTCGTTGAGCGCTGGGCAGGCCTTGCACCTGCATCTCCCCACAGGAAGTGGGGCGCCTTTCCTTGGACCACCAACGCCGGGCCCGCGACCGCTCATTCGCGGCCACAAGCTCAAGATCTACAATAGCGCACCCGCTGCACCGCCCCGAACCACCGAGACCCGCATCTGGGTACGGATACTCATGAGGCCCTCGTTCTGTCCTTATAGCCTGGCGGCGGCCATGAGGCCAGGGGACGTACGAGACTGGTGGGTCTGAGGGGGGAACGGGTGAGTTCGTTCGTGCAGGAGTGGGCTCAGCTCAAGAGCGGGCCCGCGGGCCAGGGCGGGATGCGGCTGGCGGGTGCCGACGACGGCAACGGCGGCAACGGCGGCGGCAAAGGCGACGTGCAGCCCAGCAGGGCCGCCTGGACCCCGGCCGTCGGCGGCGAGGGAAAGTGACCTGAGCCATGGACATCGAGACCCTCAAGACGCTCAAGCTGCACGAGTTCGAGGAAGCCGCGAGCGGATACCGCTCCTCCAGCGACATGGCCAGCAGCGCCAAGGACGCCCTCGAACAGCGGATCACCGTCCAGATACTCAAGGCCGAGCTCGAGGGGGAGACGGCCAAGGCGGCTGTGGGCCAGCTGCGCGAAGTGGCCAAGGACTTCCACTACGTACAGGTCGAATGCGGTCTCGTCGCCACCGCCCTGAAAGCCTTCGCGGCCGACATGCGCCCCGCTCAGGACAAGCTGACGCGGGCGCTGTCGGAGGCGGCGGAGCACAAGTTCACGGTGGGCGCGGACGGGGCGGTCAGCTATCCGGCGGCGGGGCAGAACCCCGGCGGAGACCCGCCCGGGCCCGGCTCGGCGAAGGGCAGCAGTTCCCTCACTGAAGTAGCGGACGGAGTCCAGCAACAGGCACGCAAACTGGATCCGAACCCCAACTACGCCATCGCCCAGGACATAGCGAACCGCATCGCCGAGGCCCTCAAGGAAGCCACCGACGCGGACCACAAGTGGGCACCGCAACTGCGCAAACTCAAGGCGGACGACGACCTGGTCGTCTCCGACGGGGACTGGGCGGACGTCGCCAAGGACACCGAAGGCGTCCAGACAGCCGGAAAGCACTACCTCGACTCCCTCCCCCAGCCCCCCAAGGACGCCAGCCCCAAGGCCAACGCCGACTGGTGGAAGAAGCTCGACCCCGACCAGCAGGCCGCCTGGATCGCCCTGCACCCCGACACCCTCGGCGGCCTCGACGGCCTGCCCGCCACCGTCCGCGACGAAGCCAACCGCATGATCCTCGACGAACGACGCGGCCAGTACCAGACCGAACTCAACGGCATCCCCAAACCACCCGCCAACGAGTGGACATGGATCACCGCCGGGATGTTCCCCTCCAAAGTGCACACCGATGAGTGGATGGAGTGGAACAAGAAGTACGGAGACCGGTACCGGCATCTGGAGTCGTCGCTCAAGGGAATGGAGAGCATCCAGAAGCGCTTCGACGCCACCGGACAGAACAACCTGCCCGAGGCGTATCTCCTCGGCTTCAGCGCGGAGGGCAACGGCCGCGCGATCGTCGCCAACGGAAACCCGGACACGGCCGTACACCAGGCCGTCTACGTGCCGGGCACGACGTCGAACCTGGGGAGCATCGGCGGGGACATCGGCCGCATGGAGAACATCTGGCGCACCGCCACCGACGCGGCGGACGGCAAGCCGGTCTCGACCATCACCTGGCTCGGCTACGACCCCCCGCAGAGCCTCGTCAAGGACTCACCCTCCAGCCACTACGCCAATGACGGAGCTCCGGCCTACAACAGGTTCATGGACGGGCTCGACGCGTCCTACAGCGCTCCCGGCGAGCCCCACCGCACGGCGATCGGCCACTCGTACGGTACGACCCTCATCGGATCGGCGGCCCGGCAGGGCACCCTCAACGCGGACGACATCATCACCGCGGGTAGTCCCGGTGTCCAGGTGTCCAAGGCGGAGAAGCTGGACGTGCCCAAGGGGCACGTGTGGAACCAAGAGGCTCCCGGGGACCCCGTACCGGACATCGGCCGCTTCGGGCACGGCGGCACCGACTGGGACGGTCCGTGGCGGATCCCCAGCGACGAGGAGTTCGGGGCCAAACAGATGACCACCGGCAAGAACGTCTCCGGCCACAGCGAATACTGGAAGTGGGGGTCCGAGAGCCTGTGGAACCAGAGTCAGGTCGTGGCAGGGCACGGAGACCGGGTGACCCTGAAACCGCCGCCGCGGCACTGGGAGCACATGAGGTAGGAGTAAGCGTGTGACGCAGCAGTGACAGCGCCCGCCGGCAGTCCCCTCCTACCCGGTCCGACCGATGATTGAGGCTCTCCGATTTGACCATCAAGCCGGGCGCTCCGGCGCTCCTCGTGTCCCTCGCCCTCACCACCCTCGTGACCCTCACAGGATGCAGCATGAATGATTCCGCCGACTCGAACGAGATCCCTCTGGTGGGTACCAGCACCTCGCGTGACGCCGCCGACGCGGTGGAGAAGGTATCGAGCGGGCTCTACGACCTGATCGGAGTCAAGGGCAAGGCATCCGACGGCCGTTCCGGCGTCACGGAGTGCCAGGGCCGGGACCCGGACACGTACTTCCAGGTCTTCCACCCGTGGAGCTTCTACCCGGCCTCGCCGGGCCAGCTCGACGAGGCGATGGAGCGGCTCAAGTCCGAGCTGCCCAGGCACGGCTGGAAAGTCGTCCGGTACGAGCCCGACACGAGCCAGGAGAAGAACCTCAATCTCACCGCTGACCACATGGAGAAGAAGTACAGCGTCAGCATCGTCCAGCTGAAGAAGAACGACCCGCCGAAGCTGAGCCTGACCGTCGTGTCGGGGTGCTACAAGACGCCGGACGGCAAGGAAGTCGAGAGGTTCTGACCCGAAATCCCTGCTCGGCGGTATCCCTGCTCTGCCGTCGCCGCCGCCGCTCGTATGGGGTCTCCACCGGGCCGGGCCCAGCACGCCGGTCGGTATATCAGCGAGCACGCCGAACGACCGGCAGCCGGAGCCCACGAGCCGCCGCCCAGCGAAATGGCTACAGGAACGATCTACGGAGGCTGACCAACTGACACAGCCACACCCAAGCGCGGAACGCATCCCTTCCGTTCCTCCGACCGGTGGCGAACCGGCTCGGGGGGGGGTGGTGGTCGCCCGGTGTCCGGTTCCGGCATTGTCCACATCCGGGCCCACAAGTGAGTTGATCAGGGATATCAGATGAGCAAGCCTGATGACTCACCGACCGCCCTGTCGGCAGGCAGCCGACCGGTCCGTAGAAGAAGTGTCTTGGGGGAAGTGACATGGGTGCTCGTGGGGCTCGTTGGACCGACGTTGCGTTAGATGCCGTGCACGGGGAGCTGTGCGCCGGTGAGGAGGCCGTCTCACGGTCCTCGATGGTGCGTGCGGGCACTGGCCCCCGCGCATGACCGAGGCTTCCGTTCCGCCCAGGCCCGCCGCCCTCGCGAGGCGTGAAGGAACCACACACGAAGCGGGCCTCCCGACCCTGGGATCGCTGTGCGCCGAGGAAGGCGACCTGCGGCTCACGTTCGCGTGGCCCCCGAGCCCGGCCCGCTACCTCGGGCGGCCGGTCACCGGGGCCACGTCGCTCGCTCTGGGGCCGCCGCCGGCCCCGTATCCCGCTGCCGGTGTCCCGGCCGGGTCCCTGGTTCTGCTCACGGGCCTCACACCGGCACGCCCGCGTGGCCGGCAGGGCGCTCTGGTCGGCGCCGTGCTCGAGGATCTCGCCCGGGACGGGTGCGCCGGCCTCGTCCTGCCGATGGCTTCCGCCATGGACCGGCCGCTGCCGCAGCGGCTGCGTGATCTGTCCGACCGGGTCGGCGTCCCGTTGCTGTTCTCGGCGGCGACTGCGGCGCGCTGGAATCTGCTGCACCAGGCGGTCCTGGCCCGGCGGTTGGCGTACTCGGACGAGCGCGCGGCCGCGTTGCACGCGCTCGTCCAGCAGCTGCCCGCCCGGCTCGGCGATCCCTCGGCCATGCAGCGCATCACGGACTGGCTCGCCAGGGCCCTGGATGTGCAGGTCCTGGTCAGCGGCCCCCGGGGGCCCCTTGCCGCCTCCCCCTCCGCTGCCGCGGAACACCTGGCGTACGACGTGATCGCCCAGTCGGTCAACGGCCTGGCTCCCGGCGTCTCCCCGGGCGCCCGGGTCCGGCTGATTCCGCTGGCTCCCACGGGCACCAGCGAGGCGGTGCTGGCCGTGGCGGGGCGTACCGACCTGGACGGTGCCGCCTCCGAACTGCTCCAGCACGCCGTGAAGTTGCTCGGGCTGCTGGTGCAGGCGGGCCGCGAGGAGCCGGGGACGGCTGCCGGCTCGAGGGCGGCGTTCCAGGCGGCGGCGGAGCTCCTGTGGGACGGTGAGGTCGCCATGGCCCGACGCGTCATGGACACGCTCTCCCCTGGGCTCCTGGACCCGGACACCGCGCAGGTCTTCGTGCTGGACACTCCCTCGGCCGTGCGCGAGGACGCGGTGAGCCGCTGTGAGCGGGCGACGCGGGGGCGGGCCCTGGTGGTCGCGGATCCGCGCAGTGCCCGGCGCACGTTCGTCATCGCCCCGGTGGGCGCGGGGGTGGAGCCGCCGGAAGCCATGGCCCGTGAGCTGGGCGGTATCCGTGGCGCCCTGGGGCCCGGGGCGCTGCTGGGGGGAAGCGGTATCTACTCCCTGCCGCTGCTCGCCGACGCTCTGCACGAGGCCCTCGCGGCGCAGCGGTTCGCCGAGCACCAGCGCGGTCTCGCCGTACTCAGCACGCAGGGCACCGAACTGTTGGGCCTGCTTCCCCAGCAGGCCGCGCAGGAGTGGGCCCGCCACCTCCTGCGGCCGCTCATGGCGCCTGCCGAGCAGTGGGAGCAGGTCCGCGAGATCCTCCAGGTGGCGCTGGCCCACCCGTACGCGGTCGCCGCCCGGCTCCTTGGTGTGCACCGCAACACCGTGACCCGGCGCGTCGCCCGCGCCGCGGAGCTGCTGGGCAGCGACCTGACGCAGGTCCACCAGCGCATCGCGGTGGGGTTGGCACTGGACATCGTGACCCACCGCGTCCCGCCGCGCCCGGTGCCCGACGACGCGTGCGCGCCCACGCTCGCGTCCCTGCTCACCTCCCCTGAGATGGAAGCGTGGGGGCACTCCGTGGTGCGCACCGCGCGTGCCGACCGCCGGAACCTGCTCGCCACCGCCACGGCGTGGCTCGCCTGCGGCACGCATGTCGAGCCCACCGCCCGGGCGCTGGGCGTGTCGGAGGTGACCGTGCGCGCACACCTTCGCGCCCTCGAAGGGCACGTGGCCCGGGACCTGACCTCGTTGTCCGGCATCCGTGACCTGCAGTTCGCCCTGTACGTCACTTCACGAGCGCAGGCGCAGACGCAGGCGTACGCGGACGTGAGTTCGGGGGCGGGTACGGGCGCGGGGGAAGTGCCACACCCCCTCCTTCCCCTCCTTCCCCTCCTTCCGGGCGCGTACGAGACTCGGCCGCCCGGCCGGACACGGAGCGGCACCCCACCTCTGGGCGGCGCGGCGGCCGCCGCCTGACGCCCCTGGTGCAGGGGCGTCAGACAGCGTCCCTGCCGCTGCCCCCCTGGACGAGGGGAGGCTGCCGTCCGCCTCCCGGGGTCAGCCGGGGCGCCGGGCTCCGTAGGTGCGCCCGCCCCGCCGGGGCAACGCCTCGGGGACGTCGTCGTCGCCCGCCACGGTCTCCACGGCCAGATGCAGTTCGGCCCGTACCGCCGCCGACGCCAGGTCCAGTTGCAGTGCGCGGCCGCACCGGGCCAGCCACTGCGTCAGAGTGCTGCGGCTCAGGTTCAGCTCGGCGGCCGCCGGGGCGGTGCGGGCGCGGTGGAGCAGCCAGCAGCGCAGCGCGATGCGCAACGGCCGGTCCAGGGGCTTCAGGAGAGCGGACGCCCAGCGGTGGGCGCGCTCGGCGCTGAGTAGTTCGCCGGGCACGCCGGGCCGCACCCGCAGCCGCCGGGCGGGCACAGGACCTGTCTGCGCGGTCGGGGCGCGGACGGCCAGCAGCAGCAGTGCCTGCGCTGAGGGGTCGTCGAGGTCGACACCGAGCGCGGACCCGGCCGTGCGCAGGCGCTGTCGTACCGTGCCCTCCGAGACGGTCAGGGCCGAGGCGGCGGCAGCGGCCGAGCCCGACCGCAGACAGGCCTCCAGCGCCTTGCGCTGCTCGCCGGAGAGCGGCCGCAGCACGGCCGCCGACCAGGACGCGAGCCGGCCGGACGGGATGACGTGCAGAAGTCCCTGATCGCCCAGGCCCGCGGTGGGGGCGAGGTGGCCTGCCCTCGCGCCGCTGCGGGCCGTCGAGGCTTCGAGCCAGGCGGTGGCGGCCATGTCCAGCAGCACGGGCTCGGAGGCTCCGCCGGTCAGCCGGTACCGCTGTGCCAACCGGGCGAGCAGGTCCCGGCGTCGGTGGAGGTCGCCCTCGGCGCCGTGCAGGGCGACGACGGTGAGATCCATGCCTTGCAGGCCCACCAGCGTGCGGGGCGAGGCTGCGGGCCCGGGCGGACGCACCCGGTGCCACAGATCCCCGTAAGCGGCTTCGGCGGCCTCGCCCGAGAGCCGGTAGACCGTCGCGTGGCTGAGGGCGTCACAGCCCAGGACGCCGACGGCGAGCCGGGCCTGGCCCGCCAGGAGCAGCGCCAGCACCGCCCGGTGCTGGCGCTGCTCCTGGCGGTGCAGCTCCTCCGCGTGCCGGGCGACCCCGCGCACGCGCAGCAGGTCGATGGTGGCCGACTGGATCAGCCCGGTCCGTGTGGGCGACGCCGCGGGGCCGGGAGCGATCACCAGGGTGGCGTCGACGGTCTTGCGGACGGCCAGGTGCCGGTGGGCGAGGGGGTGTGCCGCGGCCCGGACCCCGCGTGAGGCGGCCTCAACCGGGTGGGCCTGGACGGCGCGGCCGCCGCGGTCCACGAGGACGGCCCAGCCGCCCGCGAGGGTGGCGGCCTCGGCGATCAGACGGGCTTCGGAGTGTGCGGCTGCTCGCTGGAGCCGCCGCACCACCTGGTACGCGGTCGCCCGTCCTGGCGTGGTGGGCGCGGTTGCCCCGGCGCCGGTGGTCACCGGATCCGGGCCACCCCGCCCCAGCCGGCACGGTCGGTGAGGGTTCCCGTATTAGTGTCCGGGCGCCAGCGGGGCCAGCTGGTGAAGCCGGGCTCGACCAGCTCCGTACCCTCGAACAGCTGCACAGAGACGGAGGGTTCGCGCAGGATGTAGGGGATGGCGCCACTGGTGTTGTACGCCTCCTGGACCTGGCTGTGCAGTGCGTCGGCGGCGGCGGTGGAGTGGCTGAGCGCGAGGTAGCTGCCGGAGGGCAGGCGGTCCACCAGGCGGCGCACCAGGCCGAGCGCCTCCTGCCAGTCCTCGATGTGGCCCAGGACGTCGTTGATGACCAGGGCGACGGGCCGCGTCATGTCGAGGGTCTTGGCGGCGCCGGCCAGCACGGCGTCGGTGTCGCGCATGTCGGTCTGGACGTAGTCGGTGGCCCCCTCGTCGGTGCTGGTCAGCAGCGCGTGCACATGCAGCAGCACCACGGGGTCGTGATCGACGTAGACCACCCGGCTGTCGGGGGCGATCCGCTGAGCCACCTCGTGGGTGTTGTTCTCGGTCGGCAGTCCGGCCCCGAGGTCGATGAACTGCCGTAACCCCGCTTCCTCGGTCAGGTAGGTGAGGGTGCGGCGCAGGAACGCGCGCGACTCCGCGGCGAACGGCACGATGTTCGGGTACGTGGCGCTGTAGGCGTCGCCCGCGGCCTGGTCGGCGGGGTAGAAGTCCTTTCCGCCGAGCCAGTAGTTCCACACCCGTGCGCTGTGCGCGACGGACGTGTCGATCGTGGTGGCCTTGGGAGTGGGCTCTGTCATGTCAGCAGCTCCATCGAGGTGTCGGGGTGCGGTGCGACGAGACACGCGTGGTCGAACAGCATGTGGTACGACGTCACAGTGGCTGCCTCATTGGAGATTTCGGCGGTTCCGGGCAGTCCGCCATCGCGCACCACATGATCGGGTATCTCGGGCACATCGACCCGGTACAGCATCAGCGCGGGCTGCCCGGCCAGCACATGCAGCGGGCCGTCGAGGGGGTGGATCTGCAGCGTGACGTCGCCGCGCCGGACGGCGGCCGCCAGCGCCCGGCGCTGCTCGGCCATGACCCTGGGCCCTCCGACGGGGGTGAGCAGCGCCGCGGCGGACATCAGCGCCCAGATCCGGGTGTGTGCCTGACGCAGACGGCGCTGGCGCTCCCTTGTCAGCTCTGTGCGGGCCTCGCGGTCCTGTCGGGGGAGGTGGGAGCGGCGGATGTCGTCGACCGCGCGGGCGTAGGCGGGCGTGCGCAGCAGGGTCGGTACGACGGCGGGCTCCCAGATCCGGATGAGGCCGGCAGCGGACTCGACACCCATGAGGGCCTGCTGCCAGGGCTCCATGACGGCCCGCCAGGGGTGCCACCAGCCCGGCAGGTTGGCGGTGGCCAGGTCCTTGAGGAACTCGTCGATCTCGGCGGGCGCCGTGCCGTAGGCCCTCAGGAGGGTCTGCACCTGCCCCTCGTCCAGCGAGGTCGTGGCCGACTCGATGCGGCGGACCGTCGCCTGGTGGGCCCCCAGCGCGTCGGCCGCCTGTGACCGCGACAACCCCGCTCCCTCGCGCAGTGTTTTGAGCCGGTTGGCCAGAACACGGTGTGCGACGGTCGAACCAGACCTCTCGCGGGACACGAACCCCTCCCGGCGGCACTTTGCACAACCTGCTGACACTGCACACCCTGTGCCTTGCACACGCTGCGTGCAACCCCTGAGGATGGCTAACCTGCTGCGGCAGCACGGGGGTTGGGGCCCCTCGCGACGCCGTCCGCCACACGTCCCCGGGGCGGCCGGCCGACCGTGCGCCACACGGCCGCCGGGTGCGCTCGCGCGGTGGGCGAACCGGCCCCGCACACCAGGCCGGGCCGGGCCGGCGGCGCGGCGGCGGACGTACGAGTGAGGGCGCGCGGGCTGCACGTAGCCCACCACCCCTTGGGCAGCCCACCGGGGACAGGGTCCGCTGCTCGCCCAGCGCACAACCGGCACGAACAACCGGCACGAACAACCGGCACGCGAACCCGGGCCGCGGCCGCACAGGTGCCCGGAACGCCGACCGTTCCGGGCCGGAGCCGGCCCGCCGCATCGGGCCCGCGAGGAGACACCCATGACTACGCTCGGCGCATTGGCCGTTGACCGCGATGACCTGGAACTGCGCCTCGTCTGGCCGCAGTGGTCCGCCGCACACCTGGACACCGAGATCGCCGAACTGGCGACCGTGCCCATGGAGAGACTGACGCGGCAAGGGGGGCCGGGAGCGCTGCCGAGCGGAGCCCTGGTCCTGCTCACCGGAGCGACATCGTCGAAGCTGCGCGGGCGCACCGCCTGCGCGATGGAGTCGCTGCTGCGCGGCATGGCGCAGGACGGATGCCGGGCGCTGGCCGTCCAGACCACCTCTCCCGCACCGCAGCCGTTTCCGCAGACGCTGCGCGACGTGGCCGACGAGACGGGGATCGCGCTGCTGGTCACGACGGCGTCCGCGCAACGCTGGCAGCACGCCCGGTCCCACCTCCAGCAGTGCCGCCTGGCGGCGTCCGAGGAATCGGCCGCCCGGCTGAACGCACTCGTCGCCCAGCTGCCCTCCCGGCTCGCCGACCCACGGGCGATGCAGCGCATGGTGGACTGGCTCGCCCAAACCCTCGACGCGCAGGTGCTGGTCAGCAGACCGCCCAGAGCCCTCGCCGCCTCATCGGACACCGCGGTCCAGCACCTGTCGTGGGCCGTCATCCGGCAGTCCATCGGCGGCCAGGGGGTGCCCGCGCCCGGTGACCTCCACGTCCAGCTCGTTCCGCTCGCCCCCACCGTGGCCGGCAACGCCGTCCTCGCGGTGGGCCGCCCCACCGCACTGGGCGAGAGCGACATGCGCCTGGTGCGCCATACCGCCAAGGCGGTCGGCCTGGTCGACCAGGCCGGCCACGAGTTCCGCGCGAGGAACGACGCCGCACGCGCAGCGCTCGCCGCCGCCGTCGAACTCCTCCTCGCAGCGGAAGTGGACAAGGCCCGCCGGGTACTCGCCGCGCTCGTCCCCGGTCTCCTCGACTCCGACGACTCCGACGCCGCCCGGATCTACGTGGTCGAGACCGCGCGGGGACACCGGCAGGACGCGGTGGACCAGTGCGAGAGCGTGGTGGACCGGCGTGCGCTCGTGGCGGCGGACCCGTACAGCGAGAGCAGGCTGCTGGTGGTCCAGCCCGTCCGGCCCGGCCCCGCCCCGGACGACCGCCTGGTCCGGGAACTCACCCGGCTCGTCGGCGCGCTGGGACCGAACACCCGTATGGGAGGCAGCGGCGCCTACCCGCTCGGCAAGCTCGGTGACGCCCTGCGGGAGGCCCTGACAGCCCTGCGCTGTGCCCGGCACCGGCCGGACTCGGTGGCCCTGTCCGTCCAGCACGCCGACCTCGTCAGCCTCCTGCCGCAGAACGAAGCCCACGCCTGGGCGCTGCACCTGCTGCGCCCGCTCCTGCACGACCGAGCCCACTGGCCGACGTTGCGTGACACCCTGCCCACCGCCCTCGCCCACCCCTGCACGGTGGCCGCCCGACGGCTCGCGCTGCACCGCAACACCCTGGCCCGACGCGTCACCAAGGCCGGGGAACTGCTGTCCGCGGACCTGTCCCAGGTGTCGAACAAGGTGGCCGTCACCCTCGCGCTGGAGATCGCCACGCAGCGCGGAGCCCTGCCGGATCCGCCGGCCGCGGTGGGCGACGCCGCGCCTGCGCCGAGTCTGGAACGCCTCCTGTGCGCGCCCGAGGTCCGGGCCTGGGGCCGCACCCTGCTGGGTGCGGCCCGGGCCGACCGGCGCCGGCTGATCACGACCGCGACGGCCTGGCTGGCCTGCAACCTCCATGTCGAGCCCGCCGCCCGGGCGTTGGGGGTCTCGCATGTGACCGTGCGCTCCCACCTGAGAACACTCGAAGGGCACCTGGCCCGCGATCTCACCTCGCTCAGCGGCGTGCGCGACCTGTCGTTCTCCCTGCACGTGGTGACGGGCCGTCCCCTCGGCACCGTTGTCGGCGAGGAGGCACAGGCCGGGGTCTGAGGAGGTGGACGCTCATCAGCGCCGTCGCAGCCACACCGGCTCGGAAAGGTGTCCCCCCCCCCGCCCCGGGCCTTGGCCGGTCCGCCGCCGCCTCAACTCCGAGCCCGCCCCATCACAATCGTCGCCGTACTCAGAAACGCCGACCCGATCACCGCCAGGAGGATGCGTACGGCGAGTGGGGAGTGCGGGCCCAGGATCGCTGGCGTGGCGACGAGGAACGCGCCCAGCGTGCTGATGGCCACGCGGGCGAGCAGGCGTATACGTGAGTGCTTGATGATGACGGGGAAGCGTACGGCGGCGACCGGGGTGGTTGTGGCCTCCTCCGGGCCCAGCCGGATCGTGACGTGGGTGAGGGCGTCGAACGACGAGGCCTCCGGCTGGAGCCAGAACTCCGTGGAGTCGTAGCGCAGGGCCACGTCGTGGGAGTGGTCCGAGGACACGCGCAGGAAGCGGCCGTCGGTGGTGCAGGTCAGGGTGATCTTCGGTGTCTCGGTGTAGCGCTGGGAGTAGAAGCTGACCGGCAGGCGGGCGGGCTTCAGGTCGCCGAGGCTCAGGCGGCCCTGGGGTTCGAAGGGGAACGCCGTGGGGCCGGCCAGGTGGACGGGCTGGTCGACCCGCATGAAGTACGAGTTCTCGAACGTGGGGTGCAGCGCCAGGCGCCGTGCCACGCTGATCCACAGCTGCGCCGGGTCCCCGTTCGTACGGATCGGGAAGGCCGGGAACTTCAGGACGGCCGGGTAGTAGGTGCCGCCGTTGCCTTCGACGATCTTGTCGATGGCCTTGCGGCTCTCGGTGTTGATCTCCGCGCGGGAGAGGGAGTAGTCGTCGAGGTCCACATGGTCGGTCACCCGCAGCTTGAAGAGGAAGACCTCCGCCACGCACTCCGCGGCCACGACCTCGGCGACCCTGACGGGCAGCAGGAAGCAGTCGGCCGGTGTCGTGGCGTCGGCTATGAAGCCAATGAGCGCGCGCTGTTGCAGGATCTCCCCGTTGGCCACCTTCTGTTGCAGCGGGCCGGCGACGTACTGGGCCTCGTAACGGAACTGGATGGTGGCGCCCCGGGGCAGGGCCAGGGCGGTGAGGATGTCCTCGGCATATCGGCGCCGCAGGTTCGAGGACAGCAGCAGAACCTGCGGGCGCTCTTCCTGAATGCTGCTCACGTCCCCCCTGAGGCTGAGCGTCTGAGGCTGAGCGTCGTCGCGCGGACGCTCAGACCGCCGCCTCGCACAGGGTGCGCATACCCCATTTGGCGCGCATGGACTCTTCGAGGCGCATGTAGCGCGGCCAGACGCGGTCGTCGGGCAGGTCGTCGACCGACAGGCGCGTCACGGGCTCGTAGTGGATGCCCGCACGGGCGAGTTCGCCGTGCCTGCGGTAGATCACCTTCTCCTCGAATCCGTCGGCCTGGTCGCAGGTCAGGTCGATGACCTGGCGGTTGGCGTCGGTGGGCCGCCCGATCTCGATCCAGCAGTGGTGGTCCACGGACGAGATCGACGGGTCGTCGAAGCTGAGCCTTCCGTAGCAGTAGGTCGCGTCGATCGCGCGCAGCCGCAGTTGGCAGGCCAGCCACACCGAGCTGACCCCGCACTGCCCCTTCGACGACAGGGGTTCCCGGGCGTAGCTGGGGTGGGCGGTGCTGAGCGACCAGACCGCTTCCAGGCATGCGCGGTACTCGCGGAGTTCCTCGGGGTCGAGCGCTGGAATTTCGTCTGCGGATGCGCCGTCCGCGGGCTCCGCCACATGGTGCAGGGTATTCACTGTCCGGATTTCTTTTCTCGCTGTACTGTCCGTGCCGAGCACCACCAAGAGGTTCCGGTAGTTCCCGACTTTACGGTCCGCGCATTTGCCGGACAATGACTGGCGCCGCGTCACATAACTCCCGAACGTGTCATAGCAGTACGCTACCGGCGCGGTCGCAAACGGGGTGAAGTTGGTGGCGTGGAGCGCCGATCCGGTGAATCCGAGAAGCGGGTTGAAGGCCGTCACGATGAACCTGCACCCCATGGCCCGTAAGGACCTCACGGCCTGCCCGATGGTGAAACTCATGAGGTTCCGGACCGCTCCCGACAAGCCTAGAGCACGGGTGAGGATGAGCAAGTTGCCGCGCTCGGCCGGAATTCCCTGCTGCTGGAGCGCCTGTACGACGCCGGGCCGGTCGCATACGGAGAAGGCGAGGTAGGTGACAGGATGGGATGCTCCCTGCAAGTAGCATCCGAACTCCACCAGGGTGTCCGCCCGGGCACTGAGCATGTAGTGGAGCTTCGATTGGTATACGTGTCCATGACTGGGCGAGACCAGATCGAAATTCACTCCGACGGAGGACCCGTCCGGCCGCCGAACGGTGAAATCCCGGTGCGCCTCGCCGCCGCCCAGCAGCAGTGAGCTGTGGGCAAGCAGGTCCGCGTCCTTGATGTAGCTCGACAGTCGACTGCAACGAGCGATCAGGCGGGGTCGCAGTTCCTCGTAAAGTGCTTCATAGGGCCATACCGGGTCCGAGCGGAACAGCAGCGGTGCGTGCAGTCGGAGCTGGATGTCGAAGTCGCGTGCGCTTATTCCGCATAACCTGGCATCGGCTGCGACGAGCTCTCGGCAGTGCGCCGAGAAAGCGTCGATGACGGGGTCCCTGAGCTGCCGTACGAGAGCGGGCCAGGCCACTGAGGTGTGGTTGGGGTGGTGGGGCGGGCGGGGAGGCGGTGGCGCTGCGGACGGTGGCGCTGCGGGCGATGGGTTCGCGGGCAGTGGCACGGGCGGCCGTGGGGTCGCGGGTGAATGCGGCGGGCGCCGTGACGCCCCCGCCGATAAGGCGTGGCCGGGTCCAGCGGGGCCGAGGGCGGTACGGGCCATCACGTGTCTCCGCTAACGGTCGCCAACAGGACTGAACATCGTACGGGGGCCGTCGTCGCACTGTCAGCCGGAACCGGGTCAACGGCCGCCCGGGGAAAGGACTTTGACTGACATGGGGTAGTGCTGTGGCGCGGATGCGCGGGGCCCTGGAGCACGCGCCGCCCGGGCCGGGCCCCCGTGCGCGGTCTCAACCCGCTGCCCAGGCAGCCGAAGCCCTGGCGCCGCCTTTCCCACGGGAGCCCGGGGCCTTGGCCTGCGGCTTGTTCTTGCGGGACTGCTTGTGCTGCTCGGTCGAGGGCTCCAGCGAGCCCCGGTCGGCCGCACGCGCCCCGGGCGTCAGCTCACCGTCTCCCCCGACCAGAGGTCGGCCAGCGCCGTCGCTTCCCTTCCCGCCAGCGGGTCCTGGCGCTCGCCGGTGCCGTGGTAGACGTACGGCTTGCCCTGCTGGTCGTAGGCGAGGACGTCGGCCTTGCCGTCGTTGTCGGCGTCGCCGATGCCGATGAGCCGGCGGTAGGTGTTCCAGCCGCCGCCGATACGGGTGCGGGCGGTGAAGTTGCCGTCGCCCTTGCCCAGGTACAGCCAGAGCACACCACTCTTGTCGCGGGCCACCAGGTCCCCGGCCTTGGCGCCGGCGATGTCGCCCACCGCGGTGATCTGGTTGTACGCGTTCCAGCCGCCGCCGAGCTTGACCCGCCCGGCGAAGGGGGCCTGGCGGTTGCCGGTGCCCTTGTACAGCCACAGCGTGCCGGAGGCGTCGCGGGCCAGGAGGTCGCCGAGGCCGTCGCCGGTCAGGTCGGAGCCGGCGGTGATCTCGTTGTACGCGTTCCAGCCGCCGCCGATACGCGTACGGGCGGTGAAGTTGCCGTCGCCCTTGCCCAGGTACAGCCAGAGCACACCGCTCTTGTCGCGGGCCACGAGGTCCGCGTTCGGGGCGCCGGCGACGTTGCCCACGGAGACGAGCTTGTCGTAGGTGTTCCAGCCGGAGCCGATCAGGTCGCGGGCAGGGGCGTCGAGCTTCGACTCGGCGGGGTCGTGGTAGGTGTCCTCGCGGAACAGCCAGCCGGCCGAGTCACGTACCAGGACGTCGGGGGAACCGTTGTCGCTGTAGTCGTGGGCGGCGGCCGGGCGCGCGAGGGTGAAGCCGCCGTTGACGTCGAGGTCGGGGCCGAGGCCGTTCAGGGGCTTGGCGACGAGGCGCCAGGTGTAGGCGCCGTTAGGCGCGGCGACCGTTCCGTCGTACGGGTGGAACAGGCCGTCCCACGTGAAGTCGACCCAGCCCGCGCCGCCGCGTTCCGTGTAGACGTGCTGGGGGTTGGACACGTACTCGCGGCCGGAAGCGGTGTGGCGCACCGTCACGCTCACCTCGACGTTGAGACGGGACAGCCGCCAGCGCGCCCGCCACGGGGTGCGGTCCAGCACCGCCGGGACCTCACTGGTGAGAACGGTGATCTTGGTCGGCTCCCCAGTGGGCGCCACCAGTTCGGCGGCCGGCGCGCCGTCAGCCCCGGCCGAGACGCGGTACAAACCCTCGCCGTGCTCGACGGTGCCGCCCATCACCATGACCGAACCGTCGGGCGCGGGGGTGAGGGAGGTGGCGTGGTCGAGTACCTTGCGCGCGGTGCCACCGCCGAGCGGCATGGCCTTGAAGGCCGTCTTCCAGGCGTTGTCGAGCAGGTCCTTGTCCACCGTCCGCGCACTGCCGTACAGGACCCAGTCACCGGCCAGCCCCACCAGGGGGGAGTGACCCACGTCCGGCATCCCACTGGACCAGCTGTCGCTGCCGTCGTGGCGTGCGGTGCTCAGGTCACTCTCGTACCGCCCGCCGCTCACGAGGATGCCGAGCGTGGCCACATGGGTCGGGGAGAGGGCTGTGCTCGCGTAGTCGCCGCTGATGTGGGCCGACCCGGACTCGACGGTCTTCGCCGACGCCAGGTCCACCACGCGGTGGTTGGTGAAGGGGTCGAAGGAGCCATGCTTGAAGCCGAGCAGCACCGCCCCCCGCGTCCCCGCCGCCACAGAGATGTCCTCGAGCCCGGCGGGCAGGCCGGTGACGACCCGGTCGGTCATCACACCGTCCGCCTGGGCCAGGAGATGGACCTCGTAGGTGTCCCCGGTCCGCTTCGTGGCGACGGATGTGTCGCCGGCCGTGCCGACGTACTTGTAGTCGTGCGCGGCGAGGTCGAAGACGGCCGACGCGCCGGTCGCCATGTTCCGCAGGGTGATCTTGCCCGACCCGGGGAGATACCGCGGGTTGTCCCCCGTCACGACGGTGTCGGAGGCCGTGCCGTGCACGGTCGGGCGGCGGTCCTCGTCCTTGCCGAGCTCCGTGGCGACGCCGTCGGCGTACCGGGTCCACCGCAGGGTGCCGTCGGCGTCCGCGGAGAGGAAACCGGTCGTGCCCGCGCTGAGGATCTGTGCACCAGGAGCGATCCTGACCACAGGGCGCGTGGCCTGCGCCGCGGCCGTCACGGGTGCGGCCACGGCCACGGGCGCGACGAGCGGCCCGGCGGTCACGGCGAGCCCGGCGCTGATGGCCAGCGCCATGAGCCGTCGCGGAATACGGGAGCCGGAGACGGATCCGGAGACGGAGCCTGAGCCTGACATACGCCCTCCTGGGCAGGACAGAGTGAACGGAGGGCGACGTAGGACGTGAGGGTCCTGCGGTACGGCAATTTCCGTGATCCCTCACAGGTGCGGGCAGATAGTAACAATCGCGTATTCGGGGTGAACGGGGTGGGTGTGGTTGTGGGTGTGGATACCGGCCCCACGGCGACCGTTTCCCACCCCCTGTGCCCCGGCCCCCAGCGCCCACCGGTCTGCCCGCCCCCGCAGGTAAGGTCTCCTGTACGTCAACGTCAACGCCAACGTCAACAAACCTGTACCGCAACAGAGTTCGGGCGATGGGACACGTACAGGTGGGGCGAGGCCTGCGGTCGTACCGCGAGGCAGCGCCCCCGCGCCACCCCAAGGAGCACCACACCGTGACGACCTGGCCGCGCACCCTGGACCGCGCCGGCATCACCACCCCCGCCCTGCGCGACGCCTACAGCGCCCAGCGCGGCCTCGTCGCCCGTTACGCCCGCGCCGAGTACACCGCCGTACGGCTCCTCCTGCCCGCCCCGCTCGTCCCCCACGTGATCGCCGCGACCGCCTTCATGCACCACAGCGACAACCTCATCGACCAAGGCCCCCTCGACCAGCGCCTGTCAGCCCTCGCCGACTGGAGTACGCGGACCCGCGCCGCCCTGGCGGAGGAGTCCGCGCACCTCGACCCCTTGCTCGCGGCCCTGCGCCACACCGCCCTGACCCACCCGCAGCTGCGCCCGCACATCGAGGCGTATCTGAAGGGCGGTGAGCTGGAGGCGCGGTGGACGGGCTTCGCCGCCGAGGACGACTTCCGGGCGTACGTGGACACGTACGCACTCCCCGCCTTCATGGTCATCGCCTCGCTGCTCACCCCTCCGGACGAGCCGGAGGCCTTCGAAGCCGGGTGCCGCGCCTTCATCCTCGGCAGCCAGCGGCTCGACTTCCTCGAAGACCTGGCCGAGGACCTGCGGTCCGGTCGGCTCGGGGTGCCGGAGGAGGCGCTCGCCGACTGCGGTCTGACCCGTGACGCGCTGCTCGCCCGGCCCGACCCCGCCCTCGTACGGACGCTGGTCCGCCACCAGGCCGCACTCGTCCGGCCCGACCTGACGACCGCCGCGCAACTGGAACACCTCGTACGGGCGCCCCACCGGCCGTTCCTACGCGCACTCGTCCGACTCCAGTCCGCCCGCCTCACCGCGGCGGAGGCCCACGGGCCGAAGTTGCTGGAGAGCGCGCCTGGAGCGCCGTTGGGGCGGGCGGCGTCGATCCTGGTGCGGGCTTGGGTCTCGCGGGGGATGGGTTCGTGACCGGGCATGGCGGCGGTCGAGGGGGCGCGCGGCAAGGCTGTGCTTCTCGTCGGCGATTGGTGTGCGCTCCCGGCGCTCAGCCTGGAAGCGGGCTGGCTGGCTCTGCCCGACGCCTCGGCTCGCCGCCGCTCACCCACGTCCAGGCGGCTCCGGGCCAGGTCCGTACCCGTAATGTCAGAGGGAGCCGGCCGTGCCCTCGGGGTGGGCTGAGCGCGCGGCGGCGAGCACGGTGAGGCGGGCGTCGATCGCCAGGTGCTCCATCGTGAGGGGAGCCGGCCGCTTGTCGGTGTAGGCCAGCAACCGCAGAGCGGCGACGGCTTTCGTGGCGGGCGCCTGTGCGTTCAGGGTCGGCGCTCCGGCGAAGAACTCGTGGCGCGGTCGTGAGTGGAGGTGCTCGGCGATGGTGTTGAGCGGAATGTCGAGCGGAATCTCTTTGATGCCCGCCGCCGTCGAGGTCTGCCGCTCGTGTGCCACGTCCAAGGCGGCGCTGTGGAGGGCGAGCGCTATCAAGGTGGTGACCAGCGTGTCGGTATCCGAGGTGTGGAGGTTCCAGGTCGTGCGCCTTCTCACGCGGTCCGCCGACTCCCGGGGGTCCTCCCCCGCCACGCGGTAGATCCGGACGGCCAGCGCATGGCATGCCGCCCAGGCTTCGCTGGGGCTCGCTGAGTGCGTCATGGGGCGATGGTGCCGGGGCGGGAGCGCTCTGCCTATCCCGGCGGGCCGCACCCGTGCATGGCTGTCCGCCCGGGCGGCCCCGAAGCACCGTGCCCCCTGTGAGGGCTCCGCACCCGACGAGTGCCAAGAAAGCGGCCTCTGCGGGTATCAGAGACCGGCCTCGGTGAGGATGTGTTCCATCCGGGACCGAGGGAGCGCGCCGTTTGCCGCTGCGGAGTCGGCGACTTTCGGGTCCGGGTCCGCCAACAGCCGTTCCAGAAGGTCCACGGTGGTGTTGGGGTGCCGGGCGACTATCCCGCGCACGTACGGATCCTCGCAGGCCGCAAGCCGCCCCAGCACCGACGCGGGCAGATCGGCGTCCTCCAGGGCGAGGGCCCGTATCCGCGGATCCGCTGCTTCCGCGAAGCCGCGCAGCGCCTGGCGCGGGAAATTGGGGTGGTCCACCAGCAGCGGCCGGACGTGGAAGGTCTCGCCGTGGCTTCGGAGCAGCCGGAGCAGGACCTCCGGTGGCGTACCGGGCCGGCGGGCGGCGGTGCGGCGGACGGACACGTCAGGGTCGTCGTCCAGCCTCCGCCAGGCCTCATCCGGCAGGTCCCGGCTGGTCGCCAGTACGTTCCGGAACGCCACGTGCGGGCAGTCCAGGTACGTCAGCCGCTCGGCGAGTGGCGCGGCCCGCAGCCAACTGGGTTCGCGGCCCGACCAGTGGAGGGCGACGTATGCGTCGGAACTGCCGGCCGCGTCCTCGGCCGCCACCTGTGCGAGCAGACGGTCCCGGGTGTGAGGGGTGACGTGGCGGCTATAGGCCACCGCGACACGTACGTACGGATCCGCGCTGGTCTCCAGGCGGGCCACCATGGCGGCGGTCAAATGACGGTTGCCGGCCACCGCGTGCAGTACCGTCGCGTCCCCCGTCGCCAGCAACCGCTCGAACTGCTCGAACGTCAGCGGGATGCGATGCGCGACGTTCGCGCGGACGGCCGGATCAGAGAGGCACTGGTCGTAGTACTCGACAGGCACGCCCGGATGCTCGGTGTTCGTGGCCGCGGCACGTACCCCGGGATCGGCATCGTTGAGCAGCGCCACCTGCACGGCCATCGGCCGGTCCCGCCAGCTATCCGCGACCATGGCGCGCAGCTTGGGATCGGGGTCGGCCGCCAGTTCCGTCGGCGACAGGCCGGAGATGTCGACCAGGACCTCGATGGCCAACGGCATCTCGGCGTCCACCATGGCCCGGACGAAGTCCGCGTAGGCGTCGCGGATGGCCGGGTCGGGATGGCCGGCCATCCGGCGGCGCATCTGCGAGGAGACCCGGGCTCGAGCCAGGAACACGGCCGAATCCCCGCCCCCGTACCTCAGCAGGGCGTCGGCCGCCGGGTCGGGCAGCTGCCCTTCGCGCATGCTCAGCCCGTGTCTGCCGGCCGCGTGCGCGGCCAGCCGCACCAGCACCTCCGCCGGGGCGGCGGGGTTCCGCCCCAGTCCCGACAGCTGCGGGCGCCTCAGGTGGACCATGCGCCCACCCTAGCCGGGCCATGGCAAACCCCGGCAAACCCCCGGGAGTTGACCGTTCCGAGCCGCCCTCCCCGGACGCGCGGGAAAACGGGCCAGCCAGTCCCGAGCGCGAAGAGGAGGGAGCATGAGGGAGCATGGGGATCGTAGGTACTGACCGGCCACGGCGTGGTCGCCGCCCCGTACACGGCCGAGCAACGCGGAATCACCAGATCAGTAAATGACGACGGCCACCCCGCACAGACCGCGTCCGCCCTCGGCCGCCTGTCGCCACATCCGCAGGGGCCCGTCAAGGACGCTCTCCTCTCCCTCGCGGTAGTCCAACCAGTCCTGGTCCTCGACCGCGGCGCGCTCCTCTGGGGTGAAGTCCAGCGCCCGTTCGATGGCGGGCAGTGTCCGGCGTACCTCGGCGGAGGTGAGCAGGAAGTTGCCGCACCAGCCGGGTATCAGGGCGGCCCGGACGGGGCCGATGGCGTGGAAGAAGGACCGCAGCGCGAACTCCTTGCTCTGGACCGAGAGAAAGACGTCCCTCTCATCGGTGACCAGGTCCCATACGTGGGTGAGCAGGCAGAAGTCATCCTCGGGCGACAGTCCGTCGTACATCTTCTGCACGCGCTCGCCGGAAGCGGTCAGCTCGTGAAAGGAGTTCAGCGCGTCGACCTCCCCGCGCTCGGACCGACCGAAGGGCTTCCACCACGTCCGAAAGTCCGGAAGTGGCTCGCGCCGCCAGCGGTCCCACCGCTCCCGCGCCAGCGGATCGTCCCGCTCCGCGGCGATCAGCGGCAGCAGCCGTGGCGCCAGCGCGTCGGTGATGAAGGCGTCGTGGTGAGCGCTGATCGACCAGGCCGAGGTGAAACCCATACAGAGACCGTAGAAGACGCCACTGACAATCCCCTTCCGCGCGGGGTGTCAGCTCCTCGTGACTGGCGCGGGCCGTCGTCTTTCCAGTTTCCAGTGCGTTCCGCCCCCTCCTCCAACCCACATCCGTCCTCCGTCCTGCGTCCTAGAGACAGCCGCAGCCCGGAGCGTAGAAGAGCAGGAAGGCGGCCGTCGTCGCGGTCGCGCCGAAGCAGACTGTCGTCACGGCGGCCAGGCCGCGACGGCCGCGTCCCTTGGCCGGGTCACGGCAGATCTTCCACGCGCCGTGGGCGAGCAGCAGGCTGAACAGGCCGGCACCCGCCACAGTGAGGCGTGGGCTGAACGACCAGCTCACGTAGACGATCAGAACGAGGCAGGCGAGCAGGAGGCAGGCGAGCACCTGCATGATCGCCTCGCCTACCAGCTCCCCCACCATCTCGACGAGGAACTCACCGACGCTCTTGGCGACCTTGGTGACTCTGGCAGTCTTGCGGACCCCCACCGTTCTCCTCCGCCCTCGCGTCAGGACAGCCCCACAACCGCACCGGCATGCGGGAGGAAGGACCGTCAGAGCACCCGAATGGTTGCCGTCATGTCGTTGTTTGTACGCGAGGGAAACGGTTTGGCCGGAGCATGCCCAATGGCGTACGGTCCTGCGACACCCCGCCGAACGGTTTGCGGGGTTCTCCATGCCCTTGGGGGGGTTTCCGATCATGCTGCCTCGTGGTGGTGCCATGCCGCCGCCGAATACTGTCCTGCGCTCGCCCATCGGGCTGGCCAGGGCGACGAACGTGCTGCTCGGCGCGGCCGCCGCAACCGCCGTCCTCGCCCTGTACGCGGGCGTGGTCCGGCACCGGATCACCGGTGACCTCTTCGCCCACAGCGCTGCGGAGATCAACCGGTCGGACGACCTCTACCAGCTCGCCGGGACGCTCCAGTTGTCCGCCGCGGCCGCGACCGCGATCGTGTTCATCATCTGGTTCCACCGGGTCCGCTCGAACGCCGACGTGTTCGCGCAGGACGCGTGCACCATGGGTCGGGGCTGGGCGATCGGCGGCTGGTGCATCCCGCTCGGAAACCTGTGGATCCCCTTCACGATCGCGCGCGAGGTATGGACCGCAAGCACCCAGCGCGCGCCCGACGGCTCCTGGCGCGAGGTGTCCACCCGACCCATCAAGTCGTGGTGGGTGACGTGGGTCGCCGCACTGGTGATCCTGCGGATCGGCACCACCATGGAGGACCACGCGGGCAGCGCCGAGGAATTCCAGCGTGCCACCGACGTACTCCTGGCCGGCGACGCACTGATGCTCGCGGCGGCGCTCCTCGCGATCCGCTTCGTACACAGGCTGACGACGATGCAGCACACCAAGGCCGTGCAGGGGCCCCTCGCAGTCGTCTGAGTCTTCGGTGAGCGTGTTCGGGTGAGCGTGTTCGCGTGCTGAAATCTGCCTCCACCTCCCCTATGGGGCCGCTCACCCATAGCGAAGGGCCTGGACGTGGACGCCCCCAAGCCGTGCCGTACAGTCCGCTGGCGCCTCCACCACGAAGGTGGGGCGCGCATCAAGAGGGGGCTTGGGGAACATGGGTGGTGTGCCGCTGCGATCCGGTGGGTCCGAAGAGGAAGAGGGGGACTGGGCCGCGGGGTTCGAGACGTACGCCGGGCTCGACGGCGGCGCTGGGCGTTCCCGCGCGACGGCGAAAACGGTGCCAGGGCCCTCGTTCCGGCCGGTGCGGGGACTGGCGGTGGCAGTCGTGCTGCTGCTCGCGCTGGCCGCCGCCGCTGCCGTCCATGGGCTCGTCGCCGACATCGACGCCTTCCGCCACTCGGGGCGCCCGCTGCTGTACGGGGGGTACGACGCGCAGGCGTTCCACCTGCTGGACGAGATGCGGGACCGCCACCGCGCCGCCTCCACCTTGCAGTTGTGGGCCATGGTCGCGACGGCGGGGGTCTTCATCGCCTGGTTCCACCGGGTCCGGACCAACGTCGAGGTGCTGGATCCGCAGGCCTGCTCCATGGGGTCCGGTTGGGCCGTCGGGGTTTGGTTCGTACCGTTGATGAACCTCGTGACTCCGTGGCTCATCGCGCGCGACGTGACCCGCGCGAGCGGCGGGCCGGGCCGTGGGGGCGCGGGGCAGGCCGACGACTCGGCGCGTGAACCCTCGCTCACGCTGCTCAACGCGTGGTGGGCCGCATGGGTAGCCTCGAAGGTGCTGCTCGTTATCGGTTCGCGCCTGCCCGCCGCGGACGACAAGGCGGCGTTGACCCACGGGATTTCGGGCGTCTGGATCGGTGTCGACGCCCTGAACCTCGTGGCTGCGATCCTCGCGATTCTCTATGTTCGGCAGGTGACACGTCTGCAGGAGCGGGGGCTCGCGGGGGTGGTGGCGGCTGCGGCGCCGAGCGGCGTCTGACGGGTGGTCGCTTGGCCGGCTCCGCAGGAGTCGCGGCCAGTCGTTGGTCACCCGCCTGACGCAGATCTTGTGGCCTGGTCAGAGGCGGTGCGCGATCTCATACGCCTCACGGATGTCGGCGGGGGGTCTTCCCTCCCAGGGGGAATACCCCTGTGCTTCCGCCCAGGCACGTATGGCCGCGGCGTCCTGGGGCTCGTCCAGGACGCAGTCGTCCGGGGCGCCCCGGACCGCGAACGCGGGCAACAGGACGCTCTCCAGGTACCCGCGGGACAGCGTGAGACCGAAGCGGCGCTCAAGGATGCCCAAGGTACGGCGGTGACGCTCGGCCATGGGCTGTCCATCAGGCTGTGCGTACTCGTCCCCGTCCGCCAACACACCGCCGCGGATCAGATCCGGCACCAGAAGATCCGGGCAGGGGCCCTGCCGGGTGCGCTCCCCTCCGATCTCGAACGAGCACACCCCCTGGCCGTCCTTGGTCCAGTGGAACATCGCGGGCGCGCGCTCTATGAAGGGGTGCAGGGAGATGGCCTCGGCTCCTCCCCGGGAGACCCCCCGGAGCCGATCCAGCGCCGTGCTGTCGCCGTACTCCAGGGCGAACGACCAGCCCCCGCACTCGCCGACACGGACCACACCGCCCTCGTCCCCCATGGGATCAGTACGGGCGGCGGATGACGCCACCTCATAGGCCTGGCGACCCGTCATCGGACGCAGGGGCGTTGCGGCTGCGTCGGGTCGCACCGACAGGCGCCTCGCAAGTTCGGCGGGGCCCACACCCTGGGCGAAGACGACCGGCACATCCCAGTCATCAAGGTCAGCCAGCCACCGGATGCCGTCACTCATGGCTCTTCACCTCCATTGTTCGTGTTACCCGTCGCCTCTTCGCGCCCCCCATCGACCTGGCGAACCCGTCCGCCACCAGGCGTCAGCGGGGCACACGCGCATCGTTACGTATCCGGGCGGCCGTGTCCGCGTTCTCACCCAGGCTCACCCCGGCGCCGCCATTGCGCAGGGAGGCGGGGTCGAAGACCATGACCACGCCGAAAGTGGAGTGATCGGCCCAGGCGCACACGGGGGACGTGACGATATGCCCGCTGGCCAACTTCAGCCGAAAGTTCTGGCACTTCATCACAGCGTCGCCCAGACTGCTGGGATGCATCGTCTGGAGTGAGCCGACCAGAGCGCCGCCGCCCGCGTTCGGGGTGGCGGCGTTGTCCCGCGCGGTCTTCGCGAAGTGCCGGTCAACGGTCTTCTCCGGGTCGCTGATCGTGCCCCAGGCCCCCGTCAGCTGGGCTGTCTGCTCCGAAGCACTGCTGGCCGACTTGTACGCGATGGAGACCGGCATGGGGTTGGCGATACCGAGAGCGGCATAGTCCTGTACGGCCGTCTCGGAGGCGGGGGGCGTCATTTTCGGGTCGACGACGTAGGCCCCGCTCAGCACGCTCTTCGGAGCGGTGAGTTGGTACGGGCGCGCAGCGGCCGGCGCACTGCGAGCCGCGCCGCTCGTGGCACCGGCCGCGTGGGTGGCGGTGGCGCTGGTGCGATGGCCGTACAGGTATCCGCCCGCCGCGGCCGCCACGACCGCGCACGTCACACCCGCGGCCAGCGCCGCCCTCCGGCCCCTCGTACGGGATTGCGGCGGCGCCGGGACCGGATCGTAGGCGGGACCGAAGCCGGGGCCCGGGGCCTGCGGCGGCCCGTACCATCCGCCCGGCTGCTGCTGGTTCACGTCCGCACCCTCGTTTCCCGCACGTGCTGTGCTTCCCCGCTTCCCCGTTGCTCTTCCTCCATCGTCGCCCACGTGCCGATCGAGAGGTGCACCGGCCCCGGCCCCGCAACCCCGCTACGCGAGCACCCAGGCGCCCTATCAAGGCAGTTGGCGACGTGAACGTGGGTGCCTGAGCCGAATGCGCGCGTTCGGAGACCGGAGCCAAACGCATCAGCGCCAGCGACTGCTATTCCTCATCGGCCAGTGCAGCAAGTCCCTGATCCGCCACCACAGCCGGGCCGCGCGGGGGCTCTCGGTGGAGTAGCTGGGGCCGAACCAGATGTCGTCGGCGCTGCGGCCCAGTGGGGTGCCGTTAGGCGAGTGCCGCTTGGGAGGTTGTTCGCGCATCGCGTCTCCTCTCAACTGAAGCCGACGGGGCGGTCCCATCAGCCCTCCGTCCCAGCGTGAAGGATGTGCTGAACACGTTCGCGGTCATGCTCGGCCTCCCGGCGCATCGTCTACCCAGGCGCCCCAGGGTGATGCCGGCGGCGCCGAACCCATCGGATTCATCGGTGCCGACGATGTACAGGTGCCGCAGGCCCAGCCCTCGAGAAGGGAGCCGCCTGGAACGTCTCGCAAGCCACCCGGACCGCCGTGGACAACGGCAGGCGGAACACGAAGACCGACCGCGGTGGCGGCGCAACTGAACCGGGGCGGCGCATCCGGGCCGCCGCCGAGGCGTTCGGGGCGTACGTCGTGCAGGTGCACTCCTCGTCGCCGCTACCAAGTCGCCCTGCCACAACAAGGGCGGTCACTTCCCGCCCGCTCGCGGAGCTCAGCCGTTCCCAACCAGCCGCGACCCACGTATACTTTCCAACATGGAAAACAGTTTCTCCACCCCCCGCACCCCCGACCCCGCCGACGCCACCGCCGCGCTGAACGCCGCCGCCGAGTCCCGTGCGCGGGTGGCGGACCGGATTGCCAGTCCGTGGTGGTATCACGTGGGGCTGGGGGTCGCGTTCGCCGCCGTGTTCGTGTCCATGAGTCTGCGTGTCGCCAACTGGACCGTGGGGCCCTTCGTGCTCGTCGTGCTCGGGCTCGGGTGGGCGCTCCAGCGTTCCACGGGGGTCTCCATGGACCGGTACCTGAGCACTCCCGGCGCCAGTCAGCTGTCCATGGCGTACGCGGTGGCGTTGGTCGGGCTGGCCGCCACCGGTATGTACTTGGAATGGGGCGCGGGCGTGCGGTGGGCCATCGCGGGGGCCGGGGTGCTCATCGGTCTCCTCACCACCACCATGGGGTACCGCATCGACGCCGCCGCGCGGCGGGACCTGCGGGCCGGGCGGTGAGCGAGCCCTGCTTCGACGAAGTCATCCACGCGCCCAACCGCCTCCAGATCTGCACCATGCTGGCCGCCGTGGAGACCATGGCCTTCGCCACGCTCCGCGACTCCCTCGGCGTCAGCGACTCCGTACTGAGCAAGCACCTCAAGGTCCTCCAGTCGGCCGGGTATCTGGACGTCACGAAAGCCCGGGGGGCCTCCTACCCCCGGACCTGGGTCGCGCTGACCCCGGAGGGGCGGCGGGCCTTCCGGGGGCATATCGCCGAACTCCGCCGCATTGTCGAGATGGGCGACGCGGCCCAGTCGGGCCCTGCCGATCCCGTACCGAACAGTGAGTGATCTGCCGCTGTCGCCCGTATCCCGCCCGGCTCCGAAAGCCGGGCGGGATACGGGCGACAGTGAAGGTCACACCCCCGGAAGGTCACACCCCCGGACGGCGACCAGCGGCCTCCAGCAACTCCGTCCACCCAGCGGCCACTTCCGCCGCCGCGCCCGGCCTCCCCAGCACCACCAGGGTCATCCGGTCCGCGCGGAAGAGGTCCGCGCACGCCGTGGTGACCTCGGCCGGGGTCGCCCGTCGCAGGAGTTCCGGCAGGCGCTCCGCCCACGCGGGCCGCCTGCCCGCCGAGACGGTGTCCCGGAGCAGGTCGGCCTTGGCCGCGGGAGAGTCGAAGACGCCCAGCACCTGGGCGGCGCAGAACGTGCGGACCGGGGCGAGTTCGGTCGCGGTGACCGGGGCGGCCCGGAGCGTGTCCAGTACCTTCGCGATGCCCGCCACGCCTGCCGCCGCGTGCCGCTCGGGCAGCGTCGCCCTGATGTAGGCCCGGTGGGTGGCGAGGCAGACGTCGCGCGCCGCGTACACCGTGTGCTCCAGCCCCGCGCCGAGGCTGTGGGCCGCCAGCCGGGACCGGTAGTGGGCGCCGGTCACCGCGGTGGCCAGATAGCGGGCCGCCGACGCGGTGTCCCCCGTCGGCTCCGGCGCGCTCAGCGTCAGGTGCACGTCCGCCATGGCGTCGTGATGGAGCGCCAGTACGGAGGGGGCCTGTGAGCCGCCTGCCTCCTCGACGGGTGCCGCCTTCCAGCCGGACAGGGCCCGCTCCGCCTCGGCGGGGGCCATCGAGATCCCCGCCTCCTCGGCGGACTCCGCCTTCCAGCCCGACAGGGCCCGCTCCGCCTCGGCGGCGAACCGGTCGGGGTCGAGGTCGCCGACGGCGACCAGCCAGCCCCCGCCCCGGCGCAGGACCGCCTGATGTACGGCGTCAAGGCGGGCGTGCTCCGCGTCCCGTTCGGGCGACGCGGAGGTGGGGGTGGGGGCAGGGGCGAGCCAGTGCTCCCGCAGCGCGGTGTCGGTCACCGATCCGGGGTCGCGGTGGCGCGGTGGTGTGCGCAGCGGTACGACCTCGCCCACCGGCGCCGTCAACTCGCCCAGCAGGCCCAGCCACCGGGTGACCCCGTCCGGGGGTGTGAAGCCGGTGACGTCGAGCCACTGGCCGTCCGTCGACAGGTGGAACGAGCCGCCCCCCTCCTCCGCGCGGCCCGTGGCCGCGATGCGCCCGGCCAGTACGTGGACCAGCGCGTCGACGTCCTGCGGGCGCCGCCACCCGGGCGCCCCCAGCGGCAGCCGCAACCGCAGTTCCACCAGCGGGATGCGTTTGTCCCTGACCGCCACGACACGCGTACCGCCGGCGAGGGTGATGTCACACCTCGGGCCGTAGTACGGGTCGGGCTGCGTGCCCAGCGGTGGGACCGGCCGGGCCGATCCCCGTACCGCCGGAGTCGAGGGTTCGGCCTTGGACAAGGCTCCACCCCTCGCGCGGGTCCGCTCCGGGCGGGTCCTGGTCGCGCCGGGGGTCATCACCAGCACGCCCTTGCCCGCCGTGTGCAGGCCGCGCGCGGCGGCCTCGACCTCTGCGGGGCCGATCTCGTCGAGGCGGGCGGGGAGTTCGTCGAGCAGCTCGGCCCGGCCGAAGAGGAGTTCCAGGCGGCCCAGCGCGCGGGCGCGGGCGTAGACGTCGACGTGCCGGCGGTGGTGTTCGGTGATCATGCGCTGGACGGCCTGGGTCCGGAGCCGTGCGAGCCGGGGGTCCGCCGCCCAGGAGGACCACCGCCCTGTCATCGCCTCCACCGCCTGCTGTGGCGTGGCTTCCGGGGGTACGAGAGCGGTGATGACCAGCAGGTCGGGGTCCCTGGCGTCCAGGGGGCCGAAGACGCCGCAGCCCGCCGACGCCGCCTGTACGTCCGCGAGACCCTGCTGGGCGACGATCTCGGCCAGTACGGCGTGCGCCAGATACGCCCTCAGATCCGCGCGGGGATCGGGCAGCCGGTAGCCGACGGCCACGGCCGCCGCCGGGACGCGGGGTTCCGTGCAGGTGGCCCACCGGTCCTCGGTGAGGTCCCGCTCGCGCAGGTCGGGCGGCGCGGCGAACGGGCGCGCCGGTATACCGCCGAAATACCGCTCGGCCAGCGCCAGCAGCTCCTCGGGGTCGTGGTCGCCGACCACGGTCAGCACCGCGTTGCCCGGCGCGTAATACGCCTCGAAGAACTCCTCGCACTCGGCGACCGTCGCCGTGCGCAGCTGCTCCAGACTGCCGTAGCCGTCATGGGCGTTGGCGAAGCTCTCGAAGACCACACCGGGCAGCAGCGGCCAGGGAAACCCCCCGTACGGCCGGGACTCCACCGCCTCGTGGATCTCCACCTCGATGCCGTCCAGCTGGCCGGCCAGCGCCTGCGGGGTGAAGCGGGGTGCCCGCATCCGGTCGGCCTCGCTGAACAGCGCCTGTTCGAGGGCTGCGGCCGGGACGACCTGGTGGTAGTCGGTGTAGTCCTGGTGGGTGGTGCCGTTGGCCTGGCCGCCCAGCGGGTGGACGTGGTCGTAGAAGCGGCCCTCGGGAAGGCTCGCGCTGCCCCGGAACATCAGGTGCTCGAAGAGGTGCGCGAAGCCTTCCCGCTCGGGCCGCTCCGAGCGGTAGCCGACGCCGTAGTGGACGCAGACGGCGGAGCGCGCCGCTCCCGGCTGCCGCTCGGCCACGACCCGCAGGCCGTTGCCGAGGGTCGCCCTACTGAGCTTGTGCATCATCCTGGGAGTCCTCGGAATCCTCGTGCTGCGGGAGGTCGACGAGAAACCTCAGGAAGTCGCAGTAGTGGTCGAAGCCGCGGTCGAAGTCGTCGACGTAGGCGGCGATGTCATGGACGTGGAGCAGGATGCGCAGCGCCGCCATCGGCTTCCATCGCTGCCCGAGCGTGCGGCCGTACCCCTCGAACAGCGCGTCGGTGAGGGCCTGCCACGCCTCCCTGTCACCGCCCAGCTGCCATTGCAGTTCCACCAGTTCGCCGACGACCCAGCCGAGGTCGAGGTACCAGGGCGCCGCGCACACGTCCTCGCCGACGAGCAGGTCGGATCGGCCTGACGCCTGGTCGACGGCGAACGCCCCCAGGCCGGCCGCCCCGTGCGCGAGCACCACGGCGGGGTCCTCGGCCGTCCGCCGGTACCAGGCGGTCACCTGGTGCCAGCGCTCCTCGCCCAGGCTTCGGCGCACCTGTCCCTGCACACACGCCGCGCGCGGGCTCGCCGCCCGGCCCGCCAGCCAGTCGCCCAGCCGCGCGAGGCCGCGCGCCGGCCGGGCCGGAAGGTCCGGCGGAGGATCCAGATCGTGTACGGAACGCAGCAGGCGGCCCAAGTCGCGCAAGGGCGCGCGCAGTTCGGCGCCGGGGCCTTGGTTCAGGAGCAGGTGGGCGGCGGACACCGCGCCGCGTACGTCGTAGACGCGGGCGGGGCCGTCCACCTCCCCCGGCACCAGCCGGGCGCCATCGAGGTCCCCGGCCGCGGCCAGCGCCGCCCGCAGCGGTGCGTCGACCTGGGCGAACGGTACGGGCGCCAGCGGACCCGGTGACCTTCGCCAGCGCGTCCCGCCACTGGGCAGGGGGTGGATCGATGTCCGCAACAGCCCGGTGCCGAACTCGGACCCACCGAACTCGGACCCACCGGAGCCGGGCGGACCGGGCACCGCCGAGCCCATCCGCGCGGCGGCGAGCTCCGCCCGGCGCTCGGCGATCAGTTGGAGCACCTCGGGCAGCGGCGGCGGCACCCAGGCGTCCTCGCGCCCCGTCGTCAGACTGCGCCCCGGGACCGGGGGGACGAGGACCACGTTGGGCCGGGACGCGAGCGTCGCCCAGTGTCTGCGGAACACGTCGCCTTCCAGCGCGCCCGGCGGCAGCGCGGGAGCCACGACGACCGGCGCCCGGGTGCACTGCGCGGCCAGCAGGACGGGGCTGTCCGCGAGGCCCAGGGCCAGGCGCGCCATGAAGTGCACGGTCGCCGGGTAGACGACGACCGCCTCGGCCCACTCGGCCCACTCCACGTGCCGGGCCGTGTCGTCCGCCTCGGGCCAGACGTCGCTCGCCACGGCGCCGCCGACCCGGGAGCCGACCGCCTGCCGGGTCACGAAGCGCTCCGCGCTGCGGGTCAGCACGACCTTGACCTCGACCTGCGGGCAGGACAGCCGCAGGTGTTCCAGCCAGTACGGGGTGGACCAGGCGTAGGCGGAGCCGGTGACCACCACGAGCATCCGGGTCAGGCCGAGGTCGGCGGGTCCGGGGGTCCCGGCGGCGGCTCCCTCCCGTATCTCGCCGATCATGACGTCACCGTTTCGAGGAGCGTCTCCAGCTCCGCCAACGACGCCCGCTCGCCGTAGCGCATGTGGACGCCGGTGACGTTGAGGACGATCTCGTCGGCTCCGGCGTCCGCGTACTCCCGCAGCCGCGCGGCCAGTTCGGCCGCCTCGCCGTAGAGGAAGGCGCCGCCCGTCAGCAGCGCCTCGGCGTTGCCCTTCGGGTCGTCCGGGTTCACCGTGATCCCTGACCGGGCCAGCATGTCGATGTAGTGCGGCAGCAGGGTGTGGCCGGTGTTGCTGATGGCCGCGAGCTCCGCCGCGTCCCGGTCGGGTCCGGCCAGCGCCAGGGGAACCATCACCGCCACCCGGGGCATGGGTCGCCCGGCGGCCTCGGCACCGGCGCGCAGCGCGGGGACCACGACGTCACGTACGTACGGCGCCGGGGTCAGCCAGGTGATCGCGACGTCGGCGATCTCCCCGGCCAGCCGGGCCATGGCCGGGCGCAGGACGCCCAGGCCGAGTTCGACGGGCGGGCGGGGCATGAGCGGGAACTCCGAGTGGCAGGTGAAGTACTCGCCGTCCTGGCTGATCCCGCCCTGCTCCAGCAGTCCGCGCATGACGCCGAGGTATTCGCGTACGGCGCCGAGCTGGCTGCGGTAGGGCGCTCCCAGCAGGCTGCGCTGGAAGGAGACCGCGCCGGGACCGAACCCGGCCACCACCGAGTGGCCGCTGCCCACCGCCAGCGCGTGGGCCTGCACCGCGGCCTGGTAGGGGTGGCGCTGCGGCATCAGGGTGACACCGGTGCCGGTCGGCACCCGAAAGCCGCTGGCCGCGGCGTGCGCGAAGTCCTGGAAGGGGTCGTTGAGGACGGCCTGGCCCTGCCACAGCCGGTGTGCGTCGCTCCACTGGGCGAGGGCCGCGTACGGCAGGAGCTGCTCGGGGCGGTACGGGGCGAAGGGGGCGAGGAAGGAGTACGTGGTCATCGGTCGGCTCCCGTCAGAAGGTCGGCGGCCGGTTCCTCGGAGAGCCCGAGTTCCTGCCCTTGCACCAGCTCCGCGTACATCGGGCTGGTCAGCATCAGGTCGTCGTGGCGGCCCTGGGCGCTCACCCGGCCGCCGTCCATCACGATCACGTGGTCGGCGTGGCGCACGGTGGAGATGCGGTGGGCGACCACGAGGACGGCCCGGTCCCGGCTGATCCCGTCGATCAGGCGGCGCAGCCGCACCTCGTTGATGCTGTCGAGGTGCGAGGACGGCTCGTCGAGCAGGACCAGCGGCGCCTTCGACAGGCTCGCCCGGGCCAGCGCGAGGCGCTGGCGCTGGCCGCCGGACAGGTCGTGGGCGCCGCCCAGGACCGTGTCGAGCCCGTCGGGGAGCCGGGTGATCTCCTCTTCGAGGCCGACGTCCCGCAGGGCCCGCAGCAGGGCCGCGTCGTCGGCCGGGGTGTCCTGGCCCAGGGTGAGGTTGTGGCGCACGGTGTCCCGCAGCAGGGTGGACGCCTGGTCCACGTAGGCGAGTTGGCCGCGCAGCGCCTCCAGCGGCCAGTGGGCGGCGGCCCTGCCGAAGACCTCGATGCGGCCCTGGTCCGGGTCCATGAAGCGCTCGACGAGGCCGAGGACGGTGGACTTGCCCGAACCGGAGAGGCCGACCATGGCGGTGAGACCGGTGGCGGGGACGGTGAGGTCCACCTGCCGCAGTACGGGCTCCTCGCCGTAGGCGAAGTCGACCTGATCGAAGCGGACGGCGGGGGCGCCGGCGACGGGCTTGGGCGCGGCGCCGGGTGCCGTGTCCGCCGTCGGGTTCTCGGACGGGAGCGCGAACAGGTCCTCGAAGCGCTTGCGCGAGACCAGGCCCGCCTGGATCGTGGTGACCGCCGACATCGCCATGACCATCGGTGCGGCGAGCTGGAAGAGGTACAGCAGGAACGACACGAACGTGCCCAGGTCGAGCTCGCCGTCGACCATGCGCGCGCCGCCGCCGAGGACGATGGCCACCAGGGCGATCTGCTGGCCGAGGTTGATGACGGGGACCATCAGGGCCTCCATCGCGGAGGCCTCGGTCTCGAACGCGGCGACCTGCCGGGCGCGGGCGGTGAGCTGGTCGGAGACGGCCCGCTCTGCGCGGTAGGCCTTGATGACGGTCAGCGACTCCATCATCGCGACGAAGTGCTCGGTGAGGGAGCCGACCTCGTTCTGGATGGCGGTGTACTTGCGGCGCAGCGCCACCACCACCACGGCGATGACCCCGAGGGCCGCGAGGAACGCGCCGAGGGTGATCAGGAGCAGCTGCCAGTCCAGCAGCCCCATGATCACGAGCGTCCCGACCAGGGTGATCAGCGACATCGGCAGCTGGATCGGGCCGATGTCGACGATGCTCTTCACCGCGGCGGCATCGGCCGTCAGACGGGTCGCCAGGTTTCCGGTGCCCTCGGCGCGGGCCGCGTGCAGCCCCAGGCCCAGCGAGTGGTGCATGCTGCGGACCCGCAGGTCGCAGATGAGCCGATGGCCCGTCCGGGACAGCAGATACGTGGCCACGGCGTTGGCGGCAGCGGCTCCCAGACCGACACCCACCATGATCCAGGTCCACCGTGTGTAGCCGTCCTCCTCCTGGATGGCGACCAGCAGTTTGCCCACCGTCCACGGCAGGACCAGCGTCGCCGAGGTGGCGGCCAGGGTGAGGACCATGACGCCCACAAGGAGCAGGGCCCTGCCACGGAATATCTCCCGCAGGATGAACAGCCGCTCCTGGGGCACGTCCGGGCTCGTCTTCGCCGTGCTCATAGCAGTGATCTCCTAGACCGAGAACTCAATCAGCGACCTGACCGCGGTGGCCGGGCCCTCCCACGTCACCCGCAGGCCCGCCGCCCGGCCCAGCGCCTTCAGCTGCTCGACGGTCCGCACGGGCGTCGGCATCATGGCGCGCAGCCACAGCTCGGTGCGGTCGGCCTGCGCTCCCGCCGCGCGCGCGTCCAGGCTGACGTCGGCGAGCAGGACCTTGCCGGTCCCGGCCGAGGCCTCGGCGCAGCGGCGCAGGATCGCGACCGCGTCCGCGTCGTCCCAGTCGGCCAGGATCGCGGAGAGCAGATAGACGTCCCCGCCGGCGGGCAGCGGCTCGAAGAAGCTGCCGGCCACGGCGGCGCCCCGGTCCGCGAGTCCGGCGTTCTCGATGTTCCTGGCGGCGAGGGCCGCCGAGTTCTCCAGGTCCAGGACGGTGCCGCGCAGATGCGTGTGCCGGCGCAGCAGGTTGATCAGGACCGCCCCGCTGTTGCCGCCCACGTCGACGACCTCGCGTACGCCCGTCCAGTCGTAGCCCTCGATGATGAGTTCCGCGTCGCACACCAACTGGTCGCCGGCCAGGCGCTCCAGTGCCCCGGCGAACGCGGGGCCGTCGTTGAGGCTCTCCCAGTAGCCGCGGCCGAACACCCCGACATGGGCGGGCTCGCCGGTACGGATCGTGTGGACGAGCCCCACGAGCGCGATGTCGGAGCGGCCGGCCATGCCGTCGTCGCGGAGGTTCTCGCGTACGGAGAACGGGTGGTCCGTGCAGAGCGGCAGCCCGGCGGGCGCCAGGGCGAATCCGTCGTCCGCGCTGCCGCTCAGCAGCTCCAGGCTCACCAGATAGCCCAGCAGGCTGCCGAGCAGGTCCGTGCGCGTACCGCACAGGCGCGCCAGTTCCGCGACGTCGCCGACCCCGGCGGCGAGGTGGTCCGCCACTCCGAGGGTCGCCGCCGCGCGGACGGCGGCCGGGCGCAACAGGTCGGCCGAGTCCACGAGGTGCTCGGCGTGAGCCAGGTCGTCCATGTCAGATGCTCCAGGTGGGTGTGGTGACGTCGACGGGCGTTCGTGCCGGGCGTCGGGGCGCGTACGGGGGTTCAGGGACAGGCTCTGAGCCCGGGCGCGGGCAGCCGGGGGGCAGCCGCCCGCGCTCGGGACCGTGCCGGGGCACTCGCGGTGGAGTGCCCCGGCACGGGTGGATCAGCAGCCGCCGGAGAGGGTCCGGGCCGAGAACTGGCCGGCCATCCAGGAGACGCCCGCGCTCGCCGCGGCGGCGCACAGCGGCGTGCTCGCGGGGGCACTGGCGACCGTGCTGATCCGCAGCTCCTCGGCGTTCGTGTAGGCGTCGTAGCCCGCCACGAGCTCCATGATCGAGGTGCTCTTCATTGGTGATTCACCCCCTTTCCCCGTCCGATGGACATCACGCCGTACGGCGTGACGAGTCGTGAGGAAGCAGCTCCCGGGGAGCCGTTCAGCAGGTGATCTCGTAGGTGGCGCCGCTGATCGCGGAGGCACCGGCCGAGGCCCAGCCCGCGCACTTGGCGGAGGAGGCGCGCGAGGCGACGGAGACACACACCCAGGTGGTGGCCGGGGCGCCCGCGGCGGCGCTGACGTTCAGCTCCTCGGCCTCGGTGTACGCGCTGTAACCGGCGATGAGGTCGGTGATGGCCGTGGTCTTGTTGTTCATGGGTATCCTCATTCGTGATGATGGTTTTCTTGACTCAGCTCTGAACTGAATCCAGGGGGCGCGCACACGCCTCCTGGAAACACCTCAGCTCCGGACGGGTGCGGCTTGCTCCTCCCCCGGCTCGACGGAGTCGAGGTTGCGGGAGGGGTCGGCCGGGTCGATGTTGGCCTCGGTCAGGCGGTCGTGCAGGACTGCGGCCAGGGCGCTGGGGTCCTCGGCGGTCTCGATCAGTGCCTGCGCCAGCACGCTGGCCCGGTGCTGGCCGAAGCTCAGACCGTCCATGCCGACGGCGGAGTCCCTGGGTTCCCAGGCCGTGGCCACGCCGGGGCGCAGCCGGCGGGTGAACACCGAGGTGTCGCCGCCCACGCCGGGCAGGTGACCGAGGGCGTCGGCGAGCGCCGTCGCGGCGTGGCTGCTGGCGCTGTCCAGGTAGACGACCAGGGCGTCGCGGCGCGGGTACAGATGCTTACTGGAGATGATCTTCGCGCGGTAGGTCACCGCGTGCTCCTCCAGGTGCTCCAGCGCCGTGCGCCAGATCCCGGGCGCAGCCGTCCACTCGGTGATGTGGACGTAGACGCGCAGGAGGTCGGCGGACCGGTGCGGCCTGGTGCCCTCGACCAGGAAGAAGCCGGGCGAAAGGGCGGGCCTGCGCGAGGTGTTGGCCACCGCGACGACGGCGCCGGGGGCGAGCTCGCCCTCCGTACGGATCCGGTCGGCCGGCACCCGGACGCGCACCCCGCCGAGCTCGACGACGTACGCGGACTCGCCGACCGCGTGGACCGGGCCGCGCAGGACCGTCTCGGCGTGCGGCACGGCCGCCGCGAGGGCCCGCTCGAACTCGGCGTCCCGCAGCCGGAACGGCAGGTCGGCGTCCTCCAGGTCCAGCCCCGCGTGCAGGCTCTCGTAGAGCGCGTTGGAGAGCAGCCGTCGCAGCTCCCTGGAGCTGTCGGCGTCGATGCGCTTGCCGCCCACGGTGGCGCTGGAGCGGTCCGGTGCCACGGTGACGCCGCGGGCGGCCTCGACAAGCCTCGGTGCGAGGCGGCTGCCGGTCATGTCGTTACCTCGAATCCGAGAAGGGGTGCGAACTTGTGCGGGGTGAGCAGGGCGCCGCGCCCGATGCCCGCGGCGGCCCGTTCGATCCCGGACAGCCGCTGGCTCTGCGCGGCGCCGGCGATCAGCCGGTCCAGCAGGTGCCAGCCGGCGAACGCCGTGGCCCGTACGGTGAACTGGGCGTCGAGGTCGGTACGGACCGTGCGGTAGCCGTCCCAGAAGCGGTGCACCAGGGGGAGCAGCCGCTCCAGCTTCTCGGCGCCCCTGGCCAGGACCTGGTCGTGGGTCAGTTCCAGGTCGTCGAAGGCCGACGGGCCCGTGTCGCCGCGGCGGGTGACGATGTCGAGCACCGACCGGTAGAGCCACTCCCCCGCGAACGAGCCCACGTCCCGGGCCGGGTCCGCGAGCCGGAACTCCTCCCAGTCCGCGAGGATCGGCACATGGTCGTCGCCGACCAGCAGCTGGTCCACCCGGAAGTCGCAGTGGGAGGGGACGCGCGGCGCCCGGCTCTCCCACTCCTGGAGGACTTCCAGCGCCTCGATCAGCGCCGCGTCGTGCTGCATGAGCCGCCACGCCTCCAGCTCGGCGAAGCTGAGCTCGTTGTACATGGCCAGCGGCATGGCCCGCAGCAGCCCGGCGTCCGGCAGCGAGGGCAGCGAGCGGTCCAGTTCAGCGCCGGGGACGGCGGCGTGGAGGCAGCCGATGGCCCGGCCCACCGCGAAGGCGAGGTCGCCGCCGAAGGTCTGATCGACCATCAGCTCGGCTCCGCTCTCGGCCTCGACGTGGGCGAAGACCACCAGCTGGGCGTCCTCGTCGAACCCGAGCAGCGCCGGCACGTGTCCACGCAGTCCGTCAACGTGTCCGACGAACTCCTCGAAGGACAGCAGCCGCTTCATCCGGGCCCGCACATCCGCCTCGGGGCCGACCAACCGCTTGACGAACACCCTGCGTCCGCTGGTGGTGTCTCCCGCCCAGGCGTGGTTGCGGCCGACGGGCGCCGACACCGAATCACGGACGAGGGCGCCCAGACCGAGCCGGACCAGCAGCGCGTCCACTTCGGGAAAGGCGTCCAGATCGACCGGCCGGAAAGTGGGCTGGGCCTTGGGCGCCCCGCTCTTTTCGAGAGCGCCTTCTTCAGTGCCTTCCTCAGTGGATTCCTCCGTGGCTTCTTGAGTGCCTTCCTGAGTGGCTTCCTGACTGCCTTCCTGTTCCGTGGCACGTTCCGGCCCGGCTCTGAGCATGACTCCCCCGATACAGTAATTCTGTTTCCCCGACGAGGAGAGGTGGAGAGCTGTTCCAGCAGGAGGCCGGGGCCATTGCCGTACGGGCGAACACGACGCGACAACACCCGCAGGGACATTCCGAAGAGCTGTAACAGAGCATCCTGGGCAGAGGTCTGCACCGGGATGGCGATCCACTTTCCCCCCTTGCCGTCGACTTCCCCTGGGGCGACGGCATCTGAGCGGCCCGGATGTTTCCTTCCCGGCCTGAAACCAGTATCGGCCCGGCGGTGTCAGCCGCACTACCCGCCATTCGTCGGTGGCGGCCAGCCAGATGGAGGGAGCGGAACGCCTGACGCCCGCTGGTGGACGGCCGGCGCCCGCCTCTCGGATGGGCCAACGGATAAGCCACCGGAGAACCGGAGAACCGGAGAACGCGATGAGCTCCGGCCCGTCGCCACGGGCCGGAGCTCATCGATTCACCTGAGTGCCGTTCAGCCGACGGCACGTTCCATGGACACACACTCCGACAGGCGCGCCCGGTCGGCTATGACGGCCGCCTGGACACGGTTGACGACACCGAGCTTGGCGAAGATCGCGCTGACGTAATCCTTGACGGTTCCGACGCCCATCAGAAGCCTGCGGCTGATGTCGGCGTTGGACAGGCCCTCGGCGACCATCGCCAGCACCTCGTGCTCGCGCTCGCTCAGCGACTCGGTGAGCCGCCGCG
Source organism: Streptomyces crystallinus (assembly GCF_039521265.1). NCBI lineage: Bacteria > Bacillati > Actinomycetota > Actinomycetes > Kitasatosporales > Streptomycetaceae > Streptomyces > Streptomyces crystallinus. Next base: position 151,914 of record NZ_BAAACA010000038.1, on the reverse strand, counting down.
CCCGCAAGGCGGCGTCGGAGTTGTGGGCGTCCTCGTTGAGCTCGGACAGCAGCTGGGAGCCGGCCAGTCCGGACAGGACGATGCTGCCCACGGCGAGGGTGCGCACCGATGCCACCAGTTCGTCGGGCCCGGTGTCACGCAGGAGGCAGCCGGCCGCTCCGATACGCAGGGCGGCGAGTACGGAGCGGTCGGCGGCGGGCGTGGAGAGTACGGCCACCCGTGGCGGGTCGGGCAGGTCCAACAGCCCTCGCAGCACGTCCAGACCGTCGGTGGAGCGCGTCTGGATGTCCAGCAGCACGACGTCCGGCCGGCAGTGCCTGGCCGTGGCCACCGCCTCGACGCCGCAGGCGACCCGGGCGCTGAGCCGGTCGGCCGACTCAATGATCATCTGGAGGCCCGCACGCAGCAGGGGGTCGTCGTTGACGATGAGAGTGAGGGTCACGACGCCTTCCTGGCTGCCCGAAGTCCCATGGTCAGACGCGTGAGCAGCATCGCGGCGACCATGGCCAGGGAGATCCACAGCGCGTAGTCGCCGACCTTCTCGGCGAGTTGCACCGCGGGCGACCCGATGGCGAATCCGATTCCGGTGAACAGCCCGGCCCAGGCGGCCGAGCCGATCACGTTCAGTACGAGGAAGGTGGGCAGGCGCATCCCCACCCAGCCCGCCGCCGCGAACGCCGGGGCCGAGGGGACCAGCGGAAGCGGGGCGAGCACGACGGCCGCCGCGATGAGACACCGGTTCGCCGGATTCCCGCCCGCGATCAGGCCGCGCTTGGGCTTCTTGCGTTCGTCCGGCGGACCGGTCAGCAGCCGCACCAGGTTCTCGCCCCAGAGCCGGCCCGCCAGCCAGAAGACCCAGGCGAACTTGACCATCCCGAGGGTCCCGGCGAGGAGGACGAGGACGTACGGGGCCTCGCCCACCCGGGCGAACGCCCCGGCCACGGTCATCGTGCTCTGGTCGCCGGTGAGGACTGCGAGCAGTACGGGGTTGGTTCCGATCAGCCAGGGCTTGAGCGGCCACATCGCGAACGAATAGGCGAAGACGAACCACATGCCGTACCAGCAGACAAGGTCCCTCGTCGAGGGAGAACCGCCCCATGGAAGCCATGACTTGTCGAGAGGGCGGGATTTATGGATCCGGACGTGCCGGGTCTCGGCGGTCAAGCGGAACTCCTCTATCACAACATCCAACCTCAAGAGCCGGTGGGCACGGCGCGGAAATCCGCCGCACAGAACAGGCGGTGGCCGAAGCGGCCGAGCCGACGCCCGGAAGGGCCTCTTGAGGAATCCTCATCACACGGAAAGCCGGCCCGCCCCAGTTTCCCCTCGGGACTACGAAGGAATGGGCGTTCCCACCGGCTCAGCAGTGCGCGTACCGTGAGCACCGAAAAAGGTCGAGCCGCGTTTCCCCCGTACGGGCATGCGCATACCGGAGCGCGTGGAGCTTTCGCCACCACGCACGAGAACATCATCCGATGCCGGAAATCCGCACGCCTTTTGTCATGTCCACAGCTCATGAGTGAGAGGCGTAGGCCTCTCGCAACCACGAGCTCTTCCCCGTGAGCAGAACCGCCATTTCGGTCGGTCGGTGGCGAGTTCTGCCCGATGGGGGCAAACCTAGGCCTGTGGATCTTCATCACGCAACATCAGATATGGGGGCTGTGAGGCAGATCACGCAGATATGCGTATTTGCGCAAGTGTCCGACGCCGGTCGCCGCCAGGCCCTTCCGGCCATTCATTCACAAGAGAAACATTACCCTCGGTAGGGTATTGGCTGGAGCGACCTCACACGTAGGACATAAGTGGCCCTACTTTACCTGGAGTTGACCCAGGGATCACCGGGGCCCGGGTTTGGGCGGGCGGCTTGAGGGCGCGGGGCGGGGGGCCTCGACGATGACAACGCGTCCCACCAGCGAACACTCAGACGCCGCACACCGGAAGTTGACGGTGTGTACGCCCACGCCTGAGCCGGATCACTCTTGCGCACCCTCTGACCTGCGTGTTATGCACGGGGCCGCCTTTTTCCGCCAACCCCCCGTCCGCGCTTGCGGATGCCCCCACCCGCCCTCATAACGTCGTTTCGGGGCGACGGAAGAGGGTCGCACGGGACCATAGGGGAGTACGTGTACGCGGACAGCTGGCAGCGGTTGCTGGAGCAGGCGGGGCGGCCGGGGCGGATGGGGGCGATGTCGCTCGCCTCCGCCGGGACGGCGGGCGGCTCCGGGCCCGCCGCCGGCGAGCTGAAGCACAGCGCCAAACCGTGGTCGGACGCGACCGGCACGGTCCACTCGCTCGGCACCGACACCGCGAAGGTGAAGGCAACCCTGACCAGCGCCCACACCGGTGCCGCGGCGGGCACGGCCGGGCTCGCCAGCATGGCCGCGCTCACCTCCGTACTCACGTCGTGGGAAGAGCGGCTGACGGCCGTGCACACCGAGTGCGGCTCGCTGGAGCCCGCGCTGCGCGAGACGGCGTGGGCGCAGGGTGAGGTGGACGCGGGTGTGAGGTCGGCGCTCGCCCAGTACTCCACGCCGCACTCCACTCCGCATTCCACTCCGTCCGCCACCCAGGGCCGGTGACCGGGATGCTCACCTGGCAGCAGCTGCACGACCTCAAGTGCGCCGAGCTCCTGGACGCCGCCGACGGCTGGGCCGCCGTCAGCACGCAGGCCGACGCGGCCCGGGACCGTATCAGCGGCGAGATGATCCGGGGCCTGGAGGCCACGCAGAAGGGCGTGGCGGCTCCGGCCGCCATCGGCCGCCTGCGACGCCTGGACCGCAACTACGACTACATCCGTACGGAATGCGGTCTCGTCCGTACGACTCTGAGCTCGCTCGTGTACGAACTCATCGGCTTCCAGGGCCAGTTGAAGGACGCCCTCGACGACGCGGCGAGCCTCGGCTTCACGGTCGCGGCGGACGGCTCGGTCAGCTACCCGGCCGGCGGCCAGAGCGCGATTCCCGACCGGCCGAACCCTGGGGGCAGTGTCTCGGCCGACACCCCCGTCATGTCCCGCCCGCCCACCCTGAGCACGCTCCACCCCGGTCTGGTGGACCCCAACCCCAACCGGGCCAAGGCCCAGGACATCGCCGACCGCATCCGGCGCGTGCTCACGGCCGCCCGCGAGGCCGACGAACACTTCAGCACCGCGCTGACCCGGCTGAAGGCCGAACCCGGCCTGGACGTCACCGACGCGACCTGGAAGGACGCCGCCGCCGATCTGGCGGCCGTACGCAAAGTCTCCGGCGACCGCCTGAAGAAGACCATCCCCACCGGCGCCTCCCCCGCCGAACGCCACGACTGGTGGACGCACCTGTCCCCGTCCCAGCGCGACGAGTACCTCGCGGCCTGCCCGGACATCATCGGGAACCTGGACGGAATTCCGGCGGTGGTACGGGACGAGGCCAACCGGGAGAACCTGCAGATGCTCATCGGGAAACTGGCGGGGGTGGACGACAAGGAGGCGCGGGCCAAGCTCGACGGGATGCGCTCCATCGACCAGCAGCTCGGCGCGGGCAGTGAACCTCCGATGTATCTCCTCGGCATCGGCGATGAGGGCAATGGCCGCGCGATCGTCTCGTACGGCAATCCCGACACGGCGAAGAACGTCTCGGCGTACGTTCCCGGGTTCGGCACCAAGCTCGACACGTCGTTCGCCGGCAACGATCTGAAGCGGGCACATGACACGGCGGTCGGGGCCCGGCTCGTCGACCCCGACAACCCCACCGCATCGATCGCCTGGCTCGGCTACGACGCCCCGCAGTTCGCCCCCGAGAAGTTCCTCCTGGTCGACAAGCTCACGGAGAACTTCGCCGTCGCCGACGACCATGACGCCAACGCCGGTGCGACCTCGTACAACGAGTTCATGGCGGGTATCTCCGCCACGCACGAGACCGGCGACCCGCACGTCACCGCTGTCGGCCACTCCTACGGCTCCCTCACCGTCGGCCTCGCCGCACAGCGGGACGGCGGCATCCCCGGCGCCGACGACATCATCCTCGTGGGCAGCCCCGGCACCGAGGCCAGGACCGCCGACGCCCTCGGCGTCGGACGGGACCATGTCTATGTCGGCGCCGCCAAGAACGACATCGTGACCCAGCTGCCCAGCAAGGCAGAGGTGAACGGCACGGTGACAGGCACCCTCCTCGGAGGACCGGCCCTGGGCGGATATCTTGGCCGCACGTTCGAAAGGGCCACGGGCGGGCCCGACCAGCTCTACTTCGGCACCGACCCGGCGAGCCACACATTCGGCGCCCGACGCTTCGCCACCGGCGACGGCCCACCCCTCCTCGACGGGGGCCAGCTCATCTCGTCCATCGTGGACTGGGACAAGGACCCGAAGCTCCCCTCCCCCGATGTGAGCGCCCACTCCCACTACTTCGACCCCGACGCAGACCGCATCTCGGCGCGGAACATCGCCCGGATCGTGGCGGGTAAGGGCGACAAGATCGACCATGAGGACCCACGATGAGGATCGCCTTCCGCCCCGTATCCGCACTGCTGCTGCTCGCCGCCGTCGCGGGCTGCGGCCCACTACCCCACAGCGACAGGTCCGACGAAAGGAAGAAGCCGACCATGGACATGCAGCAGGGCGCGGACCGGGCCGATGCCATCCTGCAACAGACCCTGAGTGGCATCACCCCAGCGTTGCGCTGGAACCACGGCCCGTCGATCGACAGGATCTGCGCCGACGGGAAGGGCGAGGGGACGGGCACCGGAACGGTCACCCGCCGCATCGTCATCCTGACAAAGGTGTCCGCCGAACGGCGGGGCAACCTGCTCGGCGTCATCGAGCGCGACTGGAAGTCCCGGGGCTTCAAGATCATCAACGTGAACTCGGACAAGGACATGCCGGCCATGGACGCCGCGACGCCGGACAGGTTCCAGGTTTCGGTGGAGGTGGGCGCCACCGGCCAGTTCGGCTTCACCATCGGAACGCCGTGCCTTGCGAAGACCAACGGAGTCACGAACCCCACCACCACCCCCAACACCCCTCAGCGCGACGTCCCCTTCCCTCCGCGCGACGACATCCACGACGACTTCTGGTCGGCCGTCACTCCGGGCGGCTCGAGCCCTCAGCGCCCCTCCTCCACCGGCGGCGGGTAGATCCGTGGGCGGTGCGGGCTTCAGTGCTCCGCGGCTGCCCGGAAGCCCGCGGTCTCGCGGGGAGAGGACTGCGCGTACCGCCGCGGGTGCCTTGTGCAATTCCGAAAGCCCCCCGCCCCACGGCTGAGCACACGCACGAGCCGTCCGGCGCCAGAGGTGCACAACAGTCAGCCGAGGCCGTGCGATTTGTGCACGCGGGCAATGGCGGGCCGTGGTCGACACGCATAGATTTCCTTCCGAACGCCCGGCCGGCTCGGCGGCCGCGGGCATTTCGGGGCCAGGTGCTGCGGTCGCCGGTATGCGCTGCCGGGCCGGTTCCGCCGACGCAGGATCCTCCTCAGCGGAGCACGCCGGACAGACGGCGCCCCCGTACACGTACCGGCACCCCGTACACGCACCGACTCAAGGAGGATGGTCATGGCCGCACGCAGCCGGGATGGCGGCCACAGGGCCGCGGCCGATTCCCCGCGCGGCGTACGGAAGGCGGCAGCGGAGGGGCGGACTGCGGCGCGCCGCGGTCTAGCGCCCCCGGCCCGCGAGGCGGGTCCACTCGTGGTCGAGGACGGAGTGCACGATGGAGTCGCGCCATACGCCTCCCTTGTGGACGTGCTCCCTGATCCGGCCCTCCTCGACCATGCCGACCCGTGCCATGGTCCGCGCCGAGGCCTCGTTCAAAGGCGACCGGGCGCCCCAGATCCGGTGCAGACGCAAGGGGCCGAAACCCACGTTCAGCAGGAGGCGCAGGGACTCGCTTCCATACCCTGCGCCCCAGGTGTCGGGGCGCAGGGCGAAGCCGACGGTGGCCGCCCGGGGCTGGTGCGGGTCCAGGGCCAGCCGGCCGAAGCCGATCAGCTCGCCGCCGTCGCGGCGGACGACGGCGAGCGCGTACTCCTCACGCGGACACGCCACGGCCGACGCGAGGGAGCGTCTCGTGATCGCGTGGACCTCGTCCCGCGTGCGCGGCTCGAACGACAGGTGCTCGGTCGCCGTGGCGCTTCCGTAGATCGCGTGGACGGCGTCGACGTCGTCGAGCGCGAGCTCCCGAAGCTCCAGACGGGTGGCGCGGCGGCTGATCGGATGCATGTCGGGCGACTCTACCCAGCGCGGGCCGCGTCAAGGGCGGGGCAGGGCCAGCCGGTTGGGTTCGTACGCCTCGATTTCTTGGCGCAGCTGCCCCGCGACCTGCCCTGTCCGGGCAGCGCTCTGCCCCAGCGCACCGGCGACCCGCGTGACGGACGCCACGATGCCGTGGTTGCGCAGGGGCGTAGCGAGGTCGAGGACGGGACGGATCGCTTCGGCGGCCCCGTCCAGGTCGCCGCCGTGGAGCCGGGCGAGCGCGAGGTTGCACTGCGCGCCGGCTTGGTCGCCGAAGGCCCAGTCGCGGGCGCCGGGGTCGCTGAATCCGCGTACCGCGTTCTCGGCGTTCGCGGCCAGATCGGGGCTGCCCAGACCGAGCAGGGTCTGCGCTTCGACGGTGTAGTAGAGCTGCTTGGCCTCCGAGAAGGTCAGGATCCCACCCAGCGCGTCCAGATCGTCCGGCTGAACCCGCTCGCGGAGCGACTCGGCGTGCTGGATCGCCTCGCGAGCCGACTCCTCGTCCCCGAGGAGCGCCGCGGCGCGGGCCTCCAGGCTCCTGAGCCATATCGCAGCCGAGCCGCGCAGGTCGGGGCATTCCTCCGTTCCTTGCCGGGCATAGCGGAAGGCCTGTCCCCCCTTGTTCGCCCAGTACGCGACGAGGGACTTCACACCGAAGCTGAGGGCGACCAGGCCGGCGTGCTCGGCGTGCTGCGCACAAACGCCGGCGGTACGCGCCTGCATCATGGCGAGCTTCGGGTCCCCCATGTCGTGGCAGCCCTTGGCCATGTGCAGCGACAGAATGGTCGCGAGCACATGCAACTCGCGCAGCTGGCTCGGCCTGGCGCGGCCCCCCTCGATGTGTCCGAACACCTCGTCCTGAACCCGTGCGATGTCCTCCCAGACCTCCGTCAGAGGTACCTTCTGGTACCGCTCCACGATCGTCCCCACCTCGTCGGTGAGCAACCCAAGGGTTTCCAGCCCGAGTTGGCCCCGCTCCGTTCCCATGGCGAATTCCGCTGCGCGTCGTGCGGCCATGTCTGCTGTCCTTTTCATCTGTGCCAGAACCGCGCCGCGGTCGACGGGTTCGTCAGTTGTGGACGTACGGAGCCGCGTCGGCGGAGGCGGCGTGCTCCCGGCGGGAACGTCGCTCCACAACTCGTCGATGCTGAGGTTGAACATTCGGCGCAGTACGCGGCGGGCGTCCTTCTGGGGCTGGCGTTTCCCGTAGTACCAGCTCTCGAAGGTCTTCAGTGCCGGCTCCAGGTTCCGCAGCCCCGCCTCGTCGAGCTCACGGGCTGCCAGCCGGAAGTGCGGGAGGAAGTCGTTGTAGTCCCGCAGTCCGGCTTCATCGAGCAGGTATCGGAACAAAGTGGGCATCATGCCCCTCTCTCCCGGTTTCTCCGTAGATCCGACGGTAGGGCTTCAGACTGTCAACCTTCCCTGCGCCAGCGGCAGTTGGCAATGGCGGGCCGTAGCCGAGGAGAGTCCGAGGAAAGAAGGGGGAACGGCGGCCTTCCTCGGCGCGGTTCCGAGGGCGGTTTGGGGCTGGATCTGGCGACCGGCCTCTTGCCAGGCTCCTCTTCGCCACCCGCGGAGCGTGCCCACCCGACCACCGCACCGCCGGGAGCCCTCGCGAGCAACCGTTCCTGCCGTCGTCGGCGAGCAGGAAACCATCTGCTGTGCCGACCCCTATCGGAGGCATTCCCATGCCCAACTTCGTGATCCGCCTCCCTGGTGCCGGGAAGGCGAGGGAAGACGTTCTCAGCGCCCGGATGGTGCGCGAGGTCGAACGGACCGGGTGGGCGCTCATGCATCACGTCGGCCACCTCACTCCGGGGGAGGAGCGGTGACCACTGCCACCACCGGCGGGACACCGTCGGCGGCGTCCGCGCCGATACCGATCGGGTCACGCATGGCCGCGACGACCGCCGCGTACACCACGTACGGGTGGTCACCGACGAAGCAGCTGCCCGCCGCCCCCTCACCGTCAGGCGAAGGCGCACGGCGCGCGAGGGCGCGTGCGGGTGCTCATCGGGAGCCCGCGGAGCCTCCTGGGGCAGGGCGGTGAGGGCACGCGGGAGGGGGGTCGGCGAGGAGGCCGTGGTGCCCGTCTACCACCCGGCCGGGTTCGACACCCCGCTGCGCACCGCGCTCCAGGAGATGGAGGCGGCCAGGTGGGCCGGGATACGCGATCTGCTGCGCACGACCGGCCAGGACTGGGTGCTGCGCACCTCGCGTACCCAGGTCCTGGCCGCGGCCGCGGCGCGCGCCGGCCGGGACGTCGTGGCGTCCTGGCTGCGCGAGGAGCCCGAGTGCGTGGACGCGCACGTCATGCACGCCCGCGTGCTGGTGCAGCGGGCGTTGGAAGCCCACCGCCACGGGCGAGCGAACACCGCCCCGCTCATCGAGGCGGCGCATGCCGGCTGCCTGCACGCCTGCGAGCGTGCCCCGGCGGACCCGGTGCCGCTGATCGCCCTGCTGGCGCTCGGGGTGACGGACCTCGGCCTGCGCCGGCCCGAGTACCGGCAGAGGACGAGTGAGCCGATGCTGCCGCCGGGCCCCTGGGGGCTGTGGTCGGCCGTCTGGCAGCGCCACCCCTACAACCGGGAGGCGGTGCACCGGATGCTGCGCTGCGTCACCCGCCCCGGCACCGGGGCCGCGCCCTTCGAATTCGCCCGGTGGGTGACGTCGTGGGCGCGCCCGGGGGTGGACTCCGCCCTGTTGATGCTGCCGCTGTACGCGGCCGTGGACGCCCTGCGCCACCACGGCGGCCGGCATCCGCTCCTGCGCCACCAGTGGGCGCGCGATCCCGTGCGCCGCGACGTCCTCATCGCCTATGACAGCGCGGATCTGCGCGCGGATCCGCACGTGTCCGTCACCGACCTCAACCACCTCGCCCACGCCCTGTTCTCGGCCCGTGAGTACGCGCGGGCCGGGGACGTCTTCCGCGTCCTGGACCGCCACTTCACCCGCGTCCCCTGGGCGTACGGCACCGCCGACCCGTCCCACGACGCCCTGGCCGCCCACGAGTTCCTGCGGGCACGCGGCATCTGCCTCCACTCCGACCGCGTCGCCCGCGCCCAGGGCGGCCGCCCGCCCGGACCGTCCCCGCCCTGACCGCGCCGCACCTGCCCACGGCCCCTCTCCTTCTCCCTCTTCCCTGGAGGTTGTGTTGCGCTCGATGCCCCCGCCGGCGGCCAGACCCGGGCAACCGGTCGACGACGACCGCCTGCGCGAACTCGGTTACACTCCTCGGCTGACCCGGCGCATGGGGCGGTTCGGCAACGCGGCGATCAGCTTCTCGGTGATCAGCGTCCTGTCCGGCTGCATGACGATGTACGGCTTCGGCATGGGAGCCGGCGGGCCCGCGGTCATGCTGTGGGGCTGGCTGGCCGTCGGCCTGATGGTCTGCTTCGTCGGGGCCGCGCTGGCCGAGGTGACCAGCGCCTACCCCACCAGCGGCGGCCTGTACTTCATGGCGGACCGGCTCGGCGGCAAGCGGTGGGGCTGGTACACCGGCTGGCTCAACCTGCTCGGCCTGCTCGGCGGCATCGCCGGGATCGACTTCGGCGCGGCCCTGTTCACCGGCGCCTTCCTCAACCTCCAGAGCGGCTTCACCCCCACCCCCGGCAAGATCATGGCCATCTACCTGGCGATCCTCGCCCTGCACGCGGTGCTCAACCTGTTCGGGGTGCGGCTCATATCCGTACTCAACTCGGTCAGCGTGTGGTGGCACCTCGCGGGCGTCGCCCTCATCGTGGGCGCACTCACCCTCGCGCCCACCCACCACCGCTCCCCGCACTACGCCTTCACCGAGTTCGTGAACACCACCGGCTGGTCGTCGAACGGCTATGTGGTGCTGCTCGGGCTGCTGCTGGCGCAGTACACCTTCTCCGGCTACGACGCCTCCGCGCATCTGTCGGAGGAGACCGTCAACGCCGCCCAGGCCGCTCCGCGCGGCATCATGAGCGCCATCACCTGGTCCTGGGCGGCCGGCTTCGTCCTGCTGTGCGGCCTGACGTTCGCGATCCATGACTACGCCGCGGTGCAGGGCTCCGCGCTGGGTGTGCCCCCGGCGCAGATCTTCCTCGACGCCCTGGGGGTGGGCTGGGCCAAGGCGCTGCTCCTGGTGGTGATCGTGGCCCAGCTGTTCTGCGGCAACGCCGAGACCGCCGCCTGCTCCCGGATGATCTTCGCGTTCAGCCGGGACAACGCCCTCCCCGGCAGCGCACGGTGGCGCCGCGTCCACTCCCGCACGGGCACCCCCCGCGCCGCCGTCTGGCTGTCGGTCGCCGTCGCCGCCGTACTGGCCCTGCCCTACCTCTACAGCCCCACCGCCTACGGCGCGGTCGTCGCCATCAACGTCATCGGCATCACCCCCGCCTACGCCATCCCCGTCTACCTGCGCGTACGCAAGGGACGGTCCTTCGAGCCCGGGCCCTGGAACCTGGGCCGCTGGGGCAGACCCGTCGGGATGGTCGCGGTGGTGTGGGTGGCGTTCGTGACGGTCGTCTTCTGCCTGCCCCAGAGCCACCCGGTCACCGTGGACACCTTCAACTACGCCCCCCTCGCCCTGGTCGTCGCGCTCACGCTGGCCGCTGTGTGGTGGCGGGTGGCGGCCCATGACTACGAGCTGCCGCCGGTGGCGGCGAGCGGCGACCTTGCCAAGATCCAGGGCGAGGTCGTGTGATGCCCCCGGTGTGGTCCCGCGAGGGCGCCGAGCATCCGGGCGGCCCCGCCGCCTCCCCCGCTGGTACGAGCAGGGCCGTTCCGCGCAGGCCGCGTGGCCAAGCGCCGCCGTTGCAGGCCCTGGAGAAGGCGGTCGAGGAGGGGCGCGTCGACACGGTGCTGTGCGCGGTGGTCGATCCGCACGGGCGGCTGGCCGGCAAGCGCTTCGGCGCACGGCACTTCCTGCGCCAGGTGGCGCCGCACGGCACGGAGATGTGTGCCTACCTCCTGTCCAGCTCCGTCGACATGAACCCGGCGCCGGCCGAGTCGCGGCTCGCCTCCATGGAAGGCGGGTTCCCCGACTTCCGTGTGGTGCCCGACCTGGCGACCCTGCGGGTGGTGCCCTGGCGGCCGAAAGCCGCGCTGGTCCTGGCCGACGCCCTCGGCGACCACGGCAGGCCGGCCGCGCTCAACCCACGGGAGATCCTGCGCCACCAACTGGGCCGCCTGGCCGCCCACGGGCTGCACGCGCACGCGGGGCTGGAGATCGAGTTCGTGGTGTACCGGGGCACGTACTCCCCTGCCCGGGCGGTCGGCGGGCAGGAACTCCCGCCGCTCACCCCGCCGGGCGGCGACTACGGCCTGCACCAGCATCCGGCCGTCGCCCGCTATCTGCACCGGCTGCAACACGCCTTGGAGGGTGCGGGGATGCCGGTGGAGGCGGTCAAGAGCGAGGCCGCCGCCGGGCAGTTCGAGGTGACCTTTCCCTACGGGGACGCGCTCGAAGCCTGCGACCAGCACGTCGTGTTCAAGAACGCGGCCCAGACCCTCGCCCGCGGCTGCGGGGCGGAGGCGACGTTCATGGCCGCCCCGCAGACCGGCGTGGGCAGCGGCCTGCACCTGCACGTCTCACTGACGCGCACCGGTAACCCGGTCTTCGCCAAGGGCGAAGGGGGCGTTCTCTCGCAGACCGGTGAGCAGGCGATCGCCGGGCTGCTGGACGCACTGCCCGAGCTGGCCGTGCTGTACGCGCCGAACACCAACTCCTACAAGCGGTATGTGCCGGGCTCCTTCGCTCCGACCCGTATGACCTGGGGCGTCGACAACCGCACGTGCGCGGTACGGGTCGTCGGCCACGGCCCGAGCCTGCGCACCGAGATCCGGGTTCCCGGCGCGGACGCCAACCCCTACCTGGCGCTGTCCGCGGTGATCGCCGGGATCGTCCACGGCCTGGACTGCGCCCTGGTCCCGCCGCCGCGCTGGACCGGCGACGCCCACGCGGCCCGCGACGAGCCGGCGCTGCCCGCCGGCCTGGAGGAAGCGCTCCTGCTCCTTCAGCACAGCACGCTCGCCGAGAAGGCCTTCGGGGAGGAGGTCGTGGACGGCCTGGTCCACCTCGCCGGGGCCGAAGTGAACCACCAGCAGCGCATGGTGACCAACGTCGAGCAGGACAGGTGGTTCTCCCAGGCGTAGCCGAGGCGGCCCGACCACCCGGGCCCCTGTCCCTCGGATCACGAACCTCCGATCCCGAAGCTCCGACCACGAACCTCCGACCACGAACAAGGAACCGTCATGAGTGGTGTCCGAACCGGGCGACCGGCCCGATGACCCCGACATCCAACGATCCTCCCGTCCGCCTGCTCGTCCTGGGCGCCAACCTGACGCGGATGCGCGACCTGTGGGGAGTGAGCCGGGGCCACATCGCGGCCGCCGCCCGCGTCAGCGCCGACGCCCTCGCCGACTGGGAGAGCGGCCGGGCAGCTCCCCCGCCGTGGGGCCTGCAACGCCTGATGCGCTTGTACCGCCTGCCCCCGGAGACCCAGCGGGTACTGGCCCAGTGGGCCAAAGAAGCCTCCGACCCGCGCACCCGGCACGCCTTACTGGACACCGGTCCCGCATGGGAGGACCGGCTCGCGGCCCTCGAACTCGCCGCGGTCCGCGTCCGGGCGTTCAGCGACTACACGGTCCCGACGGCCGTACGCAGCAGTACGTACGCGCAGAACCTGGAGCAGATGCGCTCCGGCACTCCGCTGGGGCTGACGGACCCGGAGCGCCGGCCCCGGCCGGTCGTCACCGGTCCGCACTCCTGGGAGCACATCGACGTCATTCTGCACGCCTCCGTGCTCACCCGTCCGTTCGGCAGCGAGCCGGGCAACCTGCACCCCCTGGCCGACCAGCTCGCGTACCTGTGCAAGGTGGCCCGCGACAGACTGGCCGACATCCGCATCACCCCCGTCGGAGCCGGCCACGGCGTACAGGCCGAGGGCAGCGACCTCCTCGGGCTGACCATGCCCTGCCCCCACCGCTCCACGGTATGGGTCCAGACGACCTCCGGCTCCGCCACCTACCTCAACGGGCCCCACGGCCAAGAGCACCAGCGCACTTTCGAAGAACTGAGCAGCCGGGCGGCCGACCTGCCGCTCAGCGCGGTACTGCTGCACAAGGCGGCGGACGCGTGCATGACGCGGGTTGCGGGGGAACGGTGATCCGGCGGCACATCGCGCATGCCGGAGGCGCGCACGGGCCGGACCGGGCCGGCGGCACCACGGGGGCGCCGCCGGGCCAAGCCCTACGGATCGCCGCGCTCGCCGCACGTATGCGCCAGGACATCCACACCGGCGCTTGGCCCCCGGAGCACAACCGCGTCCGCCGCGACCTGTGCGACCGCTACCAGGAGCCGGAGCGCATCGTGGCGGGTGCGGTGAAGCTCCTCAAGGGCGAGCGTCTGCTCGACGTCCGGCCGGCGCTCGGAGCCCGACCGCTGCCCGCCGCCGGGCGCGAGCCGGCACGCTGGTCCTGCGGCGCGGACATGACGCTGGTCGCCAGCGTGGAGGCGGCCATCAAGTCCCGGATCGCCGCCCCGGGCTTCCCACCCGACGGGGCCCTGGACAGCGCGGACCTGGCGGCGGAGTTCGACGTGTCGCGCAGCACCGTCACAGCGGCTCTACGGAGGCTGCGTGAGCAGCGCCTCATCGTGGGCAGGGGCAGCGGGATCCGCGTCAGGGGCCGGGCCCGGGGCACTACGTAGCCCGGCTGGGATCGTGCACAGGACAGGGCCCGTCCGGGCTTCGCGACGACGAGGAGGCGATGATGGCCGTGGTCACTATCGCGTTGGCGGCCGACGGCCGAGGGTGGCTCGACGGTGTCGAGTTGGCCGGCGACAACGCCCGTGCGGCGGCCCTGGCCGCAGTCAGACGGATCGCCACCGATCGCCGTCGCCCCGTGCGAGTCCAGGCTACAGAACCCGATGGTTCGGTCTGGCACTTCATGGTCGGACCGGACGGCATATTGGATGCCGAGCAGGAGCACCAGGCGCTCACGGACCCTGACGCGCACGCCGTGCCCCCGGCTTACCGCGCCGCGGTCGAGGCCGTTGTCGCAGCCGCCGACGGCGACCAGGAGCACATCGCCATGCTGCTCGCCGCTCGCTTGGAGCTAAGGGTGATGGCAGAGCACGGTGCCGGTCATCCGTACGTCTGGCGGGCGCGGGAGCTGCGGGCCCACCTCACGTACGTGTACGGCAAACCAGGAGCGGCGTGCGAGCTGTATGTGGAAGTGGCACGCGGCTGGGCCGAATGCGCCAGTGACGAGTACTGGGCTGCTGCGCAGAGGGCGCACGCGCTGTGGCATGCCACAGCGGACGAGCGCTGGCGTCTGGTGTGGCTCGGCAATCAGCTGGCGGACCTTCTCCGCCTGGCGCCGGACCCTGAGCGGGCGATGCGGGCGCTGCGGGAAGTGCTCCGGCGAGTCGACGAACTCTGACGGCCGTGGTCATTGCGGCAGCTGCCCTCCGACCCGGGTGCGGTGCGCAGCCCGCTCTCCTCCTTGGCACCTGCGCTCACTGATCTGGGCTGCTTTGGTACCAGTCGGCCCCGCAACTCTAAAGTAGCGACGCCGGGGGGCCGGAGCGGGCACGGTCCAGGACTCGCGCGATGGCCTGGCTGTCCAGCTGCCGGATGCCCGTGCGCAAGGTGCCGATCGATCGGTACATCGCGTCCAGGAGCGCGTCCACCTCGCCGAGTTGGTCGACCAGATCGACGGCGTCGGGCTGCCAGCGGCCGTCGGGGGCAACCGCGCGGATCAGCCTGCCCCACTCCCCCAGCGCGGCCTCGACCAGCGCCCTGGCATGCTTGAGGTCCTGGGCGGAATAGTCGTCGGCGCAAAGGTGCGGCGGCCTTGCCATGGTGGGGCTCCAAACTGAACGGCCGTCACTTCACCCGGCGTTCACTGCGGTGGTCGAGGACGATCGCACCGAGGAACAGCCGGGCCACGTGCCGATGTGCGGCGCTGGCCCCTGTCGGAGCCCGGGCGTTCGTACGAGCCCCGTGGGTTGTCCGAAGGGACGTGCGATCGTGACCCAAGGCTGACCCGGTGCGACGCACAGCGCAACGCACTTGACCTGTGCCAGCACCGAAACAGAACCGAAATCAGCTGGCCGGGTTCCACAGCTGAAGGATCGACGCCTTCATGGCGACTGGCAGAGTGTGGGCCATGGCTGAACTGAACGGCGCGCCCGCCTCCCCCGCCGACCTGCAAGCCCTCGCCCTGACGAACTACGGTCACTTCACCTCGATGCGGGTCGACGACCACCGGGTCCGCGGGCTCTCTCCACCTCGATCGGCTCGTGCGCGACTGCCGCGCCGTCTTCGATGCCGACCTCGACCCCGCCCGCGTCCACCAGCTCATGCGCCAGGCCGTCGGGGACCGGGGCGGCTCGTTCGTCGTGCGAGTCACCGTCTACGACCCAGCACTCGACCTCGGCCGCATCGGCGGTGACGCCGAGCCTCATATTCTCGTGACACACCGAGCGGCCGCGTCGGCCGAGCTGCCGCCGCTCCGAGTGAGGTCGGTCCCGTTCGCCCGGGACACCCCTGAGGTCAAGCACGTCGGTTTGTTCAGCCAACTACGGGCAAGGCGCCGAGCCCAAAGGGCCGGCTTCGACGACGCCCTCTTCGTGCATCCGACGGATGGCACCATCTCCGAGGGCGGAACCTGGAACGCCGCCTTCATCGACGCCGAACACGTCGTTCGGTGTCCGCCCCCTCTCCCTGGTCGACAAAGAGGAGTTCGCGTCGGACCACGCCGTGCTCGAGGCTCTGCGTCACACCTACCACGCCATTCCCGGTGAACCGATCTAGAGAAGGATGACCATGCCTGTCGTGACCCGCTGGACCGGGCTGGAGGTCAAAGCCCTCAGAGCCGCCAAGCGCCTGTCTCAGGTGGATTTCGCGGGGCTGCTGGGCGTGTCCGACCGCATGGTGGTGGTCTGGGAGGGCAAAGGACGCCAGATCGTGCCCAGGGGCATCAACCAGGCGTCCCTCGACACCGTTCTGGCGTCCAGCCCCGCAGACGCACAAGCCCGCTTCGTCACGCTGCTCGCCGAACTCTCCGGTGCCGCGGCGCCACCCGGTCCCTTGCCGGTCAACGCATCGGACCCCGTCCTGCTCTCCCCAGCCGACCATGTGCGGCATCCCCTGGACGGGAAGCTGATGACTGCCGTCAGCGAAGGCATTTTTCTCCGCGGCACGGAGAACAAGCCATTGTGGGAGGACATGTTTTACATCGACGTCTTCCCGACCACCAACGCCGACTACGCGCGCTTCGTCGCGGCCACCGGCCACCGGGCCCCGCGCCACTGGAACAGGGGCCGCTGTCCGGTCAGCCTCTACGACCACCCCGTGGTCTGGGTGACCTGGCACGACGCCCGTGCTTACGCGCGATGGTGCCACAAGCGTCTGCCGACGGCGACGCAGTGGGAAAAGGCGGCCCGGGGAACCAGCGGCAGCGTCTACCCCTGGGGTGACCAGGCCACCGCGGCGAAGCTGAACGTCCGGGAGTCCCACATCGCCACCACCACCCCGGTCAGCCGTTACCACAGCGGCGTCAGCCCGTACGGTGTCTACGACCTGTGCGGCAACACCTGGGAGTGGTGCGCGAGTACGGCCGTGCGCGGTCGGTACGAGCTCAAGGGCTCGGCATGGACCGCACACTTCCGGCGATGCGCGCCGTCGTCGTACAACGACGCTGACGCCACGATGATGGACGACGACACCGGCTTCAGGTGCGTAACGGCCCCGGAGCACATACGCGGCTGACAATCGCCGCGGACGGGGAGCGCGTTCACAGCGGCCCCCTCCCGTAGGCGGTCAGACCTGGGCGGTCGTCGGCCGCATCTGGGAGCGCGGCAGGCGGCCGAACCGCAGGTTTTCGCGAGCGGGGTCGTAGGCGCGCACCCGGACATCGAGCCCGGTGCGCGGTGCTTCCACGGCGACACCCGGACGTACGACGATGAGCACGTGGCCGGGGCCGGCCGTTCCCTGCCGCCCGAAGCCGCTGAAGATCAAGTCACCGGTCCGCTCCTGCCCGGCCCGCACCGGGACGGACACGTTGTACATCTCCTGGCTGGTGCGGACACTGAGGTCGTATCCGGTCCGGCGCCAGGCGTAGACGATCAGCCCGGAGCAGTCGAAGGAGTGGGGTCCTGTCGCTCCCCACTCGTACGGCTTGCCGACCTGCTGGAGCGCCACGGCGACGTACCCGGAGGCCTGGGTGGCGGGGGGCAGGCCGACCGGGGTGCACCCGCGGAAATCGATCTGCTGGACGCCTCCTCGGCGCAGGCTCGCGACGACATTGACGGCGGTGGACTCGTGCCGGGCGTAGGCGGTGGGAAATCCGCTGCGCTGCACGGCCTGGGCCGCGACGGTGACGGGCATCGACTGCCAGCCCCGGACCTTCAGCAGGTGTTCGTAGAACTTCCGGGCCGAGTACACCGGATCCATGATCTGTGCCACGGTGCCCCAGCCCTGGGACGGCCGCTGCTGGAACAGGCCCAAGGAGTCCCGGTCGCCGTAGGAAAGGTTGCGCAGGCCCGACTCCTGGAGGGCGGTGGCGATGGCGACGACCTGGCCGCGGACCGGCACACCGATGGCGTCGCCGGTCGCGATGATCGTCTTCGCGTTGCCGGTCTGCTCCGCGCTGAGGCCGAAGGCGGGATGGCTGTCGGCAGCGGTGAGGGCCGAGCCTCCCAGCCCCGTGGCGCAGCTGATGTCGGCCATGGCCGCGCCCCTGGCGGCGGCCGACAGACTGCCCACCAGGGCGAGCGGCACAAGAAGGACTCCGGCGACCAGCACACCCAGGAGAAGAGCCGCACGGCGGCCTGTCGGGGTGGATGCGAGAACGGTGGGGAGCGCCACGTCAGTCCACCGCCTGCGCGCCGGGCCGCAGGTCCTGGACCTGCCAGCCACCGCTGTTCCCGGTGGCGGGGACCAGGACCACGGAGACCATTCCGGCGTCGGTGCGGACGGCGACCTCGGTGTGGGCCGTACCGGTGTCGGTGAGCCGCAGCCGTCCCAGCACCCGGGTGGCGCTGATGGTGCGCGGGTCGACGGTGGCGAGCAGTTGGGCGTACTGATCGGTCGCGTACCGCGCCGTGCTGCCGTACCACTCCCGCCAGTCGGCCGGGTGGTGGGCCCAGGCCGTCACGAAACGTCGGGCCGTGTCGAGGGCCTGTGACAGATCCCGCGTCGGGGAGGCTGGCGGTGCCCGGTGCGAGGCGGAAGCGCTGGGGCGGGCGGCCCCGGACGCGGGTCCGGCGTGTGGCCGCCCTCGCCCGGATGAGACGGCCAGACACAGTCCGGTCAGGAGCGCGGTGACGATGGCCACAGTGACCAGGAGGTGGCGCGGCGACCGGAGCGGCCACCGCCAGAGGTCCGTGGGGATCACTGCGGGCCCTCCTCGTCCCGGCCGTTGTCGTCGCGTACGGTGAGGCCGCCGTCGGCCGGATCGAAGATGACGTAGACGCCGTCGCTGTCCGGGTGCACCCAAGGGGTGACGGCCTGCGGGACGGACCGGCGTTCCTGGTACGACTGGCCGCTGCCAGGAGCGTCCTCGGCCGGCCTGACCGGGTGCGGCGGGTCCATCGGATGCGCGCCGGAGGGCAGAGACGGGCGCACGCGAGGTGCGGGAATCGTCCCGCCGCCGTCGGCACCGTTCGCCGAGGAGCCCCTGGGCAGGGGGGCCGGGCCAGAGGGGCGGGGCCCGTTGGGCAGCGACGCGGCGGCCGAGCCGCTGCCCGCCGGGGGGTCGGCAGCTCGGCCACCGGCGAGGGCCGTGCCGATGGAGACCGTGTCGTCGTCGACCTCCCACCCTTCGGTATCCCAGACGCCGTCCAGAGAGGGGGGCATGCCACTCGCACCGCTGGGGGCATCGGAGACGACGAAGAAGCGCTCGTGCCCGGTCGGCGCCTGATAGGGATCGAGGGCGCCGTCCGACTCGTAGTCGCCGTAGGGTTCGAACGCCCCGTCGGTGCCCGCCTGCGTGGCCGGGGCCGCACTCCGGCTTCGGCTGCCCGGGCCCGGCCCGGGGCCGCCCGGCCCCCCGGGGGCTCCCGAGGCGCTTTCCCCGCGGTCGTCCCACCAGGAACCGAAGCCCGGGGCCGGCTGCGGCTCGTGGAAGGCCGGTTCATCGCCGTCGTCGACCGGGTCGCCGTCGCGGCCGCTGGTGCCGCCGTGAGACTCGCGCAAGTACCGCCGACTGGCGATCCAGTACTTGGCTGCCGTCTTGGCCGTTTTCCTGGAGACGGCTGTTCCCGCGTCCTCCATGAAGTTGCGACTGGGCTTCATCATGGCGGACAGCCGCCGAAGCGGCCGGGTCATCCGCCACAGAACCCAGGTGATGAGCACGAGCAGGACGATGGAGAGCCAGGTGGGAAGAGCGGTCGTGCCCGTAGTCAGCGTCTGGACACACAGCACGTCGATGGCGCCGGCCGCGGCGAAGAGCGGCACGTTGACGCAGCACGCGGCGGCGGAGTGCAGCGCGGTCTTGATGACGCCGTCCATGCGCCGGTGCAGTCCGATGACCGCCAGGGCGGGAAGCAGCACCACGATGAACCGGATGGTCAGTTTGCCCGCGATGATCAACAGGTCGCTGACCATGGAGAAGAGGTTCGTGGCGAAGCATGAGAACAGCGACAGGAAAGCGCTGCCCAGCCGTCCGTCGGCCCGGCCCCTGAGGTGGTCGTAGGCGCCGGGATCCTCGTCACGGATCGACGAGGCGATCTCCTTGAACCGCTTCATCTTCTCCGTGATGACCTTGTTCCGCTCCGAGGAGCGCGCTTCGCTCCAGGTAAGGGCCTGCGCGTCGAAGAGCTGCACGCCGTACTTGCGGGCCACGGGAGAATCGGCCGAGCCGAGGGTTCCGCGGAGCCAGTACTGGTAGAGCGTGGAGTGCACCAGCATGTTGCCGTGGGCGGTGGCGCTGTCCGCCCGGGGTGGTGTGCCGGGGTCGGCCGGCGGGGCTTGGCGGTGGTCACCGTGCGGATAGGCCGCGGGGTTCGCCCGGGCGGCCGGGACGGAGCGGTCGGTGTCCGGGTGGACGTTGGCGAAGGCCTGATCAATCTGCGCGACCACGGTGTTCATCGTGTCGTCGGCAAAAGCGGACGCCTGTACGGGGTAGCTCGCGACGCCGGTCGCCAGGGTCATCACGAGCACCGCCCAGACGGCCTGGCTCGCCGCCGCACTCATATTGCGGCGGCGCGCCTGGAAGAGGAGGACCGCGCCCAGGACGACCAGGGACGTACCCACCCAGGGGGTGTAGAGCGCGTCGCGGACGGCGCGGGTCGCGGCTTCGACCGTCGGGTTGAGGCTGTCGAGGAAGGTGCGGCCGGTGGCCTGCTGGCGCAGCACCACGGTGAAGGCCGTCCACCCCTTCGACCAGCTGAAGGCCAGGTTGGCGAACCAGTTGTTGGAGGTGCTGGAGGGGTCGCGCAGCGCGCCTCCGCACCCCAGGTCGTAGGTGTTCCAGTGCAGTCCGGCGTAACCGTACTGTTCGAAGAGCCACGCGTCCGCGTCAGCGGCCTTGGGGTCCCGGGCAGGCGGTGTCTTCTCGGGGCCGGGATCGATCCAGCCGAGGAAGCCGTCGCCGGGGATCTCCGGCACCGGTGGGGCTTTGCAATCGCCGGTGAACTGGTCCAGGAAGCTCCCCCCGTCGCGGCCGTCCGGTGTTTCCGTCCCGTTGCCCGAGTCGCAGTATTCCCGGGCCGGCCCTTTGAGCTGGCCGCAGGGGTTGACCGGAGCCGACGGGCTGGGTGCCGGCGCCGGGGTCGGGGCGACGGGGGCGTGGACCGTCTGCGGCACGGCCGCGTGGGCGCCGGTGGCGGTGGCGGGGGCCAGAAGCATGCAGAGCGCGCCAAGGACCGGGGCGATCCGCCCGGCGGCCCGCAGCCGGGCTCGTTGCAGGCAGGTCACGTCCGGGCCTCCTCGCTGACGCCGACGCTGCTCCACGGGCCTGCGGCGGCCCTGGCCGCATGGGGATCGGCGGTGGAGTCGAGCGCCTGGAGCAGAGCGGGCCGGTGTCGCAGAGGCACAGTGATGCGCTCGATCCCCCCCGCACCGTCGGAGAAGACGAACTCCCGGTCACCGCGGCGCTTGGTGTCGCCGTGCGCCTGGGGGGACAGGCCGGCCAGCATCTCCTCATAACCCGCGCCGAGTTCGACGTTGAGCAGGCGCAGGGCCGCGCGCTGCGCCTCGATGCCGGTGGTCCGTCCCACGAGCAGGCTGTCGATCCAGTTCTCGATGCCCGCCGCGATGACGTCCTGGCCGTCCTGGGTGGACAGCAGGAACCTCGCGTTGTGCTTGCGGCTGTCGCGGCCCGACTTGCGCAGCAGCTCGCGACCGCTGGAGACACGCCCCAGAACGTGCCCCTCGTCCAGCCATAAGCCCTTGCGGTCGTGCAGGTCCCTTGCGTAGATGGACCGTTGCGCGTACCAGGCCGCCAGATACAGCAGCGGCATGGCGTACTGCTCCTCGACGGACCAGTCCTCGCGTGCGGTGTCGGTGGAGGGCAGGGCCAGGCCGCGCAGGTTGAGGACGACCAGCCGCCAGTGCCGGGTGGTGTACTGGTCGTCGCCGTCGACGGAGGGGAAGACCAGCTGCCCCTGGGGGAGGTCGGCGGCGGACTCCAGCAGGTCGGCGATGTCCTGGGCGTGCTCGGAGTGCGAGCCGTCCAGTTTCCGCAACTGCTCGATGACATAGCGCGGGGAGCCGTGGACGGAGGTGTCGGCTCGTTCGGCCGCCTTGTGCATGACCAGGGCGGTTTCGGCAGTGCGTGCGACGGCGGGCGGCAGCATGCCCATGAGCACGTCGGTGGCGAGCGTGCGCCTGATGCCGCGGGCCCGTTGTGCTTCCTGCCGGTAGGCCCGGTCAGCGGCCTGACGGGGGTTGTCCTCGTACCGGTAGAGCTCGGCCGTGTAGTGGCCCGGGTCGGGGTCGGGCACGATCCGGTAGGGGTTGAGGGTGCCCGGCTCGGACGCCATGAGGTCGATGGCCTTGCTGTAGGGGCGCAGTTCCGGCAGGGAGCACAGGCGCCGGACGGGCCCGCTGGGATCGAGCACCACCCAGGGCACGCCCATCTGCGAGGTGTGGTAGACCGTGGCGCCGCCCAGGACCGTCTTCCCGGAGCCCAGGGTGCCCAGGATCGGGGTCAGGCCCGACGCCTCGCGGACCTCCTGGCTGTGCCAGGGGTGCCACATCACTGGGCGTCGGGCGGTCCCGCTCGTGTAGCCCAGGTTGAAACCCCGCCGGTCACCGACGGAGGCCGATACGGCGGGCAGGCTTCCGCCGAGAGTGCGCACCGGCATACGCCGGGCGTAGGCGTCACTGGCCAGCGGCTCGCCGGGGATGAACTCCCGGGCCAGCGCGTACTGGCCGCTGGGGTGCTGGACCGCGCAGTGCGTGCCGTACCGCTCGGAGAGCCGGGTGATGCGCTCGCGCAATTCCTCCTCGGTGGGGGCGGAGATGGCGATGCGATACCAGCCCTTGGTACGCGCGGACAGTCCTGTGGGGCCGGAGCGGATGTCGTCCTCGATCTCCCGGCCGGTGGCGGCCTGCCGTCCGAGGCTGATGGGCACCTCGATGCCGTGTTCGCGGTGGTGGCGCACCTGGTGCCGTACGGCGTCCAGCTGGCTGAGGATTTCGTTGCCCGCCTCAGTGGCTTCACGGATGTCGACGGTGGCTGATGCCTCGTAACCGAAAGGGAGTTGGTCCAGGCTCTGGAGCCAGGGCCCGTGTCCGGACTCGGGGATGGCGGGCCATTCCATCCGGCCCAGTGTGAGGACGGCGACATGACGCGTCACGCGCCGTCCGTGGCGATCGCCGGAGACGAGGATGTGGCCGCTGTAGGGGCTGGGTGAGGTCCACTCGGTACCGCTGGTCCATTCGTGCAGGTCGTCGGCGCGCCATCGGTCGTTGGGCTGGGGCCTGGTGTCGAGCGGGGCGGGCAGGCACAGCCCCAGGGACCGGGTCATCAACCAGTCCATGTCGGAGGCGGTGGTCGGGACCGCGCTCATACCGGGTCCGCTCATGATGCGGTCGACGTCGGTGATGTCCCGCTGGAGCGCCTTGAGCTGGCGGTCGACGGCGCCGCGCACGAGCTTCTGCACGGCCCGCCCGGCGCTGGTGATCCGGCCGACCCGCACGCCGTAGTACACGACCTTGTCGTCCAGGGGAAGGCGGGCGACTTTCCGCTGCTCGTCGGCGAGGTACTGAGCCCAGGTGGGCAGCGGGTCGATGACGCCGGCGTGCAGGTCGGCGGCCCAGCGGGCGACCGGGTAGGGGCGGTGGGTCACCCGGATGTGGATGCGGTGCCCGGCGAGTTCGGCCAGGCGCTGCGCATGGGCGAGGATCAGGGAGTTGCGGTCGCCCATGCTCTGGAAGCTCCAGCGCACGGGGCTGGCGAGGTACCAGGCGGTGACCTGGCCGCCGCGGGTGATGGTGAGGTTGCCGATGATGTCGCTCAGCTGCAGCCCGGCGGAGACGGGTCGAGTGGGTTTCGCGGTGGCGTCGGAGCTGGTGAAGAGCCGGAGCCGGCCGCGGCGCGGGACGCCCGCGCCGGTTTTGGTGGTGGGTGTCACGGTGGGTTGCCTCTGAGGTGTTGGGCAGTGGGGGCCTGCTGGAGGGGGCGCGGTCAGTACTGCTCGCGCCGGCGGATGTCTGGTAGCGACATGTCGGCGGTGACGGCCGGTGCGGAGCGCTGCCGTGGGGCCCGGACTTCGTTCCACAGCGTGCGCAGCAGGGCGAGCACCCCGTGCTCGTAGGTGATGTGGCGGCAGATCTGCCGGGTCAGGAAGATCACGGCGAGCATTCCGTAGGCGATGGGCCAGATCCCGAGGACCCCGAGCTGGATTTCCAGGCCCAGCAGCAGCGCGGTCAGGAAGGCGCCGACGCCGTAGGCCTGGTATCGAGCCCGCCAGGGGAGGCGAGTGCCGGGCGGCCCGAGGAACACGTTGTCGACCGCGTACACCTCGTCGTCCGTGTGCATCTGCATGGCGGTCAGGCCTTCTTCGTGACGCCGAGAAGGCTCAGGAGCCAGTCGCCGATGCCGCCCGCGTCCGTACCGGTGCCCAAGCTCACGAAGAGCAGGCCGAAGATGGCGATCGCGCCGGTGACCAGGGCGCCGGACCAGTCCTTCGACTTGCCGCGGAAGATGATGACGGCGCCCACGGTCAGCAGCCCGAGGTTGATCACGTTGTTCTGGATCCAGCTGGTGAGACCGGTCGTGGATATCGCGGGGCCGTCCCCGCCCTTGGGGTCGGCGGCCACGGCGGCGGACGAGGTGCACAGGATCACGGCTGCGGTGGAGAGCGCCACGAGGGCGGCTCGCCGGCCGGCCCGCCGGAGGCAGCGGTAAGGGGAGGGCGTCGGTGGGCGAGAGATCGTTCGCATGGGGGGGCCTCTCAGTGCGCGGGCATGCGGTCCATCAAGTCACGTGTGACTAGCGGAATATGAGCGCGCCCCACGATAGGCCGTCCACCCCCGTCCAGGGAGCCAAAAGACGGATCCCAACTGACGCAGGCACAGCAGGTATTGGGGGCCGTACTCTTGTTACGTGTAACTTCCAGGGGGGAGAGACACGCGGGGAGAGAGCGAGTCGGCGGGCATGTGGGTGGGAGTGGGGAAGGGCAAGGGCGGTGCCGGCTGCACTGTCGGAGCCCTGGAGCTTGCGTACGCGGCAACGCGTCGCACGCGGGCGGGCCGGCCCCGCAGGGTCGGTTACATCGACCTGGACCCCCAGGGCAACGCGACGGACGTCCTGGAGCCGGCGAGCCGCGCGGTCGGGATCAAGGACGTGCTCGCACCGACCGATCCGGTCCCGCTGGCGCAGGCTTTCGTGGCGACTTCCTGGCCGAACGTGTCTGTGGCGCCGGCGGACCGCTTCCTGGCCAACCGGGAGATGGACATGACGGCGGAGGGCCTGACCGTGCTACGCCGGGCGCGGTTGTCCGGTGAGATGGACAACCAGTTCGACGACATCGTCATCGATCTGCCCCGGCATCTGGGGAGGCTTTCCACCGCGGGCCTTCTCGGCATCGAGCACCTGTTCATCACGGCTCGCCCGACGCTGTGGGGGGCCCAGGGGGCCGAAGAGATGAGGTACACCGCCCAGCGCATCTCCTACAGGGGGAACCCCGAGCTGATGACTTCAGGTTTCATTGTCTCGGGGTACGAACCCGGCGAGGATTCCGACCGAATTGTCGGTGAAATGAGAAAGCGCTTCGGAAGGCTGCTTCTCTCTCCTCCGGTGCCGCGGCGGGAGAAGGTCCCCGAGGCGATCGAGAGCTATCACACCCCGTGCAGAGAGTACGGCGACAGCGCCCTTGTCGCCGTTGCCAACGCCTATCAGTCCTTCTACGACCGAACTCTGGCTCTGCACTCGGGGGAAGAGCGATGAATCACGACCGGATGACGCGCCCCGGGACCGGCCGCCCGCGACGGGAGCCCGCAGGTATCCGCCCGCGCATCGAGCCCGACCCCGTCGATGCCGTCCTCGGCACCGCCCCCGCCACGCCACCGACGGCATCGAATCCGGCGTCCGGCGTCACACCGGACAGCCACGGCATCGCGGCACCCGCCGCACACCCGCTGCCCGGCGGCACGGCACCGGGAGCGGGTGACATGGCACCGGTCCAGTCCTCCGGCCCTGTGGCGCCTCCGGCCGAGGCGGTCAGGTCGACCTCGTTCTCCATTCCGCCGAGCCTGGTCGCCCGGGTCCGCTCCGCTCAGTGGCATACCCAGACACAGCCCGACGGCCACCACAACGTCTCCGAACTGGTACGGCGGGTCCTGGAGGCCGAGGCCGAGCGCCTGGAGCAGCGGTACAACCACGGCCTTCCCTTCCCGCTGGTGCAAGGCCGTCTGCGGACCGGGCCGAGCCCCGAGGGAGCGGTCCGCGGAGCCAGGATCCGCGCCCAGAAACGGGCTGAGGAAACTCCGCCGCAGCAGCCACGCCGGCCCCGTCTGAAGGCGAAGGACGGCGACGACCAGTGACCGGTCCACGCGGCGAGGCGGTCCCGAGCCACCATCGCGCCCACGTCAGTGAGCCCAAGGCACCGCCGGGCCAAAGCCCGGAGCGGGTTGATGTCCTCTCTGGAAAGATCGGCGCTGTCGGGACGATCGCGCGACAGTTGGGGGCGCCGTCGGCGATAGTCGTCTCCTGCGCGATGCCGCCCCGGCTCGGGTCATGGGGACCGCGGCACAGTGCCGGGGCGGAAGTGCGGGCGCAGCCCACGATGGCCTCGTTCCAGGAGAACCGGCTCGGGCTCGAAGCACGCCGTGAACGACGTGCCTGCCAGAACTCGTCGGCCCCGGGTACCAGGGGTGCGCGGCACCAATAGCGCGGTGAAGACGAAACAGCTGCCGCCCCCCTCGCTGGTGGCTCCAGTACCCCACCGCCCCGCACCCTGGGGTCGCCTGGATGCGGGACACTTGCGCGTACGCTGCCGGCCTTCCGAGCCCGGACTCAGTAGAGGTCGCGGTAGGTGTTCCAGCCGTCGCCCAGCTTCACGCGGGACTGGAAACCGCCGTAACCGTTGGAGGTGTAGCGGAACAACTCACCGCGCGAGTTGGTGGCGAGCAGGTCCGCCCGGCCGTCGCCGTTGAGGTCGCCGGGGGCGGCGATGTTCTTGAACTGCTGCCAGCCGGGGCCGACGTACACCCGGGACTTGAACGGCGAGGTGGAGATGCCCGTGCCCGGGTAGAGGTACAGCTTGCCGTCACCGGTGCGCGCGACGATGTCGGCGAGCCCGTCCCCGGTCAGGTCACCGGCGCCCACGACCTTGTCGTACGCGCCCCAGCCACCGCCCACCTTCAAACGGGAGGCGAAACCGGTGCCCGCCCCGTTTCCACGCTGGAGCCACAGCGTGCCCAAGCCGTCGCGGGCCAGGAGGTCGCCCTCGCCGTCGCTGTTGAGGTCGCCGGGGCCGAGGACCAGGTTGTAGCCGCCCCAGCCGCCGCTGACCGCGGTGCCCTCGTTGTAGAGCCAGTTCTGAGCGATCTCCAGCAGTTCCGGCTGGCCGTTGGCGTCCAGCGAGGAGGCATACCGGATGTCCGCTCCCGCCCAGCCTCCGGTGTCGCTCGCCTTGCTGCGGCTGCTCAACTGGCCGTTGTTCAACGCGTAGTAGTAGTACAGCGTGCCCTGGCTGTCGCGGCCCAGGATCTCGCTCTTGCCGACGGTCGG
Source organism: Streptomyces crystallinus (assembly GCF_039521265.1). Lineage (NCBI taxonomy): Bacteria > Bacillati > Actinomycetota > Actinomycetes > Kitasatosporales > Streptomycetaceae > Streptomyces > Streptomyces crystallinus. The sequence goes on along the minus strand of NZ_BAAACA010000038.1, from coordinate 124,554 downwards.
ATTGGCGCTCGCCGACGCGTACGAGGACACGACGTTCCAGCCCGTGCCCCACCGCTCGCGGGTGTTGAAGTTGCCTCTACCGTTCGCGTAATAGAGGTAGACGGTGCCGTCCGTGGCGCGGGCGAAGAGGTCCGCGTACCCGTCACCGTTGGCGTCGTCGATGCTGAACAGCTGGTTGTACGTGTTCCAGCCACCGCCGAGGCGGACCCGGCTCTTGAGCGGGGCCGAGGCGCTGCCGCTGCCGGCGTAGAAGTACAGGTCACCACCTGGTGTGCGGGCCAGGACATCAGCGATGCCATCCCCGTTGACGTCGTTTGCGCCGAGCAGCTGGTCGTACGCCTGCCAGCCGCCGCCCACCTTGATCCTGCCGGCGAACGGGTCGCCGGAGGAGGCGCCGTTGCCCGGGTAGAGGTACAGGTCTCCGCCCGGGGTGCGGGCCAGCAGGTCGGCCTTGCCGTCACCGGTGACATCGCCGGGGGCGACGAGCTTGCTGTACGCGTTCCAGCCACCACTCGACCAGCCGGCGTAGCCGGGAGAGGTGGTGGTCGCGTCGGGATAGAGGCTGAGGGTGCCGGACGAGGACAGGGTCAGCAGGTCGGAATGCCCATCGCCGGTGAGGTCGCCCGGGGGGACAACGTCCTTGAGCCACTCGTTCTCCCGGTAGGGGAACTTGTACTCGACGTCGTCCACGCCGCTCTTGAACACCCGCAGCCACCACTTGCCGTTGGGCGTGCGGTGGAGAAGTTCGGAGTATCCGTTACCGTCCAGGTCGAAGCGCGGCTTGGCCGCAGCTGCGGCCGCCGCGCCGGTCAAGCGGTGGGCAGTGCCGCTCCGCAGCGTTCCCGAGGGTTTGGCGGGCTGCGGCTCGACGAACGACGTCGCCGCGTGCGGCGAGGTCGGAGCCTGATGGCCGGTGGCTGTCCCGGCCGCGAGCATGCCCGCTGACAGAGCGAGAGCGGTGCAGGCCGCGAGGCGGCCGGTGCGCTGGGTGCGCGTGGAAGACAAGATTCCCCCCAGTGAAGGTGTGAGTGAGCCGGACGGGTCCGCAACGACCGCCCAGGAGATGAGCAGCGCGGAGGCGGTTGCCGCGTTCCGCGTTGACCTGTCCAGTGGAGCGCGCGCCGGACGCGTGCCCGTGGCCGCTGCCATCCAGTTGTCCGGGAGGGCGCGCCCGATGCGAGGGCGCCCCCGCACCAGGTGAATGCGTGTGAGGCGCGGCCCTGCTGATCAACCTAGGTATGGGGAGGTGCCGCTGCCAGTGCATCTGTGCACCATCACAGGCATACGATGCTTCGGTTGTGCTCAATTCGCTGTATCTGCCGCTCATGAATGCACCGTGCGGTCCGGACCGGCTTGCCCTTGTGCACCACGACGCTTCGGGCTGCCCCGCGCGCAGGGGACCAGAGGCCTCGCGAACCACACGCGCATGACGTGGCTGCCGCATACGGTCAGAGCATGACCATAGTCAGTGGTGTCGTCAGCATCGCGTACTCACACTTTTACGTCAGCGAGCATGCCGAGCCCGGCTTCGAGCAAGCTGCGAACGAACCGGACTTCTGGACCGATGAGCCCGTGATCCTCACACCCGGCCAGCTCACCATCGTCAGCAACGTTCAGTCCCACGACGCCTGGGTGACGCTCATACTGTCCGATGAGGAGCCCGCCCAGCAGTCGGAAGAGTGGCAACTGCTCGGCTCGTGGGCCTATGCGCCCGTGTACGGGGGACGGATGGGTCTCTCCGGCCCCACCACCGGCCCCGCCCGGCCCGCCATGGACTGGCTCTCAGGAGAGCAGGGTGGGCGTCTTTCGCTGCTCCTCGATCCCTCCACGGTCTATACGGTCCGGGTCTATGCCAGAGGCCGCCAGGATTCCAGGGCCCGGCACCAAAAGGCCATGGATCGTGAACAGTGGGGCGCGCACGAGGGTTTCGAGGACTACGTGGTCGTGTTCACCCCCGCCGGGCGGCAAGCGAAGCCACAGCCATGTACTGCGGGGTAAATCCAGCGGAATTGCCCGGCCTCTGCCGATATCCTTCCGGTCTAGACCTCGCGGGGGAGGGATCCGCAAGGCCGACGGGGGCGGCGCGTGTTCACGTCGGTTGGCGTATGCGGGTGGCGGCCGCCGCGTGGCGATGCTGGTTTCGTCACGCCCTTCCATCGTTCGGAGCTCCCTGTGAGGAGACCCTTCCGCGGTCGGCGCGTGCTCGCCCGTGTCGCCCCGGTGGTGACGGCCGTGGCCCTCGCCGCCACGGCCGCAGGTACGGCCGTCGCTGACAGCCCGGGGGCGTCGCGTTCGGTGAAGAACAGCGTGCTGGGCGCCGCCGCCGGGGCCCTCGAGCCGACGCCCGCCGCGCCGTTCTACTTCCTGTCGGGGATCCTCCCGTCGGGGCATCGGGGCCCGCGACAAGCAGGGCGTGCTGTGGCTGTACAAGGGCACCGGCGACCTGCGCAAGCCGTTCGCGGCTCGGGCCCGTGTCGGCGGCGGCTGGAACCAGTTCAACAAGCTGGTGGGCACCGGGGACGTCGGCGGCGACGGCCACAGCGACCTCGTCGCCCGTGACACCAAGGGCGACCTGCGCCTGGGACTCTGGTTCCCTGGGTCCCCGAGGCCCCCAAAACCCTTCCCCTTTCCCCGAACGGTTTTGGCCAGTAACCCTCCGGTAATCCGTCGCGACCCCGCCCGGTAATCAGCCGGTAATTACCCGAGATCCGCCACCTTTTTCGCCCAACCCCGCGCCCAGGAAGGCTTTCTGATGGCCAGTCAGATACCGCCAATTAAACGCCACCCCAAGTGATCCTCGTCTCCTTGACCCCCACCGGAACGCCCCCCTACAGTTCATTTCGATCTTGATCGATAAGGGCAAACACCAAAGACAACACCGCAGCACAACTTCTTCAACATTGAAGGAACGTGCCACCTGCATCGACCTGCAGGGTGAGGGATGTTCAACGTGACGTTCACGGCTTGGGCCCGCCACATGGGCTGTCTGCGTATCGCAAAAGCCGCGTGAGCGTCAACAGCAAGGAGAAACAATATGGCCGGGCTCCTCGATACCATCACGAAGACACAGAAGCCGCGGGTGCACAAGTACACCCGGGAACTTCTGGAGCGGGCAGAGCGCGAGTACGGTGAGGACTCCGGGCCCTACCGGGGGATTTACAACCAGTACTTCCGTATGCCGTCCACCATGCCCAGTATCGGGCAGAGCACCCGGCATTTCGACGCGCTCATGCACGACGACTTCCCGGAGGGGCTCGAGCGGCTCTATCGGCGTGTCGTCGTCATCGACATGCTCTCCGCCTGTGCCAGTGAGTGCGTGTTCTGTGTGCGCGGTCTGTACAACCCGCACACCCTGGGCAAGGACCAGATGACCGCCATCGGGGAGTATCTGAAGAAGGACGCGTATCTGCGCGAGATCCTCATCACCGGTGGCGACCCGCTGATCTCCCCGCGCAAGCTGGACCAGCTGCTGACCACCGTCGCCGAGTACGCCCCGAACATCACCACCGTACGTATGGGAAGCCGTCTTCCCGTGCAGAATCCGACGGCGTTCACCGCAGACACGTACGCCGTGTTCGAGAAGTTCGCCGACCGGTTCCACTTCGACATCTCGTTGCAGATCAACCACTGGTACGAGCTCCAGCCGGAAGCCGTCGACGTGCTCCAGAAGCTCCAGGACCTCGGGGCCCGGCTCTACAGCCAGAACGTGCTGCTGAAGGGCGTCAACGACGACATCGAGACGCTGATCGAGCTCTACGACCGGCAGCGGACCCTGCGGTTCATCCCGCACTACCTCTTCCACGCCGTTCCGATGGTCGGCACCGACGAGTTCCGTACCAGCGTGCACCGCGGTCTCGAACTCGCCCGCGAGCTGAGCACCAGTGGATTCCTCAGCGGTCTGGCCAAGCCGAAGTACACGGTGATGACCGACATCGGGAAGGTCACCCTCTACGACGGCACCATTCTGGGCAAGAACGGGCACGAGCTCACCCTGCGGACCTCCTACCGCCTCGAGGACCGGCTGCGCTGGAACCCCGGTTACCAGCTGCCCGCCAGCGCCACCCCCAATGAGCACGGCACCCTCGACGTCGTCTACATCGACGGCGAGGACTGAGAATGAGCGAGAAGCAGAGGGTCGTTTTCTACTTCTTCGACTCCGCCTCCTCCATACGCGCCTTCGGGCGGCTGGAATTCCCCAAGGAACGTCAGGCGTTGGGGCTCACCACCGTCTGTATCACCTCGGACGATGTTGTCGGCGTCGATTTCTCCAGCGACGCCTTCGACCATCTCTTCGTTCTGCCCGCGCAGCCCAGCCCGTACGACCCCGGCTGTATCGACGTCGTCGCCGCCGCGGAGTGTGTGACGCGGGTGTGCGGGCCGGACTTCGACCGGAATTCCGTCACCGTCGTCTCCTGCGGCGAATACACACCGCTGGCCGCCGCGCAGGTCTGCGAGAAGCTGGGTATTCCCGGGGCCTCGGTGAGCGAGGCCAACGGGTTCCGCGACAAGCTGGCGATGAAGCACGCCGTCGCCTCCGCCGTCACCGTCCCGAAGAACGTCCCCTTCGACCGGGAGCGGTTCCGCCGCGAGCCCGAGGCGTATCTGGACGTGCTCCTGGGCGAGCTGGGGCATCCGTTCATCATCAAGCCGACGAACATGGCCAGCAGCTCGGGCGTGCGCAAGGTGCACACCAGCGCCAGCGCTGCCGATGTGCGGGCGGCTCTGGAGGCCAACCAAGGCCCGTTCGAGGCCGAGGAGTTCATCAGCGGCGAGCAGTACCACTGCGAGACGCTCTACCACGAGGGCCGCAGGATCGCCTCGTTCGTGTCGCGCTTCAACTCCAGCATGCTCGACATGATGAGCGGCCGTACGGTGGGGTCGTTGCCGGTGCCGCCCGCCGACCCGGTCGGCCGCGAGGTCGCCGAGTGCGCGCACCGGGCGTCGGTGGCGCTCGGGGTGCACAGCGGTGTCACCCACACCGAGGCCATGGTCCGCCCGGACGGCAGTGTCGTCTTCATCGAGACCGCCAACCGAGCGCCCGGCGGCGACGTGGTCGGCCGCTACGTCGAGGCGTTCGGCGTCGACATCCTGGAGGTCGACCAGCGCATCAAGTCGGGTGTCCCCTACGAGCTCGACCCCGTCGAGCGCGGCCGGTACTCGTTCTGGGCGTACGTTCCCAAGCCCGACGGCGTCATCGCCGAGCTGCGGCTGCCGGAGCTGTCCGGCGCCGTCGAGGTGAAGTGGTTCGTCGAGGTGGGCGAGAAGACCTCGCGCAGCACCAGCTTCGAGGAGCCGGCCGGTCTGCTGCTCGTGACGGGCGACGACTACGCGCGGGTGTCCGCCGACTTCGCGGCGGTCCTCGACTTCCCGTTCATCACCGTGCGCTCCGACAGCTAGCGGCGCGGCAAGCCCCTTTGGCGACCCCGCACCGCGCAGCCACCCGCACTTTCCCTGAGGTACACCATGAGCAACACGGCAACCCCGTCCCTTGATCACCCGATTGACCACCCGCGGGACAGCGTCCACCCGCAGGACGGCGACGACCAGTACTCCGGGCTGCACATCCTGGACCTGAGCGAGCAGGACGCCCGCGCCGCCCACGCCCTCGCCGTGGAGTGCGTCCAGGAGTTCAAGTCCGCCGACGACCCCCGCTTCCTCGACCGGGCGCCGGTCATCGCCCACCGGCTGCCGCTCGCCGTGCGCGAGCACCTCAACAGCGCCCGCCGCGACGAGCGCACCCGGGCCACGATGATCCGCGGCAACGTCATCGACCAGAGCGCGCTCGGCGCCACCCCCGCCCACTGGAGCGAGGCCAACACCGAGCCCAGCCAGGCCTACGGCGCTCTGCTGGCGCTGTACGCGTCGCTGCTCGGCGACGTCATCGGCTGGGCCACCCAGCAGTCGGGCCGCCTGGTCACCGACGTCCTGCCCAGCAAGGGCTACGAGCACAGCCTGATCTCCGCCTCCAGCGAGCTGGAGCTGGGCTGGCACACCGAGGACGCCTTCTCGCCGCACCGCGCCGACTGGGTGGGCCTGTTCTCGCTGCGCAACTCGGCCGAGGTGCCCACCACCCTCTCGTACGTGGACACCCACCTCGTGCCCGCCGACATCGCCAAGGTGCTGTCCGAGCCGCGCTTCGTCGCGCTGCCCGACGCCTCGCACGAGATCGACGCCGCCGCCGCGCCGATGGCGCCGGTCGCCGTCCTGGACGGCCACCGCGACCGGCCCGTGCTGCGCATCGACCGCGACTTCTTCCAGGCGCAGGAGGGCGACCCCGAGGCCGCCGAGGCGTTCGCGTGGATCGTCGCGCACCTCGACGCCAACCTCGCCGACGTCCTCATCGGCACCGGGGACGTCTGCTTCGTCGACAACCGCAACGTGGTGCACGGCCGCCGCCCCTTCCGGGCCGGCTTCGACGGCAACGACCGCTGGCTCAAGCGCGTCAACGTCGTCCGCGACCTGCGCCGCACCCGCCCGGGGCGCACCGACGACGCCACCCGCGTCATCGGCTGACCCAGCCCCCGCCCCCGGCCGCGCCTCCCGCCCGCGCACCCCGTGCCTGCCACGGGTGCGCGGGCCGCGCCCGGCCCCCTCTCCTTCCCCACCACGCACCGAGGAACCCCGCCATGACCGCTGTGACCACCGACCGCCAACCGCACTCCGTGCCCGCCGACCGCCCGGTCGTCCTGCTGGTGGAGAGCCGCCGCGCCACCTTCACCGAGAACGTCCTGAGCCGCGACGACGTCACGGTGGTCCTGCTGCGCTTCGACTCGATCGCGCTCACCCAGGAGTACAAGGACCGCACCGCCGCCGTCCCCACCTTCACCCTGGACACCTCCGCCCCGCTGGAGCGCGAGGCCGAGCGCTACCTCCAGTGGGTGGCGCAGACCGGTCTCGTACCGACGTACTTCTGCAACCCCAACGAGGCCCTCCAGGCCGACGCGCAGAAGTTCGCGGAGCTGGCCGGTCTTCCGCACCTCTCGCAGGAGCAGGTGGCCTGGGTCCGCAACAAGATGACCATGAAGGACCGGTACGCCGAGCTGGGCATCTCCCACCCCGCCTACCGCCCGGTCAAGACGCTCGCCGACGTCGAGTCGTTCGCCCAGGCGCACGGCTGGCCGGTCATCCTCAAGCCCATCGACTCCGACTCCTGCATCAACACCTACCGCATCGACTCCGCCGAGGGCCTCGCCGACATCCCGGCCCTCGACCCGCAACTGCACTGGATGGTCGAGCAGTTCATCCGGGGCCGCGAGTTCCAGCTGTGCGCGGTCATCGCCCGGGGCAAGGTCGTGGACGCCTATCTGTCCAAGAACCCGGCGCCGATCCTGGAGGTCCTGGACGGCGCGATCAACGCCAACATCACGTACGCGCCCAGCGAGGTGCTGGAGGTCGACGCCAAGGCGCTGGCCCAGCAGCTCACCGACGGCCTCGCCATCCCGTACGGCTATCTGCACGGCGAGTTCTTCCTCACCGACGACGGCGAGTTCTACATGAGCGAGGTCGCCGCCCGCCTGTCGGGCTGCGAGGTTCCCATGAACCACGGTCTCGCGTACGGCTTCGACTTCCTCAACGTCGTCCTGGACACCTACCTGGACCGGGTGCCCGAGCCCACGTACACCCAGGACCGCGCGGTCGGCGACCTGCTGCTGCCCACCCGGCCCGGCAGGCTGGTGGCCATCAGCACCGAGGAGGAGCTGCGTAAGCTTCCCGGTGTGATCGGCGCCCATCTCACCGCGCGGCCGGGCGATGTCCTCGACCCGCCGCGCGCCTCGCACGCCAGCACCGGATACGTCCACGTCGAGGGCGCCACCGCCGACGAGGTGGAGCAGCGCATGCAGGCGATCCTCGACCACTTCGTCCTGGAGGTGGAAGCGGCGTGAGCCCGGCAACGCCCGACCAGAGCGCGCCCGGCTACCGGGAGCTGCTGCGGCCCCCCGGGGTTCCCCGGCTCTTCGCCGGGTCGCTGATCGGGCGCGTCTCCTTCGGCATGATGCCGGTCGGAGTCGTCCTGTACGTCCAGCAGGCCACGGACTCGTTCTCCGTCGCCGGTATCGCGATGGCCGCCTACTCCATCGCCAACGTGCTGACCGGGCCGCTGCGCTCCTGGGTGTCGGTGCGGCTGGGGCACAGTGCGGCGCTGCTCGCGCTGTCGGTGCTGAGCGGTGCGGCGCTGCTGCTCCTGGTGCCGGTCGGGGAGAGCGGCGCCCCCTCCTGGCTGCTGACCGTGCTGCTGGCGCTCGCCGGGTGCAGTGTGCCGCCGTTCGGGGCGCTGATGCGGGTCGGCTGGTCGCGCAAACTGCCCGAGGAGTGGGTCTCGCGGGCCTTCGGGCTCGACTCGGTCGTCGAGGAGTCGACGCTGATCGTCGGCCCGCTGATCGCGGCGGGCGCGGTGGCCCTGTCGGGCGCGGGGCTCGCCGTGCTGGTCAGCGGCGCCGTGTGCGTCCTGGGCGGACTCCTGATGGCGTCCGCCGCCGAGCGCGGGCGCCTGGAGGCGGACCGGGACGACACGGGCGGCGGCGGGCACATCTGGCGGGTCGCCCGCGAGATGCGCTGGCTCCTGGTGGTCTTCGTGGGCGTGGGCTTCACGCTGGGCGCCGTGGAGGTGGTGATCCCGGGCTTCGCCACCGAGACCGGCCACACCTCGCTGTCCGGCGGGCTGTTCGCCACCCTCGCCCTGGGCAGCGCGTTCGCCGCGCTCGTCTACGGCCGCCGGACCTGGAAGGCGAGCGCCACACGCAGGCTGATGGTGCTCAGCCTGCTGCTCGCCGCGGGCGCCGCCCTGATGGCCACCGCCAACGGCCTGGCCCTGGCGCTGCCGCTGCTCGTCCTGGTGGGCATCGCGATGGGGCCCGCCGTCATGACGGCCTATCTGCTCGCCGACAACCTGACGGTGGGCGCCGCCGCCAAGACCCACGGGGCGATCCTGGCCAGCGTGGCGTGCAACGGCGGCGCGGGCGTGGGCGCCGCCGTGGCGGGGGTGGCCGTCGCCGGGCTCGGCGTCAGCCAGGCCTTCCTCCTCTGCGGCCTCGTCACCGCGGCGGCCACCGGCCTCGGCCTGCTGCTCCTGCGCAGCGGCGGGGCGGCCGAGGAGCGGGCCGTACGGGTGCCCGTCGGCGCCGCCGAGTAGCCGACAGCCCCCTGTGACAGCGGCTGTCCGCCCACCTTCCCGGTGGGCGGACAGCCGCTGTCGCGTCGTCACCGGGGCCGCCAGGTGAGCGGCAGCGTGCCCAGGCCCCCCAGGAAGTTGGAGTACAGGCGCTGCCCCGGCCCCGCCGGCGCCATCTCGCCCACCCGCTCCCGCAGGTCCTCCAGCACCGCGCCGATCTCCGCCCGCGCCAGGAACGCCCCCAGGCAGAAGTGCGTACCGTACGCGAAGGACAGGTGCCGGTTGGGGGTGCGGTCCAGGCGGAACACGTCCGGCTCGTCGAAGGCATCCTCGTCCCGGTTGGCGGAGGCGTTCCACAGCGTCACCACCTCCCCCGCCCTGATCTCCCGGCCGTGCAGTGTCAGGTCCTGCCCGGCGGTGCGGCCCGCGTGCAGCGTCGGCGTGGTCCAGCGCAGCACCTCCTCGACCGCCGGCCCGGTGGCGATGTCACCGGCCTGGTACGCGGCCCACTGCGCGGGGTTCTCCAGGAGCGCGGCCACTCCCCCGACCAGGGCGAGGCGGGTGGTCTCGTCGCCGCCCAGGATCAGGCTGTAGCAGTTGAGGATCACCTCCTCGTCGCTCAGGGGCGCGCCCTGGACCCGTATCCGGGTGAGGAGGCTGACGATGTCGTCCTGCGGATCATTGCGGCGCCGGGCGGCGAGGTCGCAGAAGTACAGCAGGATCTCGCCCCGCGAGACCCAGGAGTCCTGGCGCAGCCCGTGTTCGCTGTGCGAGCCGAGCGCCGACGACGTCATGGCGAGCAGCCGCTGCCGGTCGCTGGGCGGTACGTCCAGCAGGTCGCAGATCGCCCGCAGCGGCAGCTGCCCCGCCACGTCCCGGGCGAAGTCGCACGCACCCCGCTCCAGGAACTCGGTGACGAGCTCGCGCGAGGCCGCCCGGATGCTGTCGACCACCCCCGCGAGCGCCCGGGGCGAGAACGCCTTCATCAGCGCGCCGCGCAGCTCCGCGTGGCGCGCCCCGTCGGTGGTCGGCAGCATGAGCCCGGCCGCCGAGTCCCCGCCGCCCAGCAGGGTGTCCAGGACGTTGCCGCGGTCCGAGCGGAAGCGCTCCGCGTCCCGGTAGGCGGCGGCCACGTCCTCGTACCGGGTCAGCGCCCAGAAGCCGGGCCGCTCACCCCGGGGCGGCTGCCAGTGGACCGGGTCGTGGGTACGCAGGCGCCGCCACACGGGCGCGAGGTCCTCGCGCGCGTGCAGGGCGGGGTCGGCGAGGTCGATGGCGCTGATGTCACCGATGTCGCTGATGTCACCGATGCCGTCGATTCCGTCGATGCCGTCGATGCCGTCGACGGCCTGGAGTTGGGGCATGTCCGCTCTTCTCTCAGTGTCCGGTGAGGCGCTCGGACAGCACGCCGCAGATCGCGGCGAGCGGTGCGGGCTCCACCATGGCGTAGTGGCCGCAGTCGACGTCGTGGCCGGTGAACCCCCCGCCGCCGTACGCCTTCCACTCCTCGGGGACGGCGGTGGGCGCGTCGGCCGCCGCCCGGAAGTGGACGACGTCGATGTCCGCGCCGACCGGGGGCGCGGCCCGCAGCACCTCCACCGCCGTCCGGGCCGTCAGGCGCACTCCCTCCACGGCCCGCTCGCCCAGGGCAGCGATCTGCTCGGACGGTGTGCCGTCGGCCGCGAACCCGACCCCTGCCAGGACGTGGCCCAACATGGCCTCCGAGCCCGGCAGCGCGCCCGGGTCCGGTGGGTAGGAGTCCAGCAGCGCCACGAACTCGACGCGCTCACCCGCCTCTACGAGGTGGGCCGCCACCGCGAAGGCGAGGTTGCCGCCGACCGACCAGCCCAGCAGCCGGTAGGGGCCCTCCGGCTGTACCGCCCGCATCTGCTCGGCGTAGAGGCGTACGAGATCGGCGGCCTTCGGCACTGCGCCCTCCGGCGCGCCGACGCCGGGCGACTGGAGTCCGTAGAGCGGGACTTCGGGGTCGAGGTGGGGCAGCAGCCGTGCGTAGGGCCAGGACAGGCCGCTGGCCGCGTGCACGCAGAACAGGGGGCGCGCGCTGCCCCCGCGCCGCAGCGGCAGCAGCACGTCGAGGCCACTGCCCTGGCCGTCGTCCTCCGCCAGGCGGGCCGCGAGGGCCGCCGGGGTGGGCGCCTCGAACAGGGTGCGGATGGACAGCTCGGCGCCCAGCGCCGTGCGGATACGGCTCACCAGGCGGGTGGCGAGCAGCGAGTGGCCGCCCAGGTCGAAGAAGCCGTCGTCGACACCGACCCGCGCCACGCCGAGCACCTCGGCGAACAGCGTGCACAGCACCTCCTCGCGGGCGCTGCCCGGCGCCCGGCCCGCGTGCGCGTACACCGGGGCGGGCAGCGCCGCGCGGTCCAGCTTGCCGTTGGGCATCAGCGGGAAGCGGGGCAGCTGGACGACGGTGGCGGGCACCATGTACTCGGGCAGGCTCGCGCCGACGAAGCGCCGCAGCCCGGCCGCGTCCAGGACGGTGTCCGGCCCGTGGGCCACCGCGTAGGCGACCAGCCGGCGGTCGCCCGCCCGGTCCTCGCGGACCACGGCGACGGCTTGCGCGATGTGCTCGTGCCGCAGCAGGGCGGCCTCCACCTCGCCGAGTTCGATCCGGAAGCCGCGGATCTTCACCTGGTCGTCGAACCGGCCGAGGTATTCGAGCTGTCCGTCGGCGCGCCGGCGGACCCGGTCGCCGGTGCGGTACATCCGCTCCCCCGGCGCCCCGAACGGGCAGGCCACGAACCGCTCGGCGGTCAGGCCCGGCCGGTTGAGGTAGCCGCGCGAGACGCCCGCCCCGGCGATGTACAGCTCGCCCGCGAGACCCGCCGGGACCGGCCGCAGCCGCTGGTCGAGCACGTACGCACGGGAGTTGGGCACCGGGCGGCCGATGGGCACCTCACCGGTGTCCGGCCCGTCCGAGCTGCGCCACCAGGTCGCGTACGTCGTCGCCTCGGTGGGGCCGTAGATGTTGGTGACGACGCAGCCGGGAATGCGTTCCCTCAGCTCGTCGACCAGGGCGCGCGGGACCGCCTCGCCGCCGAGCACCACATGCCGCGCCGACAGCCGCGTACCCCCACTGGCCAGGACACTCGCCACCGCTGAGGGGACACCGCTGAGCAGGCTGCCCTCCCAGGAGTCGCGCTCCAGGACCGAGAAGAGGTCGCCGACGAGTTCTAGGTGGCCGCCCAGCGCCAGCGTGGTGACGATCTCGAAGACGGAGACGTCGAAGCTGAGCGAGGTGGAGGCGAGGATGTCCGCCATGCCGTCGGCGCCGAAGTGGTCCTCCACCGTGGCCACGAAGTTGACGGCGTTGGCGTGCTCGACGACGACGCCCTTGGGCACTCCGGTGGAGCCGGAGGTGTAGATGACGTAGGCGGGGTGGCGCGGCAGCAGCGGCCCGGTCCGCTCGGTGGCGCTCAGGTCGCCGTCGGGCAGCCCGGCGGTGTGCGCGCGCACGGACGCCTCGTCGACGGCGAGGCGGTGGGTGCCCGGCGGCAGCGGCGGCGCGGCGTCCGCGCAGACGACCGCGATACGCGGGCGGGCGTCGTCCAGCATGTGCGCGATGCGCTCCGCCGGGTAGCGCACGTCCACGGGCACATAGGCGGCGCCCGTCTTCAGTACGGCGAGCAGCGCGATCACCATGTCGGTGCCACGGGGCAGGGCCAGGGCCACCAGGGTGTCCGGCCCCGCGCCGTGCTCGATGAGCAGGCGCGCCAACTGGTTGGCGCGCCGGTGGAGTTCCCCGTACGTGAGAGTGGTGCCGTCGTGCGTCACCGCCGGGGCGTCAGGGGTGCGGGCGGCCCGGGCCTCGAGCACCTCGGGCAGCGTCGCGGACTCCACCGTACGGCCGGTGTCGTTCCACTCCTCCAGGATCCGCCGCCGCTCCTCGGCGGTCAGGACGGACACGTCGGCCGCCGTCCGACCCGGATCGGCGGCGATCGCCTCCAGCATCCGTACGAACCAGTCGGCGAGGCGCTCGGCCTGCTCGCGGTCGAACACGTCGGGCCGGTGGTCGAGGCGGATGCCCAGTCCGGCGCCCGGGGTGCAGATCAGCGACAGCGGGTAGTGGGTGGCGTCGAAGCCGCCGACCCCGGCCAGCCGCGCCTCGCCCAGGGCGCGTTCCGCGCCGACGGGGTAGTTCTCGAACGCCGTCGTGGTGTCGAAGAGGGCGCCGAGGCCGGTCCGGCCCTGGATCTCGGTGAGGCCCAGATGATGGTGCTCGAACAGGTCGAGCTGCTGGTCCTGGACGCGCCGCAGGACATCGGCCAGCGAGTCCCCCGGCTCCAGCCGCACCCGGGCGGGCAGCGTGTTGATGGTCAGCCCCACCAGCTGCTCGACGTCCTCGAAGTCCACGGCCCGGCCCGAGACCGTCATGCCGAACAGCACGTCGTCGCGGCCGGTGAGCTGGCGCAGGACGAGCCCCCAGGCCACCTGGACCACCGTGTTGAGCGTGACCTCGCAGCCCCGGGCGCGCTCGGCGAGCCGTACGCTCAGGTCGGCGGACAGCGTCCGCAGCACCCGCTCGGGCACCACGGCGCCCCGCTCGGCCTCCGGCGCCACCAGGGTGGGCGCCTCGATACCGGCCAGCGCCTCGTCCCACGCCTCACGGGCCTCGTCGAGGTCGGCGCCGGCGAGCCAGTCGAGGTAGGCGCTGTAGGAGGGGGCCGGGAACAGCTCCGCCTCGCGCGACCCGTACAGCTGGAACAGCTCGTCCATCAGGAGCGAGGTGGACCAGCCGTCGAGAATGATGTGATGGTTCGTCAGCGCGAACCGCCAGCGGTCCTCCGCGAGCCGGACCAGCAGGAAGCGGACCAGCGGCGGGCGGGCGACGTCGAAGCGGCGGGCGCGCTCCTCGCGCACGACGCGCTCGGCCTCGGCCCCCCGCGCCGCCGCGTCCGTACCGCTCAGGTCCACCACCCGCCAGTCGAGCGGCGCCCGCTCGGCCACGAACCGGACCGGCTCGCCCGAGGCGTCGGTGGCGAAGCCGGAGCGCAGGCTGTCGTGGCGGTCCAGCAGCGCGGCGCAGGCCTCGCGCAGCGCGTCGGGCCGCAGCGGGCCCTCGAAGTCGAGGGTCAGCTGGGTGGTGTAGATGTCCTGCCCCTCCGCGTCGAACGCGGTGTGGAAGAACAGTCCCTGCTGGAGCGGCGTCGGCCTGGTCGTCGCCCGCTCCTGGTGTGCGGCGCTCATGCCGTCTCTCCCTCTTCTCGCGTTTCTTGCGCGCGTACGGCTTCTTGTGCGCGTACGGCCATGGCGTCCAAGGCCGCGAACCACCCCTCGGCCAGCTCCTCCACCTGCTCGGGGGCGAGCAGGCCGGTCGGATAGGCCCAGGTGACGTGGAGTTCGGGGCCGTCGTCCTGGTTCAGGGCGACCGCGGAGACCTCCAGGAGGTGCGTCTGCGGCATCTCGGGGTCGCCGCCGCCGTCGACGGCCCCGGCCTCCGGGGCCAGTCCCCACTCGGCGCCGTCCGAGCGGTCGAACCGGCCGAGGTAGTTGAACATCACCTGGGCGCGCGGCAGCCCGGCCAGGACCGGCGCGGTTTCCGGGTTGAGGTAGCGCAGCAGGCCGTAGCCGAGACCCTTGTCGGGCATGGCGGCCAGCTGCTCCTCGACCCGGCGAAGCCCGTGGTCGGTGTCGTCCGCGCGCCCGTCGAGGCGGACCGGGAACATGCTGGTGAACCAGCCGACGGTGGAGGAGAGGTCCAGCCCCTCGGCGATCTCCTCGCGGCCGTGGCCCTCCACGTCGACCAGGAACGGCCTGTCCGCTGTGGGCCAGTGCTCCGCCCGCCAGCGCGCGGCCGCCTCGCCCAGCGCGGTGAGCAGCACCGCGTTGATCCCGGCGCCCAGCGCTGCCGGGACCCGCGTCAGCAGGTGCTCGGTGCGGTCGGCGGGCAGGACGCGGGTGACCGTCGCCTGCGTACGCAGGACATCCCGCTGCGGTACGAGCGCGACGCCTTCCACCAAGTCGTGGGCGCCCTCGATCAATCCGGTCCACAGGGGGAGTTCGCCGGTGCGGTCGAGCGCGTTCTTCGCCAGCCGGGCACCCCACTCCGCGAAGGAGACGGCGTGCGGGCTGTCGGCGGCGGGCTCCTGCCCACCCGGCTCGGCCGCCGTCCGCAGGTCGTGGAGCAGGATCCGCCAGGAGACGCCGTCGACGACCAGGTGGTTGACCATCAGGAGCAGTCGCCCGAGGCGCTCGTCGCCCGCATCGAACCACACGGCCTGGAGCATGGCGCCGCGCCCGGGGGCGAGCCGCCGCCGCGCCGCGTCGGCCTCCGTACGTACGAGCCCGGGCAGCTCCGAGTCGTCGCGGTCCTCGACGTCCACCCGCAGCAGCTGGTCGGCCGCGCGGACCGTGCCGCGCGGCAGGACCTCGAACCGCCAGTCGGCGCCGCCCCGCTCCAGCCGCGTGCGCAGGGCGTCGTGCCGGTCGAGCAGACTCTGGAGCGCCGCCGTGAGGCGTTCGGGGCGCAGCCCGGCCGGGGTGCGCAGGAGGACGGACTGGTGGAACCCGTCCACCGGGCCGCCCCGGTCGCGCTGCCACTGGGTGATGGGGGTGAGGGTGACCGGTTCGGCGCCGGTGGTGCTCGGGGGCGCGGGAGTCACCGGTTCGCCGCTGGTTGCGCTCGTGCTACCGGTGGCCGTCGTGGGCGCGAGAGTCACCGGTCCGCCAGCGTCGGCGCCCGTACCGTCCGTGGCCGCCGTGGGCGTGCTCGCCTTCGGCGCGCGCTCGCGGGCGTGCCGGGCCAGTTCGGCGACGGTCTTGTGGCGGAAGACGTCCCGGGCGGAGATCCCCAGACCGCGCGCACGGGCCCGCGACACCAGCCGGATCGAGACGATGCTGTCGCCCCCGAGGTCGAAGAAGCTGTCGTCGACGCCCACCCGGGGCAGCCCCAGCAGGTCGGCGAACAGCTCGCACAGCACCTTCTCGGCGGGCGTGCTCGCCTCCCGGGCCGTGGTGGCGGCCGCGAAGTCGGGGGCCGGCAGCGCCTTGCGGTCCACCTTGCCGTTCGCGGTCAGCGGCAGCCCGCCGGGCAGCGGCACCACGGTCGGCACCATGTAGTCGGGCAGCAGCCGCGCGGCCCGGTCGGCCAGCTCACCGGCGAGATGCGGCGCGGAGCCCGTCGGCACCACGTACGCGACCAGCCGCCGCTCGCCGGGCCGGTCCTCGCGTACGAGCACGGCCGTCCTGGTGACGGACGGGTGGCCGTCGAGGACCGCCTCGATCTCCCCGGGCTCGATACGGAAGCCACGGATCTTGACCTGCTCGTCGGCGCGCCCGGCGAAGTCGAGCTGCCCGAGAGGCGTCCAGCGCGCCAGGTCTCCGGTGCGGTACATCCGCTCGCCCGCGGCCCCGAAGGGGCAGGCCACGAACCGCTCGGCGGTCAGGCCCGGCCGGTGGAGATAGCCGCGCGCCACCCCCGCACCGGCCAGATACAGCTCGCCGGTGACCCCGATGGGCACCGGCCGCAGCCGTTCGTCCAGGACGTACGCCCGGGTGTTCGCCAACGGCCCGCCGATCGGCGGGCGTGGGGCACTGGTGGCGTCAATGCTCGCCGCCAGGGACCAGATCGTCGTCTCGGTGGGCCCGTACACGTTGGTGACCTGGGCGGCCTGCGCACTCAGCTGGGCCGCGAGCCCGGCGGGCAGGGCCTCGCCGCCGACCAGGACCCGCAGGCCGCGCAGCGCCGCGGGGGCGCTGTCGGCCAGCGGCGCCCACAGGGAGGGCGTCGCCTGCATCACCGTGACCGCGTGCCGCTCGATCAGCCGGGCGAGGGCGAACGGGTCCTTTGCCGCGTCCGTCTCCGCGATCACCACGCCGGCGCCGTGGCGCAGCGGCAGCAGCAGTTCGAGGTGGGCGATGTCGAAGGCGACGGTGGTCACCGCGAGCAGCCGGTCCTCGGGCGTCAGGGGCAGCCGCTCGCCCATGGCGTCCAGCAGGTTGGCCAGGTTGCCGTGGGTGACCGCGACGCCCTTCGGCCTGCCGGTGGAGCCCGAGGTGTAGCTCACGTACGCGAGGCCGTCGCCGGTGACGGTGCCGCCCCTCTCGTCCGCGCTCAGGTCGCCGTCCGGCAGCGCGGCCAGGGCGGCGGCGGTGTGCGGTTCGTCGGGGGCGAGCCAGTCGGCGGCGCCCACCGCCGCGCGGGTGGCCGTGTCGGAGAGCACCAGGACGGGGGCGGCGTCCGACAGGACCGACCGGAGGCGTTCTTCGGGGTGTCCGGGGTCGACGGGCAGATAGGCCGCCCCGGTCTTGTGGACGGCCAGCAGGGCCAGGGGCAGGTCGGCGGAGCGCCGCACGGCCACGGCGACCAGCTGTCCCGGCCCGGCCCCGTGCGCGAGCAGATGGCGTGCCAGCCGGTTGGCTCCGGCGTTCAGCTCGGCGTACGTGAGGGAGCGCTCGCCGCACACCACCGCGACCGCGTCGGGGGTCCGGGCCGCCTGCCGCTGGAAGGCGTGCGGCGCGAGCTCGCCCGCCGGGGCCGTGGGACCGGCGTGCCACTCCTCCATCAGCGCGCGCTCCTCCTGGGGCAGGAACCCCAGGTCGGCGATCGACTCGGTGGGAGCCGCGGCGGCCCGCGCCAGGAACGTCTCGAAGTGGCGGGCGAGGCGCTCGGCCGTGGCCCGGTCGAAGAGGTCCTCGGCGTAGACGAGCCGCCCGGTGAGGCCGTCCCCGCTCTCGCCCACGTCGAAGAGCAGGTCGAAGGGGGTCGAGGGATAGCGCACGTCGTGCAGCGCCTCGGTGCTCAGGCCCGGGAGCCCCGCCGTCGCCGTCGCGTTGTTCTGGAGGCTGAGCATGACCTGGAAGACGGGGTGCCGGGCCGCCGACCGCGTCGGGCTGACCGCGTCGGCGACCCGCTCGAAGGGCACGTCCTGGTGCTCCAGGGCGCGCAGGACGCGCGTCTTGACGCGGTCGACCAGCTCGGCGAAGGACGGGGCGCCGGAGGTGTCGGTGCGGATGACCACGGTGTTGAGGAAGCAGCCGACGAGGTCGTCCAGGGCCGCGTCCGCGCGCCCCGCGACAGGGCTGCCCACCGGGATGTCGCTGCCGGCGCCCCACCGGGTCAGCAGACCCGCGACCGCCGCCTGGAGCACCATGAACAGGCTCGCCCCCCGCCGCTGGGCCAGCTCGGTCAGCCGCCGGTGGTCCAGGGCGTCGAGGCGCACCTCCACGGACCCGGCCCGGTGCGACCCGGCGGCCGGGCGGGGCCGGTCGGCGGGCAGTGCCAGCTCCTCGGGCGCACCCGCCAACTCCTGCTCCCAGTAGGCGAGTTGTCCGGACGCTCGGCTGTCCGGGTCGGCCGGGTCGCCCAGCAGGTCGCGCTGCCAGAGCGTGAAGTCGGCGTACTGCACCGGCAGGGGCGCCCAGTGCGGAGCGTGTCCGGCCGTACGGGCCGCGTAGGCGGTGGCCAGGTCCCGCAGGAACGGGGCCGCCGACCAGCCGTCGAAGGCGATGTGGTGGAGGGTCACCACCAGGGCGTGGTCGGTGGGGCCTGCGGTGAGCAGGGCCGCCCGCAGCGGCAGGTCGCGGGCGAGGTCGAAGTCCCGGGCGGCGGCGGCCCGCACGGCGTGGGCGACGTCCCGCGGCGCGACCTCGCGCTCGGTCCACTCGACCTGTGCGTCGGCCGGGTCGAGGATCCGCTGGCGCGGCTGTCCGTCGGCTGCCGGGAAGAGGGTGCGCAGGCTCTCGTGGCGGGTCACCACGTCCTGGAGGGCGGCGCGCAGCGCGGCCCGGTCCAGGTCGCCGCGCAGCCGCAGCGCCGTGGTGATGCTCTGCGCCCCGCCATCGGCGGCGATCTCCCGCTGGAACCAGAACCGCAACTGCGAGGAGGACAGCGGCAGCACGGCGGGGCGCGGCCGGGCCGTCAGCGGCTGCTGCCCCGGCTCCGCCCACGTGAGCCCGGCGGCGAGGCGGGCCGGGGTGGGCGCCTCGAAGACGGTCCGCATGTCGATCTCCCGGCCCAGCAGCGCGCGCAGCCGGTTCACCAGCCGGATCGCCAGCAGGGAGTGGCCGCCCAGCGCGAAGAAGCTGTCGTCGACCCCGACGTGGGGCCGCCCCAGCACCTCCGCGAACACCTCGCACAGCTGCCGCTCCACGGGGGTGCGCGGCTCGCGCGCCGAGGCGGTAACGGCTTGGTCGGGGGCGGGCAGGGCGGCGACGTCCAGCTTCCCGTTGGCGGTCAGCGGCAGCCCGTCGGGCAGCAGCACCACGGCCGGCACCATGTAGTCCGGCAGCGCCTGTTCGGCCCGCGCCACCAGGTCCCGTACGAGCGTGGCGCTCGCCGCGTCCCGCGCGGGCACCACATAGGCGACCAGGCGGCGGTCGCCCGGCCGGTCCTCCCGTACGGTGACGGCCGCCTGGGACACGGCCGCGTCGGCGACGAGGGCGGCCTCGACCTCGCCGGGCTCGATGCGGAAGCCGCGCAGCTTCACCTGGTCGTCGGCCCGGCCCGCGAAGACCAGGTCGCCGTCCGCGCTCCACCGGGCGAGGTCGCCGGTGCGGTACATCCGCTCGCCGGGCGCGCCGAAGGGGTCGGCGACGAAGCGTCCGGCGGTCGGGCCGGGGTCGCGGAGGTAGCCCCGGGCCAGGCCCGCGCCCGCGATGTACAGCTCGCCGACGACTCCGGTGGGCACGGGCCGCAGCCGCTCGTCCAGGACGTACGCCCGGGTGTTGGCCATCGGCCGGCCGATCACCGGGCCGCCGTCGGCGCCCGCCTCGTAGCGGTGGCAGGTGGTGAAGGTGGTGTTCTCGGTCGGCCCGTAGGCGTTGGTCAGCGCCGTGCCGGGCGAGGCGGCCAGGAACTGCCGCACGGCAGCCGCCGAGGGGGCCTCGCCGCCGACCAGGACGTGTCGCAGCCCGGCGAGGGCGGGACTGCCCTCGGCGACCAGGGAGTTGAACAGGGACGCGGTGACGAAGGCGCTGGTGGGGCGGTGCTGGGCCACCGTCCGCTCCAGGGTGTCCGCCGCCGAGTCGGCGGGCGGGGCCACCACGACCGTGCCGCCGCCGAGCAGCGGCACCCACACCTCGAAGGTGGAGGCGTCGAAGGAGTGCGGCGCGTGCGCGAGGACCCGGGTGTGGCTGCCGTCGGCCCACAGGGGGTCGGCGGCGAGCGCCAGGATGTTGCGGTGGGTCACGGCGACGCCCTTGGGACGGCCGGTGGATCCCGAGGTGTACATCACGTACGCGGTGTCCGCGTCCGAGACGCGCGGCAGCTCGGGGGCCTGCGCCGCCGGTTCGGGCGCGGCGGCCGCCCGCACCACGGGCAGGGCCGCGCCCGCCAGTTCGGTGGCCCGCGCGTGGGACGGCTCGTCGGTGAGCACCAGGCAGGGGCGGGCCTCGTCCAGGACCGTGCGCAGGCGCCCGGCCGGGCTGCGCGGGTCCAGCGGCAGATAGGCGGCGCCGGACTTGAGGACGGCGAGGAGCGCGACGACCAGGTCGGCCGAGCGCTCCATGGCGACGGCCACCAGGGCGCCCGGGCCCGCGCCGTGCTGCCGCAGGAGGTGGGCGAGCCGGTCCGCCCGGTCGCCCAGCTGCCCGTACGTGAGGCGGTCGGTTCCGCAGACCGCCGCCGTGGCCTCGGGCGTGCGGGCGGCCTGCGCGGTGAAGGCGTCCGCCACCGAGCCGGTGGGGAGGGGGAAGTAGGGGCCGCTGCCCTGGTCGAGCAGGGCACGCCGCTCGTCGGGGGCCGCCAGGTCGAGCTGGGCGAGGGGCCGGGAGGGGTGCGCGGCGGCCTCGGTGAGCAGCCGCTCGTAGGACCGGGCGAGCCGTTCGGCGGTGGCCCGGTCGAACAGGTCCTGCGCGTAGACCAGGCGGCCCTCCAGGCCGTCGGCGCTCTCACTGAAGTCGAGGAGCAGGTCGAAGGAGATCGACCGGTCGCGGGGATCGCCCTCCAGCCGCACGTCCAGGCCCGGCAGCTCGGCGCGGGAGGTCGCGTTGTTCTGGAGCACCAGCATCGTCTGGAACAGCGGGTGGCGGCCCGCCGAGCGCGGCGGGTTGACGGCTTCGACGACCTGCTCGAAGGGCACGTCCTGGTGGTCGAGCGCCAGCAGCACCTGCGCCCGCACCCGCGCCACCAGCTCGTGGAACGACGGGTCGCCCGAGGTGTCCGAGCGGACCACCACGGTGTTGACGAAGCAGCCGATGAGGTCGTCGAGTTCCGCGTCGGTGCGGCCCGCGACGGGGCTGCCCACCGCGAGGTCCGACCCCGCGCCCCAGCGCGAGAGCAGCCCCGCAAGCGCCGCGTGGAGCTGCATGAACAGGCTCGCCCCCTGCTCCCGGGCGAGTGCGGCAAGCGCGCGGTGGACGCCGGCTTCCAGGCGTACGGGAACGGTGTCCGCGCGGTGCGAGGCGAGGGCGGGGCGGTCCCGGTCGGTGGGCAGCGCGGTCTGCGCGGGCAGGTCGGCCAGCCGCTCCCGCCAGTGCGCGAGCTGCTGCGCGAACAGGCTCTGCGGATCCTCGGGAGCGCCCAGCACCTCGCGCTGCCAGAGCGTGAAGTCGGCGTACTGCACGGGCAGTTCGTCCCACCCGGGCGCCCGGCCGGCGGCGCGCGCCGCGTACGCCGTGGACAGGTCCCGTACGAAGGGGGCCATGGACCAGCCGTCGAAGGCGATGTGGTGGACGGTGACCACCAGCGCGTGCTCATCGGCGCCCGCGGCGAGCAGCACGGCCCGCAGCGGCAGGTCCCGTGCCAGGTCGACATCGTGCTCCATGGCCGCGGCCACGGCCTCGTCGAGGTCCGCCGCCGCCACCTGGCGCACCGGCAGCCCGGCGCGCGCGGCCGCGGCCGCCGCGTCCAGGACCACCTGCCGCGGCTCGCCGTCGGCGGCCGGGAAGAGGGTGCGCAGACTCTCGTGGCGCCCCACCACGTCGTGCAGCGCCGACCGCAGCGCCGCCACCTCCAGCGGGCCGGACAGGCGCAGCACGAAGGAGGTGAGGGGCGACTCGCCCCGGGCGCCCAGCTCGCCCTGGAACCAGAACCGCAGCTGTGAGAACGACAGAGGGATCATGTGTTTCGGCCTCCCAGCCCGGCTGCGGACAGCTCGCGCAGCGTGTTCACATGGCGCAGCCCACCGAGCACACGGCCGGCGTCCACACCGAAGTCGATCAGGCAGGCGATCTCGTCGACGCCCGCGCCGCGCAGCCGCTCCACGGTCCCGGCGGCCTCGGCCACCGTGCCGAACAGGCCCCGCTCCTCGAAGTAGGAGTCGAAGGCCCGCTCGACGATGAAATCGACGTCCTCCGGGTCGAGCGCGTCGACGTCGAAGTCGGGGTCGGCGTCCTTGTACGACCGGGTGATCAGGTGGATCGAGCTGCGCAGATAGTCCTGGAGCGGCTCGCGCACCGCCTCGCGGGCCTGCTCGCGGGTGTCGGCGAGGAAGGTGTGCAGCATCAGCGCCACGTGCCCGTCCCAGCCGTCGTGTCTCTCGCGGGCGACCCGCCGGTATTCGGCGATCTTCGCGGCGAGTTCGGCGGTGTCCTGGTGCAGCAGATGGGTGAGCACCCCGGCGCGGGCGGTGGCGGCGGCCCGGAAGGTGTCCACCTCACCGGCGCTGGTCACCCACACCGGCAGTTCCTTCTGCACCGGCGGCGGGAAGACCCGTACGGCGGTGGTGCGGCCGGTGCCGTCCACCACGTCCAGTTCCTCGCCGCGCCACAGACCGCGCACCTGCCGCAGGCTCTCCATCATCACGCGCTTGCGGTCCGCGTACGGGGTGCCGCTGAGCGCGAAGTCGGTGGGGTGCCAGCCGGAGGCGAAGGACACGCCGACGCGGCCGCCGGAGAGGTTGTCGACCACCGACCACTCCTCCGCGATCCGCGCGGGGTGGTGCAGCGGCGCCACCACGCTCCCGGCCCGGATGGCGATGTTCTCGGTGGCGGTGGCCAGGGCGGCGCCGATCACCGCCGGGTTGGGGTAGAGCCCGCCGAAGGCGTGGAAGTGGCGCTCGGGGGTCCACACGGCGCGAAAACCGTGCCGGTCGGCGAACCGGGCGCCTTCGAGGAGCAGGTCGTAGCGTCCCGATCCGCCGTCGGCGGTGCTGTCGTCAGCAAAGTAGAAGAGACTGAAATCCATGGAGCACTCTCGTCGTTCGTGATCGGTCGCGGTGATCGGTCGCGGGGGTCGGCGGGCGGTGGTCGGCCGGCGGGGGTCGGCCGCCCGGCCGGAGGAGGTCGGCGCTGGTCGCTCAGCCCCGGGGGCGCATCCGGCGCAGGGCGGGCCGCGCCCTGCGGGCCCCGGCCAGCCGCTCGGCGAGCCCGGCCACCGTGGGGGCGTCGAAGACGGCGCCGACCGGCACTTCGACGCCGAACGCCGCCCGGATGCGGCTGACCAGCCGGGTCACCAGCAGCGAATGGCCGCCCAGGTCGAAGAAGCTGTCGTCGGTGCCCACCGTGTCGACCCCGAGGATCTCGGCGTACATCCGGCACAGCGCCTCCTCCCGAGGGCCGTTCGGCGGACGGCCGCCGCGGGCCGGGGCGGGGCCCGGTGCGGGCAGCGCGGCGCGGTCGACCTTGCCGTTGGGCGTCAGCGGGAGGCTGTCCAGGACGACGACGGCCGAGGGCACCATGGAGCCGGGCAGGAAGGCGGCGGCGCGGCGCAGCACCGCGTCCCTGAGCCGGTCGGCGCCGGGCGCGGCGGTCGCGGGGGTGTTGACGTGGGGGCCGGGCGCGGGCGCGGGACCCGCCTCCTCGGCGGCGAAGTCCCCTGCCTCGGCGGCGTGCGGATCCCACACCGCGTCGAAGAACGCGGGACCCGCCGCGCACGGGCGCAGCACGACCCGCCCGCCCACCCCCTCGACGGCCCGGGCCAGTTCCTCGGGGTCCACCGCCCCGGCCTGCTCCCGCCCCAGCAGGCGCAGGTCGGCCGTCAGACGGGCGTTGGGGATCCGGGTGAGCCGGACCCGTCCGCCCGCCCGTACGAGACCGGGTACGTCGGCGAGCGCACGCACCTCCTCGCCCCACACCACCACCGCGGGGCCCTCGCCCGCCGCCGCGAGGGGCGCCGTGCGCAGCACCACGTCATACCGGTACCGGCTGAGTTCGTTGTGGTGACTCCCGCGCTTGAGACGGATGTCGTACGAGGTGAACCGGTCCGAGGCCGCGACCAGCGCGCGGAAGTAGTCGGGGTCCACCAGCAGTTCCCGCTCCCTGGCCAGGTTCCGTTCCAGGGCGGCGGCGTGGGCGGGGCTGCCGGGCGCGGCGCCGCCGCGGTGGGCGGCGACGGCGGCGTGGAAGCACTCCAGGAGCCGGAGGTCGCGTACGTCGCCCACGAAGACGCGGCCCCCGGGAGCCAGCGCCGCCGCCGCGTTCGCCAGGACGCGCGTGAGGTAGTCGCCGCTGGGGAAGTACTGCGCCACCGAGTTCAGGACGACAGTGTCGAAGTGCCCTTGGGGGATACCGCTCGCGTCGTCGGCGGCCTGGTTCAGCAGCACGACCCGGCCGCGAAGGTCCGCCTGCTCCGCGACCTGCCGCCGCAGCCCGGCGATCGCCTCCGAGGAGAGGTCCAGGCCCCAGTACTCCTCGGCGCCGCCCGCCAGGCGGGAGAGCAGCAGCCCGCTGCCCACCCCCAGTTCGAGCACCCGGCGGGGCCGCAGCGCCGCGATGCTCCGTACGGTCTCGCGCCGCCACTCGCGCATCTCCTCCAGCGGGATGGCGGTGCCGTCGTAGCTGCTGAGCCAGCCGCCGAAGTCCTCGCCGAACGGGGCCGGGGAACCCTTGGCGGGCACCGAGTCGAGCACCCGCTTCCAGGCACCCAGCGAGGCGCTCTCGGCCAAGGCCCCCTCCCGCCGCGGGACGACGTGGGCGACGATCCTGCGGTCGCCCTGCCCGTCCTCGCGTACGGTCACCACCGCGTCGCGGACCTCGGGCAGAGCGGCGATCACGGCCTCGATCTCGCCGAGTTCGACGCGGTGGCCGCGTATCTTCACCTGGTGGTCGGCGCGTCCGGCGAACTCCAGCTCGCCGTCGGCGTTCCAGCGCGCCAGGTCACCGGTGCGGTACATACGGGTGCCGGGCGCGCCGAAGGGGTCCGCGACGAACCGCTCCGCCGTGGTGGCGGGCCGGTGGAGGTAGCCCTGGGCCAGGCCCGCCCCGGCCGCGTACAGCTCGCCCACCGCTCCGGTCGGGACGGGCCGCAGCCGCGCGTCGAGCACGTACAGGCGCGTGTTGCGCACCGGGCGGCCGATCGGCGGCGCCTGACCAGGTGTCAGGGGGCCGCTCATGCTGGCGCAGACCGTGGTCTCGGTCGGCCCATAGGCGTTGACCAGTGTGCGGCCGGGGGCCCAGCGCCGGACCTGCTCCGCGCCGAGCGCCTCTCCGGCGGCCACCAGCGTGCCCACACCGGACAGCGCCTCGGGCGACAGGACGCCGAGCACCGCGGGCGGCAGGGTGAGGTGGGTGACGCGCCGGTCGGCGACGAGGGCGTGCAGTTCGGGCCCCGGCCGCAGGCGTGCCCTGGGCGCCAGGACGAGCGCGGCGCCGGCGGACAGCGCCATCGACACCTCCCAGAAGAAGGCGTCGAAGCCCAGGGCGGCGAACTGGAGCACCCGGCTGTCCGGGCCGGCGCCCAGCGAACGGCGCTGGTGGGCGGCCAGGTTCGCGAGGCCGCCCTGGGTGACGACGACGCCCTTGGGGCGGCCGGTGGACCCGGAGGTGTAGATCACGTACGCGGGCCGGTCGGGGCCGCGGACGGGCTCGGCGCGCCGCCGGTCCGACGGGAGGGCCGCCACGTCCGCAATGGTCTCCGCGCTGTCCAGCCGTATCCGGCGCAGCCCTTCAGCGCCGTCGGGCAGGGTGGTGGGCCCGTTCGTCAGCAGCAGGGCGGGCGCCGCGTCGGCGAGTACGTGGGAGACGCGCTCGGCGGGGTGGTCCGGGTCCACCGGGAGGTAGGCGGCCCCGAGCTTCATCACCGCGAGGACGGCCACCGGGAGCTCCAGGGACCTCTCGATTGCCGAGGCCACCACCGTGCCGACGCCGACCCCCCGCCCGGCCAGGAAGTGGGCCAGCCGGTCGGCCCGGGCGTCGAGTTCCCCGTACGAGAGCCGGTCCTGCTCGAAGAGCACGGCGGTGGCGTCCGGGGTCCGCCGGGCGTGCTTCTCGACGAGCTCGACGAGGGTGGGTGCCTTCTCGTCGTCGCCCGTACGGTTCCACTCGGCCAGGAGCCGGTGTTCCTCGGCGGCGCCCAGCAGGTCGTAGCCGCCGATGCGCCGGTCCGGGTCGGCGGCCGCGGCCTCCAGGAGGCGCAGCAGGCGTGCCGCGAGGGCCTCGGCGGTGGGGGTGCGGAAGAGGTCGGCGGAGTACTCCAGGAATCCGCCGAGCCCGCCCGGGCCGCCGTCCGCCGCCCGCCGCTCGGTGACGGACAGCGCGAGGTCGAACTTGGCGGTGCCCGTGGCGACCGGCTCGGGCCGCACGTCCACGCCATCGAGGTCCCACACCGCGTCCGGGGTGTTCTGGAAGGCCAGCAGGACCTGGAAGAGCGGCTGCCGCCCGGCCGCGCGGGCCGGGTTGAGCGCTTCGACGAGCCGGTCGAAGGGCAGGTCCTGGTGGCCGGAGGCGGCCAGGGCGGTCTCCCGGACCCGGGCGAGGAGGGTGCGGAAGGTGGGGTCGCCGGAGGTGTCGGTGCGCAGGACCAGGGTGTTGACGAAGAACCCGACCAGGTCCTCCAGGGCGGGGTCGCCGCGCCCGGCCGTGACCGCGCCGACGGGTATGTCCTCGCCCGCGCCGAGCCGGGTCAGCAGCGCGGCCAGGGCCGCCTGCACCACCATGAACAGGGTGCAGTCGTGCGCGCGCGCCAGCTCCAGGAGCGCGCGGTGCGTCTCGGCGCCGCACGCGAAGGGCACCGAGCCGCCCGGGCGGGTGGCGGTGGCCGGGCGAGGGCCGTCGACCGGCAGGGCCAGCGCCTCGGGCAGCCCGTCGAGCTCCTTGGTCCAGAAGGCCAGCTGCCGCTCCAGCAGGCTGTCCGCATCGCCCGGGCGGCCCAGGAGCGCGTGCTGCCACTGGGCGTAGTCGGCGTACTGGACGGGGAGTTCGGGCCAGTCGGGCG
Source organism: Streptomyces crystallinus (assembly GCF_039521265.1). NCBI lineage: Bacteria > Bacillati > Actinomycetota > Actinomycetes > Kitasatosporales > Streptomycetaceae > Streptomyces > Streptomyces crystallinus. The sequence goes on along the minus strand of NZ_BAAACA010000038.1, from coordinate 97,393 downwards.
CCGCGCCGTCGCGGCGGGCCCGGTAGGCGGCGGCCAGGTCGCGCGCCAGCGGCCGCAGCGACCAGCCGTCGCTGGCGATGTGGTGCGTCACCAGGAGCAGGACGTGGGTGTCGGGGCCCAGGGCGAACAGCGCGGCGCGCAGCGGCGACTGGGCGGCCAGGTCGAAGGGCGCGAGGACCGCGTCACGGAGCAGCCGCGCCAGGTCCTGGTCCCCGGCCGTCCGCACGGGCACCTCGGGGCCGGCCGTTTCCGCGTCGAGGATGTGCTGGTGGGGCTCCCCGTCGTGGTCGGGGAAGACGGTGCGCAGCGACTCGTGGCGCGCCACGACGTCGCCCACGGCCGACCGCAGCGCCGCCACGTCCAGGGCCCCGGTGAACCGGAAGGCCACATGCTCGTTGTACGAGGGGTTCGGCCCCTCCAGGCGGTCCAGGAACCACAGGCGCCGCTGGGCGGCGGAGAGCGGCAGCCGCTCGGGGCGCGGCAGGCGCCGCAGTACGGGCCGTACGGTCCGGTCCGCGCCGAGCCGCCTGGCGAGCCGCGCGGGCGTCGGCGCCTCGAACACGTCGCGCACCGCCAGCTCCGCGCCCGCCTCGGCGCGGACGCGGCCGACGAGCCGCATGGCGAGCAGGGAGTGGCCGCCGAGGTCGAAGAAGTCACTGTCGGCGGATACCGGCCCCGCCCCCAGCACCTCGGCGAACAGGGCGCACAGGAGCTCTTCGTGCGGTGTACGGGGGGCTCGGCCGCCCTCTCCCTTCGCGGGGGCGGGGGCGGGCAGGGCCGAGCGGTCGGTCTTCCCGTTGGGCGTCAGAGGGAAGGCGTCGAGGACGACGACGGCGGAGGGCACCATGGGGGCGGGCAGGGCGGCGGCGCAGCGCTCGCGCAGCGCGGCGGGCTCCAGGCCGGCGTCGGCGGAGGCGGCGGTGACGTACGCGACGAGGCGACCACCGGGAGCGTCCTGATGGGCCGTCACCACCGCTCTGGCGACGCCTGGTTGACGTGCCAGCACCGCCTCGATCTCTCCCGGCTCGATCCGGTGTCCGCGCAGCTTGACCTGGCCGTCGGTCCGCCCGAGGTAGGCGAGGTCACCGCCGGGCAGGCGGCGCACCAGGTCGCCGGTCCGGTACATACGGGTGCCCGGCGGCCCCGTCGGGTCGGCGACGAACCGCTCGGCGGTGTGGCCCGGTCGCCCCGCATACCCCTGCGCGACACCGGCTCCGGCGAGGTACAGCTCCCCTGCCGCGCCCTCGGGGACGGGCCGCAGGGCGGCGTCGAGGACGTGGGCGGTCACGCCGGGGAGGGGCGAGCCGATGTGGGGGGTGAGGTTGGTGACCTGGGCGGCGGGGCCAGTGATCCGGGCGGGGCCGGTGATCCGGGCGGCGGTGGAGTCGACGGTGCACTCGGTCGGCCCGTACAGGTTGACGGCGTCCACCAGGCCGCGCCCGGAGAGGTCGGCCAGGTCCGCCCACATCGCCTCCGGGACGGGCTCGCCGCCGAGGAACAGCCGCAGCGGGCCGGTGTCCGCCGTGCCGCGCACCACGTGCGGGCGCAGGAGTTCCCAGTGCGAGGGGGTCGCGTCGAGGTCGGTGACGCGCTGCTCGCGCAAGAAGCGCGCGAACAGGGCGGGGTCGGCGCGCAGTTCGTCGGTGGGGAGTACGAGGGTGTCGCCCCGGCAGACCCTGGCCCACTGCTGGACCGAGGCGTCGAAGCCGAGCCCGGCGTTCCACGCGACCCGTGCGGGCTCGGCCGGGTAGATGCCCGAGCACTCCAGGGAGTGGAGGAGGTGGGCGACGTTGCGGCGGCTGACGAGGACGCCCTTGGGGTGACCGGTGGTGCCGGAGGTGTACATCACGTAGGCGGTGTGGTGGTGGCCTGAGGGCACCGCCTCGGGCGAGGACACCGCCTCGGGCGCTGGCGCCGCGCCGCCGCCCTGCCCCGTAAGACGGTCGAGGTCGACGGTGACGATCCCCGCCGGGGGCTCCGCACCGCCCAGGTGGGACGAGGTGAGCTGGACCCGGGCCCCCGCGTCCTCGGCCTGGAACCGCAGCCGTTCGTCGGGGTGGGCGGGGTCGAGGGGGAGGTAGGCCGCCCCCGACCGCCACACGGCGAGCATCGCGGCCACCAGGTCCGGGCAGCGGGGCAGCCGGACGGCCACCACGGCTCCGGGCCGCACACCGGCGTCGCGCAGGACGGCGGCGATCCGCTCGACCCGGTCGCACAGTTCGCGGAAGGTGAGCGACTGCGAGGGCGTGGACACGGCGACGCGCTCCGGATGCAGTGCGGTCGCCGCTGCGAACCGCCGGAGGAGGTCGATCCCGCCACCGTCCACGAAAGCTCCTAGTTCGTACGAGCAGGCCGAAGTATTTGCTACCGCGACCAAAAAGTTCAGCCGTAAACGAAGCCGCAAACGACCCGACTACTGCTGCGCGTTCCGCAGGCTCAGTGGCCGCATGTCGGTCCACGCGTGCTCCACGTACTGGAGGCAGTCGGCGCGGCCGTCAGGTCCGTGCGCCACGGCCCACCCCTCCGGCACGGACGTTTCCGCTGGCCAAAGGGAGTACTGCTGCTCGTCGTTGACGAGGACCAGGAACTGTCCGGCCTCGTTCTCGAAGGGATTCGTCATGCAAGTCGCCCCGCTTCCATCCAGATACGCACTCGGCGGCCATGAACTTCGGTGATCCTAAGCAGCAGTTGAGCAGGCCACCTACCCTTGCGAATGGGAATGTGATCTTCTTAACGCGGCACCCGCCGAACCGGTGGTCCGCCGGTGAATCGCCGATGAGCGGCCGATGACCGCGGCGGCGCCCACACCCCCCGAGACCCGCCGGATCCGACCCACGGCCGGGCCCGAAACACCCCCTGGAAAGGCGCTCGCACGATGACCACGGAACCGGCCGAGGGCCACCAGGCCACCCCACCGGCACAAGACCCAACGGCACGACCGGAGCGCGGACTGGGGCGAGGCCTGCTGGCACACCGCAACTTCCGCCTCCTGCTGGTAGGGGAGACGACGAGCAAACTCGGCACGAGCGTCACCTCGGTGCTGCTGCCGCTCACCGCCGTCGGCACGCTCGACGCGTCCCCCTTCGCGGTCGGTCTGCTGACCGCGGCTCCCTGGCTGCCCTGGCTGGTCCTCGGGCTGCCCGCCGGGGCATGGGTGGACCGGATGCGGTGCCGCGCGGTGATGCTCTGCTGCAACCTGATCTCGGCGGTGCTGTACGCGAGCGTCCCGGTGGCGTGGTGGCTGGGCGCGCTCACCATGGGCCACCTGCTGGCGGTGGCCCTGCTGGCCGGCGCGGCGTCCGTGTTCTTCTCCACGGCGTACTCGGCGTACCTGCCCAGCCTCGTAGCCCGGTCCGAACTGCTCGAAGGCAACGCGAAACTACAGACCGGCGACCAGACCACCCGGGTGGCGGGCCCCGGCCTCGGCGGCCTCGTAGCGCAGACCGTGGGCAGCGCGCCGGGCCTGCTGCTCGACGCGCTCTCGTTCCTGGTCTCCTCGGCGTGCCTGCTGCGTATCAACGCACAGGAGCAACGCCGGGCTCCCCAGACCCGACGCATCCGCGAGGAGATATCCGACGGCCTGCGCTTCGTGGTCCACGACCGTTACGTACGCACGGTCACCGTCTACGGGGCGGCGCTGAACCTGGCGCTGGCCGCGTACCAGGCGGTCCAAGTCGTCTTCCTGGTCCGCACGGTGGGGGCCGGGCCCGGCCTGGTCGGCGTACTGCTGGCCTGCGGCGGCCTTGGGGGCGTAGTCGGAGGCCTCGCCGCCACCCCGCTGACCCGCCGCTTCGGCACCGCCCGGGGCGTCCTGCTCATCCAGCTCGCGGCGGCCCCTTTCACCCTCCTCATCCCCCTGACCGCCCCCGGCGCCCGCTTGTCGCTCTTCGTCGTGGGCTCGACGGTGCTGATGGCGGGCGTGGTGGCCTGCAACGTCGTCCTGGTCAGCTTCCGCCAGACGTACTGCCCACCGGAGCTGCTGGGCCGCGTCACGGCGACGACACTGGCACTGAACTACAGCACGATCCCCCTCGGCGCGATCCTCGCCGGCACGGCCACCACGACCCTGGGCGCCCGCCCGACGATGTGGCTGGTGGCCGTCGCCCTGATCGCGACGACGGGGGTGCTTGGGGGGTCGCCGGTTCGGGGGGTGCGGGATCTTCCCCAGAGGCAGGCTCACGAGCACGTGGCGGGAGGGTGACTTCCGCGCAGGATGCGACAGCGGTACTTCGAGGAGTACGCCGACACTCTGCGGGCCGAGCACCCGCGCTGGTCCGACACCCGGATCCGCGCCGCCGCCAGCCGTTACGTGTCCCCACCCGAGATCGCCCCGCACAGCGCCGGCGCCGCCGTCGACCTGACGCTCGCCGACGCCGACGGGGTCGAGCTCGACCTGGGCACCCGTATGAACGCCACTCCGGAGGAGAGCGCGGGCGCCTGCTACACCCGAGCCGCCAACATCAGCGCCCGAGCGCGCGAGAACCGCACCGTCCTGGCCGCCTCCCTGACCGCGGCGGGCCTGGTCAACTACCCCACGGAGTGGTGGCACTGGTCCTACGGCGATCGCTACTGGGCCCTCGCCACCGCGGCACCGGCCGCCCTGTACGGGCCCGGGGAGATCGGCGGCCGGCCCGCCCGTACCGCTGGGCGCGCCGCGGCCGACAGGGACCGGTAGCCGGTCACCGGCGGTCGGGGGCCCAGGCCCTGCTGAGTACAGACCCCGCACACGTGAGTACACAAGCGCATGCCGCCCCGCCGCCTTCCGCACGAGGATCTTGGTCAGACCCCAACGCGAAGGAACGGTCCGACCATGAACCCCACCACCTACGCCACCCTGTACGGCCCCTACCAGCCGCCCCGGCCGCGCCCCCGTCACGGGAGGCAGGTCCTGGTCGTCGTGCTGGCCGCCGTGTTGTGGGCCATCACGTTCGTCTCGGTCGCGGAGCTGGCCTTCTTGGTGGGGATGGTGGCGCTCTGGGGCGCGGCGGAGGGGCAGCCCGTGGGGGAGTTCGTCATGACGTTCGTCGGGATCGTCGGCGTGGCAACCACGCTGCTGGTCGCCCTCGCCTTCGCCCCCGGGGTACGCCGCCTCGCCCCGGCGATGCGGCTGCTGCTGCTCGGGGCACTGGCGTGCCCCGTGCCGACGGTCTACGCGGCGCTGGTGTAGGCCCGGATCGGTTGACTCCATGCCCGTACCGGCGTACCGAGCGCCCGACCCACCAGGTAGTCTCCTCCCGCGCCAGGGGGGATCACCAGGCGCTGCAGCGGCCGCAACAGGCCGCCCACCCTGCCCTGGGGGCACCTTCATGCGTCAGTCCAGAACTCGTGCTGCCCTGGTGGCCGCCGCGGCCACCACCCTGAGCGCCTCCGGTCTCTGCGCGGCACAGCCCGCCGCCGCCGACGCCGGATTCTTTCCCACCGTACGCAACCTCACGCTCGGGCCCGGCCACAGCTGGGGTCCGGCTGGGAGCGCCGGGGGCACGCCGGACGGGACCGTCGTCTACGCGTTCAGCAAGGCCCCGCTCACCGACGCCTCCTGGAGCGGTGGCGGTCTGCCCGGAGGGCTGAGCGCGAGTGCCGGGAGCGACGGATGCACGGTGTACGCGGGCGCGCCGGGCGTCTTCGCCTGTCCCGTGACCACTGTCAACGTCTTCGACCAGCCCGAGGTCGCGGCGAGCGCGTCGGCGGCCAACGACACCACCGCGTACGTGGGTGTCGCCTACGCGCCGCGCGGGGCGAGCGTCGCCGCCGCCGTCAAGGCCGCCCAGTTGGCCGGGACCACCTCCGATCCGGAGAACCCGACCGCCGCCGTCATCAAGGTCAAGACGCCCGAGCAGGTCGCCAAGAGCAGCGTCACGCTGTCCACCCCGGACGTGCCGCTGAGCGCCTCGCTCGTACAGAGCGTGCACGTCCACGCCGCAGACCCCGGCCATCTGACCGTGAACTTCGAGCGCACCAGCGACGAGCGCTACTTCGACATGGACGAGCTGGACATTTCCGTCCAGTCGGTGGACGGGGGGCCGGGCAGCTCCTGCGACCACACCCTCGGCTCCATCGGCAGCGGCGGTGACACCGTGAGCTGCGACCTGCCCGCGGGCGAGCACACCGTCACGTACACCCTCGCCTCCGGCCCCTCCGTCGCCGCCTGGAAGATCAAGGCGCGCGCCGACTTCGAGGTCGTCAACTACGGCAGCGGCAACCCGGAGGCCGAGAGCACCTTCGCCGTCACCAGCCCCTACCCCGTACGCGACCGCTACCGCCTGTTCGCCCGCGACGCCAAGGGCCTGCTGCGGTACTACGACGGTACGGGCACGGCCGCCGCGCCGTACGGGGAGCGGCAGTTCCTCAGCGACGGCTGGCAGCAGTACACCGCGCTCGGCTCGCTGGGCCCGGTCACCGTGCACAGCACCGGTGACCTGGTGGCCCGTGACAAGAGCGGGGTGCTCTGGCACTTCAAGGGCAGCGCCGACGGCAGCCTGTTCTCGGCACGCACGAAGGTCGGCGGGGGCTGGAACACCTACAACACGCTCGTCGGCACCGGCGACGTCAGCGGCGACGGCCGCGCCGACCTCGTCGCCCGCGACGCCTCGGGCGTGCTGTGGCTCTACCGCGGCACGGGCGAGCAGGCCGCGATGTTCACCGCGCGTACGAAGATCGGCGGCGGCTGGAACACGTACACCGCGCTCACCGCCCCCGGCGACCTGACCGGCGACGGCCGGGCCGACCTGCTGGGCCGCGACGCGTCCGGTGTGCTGTGGCTGTACCGGGGCACCGGCAACCCGGCGGCTCCGTACGCCTCCCGTACGAAGATCGGCGGTGGCTGGAACACCTACACCGCCCTCAACGGCACCGGCGACCTCACCTCCGACGGCCGCGCCGACCTCGTCGCCCGCGACGCGGCCGGTGTGCTGTGGCTGTACCGGGGCACCGGCAATGCGGCAGCGCCGTACGCGTCGCGTACGCGGATCGGTGGTGGGTGGAACACCTACAACATCCTGTTCTGACCTCGGCTTCGGCCGCTCCCTTCCCCGACGTGCGGCAAGCTGTCGGGGAAGGGGCCCGTCGGCGGCGACGGGCGATCGGCAAGCGGCAAGCGGCAAGCGGCAAGCGGCAACGCAAGACAAGGGCCCCGGTCTCCATCACGGAGACCGGGGCCCTTGTTCGTCGAGCGCTGGGCAGGCCTTGCACCTGCATCTCCCCACAGGAAGTGGGGCGCCTTTCCTTGGACCACCAACGCCGGGCCCGCATCCGCTCTTCAGCGGCGCAAGCTCAAGATCCACTATAGCGCATGCCGGGCGCCCCGGAACACCGCTCTGAGTACCCGTACTCAGAAGATCCCGTTCCGGTCCTTGTAGCCTGGCGGCGGCACAGGGCAGGGTGACGCACGGGACAGGTGTACCAAAGGGGGACGAGTGAGTTCGTTCGCGCAGGAGTGGGCTCAGCTCAAGAGCGGGCCCGCGGGCCGGGGCGGGATGCGGCTGGCGGGCGCCGACGACGGCAACGGCGGCAACGGCAGCGGCAAGGGCGACGTCCAGTCCAGCAAGGCCGCCTGGACCGCGGCCGGGAGCGCCGTCGGCGAGCTGAGCGGTGACGTCAAGAAGGCGCTGACCGCTCTGGAGACCGGACAGCAGGGGCTGGCCACCGGCGGCGGTGTGGAGAGCGCGGCCGCGCAGTCCGAGGTCTACGAGAGCTGGAAGACGTATCTCGACAAGCTCTCCGGCCGGTGCACCGCGCTCCAGGGCAGCCTCCAGCGGGCCGGCAACGACCTGCTGCTGACCGACGACAACATCAAGGGCCTCTTCGTGGAGCTGGGCAAGCAGTACCAGGACACCCCGGCCGTCGGCGGCGAGGGAAAGTGACCTGAGCCATGGACATCGAGACCCTCAAGACGCTCAAGCTGCACGAGTTCGAGGAGGCCGCGAGCGGATACCGCTCCTCCAGCGACATGGCCAGCGGCGCCAAGGACGCCCTCGAGCAGCGGATCACCGCGCAGATGCAGAAGGCCCTCAAGGGGGCGGCAGCCGAGGCGGCTGTGGGCCAGCTGCGCGAAGTGGCCAAGGACTTCCACTACGTACAGGTCGAATGCGGTCTCGTCGCCACCGCCCTGAAAGCCTTCGCGGCCGACATGCGCCCCGCCCAGGACAAGCTGACGCGGGCGCTGTCGGAGGCGGCGGAGCACAAGTTCACGGTGGGCGCGGACGGGGCGGTCAGCTATCCGGCGGCGGGGAAGAACCCGGGCGGGGACCCGCCGGGGCCCAGCTCGGCGAAGGGCACTACGGACGAAGGCGCCCGGCGAATGTACGGCCAGGCGGCCCTCTTCGACCCGAACCCCAACTACAAGATCGCCCAGGACATAGCGAACCGCATCGCCGAGGCCCTCAAGGAAGCCACCGACGCGGACCACAAGTGGGCACCGCAACTGCGCAAACTCAAGGCGGACGACGACCTGGTCGTCTCCGACGGGGACTGGGCGGACGTCGCCAAGGACACCGAAGGCGTCCAGGCAGCGGGGAAGCACTACCTCGACTCCCTCCCCCAGCCCCCCAAGGACGGCAGCCCCAAGGCCAACGCCGACTGGTGGAAGAAGCTCGACCCCGACCAGCAGGCCGCCTGGGTCGCCCTGCACCCCGACACCCTCGGCGGCCTCGACGGCCTGCCCGCCACCGTCCGCGACGAAGCCAACCGCATGGTCTTCGACGAACGACGCGGCCAGTACCAGACCGAACTCAACGGCATCCCCAAACCACCCGCCAACGAGTGGACGTGGATCACCGCCGGGTCGTACCCCGCCAAGGTGCACACCGATGAGTGGATGGAGTGGGAGAAGAAGTACGGGGACCGGTACCGGCATCTGGAGTCGTCGCTCAAGGGGATGGGGGCTATTCAGAACCGGTTCGACCAGACCGGGAAGGAAGGCCTGCCGGAGGCGTATCTGCTCGGGTTCAGCCCGGAGGGGCACGGGAGGGCCATCCTCGCGAACGGCAATCCCGACACGGCTCAGCACCAGGCGGTGTACGTACCCGGTACGACGTCCAACCTTGAGGGGTTCGGGGGAAGCATCGACCGTATGACCGAGTTGTGGCGCACCACGCACCAGGTGACGCCCGACGCGTCGGTGTCGACCATCGCCTGGCTCGGCTACGACGCCCCGCAGGACATCGTCAAGGACGCGCCCTTCGAGCACTACGCCTATGACGGGGCGCCCGCCTACCGCAAGTTCATGGACGGCCTCGACGCGTCCTACAGCGCCCCCGGCGAGCCACACCGCACGGCCATCGGCCACTCGTACGGCACCACGCTCATCGGCGCGGCGGCCCAGAAGGGCGACCTCAACGCCGATGACGTGATCTTCGCGGGCAGCCCGGGCGTCAAGGTGGGCTCGGCCGACGAGATGGACGTACCCAAGGGGCACGTGTGGAACGAGGAGGCCGACGGCGACAAGGTCCCGGACATCGGCCGCTGGGGCCACGGCGGCAGCCAGTGGAAGATGGGCGGCGGGGTGTTCCTCATCCCCAGCGACGAGGTCTTCGGCGCCAACCAGATGAACACGCACCCGGAGGGCAGTGGCCCGACGGCGACCAAGGGATCGCACGGGCACAGTGAGTACTGGGGCAGAGACACCACGGCCCTGAAGAACCAGGCACTGGTGGTGGTCGGCAAGTACGGCAACGTCACCGCGCCTCAGTGATGAGACGTGAGTGATGGGACGTATGTGATGAGACGTACGCCCAGTCGTAGACACTGACCGCCCGCGCCGCCGGGACCCGACCGCCACCGACCCGACCGCCACCGACCCGATCGCACACCACCAAGGACCCGCATGCTCCGCGCACCGCTCCCCGCTGCTCGCCGGCGCCGCCCGGGCAGCGCGCTGTTCCCTCTCGTACTGACCGGCCTTCTTCTCAGTGGATGTGGCATGAATAACGACGACACCCCGAAGATTCCCCTCGCGGGCACGGCCCGCACCGACGACGCGGTCGCGGCCGTGAAGGCGGTCTCCAGCCAGATCTACGAGTTCACCGGCGTGCCCGGCAAGGCATCGGAGCCCGGGCCCGGTGTGAAGGCGTGCGAGGGCAGGGACCCGGAGAAGTACTTCCAGGTCTACCACCCGTGGAACTTCGCGCCGACGTCCGCCGCGGACAACGACGTCGCGATGAAGCACCTCAAGGAGAAGCTGAGCACGGGCGGTTGGGTGGTCAAGGACGATTACGTCGACAACAGCCCGAACAAGAACCGCAACCTGGTCGCCGACAACGACTCCAAGAAGATGAGCGTCTCCGTCGTCGCCTACAGCAAGGACGACCGCCCGAGCCTGGGCATCGCGGTCACGTCCGGCTGTTACCGGGTTCCTGAGGGGGAGACGATCAAGCACTCGTAGGGGGGCGGTCCGCCGGGGCACTCCGGCTGATGGACAACTCCAGCCCTCAGTGCACTTGTAGGCGCCCGTCCCGGGCAGCACCACGCCCCTTCCGCCTGCGGCGGAGGGGGCGCTTTCATGGACGGCGGATTCGCTCGGAGCCTTCCCGCAGCCGCGTGTCAGGCAGAGCAGAATAACCGGGGATTTTTCTCCGGGTAAACAATGCGGGGAATCGCCTCACCCGAGCGAAGGCGATCCGAGCCGGGGCGGAATAAGACACATCGCGGCGCCGACAACGAGGCACAAGAATGGCGTCGGAGATGTAAGCGTCTGAGTCGCAGCAGGCCAGTGGGGGCCGAGGCGCATGGGACGAGCGGGTAAGACCCTGTCCACTTTTCACCGCAGTAAATCAAAATCATCGAAAACCCGTACGAGTGAGCTCTCTCCAAGGGCTACTGTCGCCCCTGATACACCGCGGCCGGCAACGGGGAAACGCACCATGATCAGCCAAGCGATGTCGAGCTGGCCCACAGCGCGTTGAGCGGTCACCCAGTAGGTACCCGACGCCGTTCGGTGCACCGATCCGGCCCCGCCACACCCGCACTCGTACCCGAAAGGGAGAAACATGCGCAGAGCCATCACGGCAGCCGTGGGCGCCGCAGCGGCACTCCTTGTCGCCATTCCTGTCGCTGCCGCCGACGACCCCGTCCCCATGCCACCGGACGCCGACACGCTGAACCTGGGCGCCAGCGGAGAGGTCCTCTGCGGAGATCCGGACGACTCTTCCTTCAAATTCCACATTTACTACAACTCGGGCCCGGCGGGCTCGTACCGCAATATCGGATACAGCGTTTATGACTTCGACGCCCTGCGTCCCGGTGACGGCCATGTCCACCCGCTCAAGTTCTGCTTGCTGGGCGTCAGTTCCCCGTGGCCCGGCTCGGGTCAGCACATCAAGAACAACGCGGCCGCCGGCGAGAACACGCACTACAAGTACATGGCCCGGGTGTACTACAACAGCGGATACAAGGGGAACCAGGACGCGATCGGCCCCTACCAGAGCGTCGGGCAGTTCCGGAACGTCTACAACGAGGACGCGTCGTTCCAATGGACGGCCTGACCGGCACCACACTGCATCGGAACCAGGGGAAGGCTGAGGACCTGCCACTATGAGCAACAACAGGGCGATCAAGAAGGCAACGGTACCCGTGCTGGCCGCGGTCGCGGTAGGAGCGGTCGCCGTTGCCGCGTTGTCCGCGAACTCGTCGTCCGACGGCGGCAAGACCACGACCGCCGGGGCGAGAAATGCAGCTGCCTTACCCATCACAGCGGGCGATTCGGCCGATCCCGCACAGTGGAGGCTGCCCATCGAGACCTACATGATCTCCAGGGCCGATGCCCGGCTGGTCAGCAGCAGCCGGGACAGGGTGATCGCCGCGTGCATGAAGAGGGCGGGCTTCCCGCAGTGGGCGCCGGCCCCGGACCTTCCCCCTCTCGGAGGCAGGACCGAGACGGACTGGCGGTACGGCATCCACGACGCCGCGCAGGCGGCCAAGCACGGCTACCACCCGGATGCCGCGGACCAGCAGGCGTACGACCGAGCCATGATGGCCGGTGCCGTGGACGAGTCCGGCGCGGATCCGAAGGTCTTACAGGGATGTTTCCAGTCGGCTGGGGGGACCGTTCCGGCTGTGACCCGCTCCGACCTGGTGGAACGCATCAAGGGCGACTCGTTCAGGGAGTCGGTCAAGGACCAGAAGGTGACCACGGTCTTCGCGCAGTGGTCCACATGCATGAAGGCCAAGGGCTACTCGTACGCGAAGCCCATGGACGCCAACGACGACAAGCGCTTCAACGACCCTCACCACATCACCGACTTGGAGATCGCGACCGCCACAGCGGACGTCGCCTGCCGAAACCGGTACCACGTGGAGAGGACGTGGTACGAGGCTGAGGTGGCGTTGCAGACCAGGGCCATCAAGGCCAACCAGGCCGCGCTGAACGAGGTCCGGGCCGCCAACAAGGACACGGTGAGCAAGGCGTCCGCAGCCCGTTGACGACGGTTCTCGACGTGTGGCTGGGAAGTCCGTATGCCCTCCTGGTGGAGGTCGCGGTCGTCCCGCAGATCAAGCGGCTCGCTTCCCTTTCTGAACATGGGAGATTCCTTGAGACAGAGACCAGGACCGAGATACGGGGCACGATTACCCTTCGCCGTCGTCACCGCGTCCCTGGCGGTCATGAGCCTGCTGCCCGGTGGCCGGGCCTGGGCCGGGCCGACGGCTGCGGAGGGGGCACAGGTCACTTCGATACCGGACGCCGGGGTCAGGGGCGACAGGGGAGGTCCGCAGCCGCCCCGTCAGGAGGGCTCCTCCAAGGTGGTGTCCCCGGACGATGTCCTGCCCCGTACGTGGAAGCGGTCCGACGATCGCGCGGTGACGGTGGCCGGCGACGGGTCCGGCCTGCATGTGCTGGCGGCCGACAGCAGCCAGGCCTACGAGTGGCGGACGGTCGCCACCCTCGCGGAACCCGGTTTCGGCACCGGTCTGTGGATCGGCAACGCCTGTGTGACCGGCTCCGGCGAACGGGCCGTCGTCGTCTACGCGCCCCGGGAGTTCACCAACAGGCCCGCGCTGATGGAACGCGGCGGCTTCGCGGCCGTCGTCGACCTGACCGACGGCAAGGTGACCAAGCTCGCCGACACCGTGACCCTGGCGTACTTCTCACCGGGCTGCGGCACCGGCGAGACCGCCGTGCTCACCCAGGTCGGCGGTGACGAGGACGGCCGGACGCGGCTGTTGACCGTCGACACCACGAGCGGCGCAGTCACCCGCGAGCAGACCGAGAACGTCCAGGTCACCTCAGCGGTTCCCGTCGGGGACCGTGTCGTCGGGGCCGCCGCCGGCCGACTGGTGTCCTTCGGCCGGGACAACCGCGCCACCGAACTCGCCACCACCTCCGGTCCGGCCTTCCAATTGCGCGCCGACAGTCAGGGCGGCGTCAGCTTCCTCGACCTGGCGGGCGGCAGGGCCCGCGCCCGGCGGACCGCCAACGGCCGCACGACGACGTTCGCGCAGGGTCCCGTGGGCGCGCTGGGTCTGCGGGCCGGCACCGGTGGGCGGGTCTTCCTCACCGGTGCGCCCACCTCCACCACCGTGCTGCCCGTGCCGGTGCGACGGCTGAAGGCGGCCGCGGACGCGACGGTGTCCTCCACCGGCGCGCTCGCCATCGGGCCGGTGGTCTCCGAGAGCCTGCGCAGCCACGTCAGCAGTCCGCCGGCGGCCACGGCGTGGAACGCGGCCGCGCCTGTGCGTATCACCGCACAAGTCCCGTCCACCGGGAAGACGGTCTCGTTCACCGCGGGTCAGGACGCGCCCGCGGCTGCCGGGCGGAGCCCGTCGCCGGCCCTGAACGCTTCCCGCACCCGCGCGACGCAGGCCGGGCCGGGGGCGTCGGCCCCGGCGGCGGGCGGTGATCCCCACTCCACCGTCGACACCGACCGCGCCTGCTCGATGCCGCGCAACGATCCCGCGCAGCAGGCGTACCAACCGACCCCCAACCAGGTTGAGTGGGCCGTCGACATGGCCATCCGCGGCAACCTCACAAGCGCCTACATCCGCCAGGGCGGCTGGCGGACCGCCGCCGGGCTCGGCACGGTCGACCCGCAGGGCATGTTCCCGCTGCCCGCCCTCGCCGGGACGAACGGCGGCCGCATCCCCGCGCAGGTGCTGCTCGGGGTCCTGGCCCAGGAGTCCAACCTCTGGCAGGCCGAGGGCGGCGCCCTGCCCGGCCAGACCAGCTCCACCCTGGCCAGCACCAACGGCTTCTACGGGCACCCGAGCAGCCCGGCCACCCCCCAGGACCACTGGCGCATCGACTGGAACGAGGCCGACTGCGGCTACGGCATCGGCCAGCAGACCGACGGGATGAAGATCGGCGCTCCCGACGAGCTACCTCCCGACCGGCAGAAAGCCATCGCGCTCGACTACACCTCCAACATCGCGGTCGCCGCACGGACCCTCTCGCAGAAGTGGAACGAGCTGCACACCGTCGGCCCGCAGCCCAACGCCATCAAACTCAACACCGACGACCCGGCGGCCCCGGAGAACTGGTTCGCCGCGCTGTGGAACTACAACTCCGGGATGAACCACTACGTCCCGGCCTCCCCGACCGAACCCTGGGGCCTGGGCTATCTGAACAACCCCTCCAACCCCCTCTACCCGCCGGACCGGCACGCCTTCCTGGACAACAACGCCTACGCCGATGCCGCCTTCCCGCAGAGGTGGTCGTACGCGGAGAAGGTACTGGGCTGGGGTGCCTGGCCGATCGACACCGGACGCTCGTACGCGGACACCGGCGTCACCAACAAGGGCAACACCGCCGGGTACTCCCCCGCGTGGTGGAGTACGGGCGGGAACCGCTCCACGGTCAAGCCCGGGCTGGACATCTTCTGCAAACCCACGGAGAACGCGTGTGATCCGGCCGCGCCACCGCGCTGCGAGATCGACCACATGGGGCCGAGCTGCGACCCTCCGCACTGGTACCACGTCCCGCAGACCTCCTGGAAGGTCGACTGCCCCTCCACCTGCGGTCACGAGTACCTGACGTACAAGACGCTCAAGGCCGAACTGGGCAACGGCGACAACGGCGCAGGCAGCATGTGCGACAACTCCGTACCGTCCGGTGCCCTGGTGGTCGACGACGTGCCCTCCTCCGTTCCGGCCTTCACCGACGGGTGCGGCAAGTCCGGCTGGACCAACTCCGGCTCGTTCGGCTTCAGCCCGTTCAGGGCCGACACGCAGAACCACTACGAGGCCAAAGGCGACCTGCACCAGATCGGCGGAGCCTTCGGCGACCACTTCTGGTACGCCCACACCCGCGACAGCGCACACGGCATCGACCTGATGCAGGTGACCGGCACCTGGACTGTCGGCAAGACCCTCGACAACCAGTGGGCCCGCGTCTTCGTCCACGTCCCGGACACCGGCGCCCAGACCCAGCAGGCCCATTACGAGATCGGCGGGCTGGCGGGGGGCGGGACCCGGGACCGGTACCTCAACCAGCACTACCGGGCGAACACATGGGTTCCGTTGGGCGCCTACCAGTTCAAGGGAGCGCCCAGGGTCAGCCTCTCCAATCAGACGGACGACGGCACCGCGGACGATGACGTCGCCTGGGACGCCGTCGCCTTCCAGCCCCTGAGCTGGAAGCCTCGGAACATGGTCGTCGTCATGGGGGACTCCTACTCCTCGGGCGAGGGCGCCGGCGGCTACTCGCCCGAATCCGACGCCGCCAACGGCGAGCCCGCGTGGAACGCGTGCCGTCGCAGTGCCAACTCCTGGGCGCTCAAGGCCTCCCTGCCCGACGCGCCGGGCTCCTCCATCGGGCAGCGCATCAACGACGCGGCCGGCGGATCGACCCTCGACTTCCACAATGTCAGCTGCTCCGGTGCCCTGACATGGAACGTCCGGGGAAAGTACACGGACGCTGCGGGCAACGACGTCGATACATGGCCCCTCTCCTGGCAGGATCGCGGCAAATACGCCCAGGGCGACGGCCAGTTCCACGAGGCAGCCCAGCTCACCTCCGGTGTTCTCAGCAGCGACACCACCCTGGTGGCTCTGACCATCGGCGGAAACGACGCCGGCTTTCCCAACGTGGTGCGGATGTGTGCCACGACAGGCTGCCCCTCCGACGGCGACGTCCGGCACGACGTCGACAGCGCCACGCCCAAGATCCAGAAGCTGCTCGAGGAGATTCATGGAAGGGCGGGCAACGCCAAGATCATCCTCATGGGATACCCACAGCTCTTCGACGAGAGCGCCGTCGGCTGTGCCAGCGGCGTCGGCGGGGCGGGGATGGCCCGTCTGAACGCGATGGCACGCTACATGGCCGAAAAGCAGGGAGAACTCGCTACCTCCCTCCAGGCAAAGGGGCTTCCGGTCACCTTCGCATCCCCCGATGATGACTTCGCGTACAAGCGCGCCTGCAACACTCCGGAAGGGGTCAACAAGGTGGTCGCAGCACCTCATGGTGACGGAGACTTCCGCTGCACCATCGGAGGAACCTGGTGTGTCAGCCGCGAGAGCTACCATCCCAACGGCGTCGGCACCGCTGCCTACGCTCAAGCATTCACCCGCGCCATAACGAAACTGTGATGCAGAGTGCCACATGAACCACGAGGCCATACCGCACCCTGGGCACAGGCACTGGGGTGTCTCGTGCTCCTGATCCTCATCCCGTTGATCATCTGGTTCCTGGTTTCTTTCCAGCACTCGGGTGCCATCCCCTGGTGAGATCGCGGGCCGGCTCCCACCCGCTGGTGCGGCGCCCATCGCCGCACCAGCGCCGGCCGATCCGGCCTTATGGATGACGGCCTACGTCTCACAACAGTCGACGGCATGCCGGGCGCCACGTCATATGTCCGGCCGGTCCGGCTCGAACAGGAGGGTCATATAGCGCGCCCCCGATGAGCCGAGGAACTGGGAGAGCATCATGGTGACCTGGCCCTCGCCGCGGATCGCGTGGCGCAGCGGCCGCCGGTCGCCGTCCGGGTGGATCTTCGTGCAGCCGCTCTCCTGGTACTGACGCCGCAACAGGGGCTCTTCCATGAGCTCGGTACGGATGCCCAGGAGGGCCGAGTCCTCGGGGTGGGCGGCCAGGGAAGCCCGCAGCGCCGGGACTACAGTGGGCAGCCACGCGTTCTCCCAGTCCATCAACGTGATGTCGCGTGCCTCCCGGTCCAGCAGCATCCAGGCCAGGGTGTTCTCCGGCGGCTCCCCGCGCAGGAACATCTGCGCGAACGGCTGGTTGTACAGGCGCAGGTTGTAACGGAAGTCCGTGATGTACGCCATCTCGCGTTGCCCGTCCAACACCTGTTGCCAGGAGGGCGGGACGTCCGTTTCGCCGGCCGGACAGAGCGGCACGGACGGCTCCGACCCGAAGTACTCCAGGTGCACATAGATGTACTCGCTGTCCGTGAACCTGAGCGCCCGGGCCAGCTCCAAGAGGTACGTCGGCGTCGGTCGCAGAGCTCCCGACTCGACCTTCTGGTACGTGCCGAAGGCCTTCCGCATCAGGAAGTCGACGTCCGTCTGACTCAGCCCCTTGACCCGTGGTCCGCGTCGGCCCGTGGCGGGGCGCGAGGGCAGCCCCGCCTCCTCGGGCCCAAGTGCCTCCCGGCGAGCCCGCATTACCTGCTGGATGACCTGACGATTCACGTGCTCTCCCCCAGAGCCATAGAGTCGAGTGATAAATTCCAGGTAGCGTAATACCGGAGATTGCCTTCCCGCTGTCAATCGATGACCCACCCCTCAGGATGAAACACCATCGGGATACGGAACGGCCGTCCGGGGTTTCCAGGAACGTACAGGAATGGCGAACGACGCGTTGCCCATTTCGGCAGTGCAGGGAGTGCGCCGAGAAGGCTCTCAATTGCACGGCGAATTCCGGCCGGTAGGCGGCGCGGGCGCAGAAATCCGGCCAAGTTCACGCTGGAACACCGCAGGGCAGTGGCTGCCTTGCCTCTCCGCCCGCCGATAACCGCACATCTTGGGGCCCCCGGGCCCAGCCCGCCCATCAAGGCCGCCGCACCGGCCGGATCATCGCCGTATAGACCGTGGACGCGCGCCGCTCCCGCCGATCGGCGACCCGCCGGTACCCCCACGCCTCGCACGCCGCCTGAAGCGCCCCGTCACCCAACTCCGAGTCCACCAGCAGCGTCACGCGCTCCTCCGGGCGCAGCGACAGCCACACCTCGTGGAGTTGGGCGGCGACGCCGCTGCCGCGCCAGGGCTCGCGTACGGCTATCTCGCCCAGGACGGCCGTCCGCTGCCCGGTCTCCCAGGTGACGTACTTCGGGAGCGGCACGATGAGGCCGGACCACCAGTCGGTGTCCGCCGCGAGTGAGAAACCGTGGCAGTAGCCGACGGCACGGCCGTTCTCGTAGCCGATGGCCGCCGTCCAGCCGGGCTTGGCGGCCGCCTCCGTCAGGCGGGTGTCGAAGGTGTCCGCCTGAGCGTCGCCCCACACCTCCCGGTGCACCTCCAGCAGGCCGTGCCTGACGTACGGGAGGTGTTCGGCGTCGGTGAGGCTGTACTCGACTGTCACGGATCCGCCGTCCTCTCACTCGGTGGCGCCACCCCGAGCGTCGCGGTGTGCCGCGTCGGATTCACTCCCCCAGGAACCGAGGCAGACAGGTTAGCCGAAAATCCGACCGAACCCGCTGTTTTGGATGGCGCGGCACCGCTGGCCCCGGCCCCGATCCCGTCCCCGTATACCTCGAAGCCGTCCCCGTGAAGCTCGTCGATGCCGAGTGCCTGGAGCGCCGATGGGCACGAGCGGCTCCGAACGCGTGACCTGCCCCTCTGGCACGGCAGGCAAGAGGGGCAGGGCAGGTTCACTTCACACAGTGGCGCGCACGATCAACGTGCCGATGTGACCAGGCTCAGGGGCATCGACAACCGTCGCGTCGACGTCGGTGAAGCCGGCCTTCAGCAACAGGTTCTGCCATTTACGAGGCGTGTAGCTGTAGCGGTAGGTGAACATCGCCTTCCCTGCGAAGCCTCCCTTGTACATGCCTTGCGGCCCGTACGCGCCGGGAATGGCCGGGGGGTGGGAGAACGCCAGGACCCCGCCGGGATTCAGCCGCTCGGCGATCAGCGGGAGCAGCTTTGCCGGGTCGGTGAACCACACGGCTCCGAAGATCGAGTAAATGGCGTCGTACGTGTCCGTGGCGGTGCTCAGGTGGTCCAGCACTTCGGCGCAGATGAACCGCGCCCCCAACGGCCCCCACCGTTCAGTGGTGTTCGCGACCATGACGGGCGAGAGGTCCACCCCCGTTGCCTTCACTCCCCGCTGCGCGAGGTAGGCGAGCGCTCGCCCCGTTCCGCACCCGATCCCCAGCACGGTTGCCGGATCTCCCAGCAGTTCGGCACCGAGCCCGTGCCCGGCGTACTGCGTCCAGCAGAAGACGGGTTCGGCTTCGAACACCTTGTCTTTGGTGCTTTCCGCGAAGGTGTCCCAGAGTTCGCGTTCGCTGTCGATGTCGTGTCGTGCGGGCAACAGGGCTTCCTCTGTGTCGGGGCGGGCAAGAGGGCGCCCCCGCCCCTCGTGCCGAATTGGGGGGCGAGGGCACTATCCGGGTTGCTGCGCCGATGCGGGGACGGCAGCAACTGTTGAGGTTGTCCAAGCTGTCTGGGATGGGTTTCTGACTGCTCCACCCTCAGTTGGCCACCCTGGATGCACAGATAGCCCCCGCGCCCGCCGCCCCGAAGGGTACGAGCGCGGGGGCTCTGTGATGCTGCGGGTCAGCCGACGAGGACGTTGGGCAGCCGTGCGCTGCATTCCCACCCCGAGCCCGCCGGCTAGTTGAGCGCCCCGGGCTCCTCCACGTCGATTCGCCCCGGCGCGCGGGAAGTGGCCCCCCGCGCACGATCGTACGGTCAGTCCCGGCCGGTACTACCCGTTCGCCAACGCCACCAACTCAAACGCCGTCTTTCCATCCAACGACTCCCGCACAATGTCCGCATGCCCCGCGTGCCGCCCGAACTCCTCGATCAGGTGGAGGAGGAACCAACGCATCGAGACCTGGCCGTCCTTGGGGAACCAGGGGGCGGGCGGCAGCGGGAAGGTGTCGTCCAGGGACGGGACCGTGCGGATGAACTCCTCGGTCTCGGCCGCGACGCCGTCCCAGAACGCCAGCATCTGCGGGACCGTCTCGTCGCCGACCAGGACGAAGCTCTCCTGCCACGTCGACTCGTCGCGCTGCCTCTCGTTGGGGCGCTGCTGGGCCAGGCGGAGCCAGATGAGTTCGCACTCGGCCACGTGCTTGAGCAGGCCGGACAGGGAGAGTTCGCTGGCGCTGGGGCGGCTCGCGGCCTGTTCCTCGGTGAGGCCGAGCAGGGTGCGCCGCAGGCCGCCGCGCTGGGCCTCGACGAAGGCCAGGAGCGCGCCGCGCTCGTCGCCACGGGCCTCTGCCGGTACGTGAGTGACCATGATGTCCGCCCTCGGGGTGTGCGCGGGGAGGCCTTGTGCCTTCCCCCTTGCAACACCCACGTTACGTACCAATGAGGTCAGTTCCTGGCCTCGATCCCCGGTCCGGCCCGGTCCGTTACTCCTTTACCAGCCGCCGGTGGCGCCCTTGGTGACCGGTTCGCGGATCTGGGCGGCCGTCTCCTGGGACATGGCCGGGGGCCGGGCCGCTCCAGCCGGATCTCGCGGTCGGGGTGGCCGGGGACGCGGATGGTCACGCTCTCCCGCAGCGGGAACCCACCGCCCATCACCCCACGGACCTCAGCGCAGCACGCCCTCGATGAAGTCGCTGCCCAGGCGCGCCACCACCGACAGGTCCAGCTGGTGGTACGCGTACCGGCCGCGCCGGCGCGTGACGATCAGGCCCGCCTTCTTCAGGGACGCGATGTGCCGGGACACCTCCGGCGCGCTGATGTCGTGCGCCGCCGCCAGCTCCGTCGTGGTGTACGCCGAGCGGGCCAGATAGCGGCACATCCGGATGCGCATCGGGTGGGAGAGGGCCTCCATCCGCAGTTCCAGGACGTCCAGCGAGCCCGGGCCCGGCAGGGACGGGGCCACCGCCGGGTAGTGGATCACCGGGCGCCAGCGCGGTGCGTGCAGCACCCACAGGTGGGGCCAGCCGAGCGAGGACGGGACGAAGGTGACGCCCGCGCCGACTGCCGTGTCCAGCGCGGTCGTCCGGCCGCTGGACAACTTGTCCACGCTGATACGGGAGCCGTCGCCCTCCAGGGACAGCGCGGGCGAGACCTCCGCGAGCGCCTCCGCCAGGCCCTTGTGACGCAGCACCTGCGTCTTGTGCCGTGCGTCGGCGGCGAGCTCGACCCGTACGCGCTGCCACACGTCGTCGAAGAACGCCTCCGCGCAGTCCTCGAAGAGGCGGCGGATCCAGGCCCGCACGGCCGGCGGGTCCTCGATGAGGCGGGTGGCGAACTCCCGTTGGCGCGGGCCACGGGCCGCCGCGCGCTCCAGGGCGTGCGCCCGGGCCCGGTCGTCGCTGAGCGGGGAGGGGCCGCCGCGCCCGTACTGGCTGGTGCACGAGATCTCCAGCGCCGCGTCCACGAACACGTCGTCGTCGAGCCGGTCCAGCTGGTCCAGGTCCTCGGCGAGGGTGGCGCCGGGGCGGCCGTGGGTGTCGGGCAGCGCGGCGAACGGCAGCGCGATGTCGGAGAACGAGGTGGTCCACAAGAAGTCCGCCTCGCACAGCCGGTCCGCGAGGTCCGGCTTGAGCGCGGCGTTGGTCGCGGTCGTCCACCCGTGCAGCCCGGGGTGGTGCCCCGGCTCGGCCAGCGCGTGCAGCGCCGTACACAGCTCGGCGAGCGGCGCCGGGCTGAACACGAGGCGCTCAGGGGGCAGTCCGGCGACGTCGATGATCACGCTCATGGGGACCATCGTGCCGGAGTTCACGCAGGTGGGCTACGTAATTTGACGATTCTCGTCAAGCGTCGCCGTTCTCCCCCGGGGCCGCTCACCGGCGGCGTTCTCCCCGGCCCGTGTGCTGCGCACCTGCCGGGCGGCTGAGCGGGTGAGCGGGCCGCCGCCCGCCCACCCGCTCACCGTCGCGTACGTCAGCCGACCCGCATCCAGTGCTGGTCGCTGTGACCGTTGCAGTCCCAGATGACGACCGGCGCGCCGTCACCGCTGCCGTTGTACTGGGCCAGGCACTTGTTGCCGTCGCCGTTGGCCCAGGCCGCGTGGCTGCGGATCGAGGAGTAGCGCGGGTCGCTGGAGACGGTGTCGATGTACCACTGCTGGTCCGGGTTGCCGTTGCAGTCCCAGCCGACGACGGTGGTGCCGTTGCCGGTCGCGCCCTGCCAGGTGCCGAGGCACTGGCCGTAGCCGTTCTTGATCTCGTAGTAGGCACCGCCGCCGTCGCTGCCCTTGCGCTCGGCGACCCGCCACTGCTGGTCGGGGTTGTGGTTGCAGGTCCACAGGATGCCGAGGACCTGGTACTCCTTCGACATGTCGATGGCCAGGCAGTGGTTGCCGTTCTGGTTGACGAACTCGTTCGTCGACGTGGCCGAGGCCGCCGACGAGGTCGAGAGCGTCATCCCGGCGGCCATGGCGAGGGCCGAGGCCGTCATCAGCGCGGTCCTGAGAATTTTCATGTGTCCCCCGTTGTCGAGCGTTGTCGAGTGGTCAGGTCGGGTGGTCGCCGACCCGTCGACCATCGTCACAGCCGTCCCCAACAGGGCACTAACAGGACGCCAACAACGCGGTGGCGGGCACGGCGTTGGTCCTGGGCCTGGGGGCGGCGAGGGCTCATCAAGGGTCGGTGCCGCGTTACCCGGGCTGGCCGACGAGTGCGGGCGGGGCGATCGTGCGGGCTCGTTGGTAGAGGTCGCGGGCGGCAGTGTTCTTCAGGTGGGGGCGGATCAGGCTGAACATGGTCTTGATGCGGTCGTCGGCGCGGCCGGACTGGACCATGGGGTAGTCGTCGAGTGCCTGGTGCCATGTTGCGCAGGCTGCTTCCAGGTGGCCGACTTCCAATTGGCGTTCGGCGAGGGTGGCGCGGTGGCGGACGCGAGCACGCCGGTAGATGCCGTAGCGAAGCTGGTCGGACTGTTGCATGGCTTCGATGGAGCCGTGTACGTCGCCGAGTTCGTAGCGGACTTGGCTGACGTGGTAGTTCAGCGAGGAAGGGTCGTAGGAGCCGAACGCCTTGCTGCGTGACTCGGCGCGGTCCATGGCGGCTTCCGCCTCGTGCATGTACCGGAGGGCGCTGGTGCGGTCGCCGGTCTGCGCCGATGTGTGCGCCTGCTGCCCGGCGAGGAAGGCCCGCATCCGAGGCCCGGCCTTGGGGGAGGCGGCGGCAGCGGCATCGGCCAGCTCCATCGCCTTGGCCCCGTGCCCCAGGTCCACGGCCTGCACGCTCATGCCCCGCAGAGTCGTGCAGTAGGTCAGGTGGTCCTCTGCGGCGCCCGCCAGTTCCAGGGCTTTGATGTAGTAGCGCTGGGCGAGCCCGTGCAGGCCCTCGTCCACGGCCATGTAGCCGGTGAGGTACAGCAGGTCCGAAGCCGCCGACAGCATGGCTTGCCGGACGTTCTCCGGGGCGTCGGCCCGCAGGTACGCGGCGACCGTGTTGACCATGAACGAGGCCGCCATGGGCCGTGCGTGACGTCCGCCGAACTGGTCGTCCAGCTCCGAGACGCGTTCGGTCATGGCGACCACCATGTCCACCTCGTTCATACCGATCCGCGAGGCACGGCCGCTCTGGACGGCTTCGGCACGGCCGATGACGTCGGGCCAGCCGGGGATGGTGAGCGCGACGGAGAAGAGGCCGGCGCCCAGGACGCTTCGGCGTGACGGGTCCATGTCGAGCCTCCCCAGGTCGATCATCCCTTCCACGGTATCCGTGGCGGTGGGGGAATGACCGGAGGGGAGCGGCAGGCCCGCTTCAGCGTGGGTGACCGGGCGCCCGAGCCGCCGCGACAGGGCTTCGAGGAGGCAGGAGCGAACCGCTGGGCGCGGCATGGTGCCGTCGAGCCAGTGGCTCACCGCGGATTCCTCGTAGCGCAGCGGGGTGCCGGTCTCCGGGCCGATGCGGTTCACGGCCCGTGCGAACTGGCGTTGCGTCCAGCGGGTCTCGGTGAGCAAGCGGGCCAGAGCCGCGTTCGGCGTGCGCGTCGCCATGACCATCAACTCCCCGCGCTCTCAAGGACTTTCAAGGCTTTCAAGTCCCCACGTTGCGGCAACGGTACCGCCGTGTGTGGTCACGCGGTTGCGTAGAGGAAGCAGAGACCGCAACGGAAACGGAGCTGGGGCACCGTGGACACGCACAGCGAAGCGCGACGCATCGGGGCGCAACTCGCCGAGGAGCTGCACCTGGCCTTCCTGGCCCGGGGCTTCTACATCCCTATGGGTGCGGCTGCCCCGATAGGGGGACGGGCGTACGTGGACGTGGAGCCGGTACGCGACGACGTGGCGCACCGGCTGATCGAGGTCCTTGGCCCTCCCCCACTGACCATGCCGGATGCCGGAGATCCGTGGGCCGTCGCGGAGGAGGCGTTGAAGGATCTACGGCGATCACTGTGCGCCGCCAACATCACCCTCCCTTCCCTGGGCATCGATGAACCCCGCGGAGCCAACCAGACGGTCCTGGTCGAACTGGGCAACGCCCACCCGGCCGTCGTCCGACAGCTCGCACACACCATCGCGAAGGGGGCGGAGCGGTGAGGACAAGCCCCTGGGGAGAGCTGCGCAGACACATCGCGGCACACGAGCGGCGGTGCGCGGCGGAGTGCGAGTGGCTGGAGGCAGTGGTCCCCAAGATCCAAGCGGCGGCCTCCGTGCTTGCCCGGGATCTCGCAGCGGCCTGCGAGCCGGACCAGGCCCAGGGGCAGGCGGAGGACGACTGCCGTGCGTGACATCTACTGGTGCGAGGTCACCGCGTACAGGATCTACACCCTCGGCTGCCACGACGACATGGCCCGGTACGCCCTGTCCGCCGTCTCCCTCGCCGTACTGCGTAGCTCCAGACGGCACGACATGGCCCCCGGCAGGCCGCGTGGCACACCCCATGAGCCCCCGCCCGTCTGCCCCGTATGACGGCGGTCGGCAGACGGGCGGGCCCACCGATGCACCCAACCGAAGGAGAGTGCAGCAGTGTCCGTAACGCTAGTACGACCGACCCCAGAACGGGTCGCGGAGCGAGCCCGCCAGATCCTGAGCACCATCGAGGCCGACCCGGAGTACGACCGGCTGCGCACCGCGTGCGCGAAGTACGACGAGGACTGGACCAGCTTCATGGGCTACGCCCTCGTCGACGGATTCGACATCGCGCACGACACCGAGCCCCTGTTCCCCGAAGCCGTGCGCGCCATGGCGATCAAGTCCGCCGTCTACGAGATGACCGAGGGCGACGAGGAGGCCGCGGAAGTCCCCGTGGCCATCCCCGTCGACGAGATGATCCACGCGCTCGCCGCACAGTTCACGGTCTTGTCCCGCATCCAGGACCGGACCGGCATCAAGTTCGTCCACGCCACCGACCGCGAGGCCATCGGCGCGTGGGACCACGGCGACTACACCCACCAGGTCTACCGGGCCGCGTGGGGGCCGATGAACGAGCGGTACTGGTTCGGCAAGGACGAGACCGCCAAGCGCAGGGCGGCCGTCATGGCGAAGTACGAACCCGTCGGCATCCTCGACGGGGGCCGCCGCTTCACACCCGGCTTCGCCACGGCCAGCTAGTTGAGCGCACGGCGCAGCACCTGGACCACGTCCACCTGCGGGAACACCCGGGGAATCTCCTCGGCAGCTTGCTCGATGAGCACTTCCAGCACGCCGGGCGCTGCGCTGTGCATCACCTCGTACAGATACGCGTCGAGGCCAGCCGGACTGTCCGGCAGCTTCAGCTCCACCGTGAACGGGATGCCGTCGGTCTTGTACCGGCCCGGCGGCAGCCCCACCTTGTGCGGGTGCACACACACTGGGACGCCGGCCGTCGTATACCGGTGGCCGTCGACAGGACTGAACGGTGCTTCCGCCGACGGCCGCTCGAACACGTCGAACTCACCGATCGGGTATCGGCGCGAGGGGCAGATGCCGCACGAAGGATGCTCGCCACCGGTGACGAAGGCGTCAGCCATGGACGGCAGCGTACCGCTCTCGCGTAAGCGCATCGGCCGACCTCCGCAGGGAGGAACCCCCGCTCCAGCCGAAGATCACAGATGCCGGGAACTCATCCGCAATGCGCCCCGACTACTGGAACCGGGCGGCAGAGGTCCGTCCGCGTACCAAGTGGACCTGGAGAGTTTCGATGCGTTCTCGCGTGTGGTGGCCGACGACGGCCGTGGTGCTCGGCCTCCTGGTGGCGGGCTGCGGCGATGGGGACAAGGACGCCGGGAGCAAGGACGGCAAGGACAAGGACGCGGTCGCCGGGGCCGCCGTGTCCGCCGGTGGGTTCCCCGTGTCCGTCACCGACTGCATGGGCGCCAGGACCACCTTCGCCGCTGCCCCGAAGAAGATCGTCACCAGTAACGCGGCCGCGCTCGAACTCCTGCTGCGGCTCGGCGCCGGGGACAAGGTCATCGGCACCGGCTTCCCGCCCGGCAAGGGCACCCTGCCCGCCGAACTGGACGCCAGGGCGCAGCAGGTGAAGGTGCTGGGCAAGACGGTCATCGCCAAGGAGAAGCTGCTCGGCTCCGGCGCGGATCTCTACATCGACACCTTTGCCTCGATGGGCGGCATGGGCGGCGGGATGGGTGACGCGCCCACCGAGGCCGAGTTCAAGGCCGCCGGGATCAAGCACGTCTTCCTGAAGTCCACCGCCTGCGCCGCCAACCGCAAGAGCCCGGTCACCGATCTCTCCGCCGTCCAGGACGACATCACCTCGCTCGGCGCCGTCACCGGCACCTCGGGGGAGGCGAAGGAACTGGTCGCGGGGATGAAGCGGACCGTGGACGGCGTCACGTCGGCCATCGGGTCGACCCCCCAGAACGCCCGGCCCACGTACTTCTTCTTCGACTACGACGCCGGCACCAAGCAGCCCTCCGTCGTCTGCAACCGGCAGGTCGCCCACGCCGTGATCACCCTCGCCGGTGCCCGCAACGCCTTCGGCGACTGCGACGGCGACTTCAAGCAGGTCGGGTGGGAGGACGTCATCGCCAAGAACCCCAACTGGATCCAGCTCGGCGTACGCGACCGGGGCGGCGAGGCCGCCAACAAGGCCGCGTTCGACGAGGCCGAGAAGTGGCTGAAGGACAACCCGGCCACCAAGGGCCTGAAGGCCGTCAAGGAAGGCCACTTCGTACGGATCGGCTCCGAGCGGACCACCATCGCCGGTGTGTCCAACGCCGACACCGTTCGCGACATCGCCAAGACGATCTACCCCGGCAAGGTCGGCTGAGCCGTCGTGGTGTCCGTCGTCTCGTCGCGCGAGCGCGCCCCCGACTCCGGTACGCGCAAGCGCGCCCTGTCCGCCCCCGCCCTCGCCGCCGTCCTCACCGTCGCCCTGCTCGCCGCCCTCACCGCCGCCGTGTCCTTCGGTTCCACCTCCATCGCGCCCGGCGAGGTGTGGGGTGTGGTGGGGCGCAGGCTGTCGGGGGAGGCGCCCCGGCCGGGCACCGACGACCTGATCGTGTGGCAGCTGCGGGTACCGCGCGCGCTGCTGGCCGCGTTCGTCGGCGCCGGGCTCGGTGTCGTCGGTACGGCCGTGCAGGCCCTCGTACGCAATCCGCTCGCCGACCCGTATCTGCTCGGCATCTCCAACGGCGCCTCGCTGGGCGCCGTCGCCGCCATCGTGCTGGGCGCCGGGGCGGGCGGCGCGCTCGGGCTCGGGCTCTCCGGCGCCGCCTTCGCGGGGGCGCTGGCCACCTTCGCGCTGGTGTGGGCGGTGGCCCGCCGCGGCGGCGGGTTCGCTCCGCTGCGGCTGGTCCTCGCCGGGGTCGCCATCGGGCAGTTCCTGTCCGGCTTCACCAGCTATCTCGTCCTTCAGGCCGGGGACGAACAGCAGACCCGCAGTGTGCTGTTCTGGCTGATGGGCAGTCTCAGCGGCGCCACCTGGTCGCTGCTCGCGGTGCCCGCCATCGCCGTCCCGCTCGCGCTGCTGGCCCTCCAGGCCCGCGCCCGGGGCCTGAACGCCCTGCTCATGGGCGACGAGACGGCGGCCGGGCTCGGCATCGACGTCGTACGGCTGCGGCGCGAGCTGTTCCTCGTCACCAGCGTCCTGACCGGTGTCCTGGTGGCCGTCTCGGGGGCGATCGCCTTCGTGGGGCTGATGGTGCCGCACGTGTGCCGCCTCCTCGTCGGCGGCGACCACCGCAGGCTGCTGCCGCTCTCGGCGCTGCTGGGCGCGCTGCTGCTGGTGGTCGTGGACACCGTGTGCCGTACGGCGATGGACGCGCAGGAGCTGCCCGTCGGCGTCGTCACCTCACTGATCGGCGCTCCGGCGCTGCTGTATCTGCTGGACCGGCGGCTGGGGAGCGGCAGTTGAGAATCGACATCGAGGACCTGCACGTCGCCTACGGCGGCCGTACCGTCGTCGCCGGGGCGCACCTGTTCGCCGCCGAGGGCGAGATCACGGGACTGGTCGGGCCGAACGGCAGCGGCAAGTCGACCCTGCTGCGTACCGTCTACCGGCATCTCAGGCCCGCCGCCGGGCGGGTGCTGCTGTCCGGCACCGATCTGCGCCAGCTGAGCCCCGTCCAGGCGGCCCGGCACGTGGCCGCGCTGCCGCAGGAGCGGGGCGGCGACTTCGAGCTGAGCGTGCGCGAGGTCGTCGCCATGGGCCGCACCCCCTACAAGCGGGCCTTCGCCGCCGAGGACGCCACCGACGCGGACATCGTGGCGCGCGCCCTCGGCGACGTCGGCATGGCCGGCCACGCGGGGCGCCGCTTCACCGAGCTGTCCGGCGGCGAGCGCCAGCGCGTGCTGCTCGCGCGGGCCTTCGCCCAGCAGCCGGACGTCCTCGTCCTGGACGAGCCGACCAACCACCTCGACGTGCGCCACCAGGTCGAACTCCTCGCCCTGCTGCGCGACCGGCGCCGTACGACCTTCGTCTCGCTGCACGACCTCAACGCCGCCGCCTCCGTCTGCGACCGCCTCCACGTCCTGCACGCCGGGCACGTCGTCGCCTCCGGCACCCCGCGCGAGGTGCTCACGCCCGCGCTGATGGCGGAGGTGTTCGGGGTGCGGGCGGCGGTGGTGGACCACCCGCTGACCGGGGATCCGCTGATCGCGTTCGACCATCGGGCGACGGCGGACACGGGCACCTCGGCGGATGCGCACACCTCCGCGGACGCCGACGCGGGCACGGCCCCGGACGCCGCCGAGGAGGTACGGATATGAGCCGCACCCCGGGCGCCGAGGCGCCCCCCGTCGACCGCTGGTCCCTCGTCGCCGTCGCCGGGCTGCTCTCCTTCGTCGCGATGCTCGACATGAACATCGTGAACGTGGCGCTCGCCGACATCTCCTCCTCGCTGCACGTCTCGGCCGCCACCGCCCAGTGGGCGGTCCTCGGCTACCAACTGCCCGTCGTCGCCCTGCTGCTGCCCGTCGGCCGCTGGCTCGACGGGGTCGGCCCGCGGCCCGCGCTGCTGACCGCGACCTGCGGGTTCGCGGTGTGCAGCGCGCTGGCCGCGCTCTCCCCGTGGGCGGCCTGGCTGATCGCCGCCCGGCTGGGGCAGGGCGCGTTCGGGGCCGTCCTGTTCGTCCTGATGCCCGTCCTCGCGATGCGCTCGGTACGGCCCGAGCTGCGCGGCCGCGCCATGAGCGTGCCCGCCACCCTCGGCCCGCTCGGCGCGGTCACCGGGCCCGCGCTGGGCGGACTGCTCCTGGACCAGCTGGGCTGGCGCGCGGTGTTCCTCGTCAAACTCCCCGTCTGCGTACTGGCCCTGGCGGTTGCCTGGAAGGCGATGCCCAGGGACGGGCGGCTGCGCGCCCCCGACCGGCGCTCGGCCGCCGACGCGCTCCTGGTGGGCACGGGCGTGAGCGTCCTCCTGGTCACCCTCACCCTCGCCGCCTCGCACGGCTCGTGGTGGCTGCTCGCCGCGCCCGCCGCCGCGGGGCCCCTGTGGTGGTGGCTGCGCGGGCCCGGCGGGCGCCCGGTGACCGGGGCCCTGCGCGCCTCGGGCCTGTACCGGGCGCACGGCGCCGTGCTGGCGCTGGCGGCCGGTTTCGCCGCCATGCACTACGTGGTCGCACTGCACCTCCAGCGCGACGACGGCGTCAGCGCCACCTCCACCGGCCTGACCGTGCTCGCCTTCCCCCTCGGCATGGGACTCGCCGGCCCACTCGGCGGACGCCTCGCCGACAAATACGGCGCCCGGCCCGTCGCCACCGCCGGCGCCGTGCTCACCGCCGCCGGTCTCCTCCTGCTCGTCCCCCTCGGCGACACCTGGTCCCCGCCCGACGTCGCCTGGCGCCTGGCGCTCGCGGGTCTCGGCATGGGCCTGAACGGCGGCCCCACCCAGGCGCTCGTCATGGGCGCCGCCGCGCCCGAGCGGGCGGCCACCGTCGGCTCGGCCGTCCAGCTCGCCCGCAGCCTCGGCTTCACCCTGGGACCTGCCCTGGCCACCGCCGCGTGGGGCCTGGCCGGGGACGGCGACGGCGTGCGGGCCGGGCTCGCGCTCGCCGCCGTCGCCGCGTGCCTGGCCGTGCCACTGCTCGCCGTCCCCGTCCGTACCCCGCTGAAGGCACAGGCCACCGACCCGGTGTCCGCCGCCCGTTCCTGAACCTGGAAACCTGGAGTTGCCCCATGTGCGGAATCACCGGCTGGGTGTCCTTCCGCGACACCCGCGAGGCGCGTGACACCCACGACGCCCGCGCCCGTACGCCCGTCATCGAGGCCATGACCGCGGCCCTCACCCCGCGCGGCCCCGACGCGGGCGGCGTCTGGCTCGACGAGCACGCCGCGATCGGCCACCGGCGCCTGGCCGTCATCGACCCGGCGGGCGGCGTCCAGCCCATGCCCGACCGCCCCGACGCCCCCACCGCCGTCCTCTCCTACAGCGGCGAGATCTACAACCACCACCAACTGCGGGCCGAGCTGCGCCGGTTGGGGCACACCTTCCACACCCGCAGCGACACCGAGGTCGTGCTGCGCGCCTACGCCCAGTGGGGCACCTCCCTCGCCGACCACCTCGACGGCATGTTCGCCTTCGCCGTCTGGGACGCCCGCGCCCAGCGCCTCCTCCTCGTCCGCGACCGGCTCGGCGTCAAACCCCTGTTCTGGGCGCCCGTCGACGGCGGCCTCGCCTTCGCCTCCGAACCCAAGGCCCTCTTCCGCCACCCCGAGCTCCACCCCCGGGTGGACGCCGACGGCCTGCGCGAGGCGTACAGCCTGCTCTTCAACACCGGCCCCACGGTGTGGTCGGGCGTGCGTGAGGTCGAGCCCGGCGGCCTGCTGGTGCTGGACCGGGGCGGCCTGCGCGAGCACCGCTACTGGCAGCTGGCGGCGGGCGTGCACGGCGACGACCAGGACACCGCCGTCGACCGCGTCCACCACCTGCTCTCCACCGCCGCCCGCGCCCAGCTGGAAGCCGACGTACCGCTGTGCAGCCTGCTGTCCGGCGGTATCGACTCCACCGTCCTGACCGCCCTGCTCGCCGACGAACTGCGGCTGCGCGAGGGCCCGGACGCCCGGCTGCGCTCGTACGCCGTCGACTACAGCGACCAGGCCGAGCGGTTCACCGGCGACGTGCTGCGCACCGGCCACGACACCCCGTATGCGACCGAGGCCGGCGCCCATATCGGCACCGAGCACTCCACCGTCGTCCTGGACCCGCGCGCCCTGCTCGACCCCGAACACCGCAAGGCCGTCGTGGTGGCCCGCGACTCGCCCATCGGCGTGGGCGACATGGACACCTCGCTGTATCTGCTGTTCGGCGAGATCCGCCGGCACTCCACGGTCGCCCTCTCCGGGGAGGCGGCCGACGAGGTGTTCGGCGGCTACCCCTGGTTCCACAACCCCAAGGCGCTCGCCGCCACCACCTTCCCCTGGCTGCTGGTGACCGGCGACGAGGCGGCGATGCCGCTCAACCCGGATCTCGGCCTGCGCATCGGGGAGTTCCGCGACGACACCTACCGCAGCGCGCTCGCCGCCGTGCCGCACGCCGACGGCGAGAGCCCCACAGAGCACCGCCAGCGCGAGATGCAGCACCTCTCGCTCACCCGCTGGCTGCGCCAGCTCCTGCACCGCAAGGACCGGCTCAGCATGGCGCAGGGCCTGGAGGTCCGCGTCCCCTACTGCGACCACCGGCTCGTCGAGTACGCCTTCGCCACCCCGTGGGCCCTCAAGTCCTTCGACGGCCGCGAGAAGAGCCTGCTGCGCGCGGCGGGCGCGGGCCTGGCCCCCGAGTCGGTGCTGTGGCGCCCCAAGAACCACTACCCCGCCACCCACCACCCCGACTACAACCGCGGCCTTCAGAACATGGCCCGCGACGCGCTCGGCGCCTGCGGCGGCACGGTCCGCGACCTCGCCGACGAGACGCAGATCAAGCCGTGCCTGGACACCCCTCCCGACCAGCTCCAGTGGGGCCACCGGCTCCGCCTGGAGCGTGTCGTCGACCTCGCCCTGTGGCTGGACCACCACCAGCCCGAACTCGCCCTCTGAGGAGCGCCCTTCATGACCCTCCAGGAACCGCTGCCCCTCTCCGACCGGGCCGCCGCCGAGCCCGTCCCGCTGATGGGCTGCCCGTACAAGCGTGACCCGTACCCGCTGTACGAGAAGATGCGCGAGGACGGGCCCATCCACCGGGTCCTGTTCCCCAGCGGGGTGCACGCCTGGCTCGTCACCGGGTACGAGGCCGCCCACTCCGCCCTGAACGACGACCGCCTCGGCAAGAACCACGACCGGGGCAACGCCCGCTGGCGCGAGCGCGCCTCGATCATGCCCGAGCCGCAGCACTCCCAGCTCCAGGTGCATCTGCTGCACCAGGACCCGCCGCGGCACACCCGGATGCGGCGGTATGTGACGGACGCCTTCACCCCGCGCCGCGTGGACGCGCTGCGGCCCCGGTTCCAGGAGCTGGCCGACGCGCTCGTGGACGCCCTGCCCCCGGCGGGCCCCGCCGACCTGGTCGCCGCCTTCGCCGCGCACTTCCCCTTCCAGGTCCTCGCCGAGACCATCGGGCTGCCGGCCGCCCTGGCCGCGCGCTTCGACCGCGACTGGGGCAAGGTGGTCCAGCCGGTCGGGCCCACCGACCCCGGGCGCCCGGTGTACGAGGCGCGGCTGCACGGGCTCCAGTCGTACATAGCCGAGGTCGTCGCCCACAAGCGCGCGCACCCGGACGACGACCTGCTGAGCCGTCTCGTCGTGGCGCGCGACGAGGGCGAGCTGACCCGCGAAGAGCTCGACTCCATGATCTTCCAGCTGCTCGTGGCGGGCCAGGAGCCGGTCACCAACCAGATCACCACCGCGCTCGTCGCGCTCCTTCGCCACCCCGACCAGCTGGTCCGGCTGCGCGACGACCCCGCGCTGCTGCCGCGCGCGGTCGAGGAACTGCTGCGCTACGACAGCGCCTTCGAGCTCACCACCTGGCGTTTCCTCGCCTCGGACGACGAGCTGCACGGCACGGTGGTGCCCGCCGGGGACTCGGTGATCGTGTCGCTGTGCGCGGCCAACCGGGATCCCCGGCGGTTCGAGGACCCGGACGCGCTGGTTCTTGACCGCTCCCCCAATCCGCACCTCGCCTTCGGGCACGGCATCCACTTCTGTCCGGGGGCCGCGCTGGCCCGGGCCGAGCTCCAGATCGCGCTGGGCACGGTGCTTTCTCGTCTGCCCGGGTTGCGGCTCGCTGTCGCGGACGAGGATCTGGAGTGGGTGCAGGCGGTGCTCGGTCGCGGTACGGCGCGGCTGCCGGTCGCGTACGACCGTCGTGTCTGACCGTCCCTTCTGACGCCTGAGCCCCGGCTCTGCGGCCCCGGCTTCGCCGGGAAGGGTCGTGATTCGGCTGCGGGCCGGTTCGGGCTGGTCGCGCAGTTCCCCGCGCCCCTATGGGGCTTCACGGCGCCCGGCATCCGCCAGGGCGCCATACCGCCATGCCCTGACATCCCCTCCTGGAGCTGACCATGTCGCTGACGACAGCGCCGACGACCGCGCCGGACCGCCTCTCCACGAGCCTGAGCGCCTCGATCCTCGATCTGCTGCTGCCGCACCACCGCACCACGGACCGCCCGGACACGCCCCCGGGGGCGCACGCCTTCCCCCACCAGCTGCGCCAGATCTCCGCCTTCGTACGTGCCGGGGCGCCCGTCGTCCTCACCCTGCCCGGCTTCCCGTGCAAGTCCCCCAACCCCGCCAAGGTGCTTGGCCACCTCCCCGACCAGGGCGAACGCCTCTCCCTCCGCTTCCTCGACTCCCTGTGCAGAGCCATCGGCCGGATATACCCACCGGGCGCCCGGATCGTCATCTGCTCCGACGGCCATGTCTTCGGCGACCTCGTCCACGTCCCCGACGACCACATCGACGCGTACGCCGACGAGTTGCGCGCGCTCATCGCCGCCGCCGGACTGGACCGGCTCTCCGTCTTCGACCTGCGTGACGTCCTGGGCGATCTGCCGCACGCCGCCAAGCGCGCCCACGTCCACGAGCGGTACGCCCCGAGCGTGGAGGCCCTGCGCGCCGAGGTCCGTACCGACGAGCAGACCCTCGCCCTGTACCGGGGCATCACGCGGTTCCTGGTCGAGGACACGGCCCGTTTCGCCGGCACGAGGTCGGCGCTCCAGCGCGAGTGCCGCCTCCGGGCGTACGGCGTGATCCAGCGCAGCCGCGCCTGGGGCGATCTGATCGCCGACCACCACGGCGACGCCGTACGCCTGTCCATCCATCCGCAGCCGGTGGGCGCCGCCAAGTTCGGCATCCGCCTGCTGGAGGCGCCCGACGCGTGGACCACACCGTGGCACTCGGCGGCGCTGCGGCGGGCGGACGGCACCTGGACGCTGATGCCAAGCGCGGCGGCGGCCCCCCTCGGCCATCTCGTCGAGCAGGACGGACGGCCGAGCCACTTCGAGCAGCGGGCCTAGGGCCTGTCGGGCGCCGGGCAGATCCGCTTCGGCAGGCCGCCCGCCAGGCTCCGGCGCTCCTCCGGGTCGAGGTCGCGGCCCAGCACCTCGCACACGCGCGACTTCCAGCGGCCGGGGTCGAAGCGGAGCAGGTCCACCCGCGCGTCCTGGCCGGTCCGCAGCACGACCTTGGCGTCCTGCGGGGCCGCGATGAAGGTCTGGGAGGCGTCGAAGTCGTACGACTGCACCTTGCCGGGGTCGGAGGGCTTCAGGAAGCGGACGGAGGTGTCGTTGGCAAGGAAGAACTCGGAGGTGTCGCCCACGAATCCGGCCTTGTAGCCGTCGAAGTCCTTCAGCGGCCCGATCGGCCCGTACACCTTCTGCGGGGCTCCGCCGGGCCGTAGCGACCACAGCTCGACCATGCCTCCGCCTGTGCGCACCGCCGCGTACCGTCCGCTGCGGTCGAAACCCGCGTCGATCACGTCGGATCCCAGGTGAAGTGTCCTGTCCTCGTGGCCCGTTCGCAGATCGACGAGGTGTACGGCCGGGTCTCCGGAGATGATGACCTGCACATGGCCCGGCGTGGGGTGGCGGAACAGCCTGAACTTGGGGTTCCTGTCCTTGCTGATCCCCGCGTCGCCCACCTCGAACGGCCGCGACAGGCGTTTGCCGGTGCGGGCGTTCCAGTGCTCGACCAGGCTGCCGGAGACGGTGACGAGCTCGTCGTCGGCGGTGAACACGTACTCCACCTGTTCCTGCTTGCCCTCCTTGAGGGGCGGCTCGGCGGTGCTGATCTGTGCCACCTCACGCAGGGTGGCGGTGTCCCGGATCATCACCGTGGTGCGGCCCACGAGGTCGGCCAGCAGGGTCTCGGCCCGGTTGATCTTCAGGTCGGACGGGGGCTGCGGGGCCGTCGCCGGGTCGCGTTTCACCTCGGTGAGGACCTTCGGGGAGCCGGGGGCGTCCCATGCCGTCGCGGTCGAGTCGATCAGCACCAGCTGTTCGCCGTTCTTGCCCAGGTGGGCGAGCATCCGGTCGCCGCTGTGGAGCAGCACCGGCGTGCTGGTGAGATGGGTGGTGTCCATCCCCAGCCGCCACCCGGTGATGGCGGTGTCCTCCCGGGCGGCCATGGTGAGGGCCGACCCCCGCCCGAGTAGGCGCATGTTGGTGAGCGACACGGTCCTGGGGCCGGAGAACGGCTTCGCCTCCCTGCCCGGGCGGGTGTCGACGAGATACCAGCCGCCGCTCTGGAACACCGCGTACCGCTCTCCCGTACGGTCGATGGCCAGGCCGTGGCAGGGCGCGGTGGCGGTGTGGCGGTGGATCTGGCGGCCGTCCGCGACCCGGACGGCCTGGTAGGTGGGAGTGCTGACGGTGGCGCCCGCCCGGCAGACGACCAGGACGCCGCCGTCGCCGGACAGGCCGAGCTGCGCGATGCTCCCGTCCGTACTGGCCCGTTCCGCCAACTGGCGGATCTTTCCGGTGCCGATGTCGACCGCGACCATGGTCGACTCCTGGGGCGAGGGGCCGGGCCGCTGGGCCACCAGGGTGTTCTCGTCGGGGCCGTACCAGACCGCCTGCGCCTTCGGCCCGGGCTGCGGCAGTTGCCGTCGCGTACCCGCGCGCAGCTCCCACAGCCACAGCTGCCCCTCGGCGTCGACCGCCACCGCGCGGGCGCCGCTCGGGGACAGGGCGGCCATGCCGTCCGAGCCCGCGAACAGCCCGGCGCGGGCCTTGAGGGGGCCTTCGCCGTCGATCCGCCGCGTGCTCTTCAGCAGGTGTTCCGCGTCCCGGGCCGCCGGATCCACGTCGTGCCAGAACAGCGTCCCGTCCTTCGCCCCCAGGTAGGCGATCCGCCGGCCGTCCCCGCTCACCATCGGGCCACGGGCCTTGTCCGGGAACTGAAGCGGTGTGCGCAGGACCCTGCCCCGGGAACGTACGTACAGCGTCGCGCGGCCCTCCTTGGTCGTCACCAGCGTCACCGTGCCGTCCGCGCTCATCGCGACCGCGTCGACCTTCCCCTGAGTGCCCGTCAGCACCCAGTCCGCGTCCTTGAACTGGTCGTAGCGGCGCAGCAGCGCGCTGCGGGCCTCCTGGGTGGGGGCGATGTCGTACGCGGCGATCGCGGCCAGGGCCGCCTGCCCCGGGTCGGTCCCGGTGAGGTCGCGCGACATGCTGGCCAGGGCGCGCGAGCGGGCCTCCGCCCGGCGCTGCTCGCTGACGTGCGCCTGGTAGACCAGGAAGGTGCCGAGCCCGGCGATCAGCGCGAGCACCAGGGCGGCGGCGGTCCAGGCCGCGCGCAGCCGGGTGCGGCGGTCGCGGTGGCGGCGCCGGGCCAGCTCCAGGAACTCCCGTTCCCGCTCGCTCAGTTCGCGCTCCCGGCCGCCGCTGAGCCAGTGTTCGGTTGCGGCGAGCTGGCGGGGGCCGGGCAGCAGATCGGGGGTGCGGCCGCCGCGCTCCCAGCGCCGGCGGTCGTGGGCCAGTTCCGCCCGGCCCGCGAGGAACTCGGCGTCCGCCCTGACCTGGCGGCGCAGCGCGGGCCAGGCGGTGACCAGGGCCTCGTGGGCGAGTTCGGCGGTCTCCGGCTCCTTCTCGCCGCCGTGCAGGACGAGCAGGCGCCGCTCGGCGAACGCCCGCGCCAGCGCCCACCGCTCCTCGCCCGCCTCCTGCCGGGTGAGTCTGCGGCGCAGGGGGGTCTCGCTGCCGGGGTGGACCCGGACCAGTCCGGTGAGCAGCCGCAGCGCCTCGGCCCGCGTCCCTTCGGCTTCCCTGCCCTCGGCCTGCGTCCCCGGCCCGACTATCCCGACTACGTCGCTCCAGGCCCGCTCGGAGTGGAGCTCCAGCGCGCCGCGTACGCCGCCCATCTCCTCGTACGCCGCCGAGCGCAGCCGTCCGGCGGACCGCCGCTCCCACAGCTGTTCCAGGACGAAGCCGAGCAGCGGCAGGATGCCCGGCTCGCCGCCCGCGTCGTGCAGGATCTGCCGCTCCAGGCCCGGGTCGTACGCCACCGCCGGGACTCGCTCCAGCGGCCGGACGACGACCTCGCGCAGCTGGTCGGGGGTCATGGGGGTGAGCGGGAGCGTGGCGCCGGCGCGCAGGGCGGGGCCCAGGCGCGGGTGCTTGAGCGTCGCGTCCATGAAGTCGGAGCGCAGGGTGAGCAGGACGCGCGACCTCGGCGCGGGGTGCGCGGGAAAGAGCAGGTCGGCGGCCTGGTCCAGCTCGTCGCCGGTACGGTCGAGGAGGGCCTCGGCCTGGTCCAGGACGATCAGGAGCCGACCGGAGGAGGTGCCCGTGGCCCGGTGGAGGGTGTCGGCCAGGCCGAGCGAGGTGAGCCAGGCCTCGACCTGGTCGGCGCCGGAGGCCCGGGCGGGCAGCCCGTACGCCCCGGAACGTATCCGCTCGTACAGCTCGGTGGCGAGCGCGGCCCGGGGGGAGGCGATGCGCCCGGCGTTCACCACCAGCACGTCGTATCCGGCCTGCCGCATCCGGGGGACCACTCCGGCCAGGGCGAGCGAGGACTTGCCCGAGCCGGACGGCCCGTACAGCGTGACGGCCCGGTGCTCGCCCCGCAGGGCGCGGACGACCTCGTCGATGTCGTCGTCGCGGCCGAAGTAGACGTCCGCGTCGCTCTCCTGGAAGGTGGCGAGCCCCCGGAACGGCGAGGCGGGGCTGATGACGACGGCGAGCGCGGGCACCTCCCTGAGCAGGGTGCGGGTGCTGAGAACGAAGGCCTGCTGGGCGTCCTGTTCGGGCTGGGCGGCCACGACGAGGCCGACGGCGGCGCCGAGTTCGTTGTCCCAGACGGGGCTGCCGCTGAACCCCCGCCGGACGTGGGCGCTCTGCCCGTCGGCCCGCGACAGCTGGATCCAGCCCTCGCTGGTGGCCCCGCTGAACTTGCCCCGGAACCACACCTCGCCCGGCTCCCCGCCGGTGAAGCCGACGGCTCGGGCGCCGTGTTCCCAGACGGTGTCGGGGTCGGCCATGGGGAGGGGCTCGGTGCCGGGGACGGGCTCGGGGAGGCGGAGGACGGCTATGTCGCCGGTGCGGTCGGGGCGGGTGGGGATCCAGTGTTCGACGGTGGCGAGGGCGAGGGCGGGGGCGGGGGGCCGGGCGGAGCCCGGAGGGTCGTCGTGGCCGGCCCCTGTTTCGGCTTCGGCCGCCGCCCCGGCCCCGGTCGCACGCATCACGGGCCCGGCCGTCCCGGCCCCGGCCCCGGCCAGCGGGAAGTCGACGGTGAGCACGGCTCCCGTCGCCACGTTCTCCTGACGGGACAGCCCCAGGGCGTCCGAGACCACGTGGGCGCAGGTCACCACCAGGTCCGGGGCGACGAGGGCGCCCGCGCCGCAGACCGCGCCGCCGCGCCCCGTGATCCGTACGACCGTCGAGGCCAGCACCTCGTCCGCGCTCCGCGACCGCGCCCCCGTCACCACGACCTCCGCGTCCTCGCGCCCCCGGGTTGGCGGGACACCTGGTCAACTCCCTTACGGAGTATCGTCGGCCGTGCCGCCCCGTGTGTCACTCCTGTTCCAGGTCAGAGTCACGGAGAAATTGGCCTCCGTGGCGGTGCTGGCGATCACGACGTCCGCCTCGGCCGACAGCGACACCCCGAATTCGAGGGTGATCTCGTCGGGCGAGTTCGCCAGATCCCGGAACCGGCCCACGAAACTCTCCGCTACGGGCC
The DNA here is from genome assembly GCF_039521265.1 of Streptomyces crystallinus. Taxonomy (NCBI): domain Bacteria; kingdom Bacillati; phylum Actinomycetota; class Actinomycetes; order Kitasatosporales; family Streptomycetaceae; genus Streptomyces; species Streptomyces crystallinus. The sequence goes on along the minus strand of NZ_BAAACA010000038.1, from coordinate 57,887 downwards.
GTACGGTGTCGAGCATCTGACCGAACGTCCGCTGGGCCCGGTTGACGGAGCCGTCGCCCCGGCCTACCCGTACCAGGCTCTCGTCCACCTCGCGGACCTGGACGCGTATCGTCTCGTCGCTGCCCTCGGCCAGGGGCACTTCGACCGTACGGACATGGCGTTCGCCCACATCATCCTCCAGCGTCGTCTTCGTGTTTGTCTTCGTGTTTGTCTTCGTGTTTGTCTTCGTCTGCGTCTTCGTCGGGAGTTGGGGATCATAGCCAGCGGGCGCACGGCGCCCGGCGGCGGCCTCGGGAACGGATCGCCCGCGAACGCCATCTACCGGGGTGCGCACCGACCGGACGGTAGAACTGGGCGGAAGGAACCCCCGTTCACCATCCGGCCATCCGGCCATCCGGCTATCCGGCCATCCGACAGAGAGTCTTCACGGTTCATGGGCCTGACGAGTACCACCGTTCTGTTGCTGGCCCTGGCCTGCACCCTGCTGCTGTTCGCCGCCACCATCTGGCTGTGGCCGTTCCTGGCGCGGCGGGCGGTGCTGCCGGTGCTGGGCAGGGTGGGCCTGGTCCTGGCGATCCAGGTGCTGGTCTTCTCCTCGGTCGGCCTCGCCGCCAACCGCACGTTCCTCTTCTACGGGTCCTGGGCGGACCTGTTCGGCCGGCAGACGGGGGTCGGCGTGCTGGGCACGCAGGCCATCGGCAACCCCGGGGTGAAGCTGGTCGCCAAACAGGAGGTCGGCGTCCCGGGCTCCGGGTCGCCGCACCTCAGCGGTGAGGTGCAGAAGATCTCCGTACAGGGCGAGCGGTCGCGGATCGTCAGCCCGGCGTATGTGTATCTGCCGCCGGAGTACTTCCAGAAGGAGTACGAGCACACCAAGTTCCCCGCGGCCGTCGTCCTCACCGGCTTCCCCGGCACCGCCGAGAACCTCCTGAAGGGCCTGCGCTACCCCAAGACGGCGTGGATGCAGGTCAAGCAGAAGAAGATGCAGCCGATGATCCTGGTGATGATGCGGCCCACGGTGGCGCCGCCGCGCAACACCCAGTGCATCGACATCCCCGGCGGCCCGCAGACGGAGACGTTCTTCGCGAAGGACCTCCGCAAGGCGATCGCGGGAACGTTCCGGGTCGGCACGGCGGCCCGCAACTGGGGCTTCATGGGCGATTCGACGGGCGGCTACTGCGCCCTCAAACTCGCCCTCCAGCACCCCGAGGCGTATGCCGCCGGGGTCGGTCTGTCCGCCGACTACAACGCGGAGGTGGACCGCGACTCCGGCGACCTCTTCCACGGGAACAAGGCGGAGAAGAAGCGCGCCGACCTGCTCTGGAGCCTGGACCATCTGCCGCAGGGGCGTTCGTCGTTCCTGGTCACGACGTCCAAGCACGGCGAGACGAACTACCGCGCCACCCAGCAGTTCATCGCGAAGGTGCGCGCCCCCGCCCGCGTCTCCTCGATCACGCTCGACACGGGCGGGCACAACTTCAACACCTGGCGGCGGGAGATCCCGCCGGCGCTGGCGTGGCTGAGCGGGCGCCTGCGGGCCCAGTGAGCAGCCCCCTCATACAGCACTCTCGGCCACGCGCTCGGCGAGGAAGTCCTCCCAGCTGCGGGTGCCGACGAGGGCGTGGTCGAGGGAGAGGTTGACGCCCGCCCGGTAGGCCTTCCCGGCCTTGCCCGGCACGCGTACCGGCATCATCAGCCGGCGCTTGCCCCGCGCCTTCAGATACGTACGGTTGACGTCCCCCATCCCGTACACCTTCGGCCCGGCGAGGTCCGCCACCAGCCCCTGCGGCTCGCCGAGCGTCAGCTCCACCAGCCGTGCGGCGACCTCCCGCGAGTCGACGGGCTGGAACCGGATACCGCCCGGAACGGGGATCACCGGCAGCTTGGCCATCTTCTCCGCCATGGTCAGCAGCAGGTCGTGGAACTGCGCCGCGCGCAACGTCGTCCACGGGACACCGGACTCCTCGACGGCCCGCTCGGCGCCGAGCTTGGCCTGGAAGTAGCCGAGGGGGACGGTGTCGGCGCCGATGACGGAGATGTAGACGACGTGCTTGACGCCCGCGTGGGCGGCGGCGGCCATCAGATTCCGGGTGGCGACATCGTCCCCCTTGGGCCCCCCGGCAAGGTGCAGAACGGTCTCGACCCCGTCGAGGGCGGCGTCGATCCCCTCCCCCGCCATGAGGTCACACCCCACGTACTCCACACCGCTGTCGCGGCTCTCCCGCGGATTCCGACTCAGCACGCGCACGGTACGCCCGGCCTGCCGCAGCAGCGGGACGACGTGCTTGCCGAGGGTGCCGGTACCGCCGGTGACCAGGACGGGCTTCGCCATGACGCTTCACTCCAGAACTCGCTGTACCTGCCCCACCCTCGTACGGCGGGGCCGAGCCGCGCTTCTTGGTGGCTCTGGTTCTTTGAAACGTGGGGGCGGGGGAACGTGACACGATCGGGAGAGTTTTTTTCGGAGCGGGTCGGGAGGCCCCGGGCGGGACGCTGCGGCCGCCTCCGCTCGGCCGCGCTGTCACGCCGTGACAACCGGAGAACACCGCACCGCCTACCGGCACTTCACCGCAGAGGCCCGGATGAAGTCACGGAGAACCTGCCGGACCACCTCCGTACGCCGCATCAGGTCTTCCGTACCACTGGCCTCGTGGATGTCACTGGCCATCCGCAGCAGTACGTCCGCCTCACAGAGAAGACCCACGTGGACCGCCGAGACGCTCAGCGGTGGCGGGGAAACAGGGGACGTGGACGCGGTCAGCCGTCCTTCTCCCCGAGCGCCGTGCGCAGCCAGTCCAGCGAGTTCTGCCTCAGCAGCTCGTCGGCCAGACGGTTTGCCGTGTCGGTGACGAGGCGGGCACGGCTGTTGTCGATCCAGCGCTGGGCGTGTTCGTAGCCCTGTGCGCGGTATTCGATGCCCTGGAGCATGCACTCCAGCTTGTCGGCGTCGCGCGCGCAGACGGCTTCGGGCGACTCCTTCGCCTCGTACTCGTCGACGAGGTCCCGTACCGCTGAGGCCAGCACGTCCGGCATGCCAGCCGTCTGATCAGCAGTCACCGCCCGGGGGTCTGCGCCCGCCCAGTACTTCTTGCCGAGGTAGTTGACGTCCCCGGTGCGCGTCTCCTGGGTGTCGTGCCAGGCCGCCAGGAACGCGGCCCGGGCCGGGTCGGCACCTTCCAGCTTCGCAATGATCGTGGCGATGAGGGAGGTGCGCCAGGAGTGCTCGGCGACGCTCTCCGGGTCGCGGACGCCGGCCATCCACCATCCCGTGCGCCGCGCCTGCTTGAGCGTGCCCGCCTCGTACAGGAAGTGCGCCACCGCGGACAGGTCATCAGCCACGTCCGTCTCCTCAAGACGAAAGCCCCACCCCGGCGGGGGATGGGGCTACGCGTGCCCCGCGGAGCCAACCGCGAGTAGCGTTCTGGTGTCGAGTCAGAACGGAGTTCAGTATGCACGCTGTCCCGCATGACCACACCGGCGCACGCATCAAACGCCTGCGCGCCGAAAGGCACCTCACCCAGAGGGCCCTCGCCGACCTCTCCCTCGTCCCTTACAGCACGCTGACCAAGACGGAACAGGGCGTCATCCCGACTTCGCCGTATGTGGCGGCCGCCGTCGCCCGCGCCCTCGGGGTCGAGGTCTCCACGGTCACCGGGCAGCCGTACGTCGCCGAGCTGCGTGCCGACGAGCTGGACGTGCTGATACGGCCGATCCGCGAGGCCCTGGACGTCTACGACCTCGGGGCCGACCCGGACATCACGCCCCGCGCACATCGGCTCCTGGCCGACGACGCGGAAGCGCTCCTCGTCGCCGTGCGGGCGGGCGAGATCAAGCAGGTCGCGAGCCGAGTCCCAGGACTGATCCAGGAGGCGACGACGGCCGCCCACGCCGCGCCGAGCCGGGACGCCTGGCTGCTGCTCGCCAGCACCTACCGCACGGCGTACGACGTCGCCTCGAAGCTCGGCTACTACGACCTGGCGACGATCGCTCTCACCCGCATGGACTGGGCCGCGCAGCGCGGGTCGGACGCGGTCGTCGGCGGCATGTACCGGTACATGCGGGCTCTCACCTACATGCGTGCCGGGCAGTACCGCACCGGGGAGCGACTAGTCGACCTCGGCCTGCGCACGCTCGAACAGGCCGAGGTCGGCCGGGACCGCGATGTGTTGACGGGGCAGTTGCACCTCGGCGCCGCGGTCATGGCAGGCCGCTCGAAGGACGGTGATCGAGCAACCGGCCACCTGAACGAGGCGGAGAGGCTCGCCGAGTCCACGGGGGAGGCCGTTGCTGTGCACTGGCTGTCGTTCGGGCCGACGAACGTCGGTGTCCACCGGGTCTCGGTGCTGGCCGAGCTGGACGAGTACGGGGAAGCAGCGGAGGCTGGACGGGGGCTGGCCATCCCGGCGGACTGGCCGGCGTCCCGGCGAAGCCATCACTACGCCGAGGTCGCACGGGCGCAGATGTGGACGGGTGACCTCGCCGAGTCGTTCCGCAACCTGCTGAAGGCGCGCAAGGCAGCCCCGCAGCAGGCGAGGTATCACCCCACGGTCCGCGAGACGTACTCCGGGCTGGAAGCGGCAAAGCGCCAACTCCCGGACTCGTTCCTGTCGTACGGCTCATGGCTGGGCGCATAACCCTGCGCGAATCCTTGGCCCCGACTATCACCATGCCGTGATAGTCGGCGCCTTGGCATGGGTGGACGCTGTCGGCACCAGCCCCGATGACATGGAGCCGACCATGGCCCGTCGCCACACTGCTGGGGGTCTCGAGCGCCGCCGCGTCGTTACGGACGCTGCGTCTGGCGTACCGGGCCCTCGCCCCGCCGATCCCAAGGAGCCCGAGGACCCAGCGCGGTACCGGCGCTGCGAGGTCTGCAAAGAGCCCGGCGCCGACACCATCACCCGCATGTTCGTCGCCGACACGGGCGGGGACCACACCAGCTACGCGCACGCCGACTGCGCCAAAGCGGCCGGGGCCGGGGTGATCACGCCATGATGAACCGGACCCCCAGAGCCATCACCGACTGGCTCGCCTCCGCCCACCCCGTGCCCGCGCAGGCTCGACGCGAATTCGCCGTAGGCATCGCCCTCGTACCGACCGGCGACAAGTTCGACGCGATCCGTCTCCCCGCGCCCCTGGTCCACGCCGCCGTGGGCAGCGAAGACCCCGACGCCGTCGCCGCGTTCCTCGCCAAGACCCTGCCCGGCGGCGGGGCCGTCATCCACGACGCGTACGGCGTGGGGGTCTGGTACTACGCCCTGGTCCCACCCGGAACTCACGTCGACTGGCGCGTGCCGGACGTCGAGTGCCTGCGCCCGGGGACGTGGCTGGGGGTACCGCGTGTCGACCTGACCGCCCGGCCCGGTCCGCACTGGACCCTGCCGCCGCGCGAGCCGGGCTGCGTGTGCGCGCCGCACGCCCTCACCAACCTGATCGCCCTCGGGCACGACAAGCTGCGGGAGTAGCTTCCTGAACCCGCAGTCGGAGCGGTCGCCAGACACCCGGGAGCCGATCGGCCCCGCCGTCGATACCGTGGCTTCAGTTCTGGCTCTTGGGAGGAGCGACGTGGACCGTAGGGGTTTTCTTGCCACTTCCGGCGGCGCGGCCCTGTCCCTGCTCGGCGTGCCGGACCCCGACGCGATCACGCGTCGCGTACGCGACTCGTCCCCCACGGCCGTACGCGTCGGTCAGGGGGAGGTGTCCGCGATCCTCCGCATGGTGCGGACACTGGGCGACAGCGCGGCCGAGTACGGCGGCGGACACGCCAAGAAGGTCGCCATCGACTACCTCACCGGCAGCGCGGGCCCCTGGCTGGACGGCCGCTACACCGAGGCCATCGGGCAGAAGCTGTACGCGGCCGCCTCCCAACTCGCCCACCTCATCGGCTGGATGGCCCAGGACGAAGGCGACGACACCGGGCATCAGGCTCTCGCCCGGCACTACTACGCCCATGCCTATCGCCTCGCCGACGAATCGGGCGAGCAGGAACTCGCGGCCACCGCCCTGCGCGGCCTGACCGTGCAGGCCATCGGCCTCGGCCCCAAGCACCGGGCGGAGGCACTGGCCCTGTCGGAGAAGTGCATGGACCACGCCCGGCACCTCGACGACCCCCGGGCGATCGCCTACTACCAATCGACCCTGGCCGAGGCCGCCGCCCTCAACGGTGACCACCGACTCGCCAGCGCATCCCTGTCCGCCTCGCAGACACACATCGAACGCAGCGCGACCGCACCGACCGGCGACTCCTGGGCCTCCCACTTCACGATCGGCCGCTGGGCCCACGCGTCCGGAACGATCCTCGCCAGGATGGGCGACCTGGCCGGCGCCCGCGAACAGCTCCACACCGCCCTGGAGATCCACGGGCTCGACCGACGCCGCTCCCGTGCGGCCGTGCTCGGCCACCTCGGGGAGATCCACCTCCAGCAGGGCGACCTCGATGGCGCCTTCGCCGTCTGGACCGAGTTCCTGGACTGCGCCGAAGGCGTCCGGTCCGTCCGTGTCCGCGACGCGGCAAAGGACATGTGCGTCCGCCTGGCACGCCATCAGCAGGTCCCCGAGGCACGCGCCCTGTCCCGGCGGGCCGCCGTCCTCCTCACCCAGCCGTGACGCACGCCTGTCGAAACTACCCCGGCTGGGGATCGGTCACGCCGCAAACCCCACATTAGTAACATACTCATACTGCCCCCACTGCGACCCCAGATCCTCGATCACATCCGTCCACGCCCCGTCCAACGCCTCCGCGTCCGCCGCCGCCCACGCCTCCACGATCCGGTCCCAGCGGCGTACGTTCAGCGCCCGGTACTCCACCACCCGCTGACGCGGGCGCGGCACCTGGGACTGGTTCAGGGGGTGGAGTTCCACCCGGGTGCCGCCCGCCGAGTTGAGGCGGCGCAGCAGGTGGCGGGCCACGTTGTGGCGGCGGACCGTCCAGTACGCGCGGTCGATCCGCTCCAGGTTCGCCGCCGTCGGGTTACGGGTGCCCGCCAGCCACGCCCTCACCGTACGGTCGGTCACCGTCAGGCCCGCCTCCCGCGCCGCCGCCCACGCGTGCGGCGTACGCGTCAGATAGTGCAGCCGCGCCATCAGGCCACGCCTGACCGTCACCGGGGTCGCGATGCCGCCCGCGAGGGAGTCCAGGACCCGCGACACGGCCTCGCTGCCCTTGACGCCCCGCGCCCCGTACTTGCCGAACTCATGGCTGTGTTCCGGCACTTCAGCCCTCCGCACCCACCGCGCCAGCGGTGTACGTGTCCTTGACCTTGACCTCCGTCACGCCCCGGCCCTCCGCGAACACCCCGCGCCAGTCGCCGATCACATGGAGCTCGTCGGTGCCCATCGCCCGTACCACCGCCAGGCCCTCGTCGTGCGCCTTGTACGCCTTCATCCAGAGGTTCGCGAACGCCTGGGAGCGGATGATGTGCATCCAGTCCGGACGGTACAGCTCCCGGTTGTAGTTCGACTCGCCCATCGTGGAGACGAACTTGGAGTACATCGCCTTCACGTACTCCAGCGTCACCTCGTCTCCCTCCGCGAGCGCCGCCTCGCGCGCGTCCTTGAGGGCGACACGGAACTTCTCCAGGAGGTTCTCCGTCGCCCCGGACGTGAACGACTCGTGGATCTCGGGCGGTTCGCACAGCCCGTACGCCGGACCCGACAGGCGTTGCAGCAGCCGCAGGGTCGGCTCGGTCACCCACAGCGGGCCGGGCTCGTCGCGGTTGCCGATCGGGTTGGGCAGGACGTCCTCGTGCTCCCACACCGGCGGCGTGATCAGGTGGACGCCCGCCCGGCGCCGGTCGTGCGCGAAGCCGGTGGAGTGCTCCAGCTGGCCCAGCGGGAGGTGGGTCTTCAGGGCGGAGAGGTACGCGCCGTTGATGTCCAGCGCCGTCACCTCGTGCTCGCCCGGCGGCAGCTCGCGCCGCGTCCACTTGGGCCGCGCCTCCCAGATCTGGTCGGCCCCCTTGGCCGTCTGCTTGCGCAGCACGTCCGGGATCCACGGGTGCGCGATGATGTCGTACCGCGCCCCCTTGCGCGTCTCGTCCAGCAGCCGCATCGCATCCGGAATGGCCCGCTTGACCAGCGCGGCCGTCGCCGCCTCCACATCGCCCCCGCACTCGGCGAGCACCGCGCGCACGGCCTGGGCGACGAGGTCGGCAGGCTCGGGGCGAGCGGGCTGGAAGGCGCGCCGGGTCGGCGGTTTGGCGGACGGGGATCCAGGGCGGCGCGCCGCCGCTGCGGGCTGCGGCGTTGCGTCGGCCGCTTTCCCGGTACGGGCCGGAGCCGCCGGGGTGGCCGGAACCGCCTTCTCCGTACGTTCAGGAGCCGCCGCCGGTGCCTCGGCCTCGCACTCCCCCGCATCCAGATGCTGCGCGAACCCCGCCACCCGCTGCCGCGCCGGACGCCCGCACAGCACACACGGCTCGGGCGAGCCGAGCGACTCGACGTCGTCGTCGACGTCCTCCACCGTCGCGGGCTCGGCCTCGGGCTCGGGCTCCGATTCCGGCTCCGGCTCCTCCAGCCGCTCCCGCAGCCCCTCCAGCAGATACGCGTACCGCGTACGCACCTCACCCGACGGGTCGCGCCCCGTCTCCCACCCGGTTACCGTCGACGGGCTCACCCCGAGCGCACGCGCGACCTGCGCCTTGGACAGGCGCGCGGCCTCGCGCAGCCGCAGGCGCTGCTCGGGCGCGGGCAGCGCGGCCTCGGGCCCGACGGAGGCGAGCAGCGAGTCGATCGCGTCGAAGCCGCTCACCGGCCCACCACCCCGTCCCGCACGCTCCTCGCACCCCGCCCGCCGCCGCGCCGCGCCGCCGCGGGCAGCGCCTCGCACGCCCGGGTCGGGCCGGCCAGCAGGTCCAGGGGGCCGATGCCGTAGTGCGCGGCCAGTACGTCGCAGTCGCGCAGGCTCCACGCGGTGGTGCCCGCCTGACGCCGCGACACCTGGGTCTGCGTCAGGCCCAGCACCTCGGCCAGGTCCCGCTGCGACTGCCCCGTCGCCTGCATCAGCGCCGCGACCGTCAGCCGCAGCGACTCCTCCAACCCCAGTCCCATACGCCTCACCCTACCAACCCCTCATGCGGTTTCCGCATGGGAAGGGGGGATAGGGACTGACCGAGTCGCCGACGCACAGCGAAAAAGGCGCGCTCTCCCCACGGACCTACCGCACCCGCTCCGCCAAAAACTCCTCCCAGGTCCGCTCCCCCCGCATCGCCGTCCCGTCCGTGGAGAGGTTCTCGCCCGCCCGGTAGGCCCGCCCCGCCTTCCCCGGCATCGGCACCGGAACCAGCAGCCGCCGCGTACCGCGCGCCTGGAGGTACGTACGGAGCAGCTCGTCCATCCCGTACTCCCTCGGCCCCGCCAGATCCGGCGCCTGCCCGGTCGGCACGTCCAGGGTCAGCCGCACCAGCCGGTCCGCCACATCCCGTACGTCCACCGGCTGGAAGCGCAGCCCCGCCGGGACGGGGACGACCGGCAGCCGGGACATCTTCTGCGCCATCAGCAGGATCAGGTCGTAGAACTGGGCCGCGCGCAGCGCCGTCCACGGGATCCCGGACGCCCGGACGGCCTGCTCGGACTCCCTCTTCGTACCGAACCAGCCGAGCGGCACCCGGTCGGCCCCGATGACCGAGATGTAGACGAGGTGGCGCACCCCGGCACGGGAGGCGGCGGCCACGAGGTTGCGGGTGGCCCGCTCGTCGCCCTTGGGGCCGCCGGCCAGGTGCAGCACGGTGTCGGCGCCCTCGACGGCGAGGTCGACGCCCTCGGTGCGCAGCAGGTCGGCGGTGACGTACTCGATGCCGCCGACGTCCTCGCGGGCGTGGCGGCTGAGCACCCGTACGTGGTGGCCCGCCTCCAGCAGGCGCGGCACGACGTGGCCGCCGAGCGTGCCGGTACCACCGGTGACCAGGATCGTGGACGCCATACGCCGCTGCTCCTCGACTTGTCCGTACGGCATCCGGAATGCCGGACTCCTGTTGGCAGATGAGCAGGTTCCTGGTGGTCTACTTCTCTGACACACCGCACAGGGCGGAAGATGACCGGAGGAATGCGGCCGATGGACGAGCCCATAGCGCAGACGCCGACGCAGAGGCCGACGCAGGCGCCGACGCAGGCACAGACGCCGACGCAGGCGCCCGACCCGGAGCCGACGCTCCGGCAGACGCCCGCGCAGACGCGGACGCTGACGGAGCGTTTCGAGAGCGACCGCGCCCATCTGCGCTCGGTGGCCTACCGCATGCTCGGCTCGCTCAGCGAGGCCGAGGACGCCCTCCAGGATGCCTGGCTGCGGGCCAGCCGCGCCGACATCGGCGAGGTCGAGAACCTGGGCGGCTGGCTGACGACGGTCGTGGCGCGGGTGTGTCTGAACATGCTCCGCACCCGCCGCACCCGTGGCGAGGACCCCCTGGACACCGGCACCCCCGACGTCGACCCGGGCCCGGCTGCGGGCTCCGAGGACGGGCGGCCCGACCCCGAGCAGGAAGCGGTGATGGCCGACTCGGTCGGCCACGCCCTGCTCGTCGTCCTCGACACGCTCGCCCCGGCCGAGCGCCTCGCGTTCGTCCTGCACGACATGTTCGCCGTGCCGTTCGACCAGATCGCCCCGATGATCGAGAAGACCCCGGCCGCGGCCCGCCAGCTCGCCAGCCGCGCCCGCCGCCGCGTCAAGGGCGCCACCGCCGCACCCGACCCGGACCTGTCGCGACGGCGCCGGGTCGCCGAGGCGTTCCTCGCCGCGACCCGCGGCGGCGACTTCGAGGCCCTGGTCACCCTGCTCCACCCGGACGTGGTCCTGCGCGCCGACAAGGCGGTCGTGCCCAGCCCCGAGCCCATCTTCCTGGGCGGCGCCGTCACGGTCGCGAAGGCCGCGATGGCGGCGGTGGGCCGCGCCCAGTTCACCGGAGTGGCCCTGGTCGACGGGTCCGTCGGCCTCGTCATGGCCCCGTACGGCCGGCTCCGCGTGGTGCTGCGCTTCACGGTCGTGGACGAGACGATCACCGACATCGAGGTCATCGCGGAACGGGACCGGCTGGACGAGCTGGAGGTAGCGGTGATCGAGGCGGCCTGACGGCACGGGCCCGGGCCCGGGCCCGGCCACGGGCAGCGGGTCGGCGGCCCCGGCAGCCGACCCGCACCCGCACCCTTCGCCCGCCCCCGGCCCCATTAGGCTCACCGATCATGCACATCTCAGCCGACGCCCTCCTCTTCGACAGCGACGAGACCCTCGTCTCCAGCCTGCGCTCGGTGGTACGGGCGTGGACCGGCTGGGCAGCGGCGTACGGCATGACCCTGGAGGACGTGGCCCGCGTGGAGGTGCACGGCCGCCCGGCCGCCGCGATCGTGGCCGACCTGCTGCCCGCCGACCGGGTCGCGGAGGCGGTGGCCCGCCTCGAGGAGGCCGAGGTCGCCGACGCGCTGGCGGGCGGCGTCGAGCCGGTCCCCGGCGCCCCGGAACTCCTGGCCGCGCTCCCGCCCGACCGCTGGGCGGTGGTCACCTCGGGCACCCGCCGGGTGGCCGAGGCGCGCCTGAGGGGCGTCGGCATCCACCCCCGCCACCTGGTCACGGTCGACGACATCACCCACCACAAGCCCCACCCCGAACCGTTCCTCCTGGCCGCCGAACGCCTGGGCGTCGCCCCGTCCCGCTGCGTGGCCGTCGAGGACGCCCCCGCCGGCCTGGCCTCGGCCCGCGCCGCCGGAATGCGGACGATCGCCCTGACCCGCACCCACCGGGCGGACGAACTCGACGCGGACGTCACGCTCGCCGACCTCACCTCCGTATCCGTACGGGTCACGCCCGCCGGCCTGGAGATCACCGTCGGCACCCCGGCGCGCAACGCCGCACGCCCGACCGGCGCATAAACGGCGGGTAATTCCCCGCCCCTGTCCCGTCCCCGCCCGGGGCGTGCCCTCTTCCCGGTTATCGCGTTGATAAGGGCATGAATGTATCTCGAGTTCTCAGTACTGCGGTGGCAGGTTCGGCGTTGGTGGCGGCAATGGCGCCCTCTGCTCAGGCGCTTGATCTCGGGCGGACCATCAGCAGCGCCGCGCACACGGCCACCGTCGCCGGGACGCAGGCGAAGCCGGTGGCCCAGCAGATCGTCGGAGACAAGCTGGACAAGCGGGTGCAGGCCGTCAAGAACGCGGTGAAGGCCGGGACCGACGCAGCCCAGGCCGGGCACGACCTGGTCAGCTGACCGGAGCCGGGCGGCGCGCGACGTCCCCTCTCCTTCCGCCCTCGGGAATCCCCGGGGGCGGAATTTACTTTTGTGCGACTTTTCGACCGTGCGACTTCGCGACATTCATGGCGGGTGGGACATTGTCCTTCGATAGTTTCAACAAGCTCGATGGCGTCGGCCTTATGGACGGTACGAACGGTACGAGCGGCGCGGACGGTATGAGCAGTGCGGACCGTACGAGCAGTGCGCGCCACGCCGACCGGCTCCCCTTCGATCTCGCCGACCCCGCCTTCTGGAAACTCCCCCGCGAACAGCGCCTCGCCGCATTCGCGCACCTGCGCCGGCTGGAGCGGCCCGCCTACTTCGTCGAGCGGGCCGGGCGCGGCGCGCGGCGGCCCGAGCGCGGGTTCTACGCCCTCGTGCGGCACGCCGACGTCGTCGAGGCCAGCCGGCAGGCCGAGGTGTTCGCCAGCGCCCCGGGCGCCACCGCGCCCGAGCCGCCCCGCTGGGTGCGTACCGTGTTCGGCGACTCGATGGTCAATCTGGACGGGCCGCGCCACGCCCAGCTGCGGCGGGTCGTCTCCCGGGCCTTCACCCCCCGCGTCCTGGCCGACGCCGAGGCGGGAATCAACGCGCTCGCCGCCCGTATCGTCGATGACTTGGTGGCCGGGCGGGCCGACGAGTTCGTCTCGGCCGCCGCCTCGCGCATGGCCTTCGAGGTCATCTGCGACATGCTCGGCGTGCCCGAGCCCGGCCGCGTCGAGATCGCCCGCCAGGTCGACCGCGCCTCCGAGAACGCCGGCGTCGCCCGTACGCTGCGGGCCCGGATCCGGGTGCCCGGGCGCGGGCTGCGGGCGCTGGGCCGGATGCAGCTCACCGTCGCGGCGCTGGGCCGCGAGCGGCGCAGGCACCCCACCGGCGACCTGATCTCCGCGCTGGTCACCGCCGACGTCGACGGCCAGGCCCTGAGCACCCGCCAGCTCGGCTCCTTCTTCTCTCTGCTGATGGTCGCGGGCGTGGAGACGACCCGTAACGCCATCGCGCACGCGCTCGCGCTGCTCACCGACCACCCCGACCAGCGCGACCTGCTCACCCGCGACTTCGAGCGGTACGCCGACACCGCCGTCGACGAGATCGTCCGCTTCTCCACGCCCATCATCCAGTTCCGCCGCCATGTGAAGCGGCCTCACGTCATGGGCGGACAGGCCTTCGTGCCCGGCGACCGGGTCATGCTGCTGTACGCCTCCGCCAACCGCGACGAGGCCGTGTTCGACCGCCCGGACACCTTCGACATCACCCGCAGACCCAATCCGCATCTGGGCTACGGGGGCGGCGGGCCCCACTACTGCCTGGGCGCCCATCTCGCCCGCGTCGAGATCAAGGCCCTGCTGCGCGAACTGCTGAGCCGCCCCCGGGCGCTGCGCGCGGTGGGTCTGCCGGAGCTCGGGCACTCCAACTTCGACAACCGCGTACGGTCCCAGCGCTGCGCCTTCGAGGACGCGGAGACGAGGACCCGCCCCTGATCCGCACCCCTGAACCCGCACTTCTGAACCCACACCCCTGAACCCGAACAGATCATCCGACTTGCGCTAGACGGGTTGCCGCACGCCGATCCCGTACGGACACGCGCCCGGCTACGGCCCTTCCCGTGACGCCCGGAGTATTCCTATGACCATCTGGTCTTACTCCCCGCATTCCTGTCGAAGGGTTTGTTCGGCATGCACAACATCTCTGGTTCCGTCGCACGGGCCGCCGTGGTGGCGGGCCTGGTCACCACGCTGAGTACGGCGTACGGCGCGGCCGCGGCCAGTGGCGATCCGGCCGGGAACCACTCCCCCGCCCAGCCGGGCCCGGCCGCCGCCCCGCTCGCCGTACAGCCGAAGGCTCACACCGGCACGGCCGCCGCCGACCCCGCGTCGGGCCCCCGTGACGACCGCGACGACCACGACGACCGCGACGACTACTACGGCTACGGCCGCCAGGACCGCGACGACCGTGATGACCACGACGGGCGCGACCGCCCCGCCTACGGGCACGGCCACGACGACGACCACGCCCACGGCACCAGCACCGGCACCAGCCACCGCGACGACTACGGCGAGGAACACGGCGGCCCGCACCACCCCCCGCACCACCCCAAGCCGTCGCACACACCCCCCACGCACCCCACCCCGGGCCACCCCAAGCCGACCGGCAAGCCCACGCACCCCCACCACCCTCCACACCACCCCAAGCCCCACCACCCCAAGCCGACCCACCCCACCTCCCCGGGCCACACCACACCCCCCGGCCACCCCACCCCTCCGGGTGACGACAGGCCCCCGCAGCACGGCAAGCCGCCGCACCACGGCAAACCCCCTCAGCACGGCAAGCCGCCCCAGCACGGCAAGCCCCCGCAGATGGCGCACACCGGCAGCGACCGGCTTCCGCTCTTCCTCGGCGCGGCCAGCGGCACCCTGCTGATCACCGGTGGTGCCGTGCTGGCCCTGGGCCGACGGGCGGCCCGGCATCAGCAGACGCAGTAAACCTCCGTTACTTCTGCACGCCGGGCGCGTTTAGCCATGGCAACTGCGGCTTCGCGGTGGCCGTCGGCCGTCGGGGGCCCTGAAGCGTTGGAACAAACAAGGAGAACTTGATGTCTCGTATCGCGAAGACCGTCGCCGTCCTCGCAGGAACGGGTGCGGTGGCGCTGAGCGGTGCCGGCATGGCCACGGCCGACGCGGGGGCGCACGGCGAAGCCTCGCACTCCCCGGGTGTGCTGTCCGGCAACCTGATCCAGGTTCCGGTCCACGTGCCGGTCAACGTGTGCGGCAACACCATCAACGTGATCGGCCTGCTCAACCCGGCGTTCGGCAACCACTGCGAGAACGAGAGCGGCCACCACGGCGACCACGGTCGTCACGGCGGCAGCTACGGGCACTGAGCCCGGCCGTCCCCGACGGCTCGGTTGATGTGCGTACGGCCCCCGGGTCCTCCCGGGGGCCGTACGCGTGTCCGGGGCCGGACACCCCGCGCGGTCAGTCCGCGTACTTGTAGATCTTGCGGTGGTCAAGGAGCGCCGCCGGGGTGGTGTTCCACGGCGGCATCCGCTCGTTGAGCGCGGCCACCCGCCCGCTCTGCGGGTCGTCGGCGCCGGGCGGCCGGGCCGGGCGGTAGCCGGACTTGGGGTGGCGGGCCTGCCAGCGGGACCAGATGAGGTCGACGAAGGCGTGGTGGAGCCAGAACACCGGGTCGTTGACGGCACCGCCGCCGATCATCGTGCCGCCGATCCAGCGGTGGACGCGGTTGTGGGTGCGCAGGGTGTCGGTGCGCTCGCCGTCCGTCCAGCCCTCCATCTTGTTGCGGAAGCCGGTGGGGCTCAGCGAGTTCCAGGGCTCGACGTCGTAGACGGAGTCGCGAAGCGCCTCGTTGAGGTGCTCGCGCGGCGGCAGGTCGACGCGGTTGCCGCGGCCCAGGACGTTGCCGAGGTCGCGGGTGAGGAAGGGGTCCTCGGTCACCGCGGCCTCGATGGTCCATTTGCCGTGCCGGTAGGCGAAGGGGCCGGTCATCACCTGGAGGTCGTCGCGGCGCCCGGTGCCCCCCATGAAGTCCTCGGCCCACAGCGACGAGGAGGGCGAGTTGTCCCGCGTCCAGTCCCAGTACGGGACGGTGACACGGGGGTTGATCTTGCGCAGCTCACGTTCGAAGTCGAGCAGGAAGCGCCGGTGCCAGGGCAGGAAGGAGGGCGCCATATGGGCGACGCGCAGCCCCTCGTCCCCGTCACCGACGAAGTACTCGATGTGGGTGCGCACGAACCGGTCGTACCTGCCCCGGCGCTTGAGCTCCAGGACGGCGTCGACGAAGGCCCTCTTCTCGGCCTTCGAGAGGTTCTTCTGGTTCTTGCGGATGTACACCATGCGGGTTGTCTCACCTGGCCTGTCGGGTGCGGGGCGTCAGTTGCCGTGGACCGGGGTGGCGGCCAGGCGGGCGGGGCCCAGCACGTCGACCGCCGCGCGGACGGCCTCCAGCGGTGTGGCGTACGAGGTGTAGTGGTCCACCGCGCTGATGTACGTGCCGTCCGCGCGGCGCATCAGATGCAGATGGCGGCCGTCGATGAGCGCCTCGAACCCGGCGCCGGCCGCGCTGGTGCCGCCCGGGCCCGCGTGCGGCAGCACCGCGAGGGTGCCGGGCGGGCGCTGGGGGACCTGGCCCGAGGCCGCCGCCGCCACCTGGGCGTGCAGGTCGGCGAGGACCGTGCGGCCCTGGATGCGGCGGCCCCGGTAGGTCTCGTCGAAGGCGACCGGCAGCCCGGCCCGGGCGGCGGAGGCCTCGCCGTCGGCCTCGCTCCAGGGCGCGGCCGGGTCGTTCGGGTCGGCCTCGGCGCGCGGGGCCGCGTTGATCCGGGCGAGGGTGCCGCCGGTGAAGCTGACGACCGTCAGGGTGAACAGGCCGCGCAGCACACCGCGCCGGGTGGAGGCGGGGGCGTTCCACCGGGGGCGGCCGGGCCACAGCGTGGGGCGCCGCCGCGACACCGGGTCTTCGGTCAACACAGGGGTCTCCGTTCCGCCCGGACCGACCGGGTGCATACGGTCCGGGGCATCGTTCACCAGGGGCATTCGGGACAACGAGACCGTCCGCAAACCGTTCCGGCCAGAACTGATCACTTGACGTCATATCCGGCAGATGGCCGTGACGTTCCGGGCGGCCGGTCGTTGGTGCGGGTAGGGCAGAGGAGAATGAACGCCTGCTGGGGTCCCGGAGGTGTACACACTTCCGGGGCCTTGGTCTGTCCGGGGCCGTCACCCCCGCGCCGCACGCCTTCCGACAGGCCGCCAGCAGGTCGCACCCCCCCCCCGATTACTCACTTGCAGTAGCCGTGTGCTCGCTCAGCGCGACAAGTGTGGATTGTCCGATTAGCGTCCAAGGTGTCCGTGTTCACCACCACAGGAGACACCGAAAATGACGTTTCGTCACATAGCTGTAGTCGCCGCCCTGTCCGCCGTGGCGATCATCCCGGTCGCCGGAGCCGCGCAGGCGGCCCCCCAGACGGCCCGTACCCAGGCATCGGCGGCACTTTCGTGCGGGTACGGCGAGAAATGCAAGGACAAGGACCACCGGGAACACGGCCGCTACGACCACGACGGTCGTTACGACAAGGGTGGCAGCTACGGCCACGACGGTCGTTACGACAAGCACGACGGTCGTTACGACAAGGGTGGCAGCTACGGCCACGAGGGCCGTTACGAGAAGGACGGTCGCTACGACCACGACGGTCGTTACGACCACGACGGCCGGTACGGCCACGGGCGCCACGAGGGTCTCCTCGGGGTGCTGGGGTGGCTGCTCTAGCCACCACCCGGCCGGCACATGAGAACGGCGTGCGCCGCGGACTTCCCGTCCGCGGCGCACGCCGCCTCCGTACGTCTGCGTACGCCCGGCCGCGGGCTACTTGCGCAGCCGGCTGACCGGCAGGACGCAGTGGCCCGCGCTCATCAGCGTCTCCTCGTCGCCGACGAAGGCCCGCATCATCGCCTCGGTGACCGGGGTGCCCGGCACCGCCTCGGGCCAGGGGCGGGTGGCGAAGATGAAGTGCGCGGCGTCCTCGGCCTGCGCCGCGTCCATCCACTCGGGGGGCGTGACGCACTGGACGTTGAGCTGAGGCATCGTCAGCGTCACCTGGCCGCCCTCCAGGAGGAGCTTCACCGGCAGCCGCGCCCCGTGGGAGACGTCGTTGACGGTCCCGGCCGGCATGCCCATCTCCTCCAGCAGGTCCCGGGCGGCCGCCTCGGCACCCTCGGCGCCGCCCTCGCCGTCGCCGAGCGAGTACACCATGAGGAAGGCCACGTCGCGGTCCTCCTCGAAGTGCGGTCCGCTCCACGCGAGCAGGGCGAGCGTGCCCAACTGGGCGGTCCTGGAAGGGTGTACGGCACTGGAAGCTGAGGTCATGCCGGGACTCTAGCGACATCGGGGAGAGACCAGGAGCAAAGGCCACTCGTTAGGGCGAACCGGATTCCGCCGGGCTGTGGGTCGCCCTCGGCCGAGCCTGAGCGCCCGCCCCCGCGCCCCTGTCCACCGGTCCGCGCGACGCGGTCCGCGCGCCCCCGTCCGGGCCCGTCACCCGGACACCACCCGGGCCGCCCGCACATGCGGCCGCCCGGCGCCCCCACTTTCCAGGAATTCCGCTTCCCGGGAATTCGTAAATCCGGCGAGCCACGGGTCCCGTACGCCCCGGAAAAACAAATCCGCCGTTTTCTCCGGTATTTATCAGTGCCCGACCGGAAGGCCGCCGAGAAGTCCCGCCGGGACCAGGCCATTGGTCTTGTTGGCGCTGCTGGTGGCCTGCCCGAGCGTGTGGAACAGGGAGTCTTCCTTGTTCGGGTCGAGGGCGTCCGTCTGCACGACGGTGGGCGTGGGGTTGGTCAGCGCCTGGTTGGCCAGCGTCTCCACACCGCCGTTGAGGCTGGTGGGGGTCATACCGGGGGCGCCCATACCGCCCGACGCGAACGCCGGGGCCGCGGCCCCCACCACCGCCAGGGAACCGGCAACGACCGCGGCGACCTTCATCGGCTTCATCTTCGTTCCTTCCGTGGCGACATTTCGTCGCGTGTGCTGATTGCTGGGCGCGTATACACATGTGCGCATATGCGCTATTCAAAGTGTCACGCGCTTCCTCTTGGCTAACGACCTCCCCGCCCGAGGGAAACCCAGCAATCGGGAAATTGTTGCCGGACCACTCGGATGAAGTGGGCCGCGCCGATACTCGTACGAAACGGATTCTCGTATGAGCATCCGGGCGGCCCGGCGGCGCACGGCACGAAGCACCGACCCCGTCGGGGACCGGCGCTTCGGTTCTTGCGGGTCGTACGGGAGTGGCGCGCTCAGGAGACCGGCAGACCGGGGACCGAGACGGGCAGCGACGGCAGCGCGGGCAGCTTGAGGGCGCTGAGCACGGCGGCCAGAAGCGCCTTGAGCAGGGCGGTGACCACCTCGGTGGCATCGGCGACGACGGCGGCGACGTTCGCGGCGGCGAGGTCCTTGACCAGCTTGTCCACGGCCTTTTGGACCGTGGCCAGCGCGTCGGCCACCGGGTCGGCGGCCGGGGCGCCGGGGGCCGCCTTCGCCACGGGCAGCGGAAGCCCGAGGGACGGGAGCGCGGGCAGCGCCGGGGCCGCGGGCGGGGTCGCCGGGAGCGCCGAGGTCGCGGGGCCGGCGGCCGAGGTCACCTTGGCGATCGCGGCCTTCACCGCGTCCGCGAGCTTGGTGATGTCCGCGGCGGGCAGCCCCTTGACCACACCGTCCAGCAGCGCCTGCACCGCGCCGACCACCTCCGCGAGCGAGGAGATCGGCTTGAGCAGACCGGAGGCCGGGCCGAGGTCCGGGACCGGGGCGTCGGACGGAACCGCCACCGGCCGCTTCTGCGGTGCCTCGGTGGCCATCGCGGTGCCCGCCGCACCCGCGACGCCGAAGACGATCGCGGCCGAGACGGCGGTTGCGGTGATACGACGAGAGACGCGACCACGCATGTACGGGGTCTCCTTCGGTGAGGGGAGGATTTCCCTCACCTTGTGGGGGAGGTGACACCCCTGCAACCGGATGATCACACCGGGCGATCGACTGACGGTTCCTCACGTCCCTGAACTGGGACAACGGGTGGGAGCGAGCTGACGGGCCGTACGGCCGATCGGGCGCCGGGCAGGCGGCCGGGGCCCGGGTCCCGGCCGCCGCCCCACACGCGGGACCGCCCTCCCCCGACGGGGGAGGGCGGTCCGGGTACGGCGCGGCCGTACGGCCCGACGTGAGGGAACGTCAGTCGTTCTTGCACACGTTGCCGAACGCCGGGTTCAGCAGGCCGATCACGTCGATGGTGTTGCCGCAGAGGTTGATCGGGATGTGCACCGGCACCTGGATGAGGTTGCCGGAGATGACACCCGGGGAGCCGACTGCCTCGCCGTTCGCGTGGCTGTCGGCGGCGGCGACGCCGGCACCGCCGGCGACGGCCGCGGCGGCAGCGGCGGAGAGGGCGAGGGCCTTGGCGGTACGCGACATGAAGAAGCGCTCCTCTTGATGGGGGGCTGGCGCCGGGCGTTCTCGCCCGGCCTATCGATCAACGCAGGTCAAGGCCGCGAGTTGTGGCCCGACTGGGTGAACTCAGTCGTTCACGCACACGTTGCCGAACGCGGGGTTGAGCAGACCGACCAGGTTGATGGTGTTGCCGCAGAGGTTGACCGGCACGTGGACGGGCACCTGGATGAGGTTGCCGGAGATGACACCCGGGGAGTTGGTCGCCTCGCCCTGGGCGTGGCTGTCGGCGGCCGAGACACCGGCGCCGAGCAGCACGACCGCGGCGCCCGTACCCGCCACCGCCACCGACTTCACAATTCGCTTCATCACTTTTTCCTTTCAGGCAAAGAAGAGGGCACTTCATCAACGAGGCTGTTTACGATCGGATACGGATGATCACCCGATGGGACACTCCGAAACACATTCATGACGATCCCCGGCGATGAATACGGCTACAGTCGTTTCCCACCCGTTGACCCCTCGAAACAGCGGTAAGCCGGGTGCTCAGCCATCCGGCTCAGCAATGCGGAATTCCATGACCGACCCGGGGGGACGCACACCCGTTCGGCGGGCCGCTTATATGAATACCTTCCGATGAGCGGAGTGACCGCGCGTGCAGCCGCAATTCCCCGACGCCGGACCGGAAACCGGGCCCGCGCCGCACCTCCCGTATTCCCCGCACGTCCTGCACCTGGTGCAGCCGGTCGAGGGCGGGGTGGCCCGGGTGGTCGCCGATCTGGTGCGGGATCAGCTGCGGGGCGGGATGCGGGTGTCGGTGGCCTGTCCGGGCGTGGGACGCCTGGGCGCGGAGGCGGCCCTGCTCGGCGCCGACACGTATCCGTGGGAGGCGACCCGCTCCCCCGGCCCGGGCCTGCTGGGCGAGACGGCGCGGGCCGCCCGGCTGATCCGGCGGCTGCGGCCCGACGTGGTGCACGCGCACAGCGCCAAGGCCGGGGTGGCCGCGCGGCTCGCGGTGCGCGGGCGGGTGCCGACCGTCTTCCAGCCGCACGCCTGGTCGTTCGAGGCCGTCACCGGTCCCCTCGCGCTCGCCTCGCGCGCCTGGGAGCGGGCCGCGGCGCGCTGGGCGGCGCGGACGGTGTGCGTCAGCGAGGGCGAGCGCCGCACCGGCGAGCGGGCCGGGGTGCGGGGCCGCCCGGTGGTGATCCCCAACGGCGTCGACCTCACCCGCTACCGCCCGGCCTTTCCCGGCGAGGAACCGCGCGCCGCACTGCCCGGGGTGGACGCGGAAGCGCCCCTGGTGGTGTGCGTGGGGCGGCTGTGCCGCCAAAAGGGCCAGGACGTCCTGCTGGAGGCCTGGCGGGAGCTGTCCGCCGAACTGCCCTCGGCCCGCCTCGCCCTGGTGGGCGACGGCCCCGACGAGGCGGCCCTGCGCGCGGCCGCCCCCGCCTCCGTGCTGTTCGCCGGGGCCGTCGAGGACGTCGCCGCCTGGTACCGGGCCGCCGACGTCGTCGTCCTGCCCTCCCGCTGGGAGGGCATGGCGCTGGCCCCCCTGGAGGCGATGGCCTGCCAGAAACCCGTCGTCGTTACTGATGTGGGCGGCTCGTCCCAGAGCCTGCCGCCCGGGCACGCCCTGTTCTGCCTCGTCCCGCCGGACAGCCCGCAGGCGCTGGCCCGGGCCGTGGGCGCTCTGCTCCTCAACGCGCCGCTGCGCGACACCCTGGGCCACCAGGGCCACCAGCACGTGACCACCACCCACGATGTGCGCCGGACGGCGGAAGCGATCGCGGCCCTCTACCGCGAACTGACCGGCGCCGGGCGCTCCGAGTGCAGGGAACCCAGCTTCAAGTGACTGCGGACAACACCGTCCCCTCCCCCACAGGGGGCGTTCCTTCCCCGGCGGGTCCGCGCCGGGGCGGCGGCGGTGCGGCGGGGGCCGTCTCGACCGTGGCGGCACCCGGGCGGGTGCCCGCCCCGCCGCCGCTGCCCGTGCGGCGCCCGGCCCCGCCGCGCACCGATGCCGCCCTGATGGCCGTGGACGGTTGCGCCGTGCTGGCCGGGGCCGTGGCGGGCGGCGCGGGGCTGCCCTATCCGGTGGCCGGCGCGCTGGTGCTGTGCGTGCTCGTGCTGAACGCGCACGCCGGGCTCTACCGGCCGGACGGCGTCACCGCGGCGCGCGGCGTCCTGGAGGAGGTGCCCGCCCTCCTCTTCAGGGCGGCCGTGGCGTGGTGCGTGCTGGCGGCCGTGCGCCCGGGGCCGGCGCTGGCGCTGTCGGTGCTGGCCGGCGCCGTCGCCGTACAAGTGGCGGTGAGCCTGTCGGGGCGGGCAGGGGCGTACGGGGTGCGCAGGCGGCGCGCCGCGCGTGCGCCGCGCTCCGCGCTGGTGGTGGGCCCGGCCACCGCGCTGCGGCTGACGGCGGCGCTCGGGCGGCGCCCGCACGGCGGGATCCGGCCGGTGGGGGTGGTGCTGCCGGTGTTCCAGCCGGTGCCCGAGCCGGTGGCGGTGCCGGTGCTGCGCACCATCGAGGAGGTGCAGCGCGCGGTCATCCAGAACAGCGTCCGCGACGTGCTGTTCACCGACGCCGCCGACGCCGACCACTCGCTGCTGCTGCGCCAGCTGGAGAGCTGGGGCTGCGCCCTGTGGTACGTCGACACCCGCGCCCCGGGCGTGGGCGGCCACCGGGTGCGGGGCGCGGAGCTCGCCGGGTTCCCGGTGCGCCGGGTGCAGGCGGGCGGGGTGCGCCGCCCGGGGTTCGCCGTGAAGCGGGTGCTGGACCTGTGCGTGGCGGTGCCCGCGCTGGTGCTGGCCTCGCCGGTGCTGATGGTGTGCGCGGTGCTGCTGCGCTCCAGTGACGGGCCGGGCGTGGTGTTCCGCCAGGAGCGCGTGGGCCGCGACGGGCGCCCCTTCACGCTCTGCAAGTTCCGTACCCTGCGCCCCGCCGACGCGCACGAGGCGGCCACCCGCTGGAGCGTGGCGCACGACGAGCGCATCAGCCGCACCGGCCGTCTGATGCGGCTCACCTCGCTGGACGAGCTGCTCAACCTGTGGAACGTGGTGCGCGGCGACATGAGCCTGGTGGGGCCGCGCCCCGAACGGCCCTACTTCGTGGCCCAGTTCGGCCAGTCCCACCCCGGCTACTGGGCCCGCCACCGGATGCCGGCCGGCATCACGGGCCTGGCCCAGGTGGAGGGGCTGCGCGGCGACACCTCCATCGAGGACCGGGCCCGTTACGACAACTACTACATCGACCACTGGTCGCCCTGGCAGGACGTGTGCGTCCTGCTGCGCACGGCGGCGTCCCTGGTGCGTCCGACAGGGAGCTGACGATGAGTCAGAACGCGGCGGCGCTGCCCCGGACCCCCACCCCGCCCGGCCTCGCCGCCGCGGCCACGGCCGCCGCGCACCGCCACGTACACCTGCTGCCGCTGCTCGCCGTCCTCCTCCTGCTGGCGGCGCCGCCCCCGGGCGGCGAGGGCAGCGGCACCCTCGCCGACGCCGCCTGCGGCCTCCTCGTCCTGTGGGCGCCGCTCGCCACGCTGAGGTCCGGGGCGCGCCCCCTGAGCCCGCTGGCCGCCGGGCTGTTCGCGGCCGCCGCCACCGGCATCGCGGTGGCCGCCGCCGGAGCCCAGGGCCCCGGCGACGCGCTCGCCGGACTCGCCCGCTACCTGGAGATCTTCGTCCTCGTACCGGTGTCGGTGCTCCTCCTGGTGCGCGAGCGCCGCGACTTCACGCTCGTCGCCTGGGCGCTGGTGGCGCTCGCCCTGTTCGAGGGCGCGGTGGGCGTGCGCCAGTACGCCACCGCCACCGGCGCCTCCTACATGGGCGAGGACATCCGCGCCGTCGGCACCTTCGGCGCCTTTGACATCATGGGCATGGCCACCGTCGTCGCCTTCGGGCTGGTGTGCGCGGTCGGCCTGGCGCTGGCGCCCGACGCCCGCGCCGGCCGCGCCCAGCGCCCCGCCGCCCTGGTGTGCGCGGCGCTGCTGCTCCTGCCGCTGGCCCTGTCCTTCAGCCGGGGCGCCTGGATCGCCACCGCCGTCACCTGCGGGGCGCTGCTGCTTCTGGCGGGGGTGCGCCGGGCCCTGCGCGTCGCGGCCGGCGCCCTCGCGCTCGCCGTGGTCGTCGTCGGCGGCGCCGGAGCCGGCACCGCGCTGCTGCAAGAACGCCTGTCCAGCATCACCCAGGTCGCCGACACCCCCGACCAGTCCGTCACCGACCGGTACACCCTGTGGAGCGCGGCCGCCGGGATGTGGCGCGAGTCCCCGCTGACCGGCGTGGGTCTGAAGGCCTTCCCCGCGCACCGCGACAGCCACGCCCCGCTCGCCCTGTCCTCCGGCAGCGACACCGCGGGCGCGGGCGCCGCCTTCCGCCGCCAGCCCCTGCTCTCCCCCCACAACATGTACCTGCTGGTGCTGAGCGAACAGGGCCTGACGGGGGTGTGCACCCTGGTCGCGGGCTGGGCGGCGCTCCTGGTGTGCGCCCTGCGCCGGCTGCACGCGGCGGCCCGGGGCCTGCGCCGCGACCGCGACTGCGGCCTGGCCGCCACCGGCCTGCTCCTGTGGCTCCTGGTCGACTTCTTCTACGGCGACATCGGCGGCCCCTCCACCGTCCTGACCGCCCTCGCCCTCGGCCTCGCCGCCTGGTGGGCGCTCGGGCGAGGCGACGGGCCCGGGGAGGGCGCCCGCCGATGAGCGACGCCTCCCCTACCCGCCCGGACGCCCCACCGACGGACCGTCAGGGCGCGGCCCACCGGCGGGACTCCGCCTCCAGCGGCTTCCTGGCCAGGGCGGCGGCCGTCACGGCCGCGCTCACCGTGGCGGGCGCGGTCCTCGGGCTGCTGCGCGACCAGACGTTCGCGCACGTCTTCGGCGCCGACGACGACACCGACGCGTTCCTGGTGGCGTGGACGGTGCCGGAGGTCGCGGCGACCCTGCTCATCGAGGACGGCCTCGCGCTGGTGCTCGTACCGGCGTTCAGCCTCGCCGCCGTGCGCCGCGAACGCGGCGGCCCCGACCCGGTCAAGGCCCTGGTCGCCGCCACCCTCCCCCGCCTGATGCTGGCCCTCGCCGCCCTCGCGGCCCTGCTGATGGCGACCGCGCCCGCCCTGGTCGGCCTGCTCGCGCCGGGCCTCGCGAACCCCGGCCTGGCCGCCGACTGCACCCGCCTCACCGCGACCTGCGCCCTCACCTTCGGCCTCGCCGGATACTGCAGCGCCGCCCTGCGCGGCCACGCCCGCTTCCTCGCCCCCGCGACGATCTACGTGGCGTACAACATCGGCATCATCACCGTCCTGCTGGCCTTCGGCCCGTCCTGGGGCGTACGGGCGGCGGCGGCCGGGGTCGCGGCGGGCGGCACCCTGATGGTCGCCGCCCAGACCCCCTCGCTGTGGCGGCTGCGGCGCCCTCCCGCGCCCAGCCGGGCCCCCGCCCTGCCCGCCCCCCGCCCCGCCTCCCCTCCCGAAATGCCCCGCGAGGAACCCACCGGCACCCCCAAAGAACCCTCCGGCGCCCTGCGCCTGGCCATGGTCGCCCCCGTCGTCGTCTTCGCGCTCGGCCGCCAGTGCCAGACCCTCGTCGAGCGCCACCTCGCCGCCCCGCTGCCCGCCGGAGCCATCTCGCACCTCAACTACGCCCAGAAAGTGGCGCAGATGCCGATGGTGCTCTCCCTGATGCTCTGCACGGTCACCTTCCCCGTCGTCGCCCGCGCGCTCGCGGCGGGCGAGACCGAGCGGGCCCGCCGCCGCGTCGAGGGCGACCTGCTGGTGGCGGGCGCGATCGTGCTGCTCGGCGGCGCCGTCGTGGTCGGCTGCGCCCCGCAGATCGTCGAGATCCTCTTCCAGCGCGGCGCGTTCGGCCCCGCCGACACCGCCGCCACCGCCGCCGTGATGCGCGTCTACGCCCTCGGCCTGCTCGCCCAGACCATGGTCGGCGTCCTGGTCCGCTCCTTCTTCTCGGCGGCCCGCCCCACCTGGTACCCGGCCGCCACCATGCTGGTGTGCCTGGCGGTGACGGCCGTTGCCGGGGCGTGGGCCGCACCCCTGTGGGGCGCGCGCGGCATCGCCGCCGCCAACGCGCTGGGCATCGCGGTGGGCGCGCTGCTGCTGCTCGCCGGCGCGGGCCGGCGCCCGGTCGGCCTGCGCCGCCGCCGGGCCGCCGCCGACCTGCTGAAACTGGCCGCCGCCGGGACGGGCGCGGGCGCGGTGTGCTGGTGGTGCGCCGCCCGCGTCACCGACCCCGTCGCGGCCCTGGCCACCGGCTCTCTCGCGGCCACGGCCGCCTTCCTCGTGCTGGCCCGCGCCGCCCGCGTACGCGGCTTCGCACCGCTGCTCCTGCTGCGCACCCTGCTGCGCCTGCTGTCCCGCCCCCTCACCCGAAGGCCGAGGCATGCCCGCTGACACCCCCGCCCTGTGGGCGGCGATGTACCACTCGGTCGGCGCCCGCGCCGACGCCCGCGAGGACGACCCGTACGACATCACCGTCACCCCCCGCCGCCTGGAGCGACAGCTGCGCTGGCTGCGCGCCCGGGGCCTGCTCGGCGTCGGCATGGCCCAGCTGCTGCGCGCCCGCGCCGCCGGCGGCGGCACCCACTTGGTCGGCCTCACCTTCGACGACGGGTACGCCGACTTCACCGAGGAGGCGCTGCCGCTGCTGCGCCGCTACGACTGCACGGCCACCGTGTTCGCCCTGCCCGGGCGCCTGGGCGGCAGCAACGCGTGGGACCCGCGCGGCCCGCGCCGCCCCCTCCTCGACGAGGACGGCATCCGGCGCGCCCTGACGTGGGGCATGGAGATCGGCTCGCACGGCCTGCTCCACACCGACCTCACCACCGCCGACGACGCCACCCTGCGCCGCGAGACCACCGAGAGCCGCGCCCTGCTGCGCGCCCTGACCGGCCGCGAGGTGGCGGGCTTCTGCTACCCGTACGGAACCGTCGACCAGCGGGCCGCCGACGCGGTCCGCGCGGCCGGCTACCGCTACGCCTGCGCCATCGACCCCGGCCCCCTGACCGGCCGTTACGCCCTGCCCCGCGTCCACATCGGCGAGCGCGACACCAGCGTGCGCCTGCACCTCAAACGCGCCCTGCACCGCTGGCGCCGCCGCCCGCCCGGCGACGGCCCGGGCGCGGGCTTCCTGCCCGAGGACCGCCCGCCCGTCCTCGGCCCGCCCCGCCCCTCGCGGGACGAGAACACGAGCGCCGAGACCCGCCCCGGCCCGGATGCGGAGGCACGGTGAGAGTCCTGCACGTCATCACCGGCCTCGCCACCGGCGGCGCCGAACAGCAACTGCGCCTGCTCCTGCCCCGGCTGCCCGCCGAGTGCGAGGTGGTCACCCTCACCAACCCGGGCGCCGTCGCCGAGGGCCTTGCCGCCGACGGCGTCGAGGTCCGCCACCTCGGCATGGGCGGCAACCGCGATGTGAGCGCCCTGCCCCGCCTCACCCGCCTGATCCGCCAGGGCCGTTACGACCTGGTCCACACCCACCTCTACCGCGCCTGCCTGTACGGAAGAGCCGCCGCCCGCCTCGCCGGCGTCCGCGTGGTCGTCGCCACCGAGCACTCCCTGGGCGCCGCCACCATCGAGGGCCGCCCGCTGGGCGCCGGGGTCCGCGCCCTGTATCTGGCCTCCGAACGCCTGGGCACCTCCACGGTCGCCGTCTCCGCGACGATCGCCCGGCGGCTGCGCGAGTGGGGCGTGCCCGCCCGCCGCATCCACGTCGTCCCCAACGGCATCGACGCGGACCGCTTCCGCTTCGACGCGCTCGTACGGTCCAGGGCCCGCGCCCTGCTGGGCCTGCCCCAGGACGCGTACGTCATCGGCGGGGTCGGCCGCCTGGTCGCGGGCAAACGCTTCGACGTCCTCCTGCGCGCCCTGCCCCACCTCCCGAACGCCCACCTCCTCCTGGTCGGCGGCGGCGAACAAGAACCGGTACTGCGGGCGCTGGCCGCGCGCCTGAACGTGAGCGACCGGGTGTGCTTCGCGGGCGAGTGCGCCTACGAGAGCCCGGGCGGCGGCCTCGACCTGCCCGCGCTGCTCGCCGCGATGGACCTGCTCGCCTCCCCCTCCGCCGACGAGGCGTTCGGCCTGGCGGTGGTGGAGGCCCTGGCCGCGGGCCTCCCGGTCGTCTACGCGACCTGCCCCGCCGTCGACGACCTGCCCCCCGGCCAGGCCCCGGGCGCGCAACGCACCGACGCGCCGTCCTTCGTCCAGACCCTGCGGACCGCCTGCGCCACACCCCCCGGCCGGCGCCTGCCCGTACCCCCCGCTGTCACCCACTACTCCCTCACCACGGCGGCGGCCCGCCTGACCGCCGTCTACGAGGCGGCCCTGCACGGCACGCCCCCCGTCCTCGGCACACCCTCCCCCTCCCCCGTCACCCAAGGAGCGAGCGCACGATGAGCGAATTCCCCAGCCCGTGGCGCCGGATGCGCGCCCACCCGGGCGCGCGGCCGCTGCCGAGGTGGTGGCCGGTGCCGGTGTGCGCGCTGGCCGGCGCCCTCGCGGGCGGTGTGTACGGGCTGGCGCGGCCCGCCGAGTACACCGCGACCAGCTATGTGGTGGTCACCCCCACCGACAAGTCGGACCCGGCCACCGCCCTCGGCTTCGCCCAGGCCTACGGCCGGGTCGCCACCCAGGTCGCGGTGATCGGCGACGCCCAGGCCTGGGCGGGCGTCCCCGCCGACACGATCCGCCGCAACGTGCAGACGGCGACCTCCCCGGACGCGCCGATGATCGCCATCACCGGCACCTCGGGGCGGCCGGGCGAGGCCGCCGACATCGCCAACGCGGTGGCCCGTGCGCTGACCGTCAACGGCGAGCACACCGAGGAGAGCACGGGGGTGCGGCTGGTGCAGTTCTCGCGCGCGGCCAAGCCCGTCGACCCGTCGTCGGCGCCCGCTTCCCTGACCGCCCTGGTCGGCGGCTGCGCCGGGGGCCTGACCGGCGGGCTGATCCTGCTGGTGCGCCCCAAGCGGCGCGAGCCGGCGCCCGTCCCGGCCCCGGCCCTGCCCTCTGGGGTGCCCTACGGCGGCGCGCGGTGACGGTCACGACCGCCCCGGCCGGCACCGCCCTGGTGGCCGAAGTGTGCAAGGACGGCGGCCGGTTCGCGGCCCTCGCCCCCGAGTGGCGGCGCCTGCACGGCCGCTGCCGCACGGCGACGCCGTTCCAGAGCCACGCGTGGCTGTACTCGTGGTGGACGTCGTACGGCGTGGCCGGGCGGCTGCGGGTGGTGCTGGTGCGCCGGGACGGCGAACTGGTCGCCGCGGCCCCGCTGATGCTGGCCTTCCGCCCCTTCCGCACCCTGGTACCGCTGGGCGGCGCGATCACCGACTTCACGGACGTGCTGCTCGACGACGCCTGCGCGCCCGAGGCGGCCCGCGCGCTGGTGGCGGCGGTGCGCGAGGCGGCGGGCGGCGCGCTGGTGGACCTGCGCGAGGTGCGCCCGGGCGGCGCGGCCGAACTGCTGCACGCCCACTGGCCGGGGGTGCGCGCGAGCCTGCCGGACTCGGCGTGCCTGGAGCTGCCCGCGGCCCCGATGGACGACCTCCTCACCCGGCTCGCCGCGAAACCGGCCCAGCGGGTGCGCGCCAAACTCCGCAGGATCGACACCCTCGGCGTGCACGAGCGGGCGGTGGCGCCCGAGGAGGTGGAAGCCACCCTCGAATCCCTCCTGATCCTGCACCGGTTGCAGTGGCGCGGACGCGGGGTCACGCGCGAGCACGTGCGCCCCCGGTTCGCCGAACACCTCACCCGCTCGGCCCGGCTGATGGTGGCCCACGGCGAGGCCGTCCTGACCGAGTTCCGCCTCGACGGCGCGGTGGTGGCCGCCGAACTCACCCTCCAGTCACCCGCTCTCGCG
Organism: Streptomyces crystallinus; assembly: GCF_039521265.1. Lineage (NCBI taxonomy): Bacteria > Bacillati > Actinomycetota > Actinomycetes > Kitasatosporales > Streptomycetaceae > Streptomyces > Streptomyces crystallinus. The sequence goes on along the minus strand of NZ_BAAACA010000038.1, from coordinate 27,862 downwards.
GGCGGCTACCTCTACGGCGCCCACCCCCGTCTGCGCGAGCACAAGGTGGACGTGGCTGTGATGCTGATGCGCGCCTGCACCCGCCGCCTCGACGGCAGCGGCCGAAGCGTCCTGAGCATGCTGCGCGGCGACGAGCCGTACAAACACCACTGGCGCCCCGACACCCTGCGCAACCAGCGCTTCCTGCTGGCCCACGGCACCCGCGCGGCGCCCCTGCTGTGGTGGTGCGCGCGCTACGCGACGGCCCGGCGCCGGGCCGTCGCGTACGTACGTGAACTGCGGGCGGGGCGTCAGACGGTGGCCACCAGCACGTCCTCGCCGGTGGAGGGCCGCAAGCCGTCGGCGCGCCCGGCGAAGTAGCGCTCGGCGTGCTCGGCCGCCGACACATGGCGGACCTCGGCGAACCCGGCCGCGCGGGCCAAGGCCAGCATCTCGCCGGGCGTATAGAAGCTGAGGAACGGCGTGCCCGAGGCCCGCGCGCCCTCCTCGCTGGCCCGCATGCCCGGCCGGTCGGCCTCGTCGACGAGCTCGACCGGCAGCATGAACGTCATGGCGAGCACCGACCCGGGTGCCAGCGAGGCGATCTCGCGCAGGGTCGCGGCGGTGGCGTCCTTCGTCAGATACATGGAGACCCCGGTGGAGACGATCACCGCGGGCCGCGCCGGGTCGAACCCGGCGGCGGCCAGCTCCTCCCACCAGTCCTCGTGTCCCTCGAAGTCGACCGGCACCAGACGCAGCCACTCGGGAATGTCATGGCCCAGTTCGGCGAGCCGCCGGCGCTTCCAGGCCTGCGGCCCGGGCTGGTCGACCTCGAAGATCCGCAGCCGGGCGGCCAGCTCGGGCCGGCGCTGGGCGAAGGTGTCCAGGCCCGCGCCCAGGATGACGTACTGGGCCACCCCCCGCTCGGCCTGCTCGGCGAGCAGGTCCTCGACGAACCGCGCGCGGGCCGCGATGGCCGCGCGCAGCCCGCCGGTGGCCCGCGGGTCCATGTCCGGCCGCTCGCGCCAGCCGTCCTCGGGCGCGGCGATCCGCAGCCCGACGGCGTCCTCGACGACATGCGGCGCCGGGTCGACCTCCAGGTGCAGCGCCCGCCACAGCGCGGTCCGTACGGCGGTGTTGTCGGGCGCGGCAGCCCGCTCCCCCACGAGAACGTCTCCCATGATCTCCCCCTCGGTCTCTTGATCCCCTGGTCAGTCGGCGCGCGGAGCCTGGAGGCTCCACACCCGCCCGTCGGGGTCGCGGACGGTCATCTCCCTGGTCCCGTAGTGGGTGTCCTCGAACGGCGTGACCACGTCCAGGTCGGCGTCGGCGGGGAAGGCGTCCGCGTCGGGCACCTTCAGCACGATCCGCGTCTGCGGCTCCTGGTCCTTCGGCACCTCGGCGACGAAGACGTACGCGCCTTCGCCGTTGCGGAGCATGGCCGAGTTGTGGTCGGTCGCGAACTCCAGCTCGTAGCCGAGCGTCTGGAAGAACTTCGCCGCCCTGCCCCAGTTGTGGGTCGTCAGGAAGACGGCCTCGATTCCTTCGGTCGCCATGTCAGTTCTCCCCCTCGGTCGATGGCCGTGCGGCCTGGTGGGCGTCGTCGAGGTAGACCCGCAGCGCCTCGGCGACCAGCGCCGACAGCGACGTACCCGACTCGATGGCGCGGTACTTGACCTGCTTGATCAGTGAGATCGGCAGATACACGTTGAATTGCTTGACTTCCTCATCACCCACGACAGGGATGCTAGCAGGCTAGTGTGCTAGCAAGCTAGGCGCGTGGCCTCAGTGGGTGCGGCGCGCGTACCAGTCGAACCGCAGACAGAGCTTGCCGCCGAGCCAGTACTCGATCCACGGACCGAGGTCCATGGGCTGGCAGTTGGCCGGGGGCAGCGGGGCGGCGGCGGGCGGGTTGACCGGCGGCTTGACGGCGCTGACCGGCGGCGCGACGGTGCTCGGCGCGGGCGGCGCGACCGGGGGCGCGACAGGAGGAGTCACCGGAGGGGCGACGGGCGGGGCGACCGGGGGCGTGGCGGGCGGGGTCACGGGAGGCGTCACAGGCGGCGCAACCGGAGGTGTCGCCACCGGCGGAGTGACCGGCGGTGTCACGGGAGGGGTTACGGGCGGTGTCACGGGCGGGACCACCGGCGGGGTCGGGTTCGGTTCCGTACGCCCGAACAGCACCGACCGGTACACCTTCGCCGCCTTCGGATTGTCGTCGCACTGCCACACCCCGTGCGGGCAGTAGTCGGTGATGGTGTTGTAGAGCGGTTTGTGGACGTCCATCCATTCGAGCATGCGCCGCATGTATTCGGGATTGTCGCCGTTGCGGAAAAGCCCCCACTCCGGATAGGAGATCTGCTTCTTGTGCGCGGCGGCGAAGTCCACGTGCTGCTGGAGGCCGTACGGCTCCTTGACCTGTTCGTCGAAACTCCGCCCCGGCGGCTGGTCGTAGGAGTCCATGCCGATCACGTCCACGACGTCGTCACCGGGATAGCATTCCGTCCACGGTACGGCGTCCCGTCCCCGGCTCGGCGCGAAGTCGAAACGGAACTTCTGGCCGGGGACCGAGCGCATCGCGGTGACGACGCGCCGCCAGTATGTCTTCCAGGCCTCCGGGTCGGGTCCGCAGCGATGGGTGTACGTGGTGCCGTTCATCTCCCAGCCGAGCACGATGACCGTGTCCGGGATGTTCAACGCGACGAGGCGCTCGGCGAGTTTGCGGAAATGCTCGTCGAACTGCCCTTCCTGCCCCTGCCGCAGCAGCCGGCGAACGGTGTTGTCCCCCACCCCCTCCTCATTGCGCGCCTGCATCGGCACATTGAGGACGAAGAGCCGGTCCTGGCGCTGGCGCCGCCACTGCGCCCAGCTCTCCAGGAATCGCGCATGGCCTTCGATATCGTTCCAGGTCCCCCCGGCCAGATAGGTGTGACCGACTCTCAGATCGGCCCCGCCCAGCCATTTCTCCAGTTCCCCGATGCGCTGGACCCCTCGGTCGTCGGATTCCAGGAAGGCACCGAACCAGGCGGTGGAGGGGTGTTTGGGCCCCGGCTCAGCGCCACCGGCCGGTTCGGGGTCACGGCCCGGAGGGGATACGGCGAGGCACGAGACGAGCGCGCCGCCGGCCACCACGGCGCACAGAGCGCGCCGCACGGCGGCGACCGAGGGACCACTCCCCCGCCGATGCCGGCCCCGACCCCCCTTTCCACCCTTTCCCTCACTGGTATGTCCGTTGCGGTGCTTCCCCTGGCGCATGTCCACTCCTCCACGACGGATCCCCCATAACCGATATACCCGAGCAGAAAATATTCTTATTACGCTGATCGGGAAGATAATCAGTTGGATGCGTTGATCCCTCTATTGGGGTAGGCAGACATGTACGAGTACGACCTGATCGTCGTCGGCGCGGGCCCCTACGGCCGCTCGATCGCCGCCCACGCCACGGCGGCGGGCCTGCGTCTGCGCCTGCTGGGCCGCGCCCCGGCCCCGGTCGACGACCGCAGGGTCACGGCGGTCCGCCCGTACGGCCGCGACGGCTTCGAGGTGGTGACGGCGGACGGCGAGAGCCTGCGCACCCGCACGGTGGCCCTGGCGGTGGGCCCCACCCCGTTCGAAGAGCCGAGGAGCATCCCGCAACCCCCGCCTCCACCAGGGCAGTTCCCCTTCGCCCCCACCCACCCGGCGCTGTTCCGCCGCCTCCCCACGGTCGTACGCGTCCTGCTCGCCGACCGGCTGACCACGGCGGCGGGCTACCGCCCGAGCACGGAACGCGTGACCCTGCTGTCGATGCCGGTACGCCGCCGCCTCAGCCGCACCCCCGACGCACCCCCCTGGGTGGACACCCGCTTCGAATCCGCCCACCCGGGTCTGTTCTTCGCGGGCCTGTTGACCACGGCGTTCTTCGGCCCGCTGATGGGATCGGCGCTCGGGGCGGACTTCACGGCCCGCCGCATCCTCAAGGGCGTCCGACGACGCCTGGGCACCGGGCCCTCGGCCCCGTCCGTGTGAAGTCACCGCCGATCGGGTGAACGCGGTCGGGTGGGGCGCTGCCGGTGTGGTGCACTGAAAGGTGCGTGAACGGTGCTGGTCCGCCAGCCGTCGGCTTCCTGCCGTGGGCGAGCACCTTCGATGTGACGGTACGTCACCGTCCCCCCGTGGCCGGGAGAGCGCCCTCCTGCTCTCCCGGCCTCCTTCTTGACCTACCTGGTGGCGCGGGCCGCGACCGTCCCGCGGCGGTAGAGGATCCCGCCGCCGATCAGCAGCGCGGCGGCGGCCGCTCCGGCCGCGCCCAGCAGGTCCGCGTCACCGCCGGTCGCGGCGAGCTGCGCACGCTCGGGCGCCTCGTGGACGGCGGGGGCCGCGTGCCGGGGCGTGTACGGGCGTACGGGCTGCTGCGGCGGCATCGCCCGGGTCGCCGGCGGCGTCACGGCCTGCGCGGGCACCTCGGGCCCGGCGGTCTCCGGCGTGTGCAGGGGCGGGTGCGCCGGGGGCTGCTCGGCCTGCGGCGGGACCGTCACCGGCGGCGTCACCTTCGGCGGCGAGGCCACGGGCGGCTGCGCCACCGGCGGTTGGACGGCCGGGGGCTGAGCAACCGGGGGCTGGGCCACGGGCGGCTGCGGCGCGGGCGGCACCTCGGCAACCGGCGGCTTGGGGGCCGGCGGCTTGGGCATGGCCGGGCGGTGGTGCGCCGGTGGCGTCACGGGAACGTGGTGGACGGGCGGCGCCGCATGCTCGTGGTGCACCGGCGGCGTCGGGGCCGGAACGTGGTGCACCGGCGGCTTCGGCGCGGGGGCGTCGTGCGTGACCGGGTGGTGCGGCTTGGGCGCCTCGTGCGGCTTCGGCGCGTGGTGCGGCTTCGGCGCCTGGTGGGGCTTGGGCGCGTGGGCCGCGGGCGGGTGCTCCACGGGCTGCGGTACGGGCGTGTGCGCCACCGGCGGGCGCGGCGCGGGGTGGTGGGGCGCCTGCGGAGGAACGACCGCGCGGTGGGTGGGGTGCGGCGGGCGGGCGTGGCGCGGGCCGCCGCCGCCCTCCTTGTTCGCGCACGCGTTGCCGAACGCCGGGTTGAGCAGCGCGATGATGTTGACGGTGTTGCCGCACAGGTTGACCGGCGCCTTCACCGGCGCCTGGATCGCGTTGCCGGACAGGACGCCCGGGGAGCCGTGCGCCTCACCGTGCGTGCCGGAGGGGCCGGCGTGGCGATGCTCCTCGTGGCGGTACTCGTCCCGCCGGTAGTCGTCGCCGTGGCGGTCGTCCCCGCCGTACTCGCCCCCGTAGCCGGTCTCGCGCCCGTACCCGCGGTCGTGGTCACGGTCGCGCCCGTAGTCGCGGCGGTCGTCGTCGCCGTACCCCGCGCCGCGCCCGTCCCCGTACGACCCGCGCCCGTCCCGGTCCTCGTCCTCGCGCTCGTCCATGTACCGCCGGTACGCGTGCTCGTACGCCCGCTCATAGGCGTCCTCGTCGTCCGAGCCGTGCGAACACTCGTTGCCGAACGACGGGTTGAGGGCCGCCACCGGGTCGACCGTGTTGCCGCAGGCGTTCACCGGAACGTCCAGCGGGGCCTGAATGGAGTTGCCGGACAGGACACCCGGAGAATCCCCGGTCTCGGAATGCGCGTCCGCCGCGTGGGCGCAGGCTCCGCTCATGGAGAGAACGCTGGTCGCCGCCATGGCGGTGAACAGCGTCTTTTTGATGACCTGTCGCAATGCGGTGCCTTCCTGGGGGCTCACGGTCTGTTCGCGCTCTCGGCTGGGGAGCCGGCTTCGGGGTATGCCGCCGCACGTCCCGAAGCCGGCGGGAAAGAATCCCTGGTGCGGTGTCAGTCGTTCTTGCACTCGTTGCCGAACGCGGGGTTCAGCAGCGCGATGATGTTGATGGTGTTGCCGCACACGTTCACCGGAACGTGGACCGGCACCTGGATGACGTTGCCCGAGATGACACCCGGGGAGTTGTGCGCCTCACCGCGGGCGCCCGCGTCGGCGAGAGCCGGGGTGGCCGCACCCGCGGCCATGACGAGGCCGGCCAGGACGGTGGCGGTCTTCATGTACTTCACTTGTTTCTCTTTCCTCTGAGAAAGGCCGCGCAACGAATTGTTGCGCGCGGCGCACAGGAGAGGCACCGCTGACGGATTGATAACGATCCGGCCCGGTAAAGGAAACCAGCGCCGGGGGCCGCACCCCATATTCACTCGCTTGGCAGCCCTGCCGTACCGGGCGGGAACACCCGTGACCGGCTAAGAGAACAAACACAGACAAAGCACGGAAAGAAAACGAGGCTGCCGGCACCCCGGGAAAGGAGGTGCCGGCAGCCCGGTCAATCAGTGAACTCGCCGAAAAGCGGAGATCAGCTGCCGACGGCGCCGTTGCCCGAGAGGACCGGGATGTTGTCGAGGACGTGCGACAGGGGCTCGTCCTTCTTCGACTCGGTCGAGTTCTCGGTGCACTGCTGGTTCTGCTGCGGGGACAGGATCGGGATGTCCTGGACACCGATGTTGAGCAGGGCGATGAGCGACTGCACGTTGAGCTTCTGGAGCAGACCGATGCACGGCTTGTTCAGCGAGCCCTGGACCAGGCTGAGCTGCGGGCTCATGTCGCCCTCGGTCTTCTGGTTGCCGTAGACCTGCTTCGAGCCGTTGCCGCTGTACGCCGTGGAGCCGTTCTCGTTCCCGATGGCCATGGCCTGAGGAGCGGTGACGGCCGCGGCACCGAGGATGGACGCGGTGACCGCCGTAGCCGCCATAACCTTCTTGATCACAGGGTGTTCCTTTTCTGGAGAGAGGAGTTCACGCGTTTACCGCACTCCGATCAACTGCCTTGGTGTTGTTTAGTGACGCCCATTCACCCGATCGGTGGGGAACCGAATTCGCGCTGCCATGCGGCGCGCCACGGGGGCGCACGTATGCAGGCCGTTTATCATTCCGTTTCGTTTCTCACCCACAGGAGGCCCTTTGAAGCGCGCGAGCGCGGCTGACGCGGGGACCGGCAGACGCCGGCGCCGCGGTTTCTGGAGCGAGAGGGAGCTCAGGCTCGTCGACCGGCTGGCGGCCCTGCACCACCAGCTGGACGCCCTGCACCAGGAACGCGCCGCCCTGATCTCGTACGTGGCGCGACTGCACGGCGGCGATGTCACCGCCGAGCGTACGGGCTGGTCGCTGGTGCACGTGCACACGGCGGCCGGACGGCTGTCCTGGCGGGTGGCACCGGACGACTGGCATCTGTTCGCCGGTCTCGGCGAGCGAACGCCCGCCCCGGCTCCCGCCCCGCCCTCCCACCTGCGCACCGCCGAGACGAACACCCGGCTCTCGTTCCTGCATCTGCACCGCCGCCCCAACATGTCCACGGCGAAACGCGGTTGAGGCTTCCCCCATCCTCCCGCGCGCGGGAGGCCGCATGACTTCGGCCGTACGGGTGAAGGCGGGAAACCAAAGGGCGACAAGTCAGTTGACCAGATAGCTCCGACAGCTCCGGAGGGGGCCTCCATTCCGGACGGGGCATCATCAAGGAAGGGACCAGCGTGCTCAAGAAGGCTATGGCGGCAGTTGCCGTTTCCGCGTCCGTCGTCGGAGTTTCCGCGGCTGCGGCGCCCCAGGCCCTGGCCATCGGGAACGAGAACGGCTCCACCGCGTACAACGGCAACCACGCGATGCAGTCCTACGGCAACTCCGCCACCTACGGCGACATGAGCCCGCAGATCGCGCTCATTCAGGGCTCCTTCAACAAGCCCTGTATCGCCCTGCCCGCGAAGGCCAACCTGCAGTCGCTGCTCGCGCTCATCAACATCGGCGTGCAGGACATCCCGATCCTGTCCCCGCAGCAGACCCAGCAGTGCACCGAGAACTCGACCCAGGCCAAGGGCGACGAGCCGCTCTCGCACATCCTCAACAACATCCCGATCCTGTCGGGGAACGCCGCGCACGACAGCTGATCCGCACCGGGCGAAGGGCCGGGCCACCGTCACCGGTGGCCCGGCCCTTCGCCGTACCCGCCCGCCCCCAGGGGCTTTTCAGGCGGGCCAGCAGGGGCGGGTCACCAGCGCCCGCCACTCCCGGTCGGGGCCGCCGGGCAGGGTGCGGCCCTGGGCGGCCCAGGACGCGGCGAGCTGCTGGTAGATGGGCGGCCCGGCGGCGGGCGCGGGCGGCGGGGCGCTCTCCTTGCGGCTGGCGGGGATGAACGCCTGTCGGTGCCAGGGGCGTTCGGGCTCCGGCATGTAGGTCACCTCGAATTCGCGGGAGGGTTCGCCGACACCCTTACCGTGCCGCGCGCCCGTTCACGGCCCCGATCGGCCAAACGGGCTATTCATCGTCACGGACAGCAACCGCTGCCCGCCGTGTCCGTTGATGCCTACAGATCTCCGCCCGTGGAGTTCGACTAACGAGGAGCCAACATGCAGAAGTTGTGGTCGGCCACGACCGTCGCCGCAGCCGTGTCCGGTGTCACGATGATGGTGGCGCCCCAGGCGATGGCCATCGGGAACGAGGACGGATCCACGGCGTTCAGCGGGAACGAGAGCCAGCAGGAGTACGGCAACTCCACGGCCGCGGGCGACATGAGCCCCCAGATGACTCTCGTCCAGGGCACCCTGGACAAGCTGTGCGTCGGCGCGCTCCAGAAGGTCAACGTGCAGTCCGTCCTCGCCCTCATCAACATCGGCGTGCAGGACATCCCGATCCTGTCCCCGCAGCAGAACCAGCAGTGCACCGAGAACTCCAGCGAGACCAAGAAGGACGAGCCGCTCTCGCACATCCTGGACAACATCCCGGTCCTGTCGGGCAACGGCGCCAGCGGCAGCTGAGTCCCGTTGCGGCCCGCGCGGCCGTCCGGACCCGCCGGGCTGCCGGCACCGCCCCTCGAGGGCTGGTGCCGGCAGCCCGGTCTTTTCCCGTTCCGTACGCTTTTCGGCCCGCCGGGAGCGTCCCGTTCGCCGCACTGGCTCGTTGGTCCACATGAGAAAGAGAGTCCCCCGAGGGACGAGCACCGGCCCGTGCGACGAGCACAAGGAGGCACCCCATGACCGCCCCGACCACCCAGCGCCCCGCCCGGATGCGCAACCCCGCCGTCGTCCTGCCCGCCGCGATGCGCCCCCTGCTGGACGTGTACGAGGCCGCCAAGCAGGGCGGCGTGCCGCAGTCCACCCTGGAGCTGGTGCATCTGCGGGCCAGCCAGATCAACGGGTGCGGCTACTGCGTGCACGGGGGCGTGGTGAGCGCCAAGAAGGGCGGGGAGAGCGACGAGCGGCTGCACGCGGTGGCCGCCTGGCGCGAGTCGGGCCTGTTCACCGCGCCCGAGCGGGCGGCGCTCGCCCTCGCCGAGGCCGCGACCCGCCTCGCCGACCGCCCCGACGGGGTGCCGGACGCGGTGTGGGAGGAGGCCGCCGCGCACTACGACGAGCGGCAGCTGGCCGCCCTCACCCTGCTGATCGCGCTGACGAACCTGTTCAACCGGCTCAACGCGACGACCCGCCAGCCGGCCGGGGCCACCTGGTAGACACGGCCGCCACCCGACGGACGCGGCGCCTGCCACCCGTACGCGCACACCGGTCGCGCGGGCCCGCGGATCACTCGTACCCGCCGGTGGAGCGCCTCTTCTCGGAGCGCCGGAGCGCCGGAGCGTCAGAGCGGCAGCGTTATCCCGAGCTCGCGCATCGCCGACGACGGCGGCCCGCCCTCCGAGCGCTCCGTCTTGCGGCCCTTGCTGCCCGGCGCCAGCGTGCGCGGGTCGATCGCCTCGGCCGGCGCGCCCGTCGCGTACAGCCCGTCCGGCTCGCTGTCCCGGTCGTGCGGCAGCACCCAGAACACCCGGCGGCGCCAGGTGCCCGAGGACGGCGACGCCTTCGCCTTGGGGCCCAGCAGCGCGTAGCCCACCATCCGCCCGTCGCGGTGGTAGGCGGGCTTGCTGCGCCGCGTCGGCAGCCGGTCCAGGCTCTGGCGCACATAGTCCAGGGCCGAGATGTCCTCCAGCCAGACCAGCTCGGTCTCGTGGCTGATCTCGTCGTCGGTGATCAGGGAGCTCATGCCCTCTCCTCGTCGGCGAGCAGTCCGATGCCCGGGTAGTACTTCCGCGAATTGGACAAGATCATCTCCTTGGGCGAGGCCAGCCCGACCAGTTCGCGTGCGCGCGCGGCGAACGCGCGGGAGGTGATGACGGGTGCCCCCTCATTCTGACACCAGGCCCGGTACGCGGCGTAGAGGCGGGTCTGCTCCGCCCGGTGGTCGGGGTGCAGGGCGCAGGTCTCCTCGAAGAAGCGCCCGGTGTGGTCCTCGGTCTCCGCGTACACGGTCGTCGCGATCCGTACGCGCTCGGGCCCGGTGAGGTCCTTGTCGCCGCCCAGATAGCGGCGCGCTCCCTCGATCAGCCAGTTCAGGATGCCCGGGCCCTCCTCGGTGACCAGGACGTCCGCCAGGTTGTCGATCTTGCGTTCGTCGGAGACGACCCGTTCGAAGGGAATCAGCCGCATCCGGCGCCAGAACGCGAAGCCGCCGGTGCCGACCTCGGGGCGGTGGTTGCCCAGCAGCCACAGCTTGTGGGTGGGCTGGAAGCTGAAGAAGTCCTGGCGCATCCGGCGGGCCTTGATGCGGTCGCCGCCGGTGAGCAGCTTGACGCGGGCCTCGTCGAACTTGTCGCCGGGCTTGACCTCGGAGCAGACGATCACGCGCCGCCCGTGCAGCTCGGCCAGGTCGGTGGGGTGCCCCTCGAAGGGGCGGGCCATCAGGAACCCGGGGGGCCCGGCGTCGGCGTAGTCGCCGAGCAGCTTCATCACCACGTCGAGCAGCACCGACTTGCCGTTCTTGCCCGATCCGAACAGGAACGGCATGATCTGCCCGCCCACGTCACCGGTGATCGAGTAGCCCAGCAGCAGATGCAGGAAGCCGATCATCTCCGCCGACTCGGCGTCCTCGCCGAACGTGTCGGTCAAGAACCGGTTCCAGCGCGGCGTCGGCATCTGCCGGGGCCCGGTCGAGGTCGAGCGGGAGTGGAAGTCCTTGTTGGGGTCGGGCGTGCGCAGCAGCCCGGTGCGCAGGTCGACGATCCCGGCGGGCGTGCACAGCGCGTACGGGTCGGCGTCGAGCAGCGAGGCGTTGAGCACCATGCCCGGGGCCGAACGGGCCTGCGCCAGCATCGCGTTCATCCCGGACGTCGACAGGGCCCGGCGGCGGTGCTGCTGGAGCGCCTGGGCGGTGTAGAGCCCGCGCGGGTCGCTGTCGGCGATGTTCTCGGCCAGGTCACCCGCCGCCCACATCACCGTGTCGTCCTCGTCGAGCTGCCAGCGGGTGGTGTCCCAGCGGTACCAGCCCAGGCCCGGGACATGCCGGTAGTCGTCCGCGAACAGCCGCACGAACAGCTTGGCGTTGCCCCGGTCGGTGAGCGTGTCGGGCAGCAGCCCGGCGGGGGTGGAGGAGGGGGGGTGCGGGGCCGTTGCGTCGGCCGGCGCCGGGGGCGGATCTTCGGCGGCCGCCTCAACGGATCCCGTACGGGCCTGAGAAGAGCCCTGAGAAGGGCCCTGGCTGCCCGTCTGAGCGGGCAACAGGGCTTCCCCGGCCCAGGGGTCGGCCGAGTGCGCCAGGATCTGCGAGGCGACCGTCTGCGGGTCGAAGTCGAAGAGCACGTCCTCCTGGCCCTGCCCGCGGCCGCCGCCGCCCTTGCCGGAGGCGCTCACGAGCGGCTCCGGAGCTCGAGGGGGCGGCGCGTGCCCGCGGCCATGCCGCCGCGCACGATGGCGCCGGCCCGGCGCTCCTGGCCCGGCCGCGCGTACTCGGCCGCCTCCAGCAGCACCCGCTCCCCCGCCTCATGGCCCAGATACCCGGCGGCGACCAGCCCGCCGACCGTGTACGCGGCCCGGTTCAGCTTGTCCGTGAAGCCCGCGCCCTCGGCCACGGCCGCGCAGTCGGCGACCTCGGCCAGGGCGGCGGCCAGCACCCGGGTCGCCTGCTCGCGGCCGCCACCGGCGGCGATGACGGCCTGACGGGCGCGGTTGGGGGCCGGCTGGCAGGCGGCGCGCTGAGCGGTCCTCAGATGCCCGGTGCGGGCCAGCTCGTCGGCCAGCCAGGAGGGCAGCTCAGCGGGATCCCCGGCGCCTTCCAGGGGCGTGTACGTCCCGGCCGGGGTGACGGTGCCGGGCGCCACGATGTAGCCGCCGTGCGCCCGTACGTCGACCTGCCAGGCCAGCGAACAGCCGCCCCCCTGGCCCACCGAGGAGTGCCATCGCCGGCCGTCCGGCACGGCCCGGTACCAGATGTGCAGCCCGCCCGAGGGCGTGCGCACCCGCAGGGTCGAGGCGTCGTCGGCCGGGCTCTGCTGGCCGCGCAGCGCGGCCAGGACGGCCAGCGTGTGGAAGCCGTTGGACAGGCCCCGCAGATCGACGTCGTCGTGGATCGGGATGCCCGGCAGGAGGCGGTCGCGGTCCGGAAGCGGCTGCGCGTGCACGTCGACGTCGATCACGACCAGGCCCGAGGCCCCGCACGCGACCCCGACGCCGAGGCCTGGGTCGCTGCCCCACCAGCGGTCGACCAGCGCGGGCTCGACGGTGGCGGCCCGGAAGCCGTGGCACCAGCGACCGGCGGCGACGCAGGCGCAGCCCTCGTGGCTGTGGCCCGGGCGGCGGCAGCGCGAGCAGTTGGCGACGGGCGTCTTCCGTCCGGGCCCCAGGGGGTGCACGGCCCAGTTCCGGGCGGCGCAGCCCCGGGCCAGGGCGTGCGGGCCCATCCCGGCGAGCTGGGCAAGCGTCGGCTCAGGCGCTGACTGCTCTGAGTCGCTGCGCGAAAACCGCAGCTCAGCAGTCATGTGGTTCCCCTACTCAGCGACTGAAGCGACTCAACGACGGACATAGGTTAGCGAAGCATCGGGGCGGGCGAGCGCAGGCCCAGGCAAAACGGCGGCCGTGTCGGGCACCGGGGAGCGACCCAGCGACCGGCGCAGTGACCGGCCCAGCTACTCGCCCAGCTACTCAACGAGCGGCAGCGACTGAAGGACAGCGACTGAGGATTTTTCAGTCGCTGTCTTCGGTGCTGTATAAAACCGCAGGTCAGAGGCCCTTTGAAGATCCAAAAGCGACTGACAGCGACTCAACTGCCCTTCTTATCAGCTGAACACGCGCACACGAGCAAAAACGCGATATCCGTAACTAACATAGGAGCTTGAGTCGCTTCAGTCGCTGTCCGGGTGACCTCACCCCGTCTGACCTGCGATTTTGTGGCAGCGACTGAACAGCTACTGAAGCACTTACGGTCGCTCGCTTCAGTAGCTGCGGGAACAAAACGCCCAAACCGCCTTCACCCTTACCTCCGGTAACAGCGACTGAAGGCCTCCGCAGCGACTGAACGGCAGCGACCGAAGCCCTCCCGGGCTCAGCTACTCAAGCGACTGAAGCGACCGAGCCCCGTACCTGTGCCCACGACTGGTCCGGGACACGCCAAAAGGTCCGGGCCTCAGTCGCTTCGGTCGCTTCAGTCGCTACGCCCACGGCTCCCCCCACCCGCCTCCGCGCTCCCTGGGCTGTCTTTTGGCCTTGAGTCGCTCCGGTCGCTCCGGTCGCTTCAGTCGCTGGGGGCAGCGACCTAACCGAGACGTTTCTGCCAAGCCTCGCGCACTCCGCGCCACTCCTGCCCGCAGCGACCGGCCCGCTCACGGGAGAGCAGCCTGGTGCCGACCAGGTCGGTGTTGCGGGCCGGGTCGGCACCGTAGAGGTAGCAGAGGTGGCGGGTGGCACGGTCGAGGTCCGAGGAGTGCTCGTCCCGCGCCCCGGCGCCGCTCGCGGTATCCGCGTCCCCGGCCGCCGACAGCTCGTACTCCCGGGCCGCCGCCCGCAACTGCCGCTCCCCCGCCGCGCCCCGCCGGATCAGCATCAGCGCCGCGAACTGGTCCGCCGCGTCCTCCTCGGCCCGGTCGCCCAGGTCCAGGCCGAGTACGTCGGCGAGGGCGTGCCCCGCTTCGTGGAAGGCCGTCTCCGTCAGCACGGCCTCGACCTCCTCGTCCGCCGGGCGCGCCCCCGCCCCCGCGAACAGGGCCCGCTCCTGGGCCACGTCGTCGTAGCAGACCTCGATCCGCCGGGCGTCGGGGGCGTATCCGGAACCTTCCCCTCCACAGGAGCGGCCGACCACCTCCACGCCCGGGCCGAGCCGTTCGGCGGGAACGAACCCGGCGAGGTCGGCCGAGGCCCGTTCCAGGATCCGGTGCCCGCGCAGGAAGGCGGCGTCGGTCCGGTCGGGGGCGGCGGGCGGCTCGTAGCGGACGGAGAAGCCCGCACGGGAGGCGGAGGCACTGGCGCCGCCGTCGGGTGCGTCCGAGGCGGTGGAAGGCCCGCAGGCGGCCGCGCACAGGGCCAGCAGCGCCGCCGCGAGGACCCGGACGCGTACGCCACTGCCCCGACCGCTCCCCCGCCAACCCATGGGCCCATCAAAGGCGCTGAAGGATCGTTTCGCCAGCGACTGGGGGAAAGCGACTGGGGGAATCGGGGGTGTTGGGGGCGTTGAGGCCGCCCCAGAGTCTTCGGGCGACCGTCCGCGCCCGCACAGCCGGACAGGGCGGCGGAACGGACGCCGTACACGCCGGCGCTGGGCACGGGAGGCGTGCCGAGACTCGGCAGCGTCCGGGCATCCCGGCTCGGACACCCGGCCCCGCACGATGCCCGGCAGAACCCGGTGAGAGGCCCTGCACTGCCGGTTCTGGCATGCGCGCGGATGGCAGTCCCCCGTGACAGCGGACGTACGGACCGAAGTCGCCCCAGGCTGCGGACGCCTCCGATCGGCCGGGCTCAGCATGCAACAGAGCACACCGCGTTTTCTCCCGACGATTTTTCCGCCGAAAACCGGTGCGGCCAGTGGTACGCATCCCCCACCCCACCAGCACCGTCACACGCCATCGATCACACGTCGTCGATCAGCCGCTCCGCCGACAGCGCCCAGCGGTAGGTGAGCTCCGCCAGCGTCGACACCTGCCACAGCTCCCGCAGTTTGCCGATCTCCTTCGAGAGCGTACGCAGCCCGATCCCCAGCCGCTGCGCCGTGATCCGCTGCTCGATCCCCGCGGCCGTGTCCCGCAGGATCTCCCGCTGCAACCGCGTCGTACGCGCCCCCGCCGCCACGTCCGAGGCCCTCGGATCCCCGTGCCAGATCTCCGCCCGGCGCCACTCCTGGTCGAAGCCCTCCGCCATGTACGCCACGGCCGCCCGGTCCAGGACGTGCCAGGCCGCGTGGCTGGGCACCGAGTTCACGATGTGGTCCGAGACGAACGCGGTGCGCCGGTCCACGATGATGCACCGCTGGAACGGGCCGATCAGCGTACGGAACTGCGCCCCCTTGCCCGTCATCACCCGCGCCCACCGCCGCGTCGCCTCGTCGTCGCGCACGCTGTCGCGGTAGAGCGTGCGCACACTCACCCCGCGCTCCAGCGCCCGGCTGTCCCGGTCCATCGCGATCGCCAGCAGCTCGGCCGAGCGCGGCCCGCCCGGCTGGGCCGTGAGCAGCTCGCTCTGCGCCTGGCTGATCGCGTGCTCGATACGGGCGTTGACCAGCCCCGGCTCCGTCAGGAACTCCGAACCGCGCCCCGAACGCCACTTGGCCCGCTCGAAGTGCACGCTCAGCTCGTCCGCGTCCTCGGGTATCGCCGCCATCCGCGCCGCCCGCGCCACCATCTCCCGCAGATCCGCGTCCAGTTGCCGCCGAGCCGCCTCCTGCGGGTCCAGGGCGATCGGGATGTCCGGCAGATCCGCGTCCACCGCCACCAGCCCCCGCTCCCGCAGCCGCGCGAGCACCGGCCCGTCCTCGGGCGTCAACGGCTCATGGCGGGTTATCCGCCCGTACAACTCGACCGCCTCCGGCGGCAGACGGTCCGTCCGCCGTGCCGGATTGTCGCTCTCCACCTGGTTCGCCCCCGTCGGCGCACTTGCGTGTATACGCCCGGCGCACACACGCAACCGCCACCGCTTGATCGCCATCTGTCCGACCAGGCAGCGTACCGGTGGGCCTGTACGGCACCCGGCCCCGCCGGGGACACCGGCCCCCGGACCAGGCCGAAAACGCTCGCACAGCCGCCCGATGTTCGACACCCCTCCCCCGCCCCCCTCCTCATCACCACCGCTCACGCGCGTACGAGAGGAAGCCCCATGCAGTACGGCGAAGTCCCCACGGCACCACTGCGTCCCACCCGGACGGTCCGCGCCCGCAGGGATTCCGCCTGGGGCTGCTGAGCCCCGCACCGGCCCTGCTCACCAAGGCGGCCGCCACCCCTCGTACCGGGGGCCGCCCACGCATGGGGAACACGTTTCATGGACAAGGTTGCGCTGCGCGGCCTGCTGCGCGAACGCCGCGCACTCATCACACCCGAGAGCCAGGGCCTGAACCGGCCCACCCGCCAGGGCCGACGCGCCCCCGGCCTCTCCCAGGCTCAGATCGACCAGCTGCTGCACCGCGCCCCCGACACCTACGGGCGCCTGGAATCCGGCCGCTACGGCAACCCGCCCGCCGACCTCCTCGAAGACGTCGCCCGTCTGCTCGGCATGAACGAGCAGGAGTGGATCGCGCTATGGCGCTACGGACGCGGCCAGGACCCGCCGCGCCCCCTCGATCCGCGCTCCGGTGAGGAGATCCCCGGCGTGTGGCAGGAAGCCGTCGACGGCATCGCGCACATGGCGTACGTCCACGACCGCTCCTGGAACCTCCTCGCCCACAACACCGCCTTCGCCGCCCTCTTCCCCGACGGCCGCGCCCCGCACAACACCATGCGCTGGATGGCCCTGGACCGCACCGCCCGCTCGGTCCTCACCGACTGGGAGAACTCCTGGGCGCCCTTCGCCTTCCCTCATCTGCGCGGCGCCCTCGCGGCCGACCCGCACGACGAGACGCTCAAACAGATCGAGAAGGAAGTCCTCGCCGACCCTCTCTCCTCCCGAATCTACGAACGCGCCGGCGCCCACCTCCCCCTCGACGCCGACGAACGCCCCCTGCGCCACCTGACCCTGGGCCCCGGCTGGGTCACCCTGTGCGCGGCCCAGCCGATGGCCGCCCCCGGCGTCCGCATGATGATCCTGGTCTTCCACCCCGGCGAACCCCGGCGCCGAGCCCGCACCCCGATGCTCCGAGCAGACACCACAGACACCGCAGACACGGCAGGCACCGCAGACACCGCGAGGCACCCATGAGCGTCCTGGACCTGTTCCTCCTGCTGCTCTTCGTCGGCTGGACGGCCACGTCGGTGGCCCTCCTCACCGACTACCGCCTCCTACGCACCCGCCTCAGCCACCGCCACGCCCGCAACGACCCGTACGCGATCCGCCACCGCAGCAAGATCCTCGTGGCGTGGGGGTGGGGCGGCGTGGTGACGGGGGCGTACGGGGTGCTGGGGGTGTTGTACGTGGCGCTGACGTAGGGAGTGGGGGGGCAGCGACCTATCACGGCGTGATACCGGAGCTGCCCGGGGCCTATCACGCCGTGATAGCTGCCGAACCTCCCGCGAGCTATCACGCCGTGATAGCCAGCCGCGCCTCCCCTCCCGGCCGACCCCGCCTGGCTCGTCCCCTCAGCGATCTATCACGCCGTCACGCCGTGATAGATCGCGCGGATTCCCGGCAGCTATCACGGCGTGATAGGCGGCGACCAACACGGCACCTATCACGCCGTGATAGCCCCGCCTGCCTCCGGGACAGCCCCGCCCGCCTCCGCCGGCGGCCCGACCTATCACGGCGTGATAGCCCGAGCCGACCTATCACGCCGTGATAACTCCCCTCCCCCGCCACCCACTTCGCCCCTATTAGGCGCTTTCCTCCCCTTCGCATTCCTTCCCCAAGCCAGAAAACTAACGTGTCAATCCATCAATGGATCTTCGGCGTTAGTACAGTTACGTTCCATGACCTCACCCACCTCACCTGCACCCAGAAGCGACCGGGAGAAGGTCGTCTCGAAGCTCCCCCTGCGGCTACGCCAGGAGTTGAAGGTCCGGGCCGCTCAGCTCGGCGTCGACATCCAGGAAGCCGTCGAGACAGGCATCACGACCTGGCGCAGCCTCGGCTCGAACCTCTCCCCCATCGACACCGCCGGCGCCGAATCGTTCGCCACGTTCCTGCCCGCCGAGCAGTGGACCGGCTTCCGCACCGACTGCAAGGACCGGGGCGTCTCCCTCATCCAGGGCCTCGCCCAGTCCGTTCAGGTGTGGCTCGACCACCACCCCGCCCCCGCCGTGCGCCGCCCCGCGATCGTGCGCCGGATCGTCGTCTGCAATCAGAAGGGCGGCGTCGGCAAGACCGCCATCACCGCCGGTACGGGTGAGGCGCTGGCCGAGGACCCCACGACCCTCATGCCCGTACGCGTCTCCAAGCACTTCGCCGCGCTCCTCGACGACGGCGAGGGCGACAGCGGCAACGACCCCCTCGCCCTCGAAGACCTCCCCGGCCTCGGCCAGCGCGTCCTGCTCGTCGACTTCGACCCGCAGGGCCACCTGACCAAGCAGCTCGGCGAGGAACCGCTGCCGATGGGTGGCGACTCCCTCACCAACCACATGGCGGGCGACGCCAAGGGCGAACTGCGCGATGTCATCGTCGCCATCGACGAGGACCGTTTCGGCGACCGCCTCCACCTGCTGCCCGCGTGCACGGACGCGTTCCTCCTCGACGTACGCCTCGCATCCGTACGCGCCCGCGAAGCCGCCCTCGAACGGGCCCTCGCCCCGGTCGAAGCCGACTACGACGTCATCCTCATCGACTGCCCGCCCAGCCTCGGCCTGAGCATGGACGCCGCCGCCTACTACGGCCGCCGGCGCCCCGGCGAGGTCCCCGGCAACTCCGGCACCCTCATCGTCGTCCAGGCCGAGGACAGCAGCGCCGACGCCTACGACCTGCTGACGTCGCAGATAGAGGACATGCGCACCGACCTCGCCCTGGAGCTCGACTACCTCGGCATCGTCGTCAACCACTACGACGCCCGGCGCGGCTACATCGCCACCTCCTCCCTCCAGTCCTGGATGGACATCAAGGACCCGCGCGTCGTCGGCGTCATCGGAGACCTGAAGGAACAGAAGGAAGCGGTACGCGTCAAGCGTCCCCTCCTGTCGTACGCCCCGCGCTGCGACCAGTCCGTAGGGCTGCGTGCCCTCGCCCGGGAGATCAGCAAGTGAGCAGCAAGGCCAAGAACCTCGGAGCGGGATCGTCGTTCGGGCAGGCGCGCGCGGTCTCCGCCCGGCGCGCGGCGATCGGAGCCGCGACCGACGCCCCGACGGTCGGAGTCCCCGACCCCACCGAACTCCCCGTCGGCCGCATCAGCCAGAACCCCGACAACCCGCGCGAGGAACTGCGCGACCTGGAGGGCCTGGCGGACAGCATCCGTGAGATCGGTCTGGTGAACGCCATCACGGTCGCCTCCGTCGAGGCGTATCTGCGCGAGCGCCCCGAACGCGCCGACGACCTCGACCCCGACACCCGTTACATCGTCATCGACGGCCACCGCCGACTGGCGGCGGCCCGGCTGGCGGGGGTGGCGACGGTCCGGGTCAGCGTGGACAACGCCCTCGTCTCCACGGACGAGTCGCTCCTGGAGGCGGCGTTCGTCGCCAACGTCCACCGCGACGACATGAACCCGCTGGAGCAGGCGTACGCCCTGAAGAAGCTGGTGGAGTTCTACGGCTCCCAGAGCCGTGCCGCCAAGCGCCTCGGTATCGCCCAGTCCACGATCTCCTCCAAGCTGTCGGTCCTGGACCTGACCCCAGAACTCCAGGCCGACCTGGTCGAGGGCCGCCGCAAGGTCGAGCACGTACGCAACCTGTCGAAGTACGACGCCGAGGAGCAGCGAGCCCAGGCCGATGCCCGGGCGGCCGCGGCGGAAGAGCGCCGCGAGGCGAGCAGGCGGGCGGCGGACCTATCACGGCGTGATAGCCCGGGCCGGGGGAGCGGCTCGGAGAACGGAGATCTATCACGCCGTGATAGCTCGCCGAAGACGACGGAGACGGCAGAGGAGCGCGACCTATCACGCCGTGATAATCGCGAGCACGGGGCGGACCTATCACGCCGTGATAACCCCACCCCCGCGACCGCTTCCGCCCCGACACCCATGGCCTCCCACTCCCACTCCCACGGGAACGACCTCCCGGCCCCCCGCCCCGAGGCCTCCTCGGCTCCCGGCGCGCGGCCTGTGGTCAAGATGCCGTGGAACGACGGCGTCGCCTGCGCGGAGATCGCCATCTCACGGATGACCCCGGCGGAGCGCGGCCGGATGCTGGAGCGGCTCCAGGAGGAGGCCTCCCGGGAGAGGGAGGCCGTCACGACGGAACCGTCGACGACCGGCTGACGACGGTACGAGCCTCGGAGGGCTATCACGCCGTGATAGGCGGCAAAGGCCCTCGGAGGAGGAGCCGGATCATCACGGCGTGATAGGTCCAGCGGCCCCGCCGGGCAGCACCTGACCTATCACGCCGTGATAACCGCACCCACCCGCGCCCGCCCACCCGCGCCCGCCCACCCGCGCCCGCCCACCCCTTGGCGGGACCCGACCCGTCGTCAGCCCTCGACCACCGCCGCTGGCCCGTCCACCACCCCGAGCTCCGCCAGCCCCGCCACCAGCTCGGGCCGCCCGGCCACCGCCTCGGGCACGCAGTCCGGAGCGAGCCGGACCGCCGAAGCGAGCACCTCGACCAGGTTGATCGGTTCCTCGACGCCGTCCAGGTGCCGGTACTCCACCGCCGCGAGCACCGCCAGTCGCTCCCACAGCCCCAGCCCCGGCCGCCGGTGCTCCCGCAGCAGCACCCGCGAGGCCTCCTCGACGTCGACGCCCGCGCCGTGCAGCTCGTGCAGCCGCCCGCTCAGCTCCTCCATGTACGCCATGTACGCGCGCACTTCCGCCTGACCCACCAGCGGCCCGTGCCCCGGAACCACCACACGCGGGTCCAGCTCCAGTATCCGGCGGCACGCCTCGACGACACCGCTCAGCGGTCCCGCCCAGTGCACCGGCACGTCCCCGATGAACAGCACGTCCCCGGCGCACACCACCCCGCTCTCCGGCAGATGCACGATCAGGTCCCCGGCGGTGTGCGCGGGGCCCACCTCGTACAGCTCCACCGGCGTCGGCCCGACGAGCAGATCGAGCCGACCGCTGAACGTCAGGGTGGGAGCGGCGACTTCGAGGCCGGTGTAGTCGTACCGCCCGAAGTGGGCCAGCAGATACCGCTCGAAGGCGACCTCGTCGCGGCACCCGTCGAGCATCGCCTGCAACTGCCCGGGCGTCGGCTCCGCGCACAGATGGGCCAGGTTGGCGTCGGTACTGACGATCTCCGCGTCGGGGAAGAGGCCGTTGCCGTAACTGTGGTCGCCGTTGGCGTGGGTGTTGACGACGGTCGACACCCGGGCACCGGGCGCGGCCACCCGCTGGGCCGCAGTCGTCAGCGCCCGGGTCAGGGGAGCGGTGTAGGGGGTGTCCACCAGCAGGATCTCGGCGCCGGAGGTCACCACGACGCAGTTGGCCATGCCCCAGGTACCGGGGAAGTGCGGGAGCCACGCGTGGACTTGGCCGTTGAGCGGGACGAGTTCGGAAGGAATACGCATGCCCGCATTCTGCGCGGGACGGCTCGGACGCGGGGCGCCGGGGGAGGGGGACGGACGGGGGTCAGCCCGCGCCCCCCTGACGGGCTATCGACAATCGGCCGAGGTCCTGCGAACCCTGGTTGCCTATCACGGCGTGATAGGCAACCAGGACCGGTACCCGCTAGGAGGCCCTCCAG
This sequence comes from Streptomyces crystallinus, assembly GCF_039521265.1. Classification (NCBI taxonomy): domain Bacteria; kingdom Bacillati; phylum Actinomycetota; class Actinomycetes; order Kitasatosporales; family Streptomycetaceae; genus Streptomyces; species Streptomyces crystallinus. The sequence goes on along the minus strand of NZ_BAAACA010000038.1, from coordinate 6,197 downwards.
CCGGGATTGTCGCTGGGCGTCAGCGTGCCGAACAGCGAGGTGTAGGAGTAGCCCTGGGCGGCCGTCAGGACGTACGAGGGCGTGGTCCGCGCCACCGCGTCGTGCAGCCGGGCCAGCAGCAGATGAACGGGCGGCAGATCGAGCGAGAGCGCCCCCGCCAGCCGGGCGCGGCGCGCCGTGAGCTGGGGCTCGACCCTGCGCAGATCGTTTTCCAGGTACGCGGCCGCCGCCCGCATGGCCGTGAGACTGCCGCCCGCCGAGAAGCGCAGGCAGTCCTGCCAGCCCGGCAGCCCGATGATGATTCGGAGCGCGTCACCGAGACTGTCCGCGATGAGCCCGCCCTCACCTTCGGGGCTCGCGTACACGACGGCTCGCTGGTCGGCATCGGTGCCGCACAGGAAGTAGGTGCCGCCGACGTCGTCCCCGGCGAAGCCCTCCACCGGCGCGCCCGAGGCCGCCGTCAGCACCTCCCCGTGGTCACGGCACGACAGGTCGAACCCGCACAGCGCGTACATCGCCTCGGACAGGTCCGGGTGTCGGCGGAAGCGGGCCAGCAGCTCCTCGACCGAGGACACCGCCGGGCCGGGGCCGCCGTGCGGCACGGCGGCCCCGGCCGTATGGGGAGGGGCGGCCGCGGGGGAGAGGGCGCGCTGCACAGCACCCCTGCGGCAGGGGGCGGGCCGGTCGCGGCTATGGTGGCCCCGGTCGGGCGGCGGGGAGAACGACCGCCAGCCCGTCAGGGTCGCGGGCAGTTCCGAGCCGTCGTGGACGGGCCGCGCGCTGATGGAGACCGGGGTGCGCGCACCCCCGTCGAGCAGGCTCCACGTCTCGTACGCCCGTGCCTCGCCCGCCTCCTGCCGCGACCAGACGAGCCCTCCCGCGCCACCCCCCGGAGCGAGGAGCGGGTCGCGGCCCGACCCGTCGGCCGCCACCCGCAGATAGGCGTGCTCCGCCTGCCGCTGCGCTGCTGCCAGGCTGCTGAACAACAGCGCGCCCTCCCACCGCGGATCGCCCGACCAGCACGTCTCGTACACGACCACGACACTCCGGCGCATGAATCCCCCTTCTGTCCAACGCTCTTGCTGTGCTGCCGCGTTCAGCGCGAGACATGATGCCTATCGAAGGAGAGAGGAACCTGACCAGGAAACGGCGCTTCCGGAAAGGAGGTTTCCCAGCCAGAACCGGTCACGGCGAGAACCGGTCACTGGGCGCACCGGACGAGGAACCAGAACTTGCCATTGTCGCCCTCGCGGCGCACCGCAGCCTGCACACCGCACGGCCGCCGCGAACGTCCCTGGTGAGGAAGGGGGCAGACCACACCGGAAGGCCGTTCAGAGACCGGGGGAGGGGGCCCCTGAGGCCCCGGCGGACCCGGCGGGCCCCCCAGGGCCGGAGCCGTCAGGATCGGAGCCGAGCAGCGTCATCAGCGCCTCCAGCTTCTGCCGCGACAGCGCGCCGACCGCTCGGAAGGCATGAGCACGCACACCCCTGTCGTCCAGGAGCCGCTCCATCTCCCGCTCGGCGGACTGCCGTTCCAGCTCCTGGAGCCGCTCGCGCAATACGCGGGCCAACGCGCGGTCGGCCGGCTCGGTGAGCCAGCCCGAGTGCACCCGGAACCACTCGCTGATGCCGAGGACCGTATGGACGCTGGGGACGGCGGGGTGATCCGGCTTCCGGTAGGCCCGCAGCGCCTGAGGCGTGACGCCGATGCCCTGGGCGATCTCGGCCTGCGTATGCGCTGCCACCGCTTCCCCCAGGGGCCGCACCACCCCGTCGCCGCACCGCCTACGGGTCTCGATCAGGAGCCCCAGGCGCTGCTGCACGCGGGCCGCCACACCGGGATCCGCGACCCGCCGCCCGGCGAGCAGCTCCCGTACGTCCCCCAGCGGCACCCCCGAGGTGTACGAGAGCTCCGCGGCGTCCAGGACGTCCTCCGGCCGCCGCTCCAGCTCCTCGATCAGGGCCCGCACGCGGTCCAGCGTCGCGTCGAGCCCGCAGGCATCACTCACGGCACCCCCTTGTCGTACCACCGCGTCGCTCCTCAGAGGCCCGAGCGTAACGACTGCGGCGGCTTGAACCCACCCCTGAGGCAAAGCGGGCTTTCTCCCGAAGGAAAGTCTGGTTGACATCCGTTGCGGAAGGGTTGCAGGATCACGGAAAGAGGTGACGGAGCGTCAATAGGCCTGCGCAAAGCGGAACTTGAGCCGCCGGGTGGACCGCAGCGGCAGCGCTCCGAAGACCTCGCACACACGGGGACGGGAACGGGGACGAACACGATGGTGGGTACACACGAGGACTTAAGGACCAAGAACCCGGCACGGGCGAGAACAGCCGACAGGCCGGCCCGCCCCGACCCCCTCCAGGAGCTCATCCGTGGCCGCCGAAGCCGCCTCGGACTGAGCCAGGAGACCGTGGCCGAACGTCTCGGGGTCAGTTCGCGGGCGTACGGGAACTGGGAGCGGGGCCGGGTCAAGGAGTGGACCGACGGCAAACTCCACGCCCTCGCCGACGTCCTGGAGATGTCCGACTACCAGGTGGAACGCCTGTTCCGGCTCGCGGTCGGCCGCTTCCCCCGCGTACGGCAGCCCCCGGCCCACCCCGGCCGCACACCCGACAAGGCCGCCAGCGCCTTCCTCGCGGACTGCAACGTCATGATGGACGCGCTGTCGCTGCCCGCCCTCCTGATCAACCACCGCTGGGAGGTACGGGCCGCCAACCGCGCCTACCACGACCTGTTCACCGGCCTGAGCGCCCACCCGGGTGCGGACCCCGCCGCCAGCTTCCTGCGGTTCGGCCTCCTGCACCCCGAGGCGGGAAGCATCCTCGCCAACCACGCCGACTGGCGAATCTCCTTGCTCTCCGCGCTGGCGGGGGCACGGGAGCAGTACCCGCACGATGCCGGGCTGCGGGCCCTGCACACCGAGGTGCACCGCCGCCCGTCGCTGCGCGCGTTGTGCCGCGACTCCGTCGAGGGCTGCGCCCCGGACGACACGGGCGACCTCGCCCACTCCGAAGGCCCCCTGCGCGTACTGCGCCACCCCGACCCGCGCCGGGGCCTCCAGATCTGCCGCCTGGTCGAGGAGATCCCCACCCGCGCCCACACCCTGGGCCTGACGCGCCTCACCTTTGTGCTCACCCCGTTCGACTTCCCGGGCGTGGTGGCGCCGCCGCGTGAGCGCGTGGCCCGGAGGGTGGCATGAGGCCGGGCACGCCCGGCCCGGCTTCTTGAGGGCCCGGGAACCGAGGGCCTGTAATCGAAAGTATTTCCTGGGAGATCGTCAGGCTGCCCGGCTACGGTGCGGGCATGGTGAATTTCGTGCTGGTTGCCGGTGCACGGCTCGGGGCGTGGGCGTGGGGCGAGGTGGTGCCGTATCTGGGTGCGGCCGGCCACGGCGTCTATCCGTTGACGCTGTCCGGTCTTGCTGACAAGCGGGGTGTACCGGCGGGGCAAGCGACTCACGTCCAGGACATCGTTGCCGAGGTGGAACGCCAGGGGCTGCGTGACGTGGTCCTGGTGGGTCATAGTTACTCGGGCATCCCGGTCGGTCAGGCCGCGGAGCGGATCGGTGACCGACTGGCCCGCGTGGTGTTCGTCGACGCAAGTGTTCCCACTGATGGCGAGTCGTTTGTCTCCGCCTGGCCGGACGGCGGGGCGGCAGTGGAGGCATCGATCGCCGCGAACGGGGGGTTCTGGCCGCTCGCGCCAGCTGCTCATTACGACGGCGAAGGTCTCACTGATGAGCAGATCGCACGCCTCGTGCGTGGCTCGACGCCTCACCCAGGTGCCACGCTGACCGAGCCCGCTGTCCTGGCGGGGCCGCTCGGTGAACTTCCGGCGACATACATCCTGTGCGTGATGCCGGGGGCCGAGCCGGACGACGCTGAGCCGGACGAAGATGTGGCAGGGCTGTTGACCAGCAAGCACTGGCGGCTGGCCAAGATGGACACCGGCCATTGGCCGATGTTCTCCCAGCCGCGCGAGCTGGCGCAGATCCTCCTCGATGCTGCCGTGGAGTGAGAGCACCTTCGTTGGGGGAGGGTGGGGGTGTTGGTGGCAGCACCGGGGCGCGGATTTCCGGGTGCCGGTGGGACGCGCGCCTTCTTTTAAGTACCTAGGTTTTAAAGAACCGAAGAACCCGACCCGATCCCGACCGTTTGTCACCCTAATCATCCCGTTCACACGTTCGGGTGATGAGTTGTCGGCTATGCGGGTGGGTGGGGTACGGTCGCAACACGACCACCGGACATAGTTCGGCCCCCGGCAGGACGGCAATCCTGTTCGGGGGCCTGGGCCACACAGGAAGAATCCAGCTTCCATGACCTGCTTACAGCTTAACGCCAACTCCGGGGCGCAATCTGCGGGTTCCCCCGGAAGGGGGGTTCATCACATGCGGCATCGCCAGGGCGACCGGTTCACGGTAGTGGGCAATCATCTCAGTCAGCATCCGGATCTGTCGGCGACGGCGATCGGTGTGGCGGTCTACATCCAGTCGCTCCCGGACGGCGCTTCGGTGACTGCGAAAGCTCTGACCTCACGTTTCCGTGAGGGGGAGACGACGATCCGGCGGGCTCTGAACGAGCTGGAGGCAGCCGGGTACTTGGAGCGCCAGGTGGTGAGACTCGACAACGGTCGTCTCGCGACGCGCACGCTTTTCTACGACAAGCCCGGCTGCGGCCAGCTTCAGGCGCCCGAGGCACCCCAGCGACAGCAGCCGACCCGCCCGACCCCTGTGACGGGAGGGGAAGGCGACATCCGCCCCAGACCCGCCACGGGTCCGATGGAGTCACCGCCGCCGCCTCCGGTCGCTCTCAAGGAGCCACCTGACCCACCACCAGCGGCAGACACCACCTGCGGGGTCCTTGGACCCCGACAGCCTGCCTCTGCGGCCCCAAGGCCCGCGGCCTGTGTCACGCCCGCTACCCCGGCGTGGAGTCCGGCGATGGGCGTACTGGCGGGCCTGCGCGCCGTCGACCCGCGTCTGCTGCTCTCGGAGAGGGACATGGAGCACCTGGCAGCCGCTGTCGAGGAGTGGCTCGATCGTGGCGTGCCTCCGGCGCAGATCACCCGCGCGGTGACCGAGAGCCTTCCGCGTGACCATATCCGCTGGCCGGCCCGTTTCCTGGCCCACCGCCTGACCACCCTGCTCCCGCCGCCTCTGCCTGCCGGACCACAGCCGTATGACCTGGCGCCACTGGAGACCTGCGACGGCTGTGAACGAGCATTCCGTACCCGCACAGCAGGCGAGATGTGCGCAGACTGCCGCCGCCCAGGACCTTCGGGAGAAGCTCCATGAGGACCTTCCCTCACCTGATACCACCCTGCTACCTTGAAGTGTGGCCAATATGAGAAAGCAGACGCAGCTCCGTCTGGAGCCCGAGGTCCTGGCCGCTGGCAGAGAGGCCGCAGCGGCTCGGGGCCTGGACTTCACCAAGTACGTCGAGCGGCTGATCATTGAGGACACCACGGGTGCGCGTGCTGCGGGTATGGCTGCGGCACAGCGGCTGATTGACAGGCACGGAGCCTTCCTCGACGACCTGGAACGCGAACTCGATCAGCCGCCCGTCTCAGGCAAGCAGCCGGGTGCCGCTGCGTGATCCTCCATGTCGACGAGGCCTGGATCCTGGAGGTCGCCGAACGCGCCGGCAGCCGCGACCCCGCTGTGGACGACTACGGAGTGCCAACCGCAGCCGTCGCCCGCCACCGGGGCGAACTCCTGGACCACCCGCTCTACGACGGGCCCTACGCGCGCGCCGCCGCTCTGGTCCACACCCTGGGCCGGTGCCGCTGGCTGGAACACTCCAACCTCACCGTGGCATGCGCGGTCGCGGTGATGTACCTGGAAGCCAGCAACATCCCGGCCACCCCGACCCGCGACCAACTAAGAGCTCTGGCCTACGAGTTGAATACCTCAACCTGCACCGCAGCCACAATCGCCGGCCTCCTGCGGACATGGAAGGCCTGACGCCAGACCAAAGTCGGCCCCGCCAAAGCAATTTGATGGTAAGTCGTTTTTTTTGGAGGCTGCGGAGTGGGCACAGTTTGAGGAGCCAGCCGATCGAGGCCCCTACCTCAACTCCCTAGCCAGACTGAGGATTCGCGGAGCGAATTCCGATACGGGAAGGGAAACCGCGGAGCGGGTTCCCTTCCGGCCGATCGCGGAGCGATCGGCAATCGCTGCCGCGCGGAGCGGGGCAGG
>NZ_BAAACA010000037.1:0-224280 GCF_039521265.1 Streptomyces crystallinus | reverse complement strand
TAAGCCTTTCAGCGCCGATGGTACTGCAGGGGGGACCCTGTGGGAGAGTAGGACGCCGCCGAACAATCATTGCGGGAAGCCCCGCACCATGATCCGCAAGGATTAATGGTGCGGGGCTTTTCTGCGTTTCATGGCAGGATCTGGCCATGGATCACGTGATACGCCCCGTACGGGCCGATGAATGGCGCAAGGCCAAGGAGCTCCGGCTGGCCGGGCTCGCAGACCCCGCCGCCCCTGTTGCTTTCCTTGAGACCACCGAAGAGGCCAACGCCCACCCCGACATCTTCTGGCAGGAGCGGACGGCCGGCGTCGCCGCCGACAGCCCCAGCACCGGTGGCCGCCAGTTCGTGGCCGAGGGCCCCGACGGCACCTGGGCCGGAGCCGTCGTCGTGCTGGTGGAACAGGCCGGGAACGTGGACTTCTTCGGGGTGGACATCGAAGCCACCCAGGGGCATGTCGTCGGCGTCTTCGTACGGCCCGAGTTCCGGGGCATCGGGCTCACCGAGCGCCTCTTCGAGGCCGCGCTGGAGTGGGCCTGGTCCTTGGAGGAGCCGCGCCTGGAGCGCGTACGGCTCTATGTGCACCACCAGAACGAGCGGGCCGAGGGCTTCTACCGGAAGTTCGGGTTCGTACGGACCGGGAAGACCGCGCCGGCGCCCGGCGGGGCGCCGAACGCGCATGAGGTCGAGATGGAGTTCCTCCGCCCGTAGCCTTCCGCCCGTAGCCCTCCGCCGTGAACTCACCGGCCGGGGATCCCGCTACGGCGTGAGCGTCTCCGTCCACCGGGCCCTGGCCTGTTCCGCCGAGCGGAGCAGGACCAGGGTCGGCAGGCCCAGGTCCTGGCCGGTCGACAGGAGTTCGGGCAGCCGGGGCAGCGGGGCGACCGCTGCCACGTCGTCCAGGACCAGCGTCATTGGTGGGTCGAGCCGACCGTCGGGTGACCGTTCGGCCATGCGGCGGCCGCGCTCGACCACGTCTGAGGCGAGGGCGGTCAGGAGGGGCATCGCGGCGGGGCGGGACCGCGGGTCCTCGATGGCTTCACCCACCACGTAAAGCGTGCCCCCTTCGGCGGCGAATGATTCCAGCGCGAGCGAATCCGCTCGGTTCGGCGTGCACGCCTCACGGATGTGGATCGAGGACAGCGCGTCGAGCGCACGGGCCGTCAGCTCCTGCGCGATCTCCCGGCGTTCGGGGTGCGCGGTCAGCGCCGACTCCAGCAGGCCCGCGGAGCCGCTCATGGCCTTGGGGTGGGTGCGGAGTATCCGTACGGCCTCGTGGGCGCCGGTGCCCTGGGCCCAGCGGTGCATCTGCTTGACCGCCTTGCCGTCCCGGCTGTCCAGTGCCGCAGCGTGCAGCCAGCACCGCAGCAGGGTCTCGGCGGTGTCGGCCATGGCGGCGTCGATACGGGCCTGCGGGCGTACGGGCGCGAGCAGCGCGGTCGCGCGTGCCGCCGCCACCTCCGCGTCCTCGCAGCCGCTCGTGGGCGACCAGTGCAGCCGGGCCGGGGTGTCGCAGAGGTGCCCCGGGTCGTACACGTGCACAGGGCCGAGCTTCGCGCGCGCGTCCTTGGTCTCCGCCCAGAGAGTGGGGTCCGAGGTGATGACGAGGGCGGCGCCCTCCGCGTCCTGGATGGCCTGGACGGCCGTGGGGCGGCGGGTGTCGGGGCCGCCGTAGACGAGCCGGGGCGGGCGGGCCGCGCGCGGCGCGGGCAGCCGGGCGGCTTCCGGCCCTTCGGCCGCCCAAGCGGCCGTGGCGGGCGCAGGCGCAGGCGCAGACGCGGGGGCGAGGCCGGGGTGCGGTTGGGTGCCAGTGCCAGTGCCAGTGCCAGTGGCGGCACCGGCACCGGCACCGGCACCGGCACCGGTGCCGGCACCGGTGCCATCCTCCGTACGTACCGTACGAGCCGCTTCCGTACCCGCAGCCGGGCTCCACGCGCGCGTGTCGGTGGCCTCGGCGGTCCATGGGGCTTGGGCTTGGGCTTCGGCGGCGGGCGGGCCCACCGCCGGTGCCGTCTCCGTCCGGGCGGCCCGCTGGGGCGGATGCGCCGGTCTCGCCCCGGTGTTGCCGTCCCCGGTCAGCCCCGTACCCGAACCGCCCTGCCCCGTGGCCGCGGCCGCCGCCCTGGCTCTCGCGCGTACCGCACGCCACCGCGACCACGTGCCCAGGGCGAAGATGAACAGGACCAGCAGGATCAGGAGCTCGCTGATGAGCAGGCCCCAGAAGAGGCCGTAGCCGGAGAGCTGCGCGGCGGGGGTGTCGGGCCAGGCGGCCGGGAGGTCGTGCGGGGCCTGGATCAGTTGGCGCATGGCGAGCGGGGTGCGGGTGAACGTCACTGCGTCCGGCCAGGCGCCGTGGCTGAACAGGCCGGCCAGGCCCGTGGCCGTCCAGACCAGGACCGTCAGACCGAGCAGGAACGCGAGCAGCCCGACCAGCAGGGAGTCGGGGATGCCGCGCTCCTCGCCGCGGGAGCGGGACTCCGGCATTGCAGGCAACCTCCGGCGTGTCGGGCCGACTTGCGCGTGTCGGGGAACTTCCTGGGTGGGGACGGCCGTTGATCCGGCAGGCCCGTCGGGGGAGACGGGCCCGGCGGACCGTCAGGCCACGGTCGACTCGGGGGAGGAGGTGCCGGACATTTGCTGTTCCATCAGCGCTGCCCTGCGCTCGCTCTCCGACTCCAGCTGGCTCTCCAGTTCATGGGCGAGCACGTCGTCGGTCGCCGCCGACTCCGTCATCGCCCGGTCGGTGAAGACCAGCGGCCGCTCCCGCTCCGTGACCAGGTGCTTGACCACCTGGACATTGCCGTTGACGTCCCAGACGGCGATCCCTGGCGTGAGCGTCGGGATGATCTCCACCGCCCAGCGCGGCAGACCGAGGACGCCGCCCGTCGCCCTCGCCTCGTCCGTCTTCTGGGCGTAGATCGTCCTGGTCGACGCCATCTTCAGGATCGCCGCCGCCTCCCGCGCCGCCGCCCCGTCCACCACGTCCGACAGATGGTGCACCACGGCCACGAAGGACAGCCCGAGCCGCCGGCCGAACTTGAGCAGCCGCTGGAAGAGCTGCGCCACGAACGGCGAGTTGATGATGTGCCAGGCCTCCTCCACCAGGAAGATGCGCTTCTTGCGGTCGGGCCGGATCCAGGTGTGCTCCAGCCAGACGCCGACGATCGCCATCAGGATCGGCATCGCGATCGAGTTGCGGTCGATGTGCGAGAGGTCGAAGACGATCAGCGGGGCGTCCAGGTCGATGCCGACCGTGGTCGGCCCGTCGAACATGCCCCGCAGGTCGCCGTCGACCAGCCGGTCCAGGACGAGCGCCACGTCCAGGCCCCAGGCCCGGACGTCGTCTATGTCGACGTTCATGGCGACCGCCGACGAGGCCTCCGGGTGGCGCAGCTGCTCCACGATGTCGGTGAGGACGGGCTGGCGGTCGGTGATGGTCTCGTTGACGTAGGCGTGCGCGACCTTCAGGGCGAAGCCCGACCGCTCGTCCAGGCCGTGCCCCATGGCCACCTCGATGATGGTGCGCAGCAGCGCCAGCTGGCCCGTGGTGGTGATCGCCGGGTCCAGCGGGTTGAGCCGGATGCCGCCGTCGAGGGCGGCCATCGGGTCCAGCCGGATGGGAGTTATCCCCAGCTCGCGCGCGATGAGGTTCCACTCGCCGACGCCGTCCTCGCCCTGGGCGTCGAGCACCACGACCTGCCGGTCGCGGAACCGCAGCTGGCGCAGGACGTAGGTCTTCTCCAGGGCCGACTTGCCGTTGCCGGACTCGCCGAGCACCAGCCAGTGCGGCGCGGGCAGCTGCTGGCCGTACAGCTGGAAGGGGTCGTAGATGTATCCCTTGCCGCTGTAGACCTCCCGGCCGATGATCACGCCGGAGTCGCCGAGGCCCGGCGCGGCCGTCGGCAGGTAGACGGCCTGCGCCTGCCCGGTGGAGGTGCGCACGGGCAGCCGGGTGGTCTCCACCTTCCCGAAGAGGAAGGAGGTGAAGGCGTTGGTGAGCGCGGAGAGCGGATCTCGCATGAGCAGGCCCCAATCAGCTCTCGGCTAGCGGCGGATGCCGGTCGCGAACGGCAAGGTGTTGACGAAGGCCCGGTGGTGCTCGCGGTCGCACCACTCCAGCTTCAGGTACGACTTGCCGGCCGAGGCGCGGATGGTGCGCTTGTCCCGCGCCAGCGCCTCGGGGGAGCGCGCCGACACCGTGATGTACCCGACGAGGTTGACGCCTGCCGCGCCGCTGGCGAGATCTTCACCCCGTTGGTCGAGACGGCCGTGGGCGGCGATGTCGCGCGGGTCGACGGTGCGGTTCATCTTGGCCGCGCGCGAGGCCTCGGCCTCGTCGTTGGTCTTCTCGGTGAGCATCCGCTCGATGGCGACCTCGGTGGGTTCGAGGTCCATGCAGACGGCGACGGTACGGATGACGTCCGGGGTGTGGACGAGCAGCGGGGCGAGGAAGTTGACGCCCACGGGGGTCATCGGCCACTCCTTGACCCAGGCGGTGGCGTGGCACCAGGGCGCGCGCGTGGACGACTCGCGGGTCTTGGCCTGGAGATAGGTGGGCTCGACCGCGTCGAGCTCGGCGGGCCAGGCGTTGCGCTTGGTCATGGCCTGGATGTGGTCGATGGGGTGGTCCGGGTCGTACATGGAGTGCACGAGCGAGGCGAGCCGCCCCTGTCCGAGCGGCTGGCGCACCCGGATGTCGGCCTCGGCGAGCCGGGCGCAGATGTCGGTGAGCTCGCGGGCCATGACGACGGCGAGCCCGGCGTCCCGGTCGAGCTTGCGGCCGTTCTGCGGGCGGGCGGCGCGGGCCATGGCGTTGGCCTCGGCGGCGAGCTCGCGCGAGTACTGCATACAGGCGACGAGATACGCGCGGTGCTGCTCACTGGAGGTCGAGACCATCGACTGGAGCTGCTGGTAGGACTCCTGGAGCCAGTCGGGTGAGCTGTGGTCGCCGCGCTGGGCGACGTCCTTGGCGTGCGCGTCCGGGTCGGCGGGCAGGGTCCGGGCGAGCATCTGGAGGCGGGTGACGAACCCGTCGCCGTTGGCCACGTGCTTGAGCAGCGTGCCGAACCGGTCGACCAGGGCCTCCTGGTCCTCCGAGTCGCGCAGCCCGACGCCCGGGCCCTCGATCTCGATGGCGGCGGTGACGGTCCGGCGGTCGGCGTGCAGCAGTACGGCGATCTCGTCCGGGCCGAAGGGCGCGGCGAGCCAGCTGATCCGGCCGATGCCGGGCGGCGGCCCGACCTCGACCTCGCGCCCGTCGCCGCGTACACCTGCCTCCATGGCGCCGGAGCGGTAGGTGGTGCCGCGCCGCAGGGAGCGCTTATAGCTGCGGTTGATCTCGAACCACTTGTAGAAGGTGCGGTGTTTGTACGGGAGGTACACCGCGGCGAGCGCCAGCATGGGGAAGCCCATGAGCAGCACGATCCGCAGGGACAGGACGGGGACCAGCAGTCCGCACATCATGCCGAGGAACGCGCCGCCGATGATCAGCGCGATCTCGCCGGTCTCGCGGTTCTTGCCGACGATGGCCGACGGCCTGGCCCGGCCGATCAGATACGTGCGGCGGGGCGAGACCGGTTGGGACTGGGTCGTCAACGCCCTCCACCTCCTGTGCTGTTGTTGCCTTTGTTGCCGGTGTTGCGGCTGCTGTGCGGGGTGCCGCTGGTGGGTCCGGTGCCGCTACGGGGCGGGGGTGCGGCGGAGGGGACAGGTCCGCCGCCGCCACCGCCGCCGGAGGGACCCCGGCTGCTGTGGGCGGCCACGCCGCCGGACATCGGGTTGGCGGGCCGGGCCTGGGCGCCGCCCGCCTGGTTGCCTCGGCTGCTGTGGGTCTTGATGCCCTGGGAGACGAGGGCGGCCGGGGAGGAGATCACGGCGGCGGCCTGGGAGCCGTCGGTGGCCTGCTTGCGGTTGGTGCGGGCGGCGGCGATCTCGTCGCCGAAGCCGGGGACGAAGCGGTAGATCATCGCGGAGGCGAAGATGGCCAGCAGGATGATGGCGAGGCCGGAGACGACGGCCTGGAAGGAGTCCGGCCCCTTCCCGGCGGAGAGCGCGCCCGCCAGGCTGAGAACGATCACGATGATGGGTTTCACCAGGATGATCGCGATCATGATCCCGGCCCAGCGGCGGACGTGGCCCCACATGTTCTTGTCGACGAGTCCCGAGTACACGACGACGCCGAGCAGCGCTCCCACGTACAGCAGGAGGGCGCGGATGTAGAGCTCCAGGAAGAGGATGCCGGCGGCGAGGATGGTGACCAGGGAGACGACGATCAGCATGATCGGCCCGCCGCCGATGTCCGTCCCCTTCTTCAGGGCGGCCGAGAACGACCCGAAGAAGACGTCGGTCTGGTCGCCGGTGCCGGAGGCGATGACGTCGGTGACGGCGTCGGTGGCGTTGACGACGGTGTAGAGGATCAGCGGGGTGAAGGCGGACGCGAGCACGGTCAGCCAGAGGAATCCGACGGCCTCGGAGATCGCGGTGGTCAGCGGCACCCCGCGGATGGCCCGCTTGGCGACGGCGAGCAGCCACAGGACGAGGGTGAGGATGGTGGCGGCGGCGAACACGACGGCGTAGCGGCCGAGGAAGGCGGGGTTGGTGAAGTCCACCTTGGCGGCGGTCTTCACGAACTTCGACAGCGTGTCGACGACCCAGACGGCGGCGTCGGCGCAGCCCTTCGCCAGGGAGGTGAGGGGGTCGGCGGGGTCGCCGGGGGCGACGTTGTTGGTCGAGGTGCCACTGGGCTTGCCGCTGCCCGACTCGCAGTAGTCCTTGGCAGGACCGCGGATGAGGTCGCAGGGCCCGCCGCCGGTGCTGGCTCCCGGGCTGGGCGTGGGACTCGGGGTGGGGCTCGGTGCCGCGTACGCGTACGTGGCGGCCAGGACGGCTGTGGTCTGCACGGCCGTGAGCGCCGTGGCGAGCGGGAGGGCACGGCGGGGCCGCTTACCGGGCATAGGTGAACCCTCCGTACTGCTCGACGGCGTCGGCCATGTCCTTGGCGGTCGCGGCGGCCTGGTCGCGGCCGACGGGAGCCGGGCCGTCCTTCTGGGTGAAGTCGGTGACCTTCCAGTCGTTGCCGGCCCACTTCAGCTGGAAGGTGTTGGTGTACCAGCCCTCGGAGACCGGGTTCTTCGAGCCCTCGCCGGCGAGGCCGAACAGCGCGGAGTACCAGACGGACACGCTCGCGGTGCCGTTGCCGTACGCCTCGACCTTGGAGCCGACCGGGTTGAAGCGCGAGATAAAGGTCAGCCCGGTGGGCGCGGTGCCGTCCGGCTTGAGCCCGATCCGGGCCAGGAACTCCGGCCCGGAATAGGCTCTGTCGAGGTCGCCCTGGCGCGCGGCCGCCACCTCCGGGGCGTACACGGTGCTCACGATCTCGTGGCGGCGGGCCTGGTTGTACATCCCGTCCGAGCCGAGCGCCACGACGTAGTTCGCGGCGGCCGACTGCGCACCTTGTTCCGTCTGGGGGAAGCCGGTCGCGATGCCGCCCGTCCTGCCCTCCACCGGCCGCACCCCGCTGGCAGCGGTCGGCTTCCCCCCCGACTGCTTCGGGTCGTCCGAGGAGGTGCCGCCGCCGCTGTCGCCGCGGTTGGCGAAGGCGATCGCGGCGACGAGGAGGGCGACCACGCCGACGACCGTAATCAGGGAGCGGGAGGCGCGGACGGGGCGGCGGGCGCCGCCGTACACGTCGGCGCCCTCGCCCTCGGGCAGCCGGGTGCGCGTCTGGCGCGTACCGCCGACGGTGCTGTACGCGTCCTCCGTGCGCCTGGAGTCGTGCTCGTCGCCGAGGCTCATGCCGCGTACGCCCCCTCAACCCTTCGCTGGTCCGTCGTGTAGTACGACGGTAGCCGTGCTGGTTCCCGCGCGGGCGCGGTGTGGTGACTCGACATCAGGGAGACGCAACCTCAGCCGGTGGGCACGACGGACGGATGGTGTGGGGTGGGGGCCTGGGCGGGCCCCGTGGGGACGAACGCGGCGGGACGGCGGCCGGTCTGAGGTGGGGTCAGACGGCCATCCCGTACACGATGGTGAACAGGGTGCCCAGCGAGCCGATGATGAAGACCCCGGTCAGCCCGGCCACGATCAGGCCCTTGCCCTGTTCCGCGCTGAACGTGTCGCGCAGCGCGGTCGCACCGATCCTCTGCTTGGCGGCGCCCCAGACGGCGATGCCGAGGCACAGCAGGATGGCCACGGCCATCACGACTTCGACCATCACCCGGGCCTCGTTGCCCAGACTGCCGAACGGTCCCCAGTTGGGCGCGATCCCGCCGATGATCGTGGTGATGTCGCCCTTTTCTGCTGCCAGGTACACGTAACTCACCGCCCCTGTCGGGTAGTTCGATGCCCCTGCCCCATGGCATGGGTCAGGCTCTATCTTCGCTGATGAAACCGCCCGGGTATGTCGACTTGGCGGCTCTCTTTTCCGGAAACCGCACAGCTGTGCCGGTCGCACCGCCCTGACCTGCGGTGGACCGGTTCTCTACGGATTCGCGTACGGTCACTCTGTGTATCACGCAGGGTGACTCCGGGCAATGACTGTCGTTGGTGCACTCTGGGCCTGTTGGCTCGAGCGGAACTCGCGCGGGCGCGAGCCGGGTCGTTCGCGGGCCCGCACGGGTCCACCCGCGGGACGCCTTCACAGACTCTTCTCAGAAAAGTTCCAGGGCTGTTCTCAGGTCCGCGGGGCAGGGTCGGATCCATGAGACACGTCTCCCAGGTGCGTGCGCTGTCGGCGGTGGCTGTGCTTCTGGTGATCCCGGCGTACGGGTCACGGGACGCCGGGCCGGGCGGCAGGACCTTCGTGGCACCGGTCACGGCCGCCAACGCGCGCGTGGGCGCGCTGTTCGAGGGCGGCCTGGACGGCGACCACTTCTGTACGGCGTCCGTGGTGCACAGCGAGAGCCGCGACCTCGTCGTCACCGCCGCGCACTGCCTGGACGACCAGGACGACGCCGTCTTCGTCCCCGGCTACCGGGACGGCCAGGCGCCGTACGGCACCTGGCCGGTCGAGGAGGCGTACACGGACGACGCCTGGCTGGAGGACGGCGACGAGGACGACGACGTGGCTTTCGCGGTCCTGGGCCCCGGCTCGCTGACGGGGGCCCGGGTGGAGGACGCGGTGGGCGCGGCGCCGCTGGCGACGGCCGTACCGCCCGGCGGCACGGCCACGGTGACCGGCTACCCGAGCGACTCCGACACCCCCCAGGCCTGCACCAACCGCACCACCGCGTACGGCGCCACCCAGCAGCGCATCGAGTGCCCCGCCTTCTCCGGCGGCACCAGCGGCAGCCCGTGGCAGGCGGCGGACGGGTCGGTGGTGGGGGTCATAGGGGGTTACGAGGAGGGCGGGGACGACCCGGACGTGTCGTACAGCGTGGTGTTCGGGGGGACGACGGCGGCGCTCTACCGGCTGGCTTCGGGGCACAGCTGATCAGCCGTCGATCACGAGTGATCACAAGTGGGTCAACGGGTGTGAGCGTGCCGCCACTTGCGTGACAGAGTTCGTGCGGTGGATGCGCTCAGGCCTCGGGATCCGGCACACATAGGTACGTACGCGCTGCTCGCACGGCTGGGTGCGGGCGGGATGGGGATGGTGTACCTCGGGCGTTCGCCGGGCGGGCGGCTGGTGGCGCTCAAGGTGATCAAGGACGAGATCACCGATCACCCCGAGGCGCTGGCCCGCTTCCGGCGGGAGGCGGAGACGGTGCGGGCGGTGCGCAGCGCGTACACCGCGAACCTGATCGACGCGTCGTTGGCGGCACCGCCGTACTGGCTCGCCACGGAGTACGTGTCCGGGCCGACGCTCAGCCGGGCCGTCGCCGACCGGGGCCCGTTGCCGGCCGACACCTGCCGCAGGCTGTTCGCGGCGCTGGCGGAGGGGCTGGCGAGCGTGCACGCGTACGGGGTGACGCACCGGGACCTCAAGCCCCAGAACGTCATCCTGGCCCCGCAGGGCCCCCAGCTCATCGACTTCGGCATCGCGCGCGCCGCCGCCGACACGGCCCTCACCCGCACGGGCGCGGCCCCCGGCACCCCCGGCTACACGGCCCCGGAGGTGCTCGTCCGCAACGAGGTGGGCGATGCGGCGGACGTGTTCGCGCTGGGGGCGACGATGGCGTTCGCGGCCACGGGGCGGGCGCCGTTCGGGGCGGGGTCGGTGGAGGGGGTGTCGTACCGGGCCGTCCACGAGCCGATCGACGTGGTCGGCGTGGAGCCGGGGCTGGCCGCGCTGATCTCGGCCTGCGCGGCCAAGGACCCGGCGCTGCGGCCGACTCCAGCGGAGGTGATCGTGCGGTGCGCGGTGCTCTCCGCGCTGGTGGAGGACCCGTACTACCAGGCGCTCACGGCGGGCCTGACGGACCCGCCCCCGCACGACCTCCCCCCGGCAACGCCCCCACACGCCCTCCCCACGGCAACAGCCCCGAACCAGCTCCCCCCGTCCCCCGCCCCCACCCGCTCCCGCCGCACCACCTGGCTGGTGACGGTCGCGGTGGCGGCGGCTGTGGGGGTGGTGGGGGCGGTGGTGTTGCGGTGGGGGCCGGGTGGGGGTGACGGGGGAGACGGGGAGGCCGCGTCGGGGGCGCCCGGTCCCTCGCGGAGCGCGGCTCCGGTCAGGACGGGTGGGAAGACCCCGGTCGGCCCGCCGACGTACATCGAGCAGACCGCGCCCTCGCTCGACGGGTATTCGGGGCTGTCCGACCGCTGCCGTCAGCCCGTGCAGGAGCAGACGGACGCGCAGCTCCAGTACTCGGTCACGACCGGGGACAGCTCCCCCACGGACGACGTGCCGCCCGGCAAGGTGCGGATCGGGTACCGGCTCAAGTACGAGGAGCCGGGCGCGCCCCCGTACTACCTCGCGATCACCGTGAAGCCGCCCCACGAGGTGGACGCGAAGGGGAACCCCACGTCCAGGACGCCCAACCGGCAGCTCGGCTTCGTCAGCAGGGTGTCCGACCTGTACGCGGGCGCCCAGACGGAGTGGAAGTACGTGATGTACCCGGATGACTTCGGCTACCGCTCCCAGGGCGAGGTGCTGCCCGCCCTGCCGGTCGACCGGGACAAGTCGACCGAATGGACCGTCGTCTACCAGCATGTGAAGGGGCCGACGGACTACAAGAGTGTCGTCTGCGGCGGCTTCGTCGTGGAATGAGACGAGCGGCCGACACGGCTGGCGGGAAAGTAGCGGTGAACCCGGCTGCGATGGGGGAGGGTTGACGGGTGCGCAAATTCTGGGTGGCAGGCGGGATCGGGGTCGGGCTGTGCCTGAGCTTCCTCGCGCTGCTCGTCGTCGGTACGTACTCGGCCGCGGCCGGGCTGGCCGGCGGCCTCGGCGGCGGGGGCAACGCGGTCGGGCTGGCGAAGGGCGCGGTCCCCGCCAAGTACCAGCCGCTGGTGCAGAAGTGGGGCACGCTCTGCCCCGCGCTCAACCCGGCGCTGCTCGCTGCCCAGCTCTACCAGGAGAGCGGCTGGAACCCGACCATCGTCAGCCCCGCCAAGGCGCAGGGCATCGCGCAGTTCATCCCCGGCACCTGGGAGTCGCACGGCATCGACGGCAACGGCGACGGCAAGCGCGACGTCTGGGACCCGCAGGACGCCATCCCCTCGGCCGCCTCGTACGACTGTGAACTCGCCAAGTACGTCAAGAACGTGCCGGGGGATCAGAGCGGCAACATGCTGGCCGCCTACAACGCGGGCGCGTACGCGGTGATCAAGTACGGCGGGGTGCCGCCGTACCCCGAGACCCAGAACTACGTAAAGATCATCCGCACCCTGGAAAAAAGCTTCGCCCGCCCCACCACCCGAGTGGCCCCCTCCCAGCAGGCCGCCGGGGCCATCTACTACGCGCAGCAGAAGCTCGGGACGCCCTACCTCTGGGGTGGGGAGGGGACCGCCGCGCAAGGGGGGCGGTTCGACTGTTCCGGGCTGACGCAGGCCGCTTACGCCAGCGTCGGGATCCAGTTGCCGCGTGTCGCCAACGACCAGTACAACGCCGGGCCGCACCCCTCCCGCGGCGAGCTGCTCCCCGGGGACCTCGTCTTCTTCTCCGACGACCTCACCAACTCCCGCGCCATCCACCACGTGGGGCTGTACGTCGGCGGCGGGTACATGATCAATGCCCCGTACACCGGCGCCGTCATCCGCTTCGACAAGATCGACGCGCCGGACTACTTCGGGGCGACCCGGGTCACCAAGGACGGCGCCGCCGCGTTGCCGACCTTCAAACCGGGTACGTGACCGGCGGTAGGAAGTGGCTGGATCTCGTCGCCACTCTGCGTCAGGCCATGGCCCTGAGCTGCGACGATGAGTCTCTCTTCGGTAACGTCGTGGTGATCATTCCGTGGAGAGTGGAACGCGAGGGCCGTTCAGGCCGTTCAGTGGACAGTGACCGCAGGAGTACTGACCACGGGGGTTGGTAGCTACACGCACAGGCAAGGGGCCTCGGCATGGCTGGACTCGCGCTCGACGGGTCGAACCTGGACGTCAGCCTGCTCTACGACATCAACGGACTCGCCGCTTCCGCCCCCACGTGGTTCGACCGCGTGATGGAGTTCGTCGGGGAGTACGGCATCCTGCTCGCCCTCGTCCTCGTCGTGCTCCGGTGCTGGTGGAGCCTGCGGCGCGGGGAGGACCGCGAGAGCGCGACGGCGTCCGTCGCCGCCCTCGTCTGGGCGCCGCTCGCCGCCGGGATCGCGCTGCTCGTCAACATCCCCATCAGGGGCTTTGTGGAGCGGCCCCGGCCCTTCCTCTCCCACAAGGGTCTCGACGTCCTGGTGGACGGCAAGACCGACTACTCGTTCGTGAGCGACCACGCCACGATGGCGATGGCGATCGGCGCCGGACTCTTCGTCGCCCACCGCAAGTTCGGCCTCCTCGCCATCGCTCTCGCGCTCGCCGAGGGCTTCTGCCGCGTCTACATGGGCGTGCACTACCCCACGGACGTGGTCGGCGGCTTCGCCCTCGGCACCGCCGTCACGCTGCTCCTCGCCCCGCTCGCGCTGATGCTGCTGACCCCGCTGGTGTCGACGGTGGCCCGCTCGCCCCGGCTGGGCCGTCTCGTACGGTCGCGGCGCGCCGGCCAGTCCTCGCTGCGGCTGGCCGCGGACCTGCCGGGGCCCAGGGGGCCGCGCGCGGGGACGGGCGCCGGGCCCGGGGAGAACGACCTGGCGGCGTAAGCCGGTTGCCTCACAGCGCCTGCGGGAAGTCGAACAGCCGCCCGGGGTCGTAGCGGTGCTTCAGCTCGGCGAGCCGGGGCGCGGCGGCGCCGTAGTACGCCCTGCGCCAGTCCTTCAGCTCCGGGTCGGTGTAGTTCTGGTAGGCGGCGCCGTTGGCGTACCGGCTCAGTGCGTCATGGGTGGAATTCAGCCATGCCCGCTGGGCCGTTCCCGAGGTGCCGGGGCGCCAGGCGGCGATGTACTGCGCGAGCACCCGGGAGCGGCGGTGCACGAACGCCGTGGCCGTCGGGGAGACCCGGTTCAGCGCCCCGCCGAGCGCCGTGAGCGCCACGTTGCCCGCGCCGCCGCCCTGGGCCACCGGCACGCTCCCGAAGGCCTCGGTCCTGGCGAGCAGGGCCCGTACGCCGTCGGCGGGGAGCGGCCGGTCGAAGAACGCGGACCGGGCGGCGTACGTCTCGCGCTGGAGCGCGCCTCGGGGCGAGCGGCCGGGGGTGGTGCCCGGGAGGTGGCACTGCGCCTCGGAGAGGGCCGCGCAGCCCGCGTACGCGAGCATCGCGTCGGTGTAGCCGTGGCGGCGCATCGAGACGGAGGAGGCGGGGGCGCCGACGCGGTCGGCGAGGCGGTCCACGGCGTTCTGGAGGTCGCCGTAGGAGCCCAGGGAGAACGCGGCGACGCCGACCGTGGGCGCCGCCCCGGCCCGCGCGCCGCCCGCGGCCGCCCCGAGTTCGGCGGCGGACCAGATCTCGTCCGGCTGGTCGGGGCCCCACTGCTGCCAGGCCTCGATCACGGCCCGCGCCCTCGCCCAGGGCCAGGTCAGATACGCGGTGACGGTCTGCGGGGCGTCGTGCGTACGGAAGGTGAGGCCGGTGACCACGCCGAAGTTGCCGTTGCCCGCGCCGCGCAGCGCCCAGAACAGGTCGCTCTCGTGGTCGGCGTCGGCGGTGAGCCGTCGGCCGTCGGCCGTGACCAGGGTCGCGGAGGTGAGGCTGTCGCAGGTCGCCCCGTACGCGCGCGTGGCGACGCCGTGGCCGCCGCCGAGGGTCAGCCCGGTGACGCCGACGGTCGGGCAGGAGCCGCCGGGGATCGTCCGGCCGCGGCGGCCCAGGGCCAGGTAGACGTCGAGCAGCCGGGCGCCCGCGCCGACCGTGGCGGTGGCGCCGTCGGCCCGGACGCCGTTCAGCTTCGAGAGGTCGAGGACCAGGCGTCCGGTGCCCGACGACCACCCGGCGTACGAGTGGCCGCCGCCGCGCAGGGCGACGGGGGCGCGGTGGGCGCGGGCGAAGGCCAGGCACTCCTGGACGTCGGCGTCGTTCGCCACATAGGCGACGGCGGCGGGTCTCAGGCCGTCGAAACGGGTGTTGTAGAGCTGGCGCGCGGTCGGGTACGCGGCGTCGTCCGGCCGTACGAGGGTTCCGGCGAGGCCGCGTGCGAGGGCGGTCCAGGGAGCCGTGGAGCCGGTCGGACCGGTCGTGCGGGTGGCGGCGGGCCGTGGCCGGGGAGCCGCCGGGCCGCAGCTCACGGCGGCGAGGCCGGCACCGGTGGCGACGAGCAGGGAACGCCGATCCATGGGGGACGCCTTCCCGGTGGCTCGGGCTCAAAACCGCGCGCCCCTGCTGGACGGGGCGTTCGGCTGCGGCCCGTTTGGTTCCCCGCCCCCGGGAGGGCCTTCGTTCGCCAGCGGACCGTGCTGGGCTGGTCGCGCAGTCTCCCCGCGCCCCCTGACTGCCCAGGGGCGCGGGGAACTGCGCGACCAGCCACAGCGGGCCCGCAGACGAAGGGCGACGGATCCGGCCGGGGCGGCGGTGCCGAACCCGGAGGAGTGGGTCATGGCCCACTACCCGGCCGACGCGTGCTCCTGCGCGTCCGTTCGCGCCTTGTCGCGGGAGCGGCGGGCGGGGCCGCTCCAGCCGCAGGTGCAGCGGGCGTGGGCGAAGCTGCCGCGTTCCGTCGTGGTGGTGCGGTGCTCAGGAGCGGAGGCTTGGTGGGACACGCCGCCACGGTACCGAGCGCCGGGCGCGGGCGTGACCGGGGTGGGGACGCGGTCGTTAAGCGGGGCGGGTGGTGCGGCGGGACGTGGCTGGCGTTTGGGGGTTTGACGGCGATGACGGTGCAGCGGCAGAGGCGTGCGGGCGCGGGGTTCGCCGGTGCCGCCGTGACCGGTGTGACGGCCGTCGCGGTGACCGCCGCGGGCGTGCTCGTCGCCGGGTGCGGGGCGGGCGGCGCCCCGGGCGCGGACGGGCCGGGCGGGCGGCCGGCCGAGCCGGGGCAGGTGGTGGCCCGGGCGGCGGACGCGCTGGTGGCCGCCCGCAGCTCCAAGACCAGCACCTCCATGGAGATGGCCGCGGGCGGGACGCGGGTGACGATCCGCGGCGAGGGGGTGTACGACTTCACCCGCCGTATGGGCCGGTTGAAGGTCGTCCTGCCCAAGGACGCGGCGGGCGCGGAGGAGCACCGCCCGATCACCGAACTGCTCGCGCCGGGCGCGCTGTACATGAAGAACCGGGGAGCGGGCGTCCCCGCCGACAAGTGGGTCCGGGTCGACACGGCGACGCTGCCCGACGGCAACCTGGTCACCGGCGGGGTCACCGACCCGATGGTCGCGGCGGAACTGCTGCGCGGCTCCGGCGCGGTGACGTTCGTGGGCGAGGAGGACCTGGCCGGCGTCCGGGTCCGGCACTACCGGGGCACCGCCGACATCCCCCGCGCGGCGGGCGCGGCCGGGCCGCACGCGCGCGGATCGCTGACGGCGGCGGCGAAAGGGTTCGGCAAGGCGAAGGGCGCGGTGCCCTTCGACGCGTACTTCGACGCCCAGGGCCTGCTGCGCAAGCTGCGCCAGCGGTTCAGCTACGTCAACGACGGGCGTACGGTCGCGGTCGCCTCGACCACCCTGCTGTACGGATTCGGGGTGCCCGCGGCCGTGAGGCTGCCGGCGGCGCGGGACATCTACGCCGGAAAGATCGAGTCATAGGGGTCCGGGGGGCGTTCGGGAATTCAGTCATGGACGGTGGCGGAAATGGTCCGTCCGTGCCATGCGCGGTGTGTGTCCTCCTCCCTACGCTAGGAAGCCGACGACGGCAGAAAGAGGGGTAGAGGGGTGAGGTGCGTGGCCGGGCTTCGCAGCACAACCGTCCAGGACCACGTGGCCCTCGTCGAGATCGAGCTGTGCGGCGAGCTGATGATCGCCGCCTCGGCGGCGGACGGGGAGCGGCTCAGTCCTGATCTGATCGACGAGGTGCTCAAGGTCGAGCCCGAGGCCCCCGCCGGGCGCGGGGACTGATTTCGGCCAAGACGGCGTGCCCGGTGGACCTGACCGACCCCGGCCGCCGCTTTTCGGCCAGGTGGCCGGGGTGCCGGGGTGGCTCCATGGACGCGCGGGACGCGCGGGACGCGCCGGGCTGCCCGGGGGCGAAGGGCTGCCCGGGGGCGAAGGGCCGGGGCGGGCCGTTCTCAGGTGCGCAGCAGCCGGGCGATCGCCTTGGTCGCCTCTTCCACCTTGGCGTCGATCTCCCCACCGCCCTTCACCGCCGCGTCCGCCACGCAGTGCCGCAGGTGCTCCTCCAGGAGCTGGAGGGCGAAGGACTGGAGGGCCTTCGTGGACGCGGAGACCTGGGTGAGTATGTCGATGCAGTAGACGTCCTCGTCCACCAGGCGCTGGAGCCCGCGGATCTGGCCCTCGATGCGGCGCAGCCGCTTGAGGTGTTCGTCCTTCTGCTTGTGGTATCCGTGCACCGTGTGCGGCTGGTCCGTGAGGACGGTGTCCGGCTCGGCGGGCTCGGTGGTCGTCATCGCGTCCTCCCGTTGTACGAAAAGGGGGTGGATACCCCTCGTGGGTATAGGGTAACGAACCCTGCGAAAGCGGGCCCGGAAACGGGCCGGGGGCCCGTGCTGATCACTGTGCCTGATGGGCGACACTGAAGTACGCCGGTTAGCCGTGGCCGGATGATGCGCCTAGCATCAGCCTGACCGAATCCAAAGCACCCCGAGGACCCCACGTGCGCTTTCGTCTGACCCCCAGGGAGACGAGCTTCTACGACATGTTCGCCGCATCCGCGGACAACATCGTCACGGGCTCGAAGCTCCTGATGGAACTGCTCGGAGCGGACTCCGCGTCCCGGGCCGAGATCGCGGAGCGGATGCGGGCAGCGGAGCACGCGGGCGACGACGCTACCCACGCGATCTTCCACCAGCTGAACTCCTCGTTCATCACGCCGTTCGACCGCGAGGACATCTACACCCTCGCTTCGTCGCTCGACGACATCATGGACTTCATGGAGGAGGCCGTCGACCTCGTCGTCCTCTACAACGTGGAGGAACTGCCCAAGGGCGTCGAGCAGCAGATCGAGGTGCTGGCCCGGGCGGCCGAGCTGACCGCCGAAGCCATGCCGAACCTGCGGACGATGTCCAACCTCACCGAGTACTGGATCGAGGTCAACCGGCTGGAGAACCAGGCCGACCAGATCCACCGCAAGCTGCTCGCCCATCTCTTCAACGGCAAGTACGACGCCATTGAGGTGCTCAAGCTCAAGCAGATCGTGGACGTGCTCGAAGAGGCCGCGGACGCCTTCGAGCACGTGGCGAACACGGTGGAGACCATCGCCGTCAAGGAGTCCTGAGCTTCGTGGACACCTTTGCACTGGTCGTGACCATCACGGTCGCGCTCGGATTCACGTACACGAACGGTTTCCACGACTCGGCGAACGCCATCGCGACCTCGGTCTCGACGCGGGCGCTGACGCCTCGGGCGGCGCTGGCCATGGCCGCCGTGATGAACCTGGCCGGTGCGTTCCTCGGCCAGGGGGTCGCGCACACCGTCAGCAAGGGCCTGATCGAGACGCCGACCGGCGACAAGGGGATGGGCATCCTCTTCGCCGCGCTGCTCGGCGCGATCGTCTGGAACCTCGTCACCTGGTACTTCGGTCTTCCCTCGTCCTCCTCGCACGCGCTGTTCGGCGGCATGGTGGGCGCGGCGCTGGCGGGCGGCACGGACGTCATCTGGACCGGTGTCCTCGAAAAGATCATCATCCCGATGTTCCTGTCCCCGGTCGTCGGTCTGCTCGCCGGCTATCTGGTGATGTGCGCGATCATGTGGATGTTCCGCAAGGCCAATCCGCACAAGGCCAAGCGCGGCTTCCGTATCGCGCAGACCGTCTCGGCGGCGGGCATGGCGCTCGGGCACGGCCTCCAGGACGCCCAGAAGACGATGGGCATCGTGGTGATGGCGCTGGTCATCGGCGATGTGCAGAGCGCGGACGCGCCGATTCCGGTGTGGGTGAAGATCGCTTGTGCGGTGATGCTGTCGCTCGGTACGTACGCGGGTGGCTGGCGGATCATGCGGACGCTGGGGCGCAAGATCATTGAGCTGGATCCGCCGCAGGGGTTCGCGGCGGAGACGACCGGCGCGTCGATCATGTTCGTGACGGCGTTCCTGTTCAAGGCGCCGATCTCCACGACGCATGTGATCACTTCGGCGATCATGGGTGTGGGGGCGACGAAGCGGGTCAACGCGGTGCGGTGGGGGGTCGCGAAGAACATCATCCTCGGGTGGTTCATCACGATGCCGGCCGCGGCGTTGGTGGCGGCGGCCAGCTATTACGTGGTGCGGCTCTTCTTCGGCTGAGCCCCCACCCACGGCCGGGGCCCGGCCTTTGTCTGCGGCTGAGTGGGTGGCTGGTCGCGCAGTTCCCCGCGCCCCTAGGGGGTCGGCCGCAGCCGGAGTACTCAGCTCAGCCACGGGCTTTTAGGGGCGCGGGGAACTGCGCGAGAAGAGGCCACGACCCGCAGACGAAAGAGGGTTTAGGGGCGCGGGGAACGGCGCGAGCAACCACCCACTCACTCGCAGACGAACGAGGGTTTCCAGGGGCGCGGGGAACTGCGCGAGCAACCCACCACCGGCCTGCAGACAGGCACCGGGCCGGAGAGGGGCGCGAGCAACCACCCACTCACTCGCAGACAAAGGCCGGGCCCGCCCCCTGGCACCAGGGGGCGGGCCCTTCGTCTTGCGGTGGCACCGCCATGCAGCACCGCAGACGGCTGAGGGTCTATCCGAAGCGGCCCGAGATGTAGTCCTCGGTCGCCTGGACGGACGGGTTGGAGAAGATCCGCGCGGTCTCGTCGATCTCGATGAGCCGGCCGGGCTGCCCGACCGCGGCCAGGTTGAAGAAGGCCGTACGGTCCGAGACGCGCGCCGCCTGCTGCATGTTGTGCGTCACGATGACGATCGTGAAGCGCTCCTTCAGCTCGCCGATCAGGTCCTCGATCGCGAGCGTCGAGATCGGGTCCAGGGCGGAGCAGGGCTCGTCCATCAGCAGGACGTCCGGCTCCACGGCGATCGCCCGCGCGATGCACAGACGCTGCTGCTGGCCGCCGGACAGACCCGAGCCGGGCTTGTTGAGGCGGTCCTTGACCTCGTTCCAGAGGTTCGCGCCCTTGAGGGACTTCTCGACGACGTCCGCCAGCTGGTTCTTCTTGTACGAGCCGTTCAGCCGCAGCCCGGCCGCCACGTTGTCGAAGATCGACATGGTGGGGAACGGATTCGGGCGCTGGAAGACCATGCCCACCGTACGGCGCACGGCGACCGGGTCGACCTCCCTGCCGTACAGGTTCTCGTCGTCCAGGAGCACCTTGCCCTCGACACGGCCGCCGGGGGTGACCTCGTGCATCCGGTTCAGGGTGCGCAGGAACGTGGACTTGCCGCAGCCGGAGGGGCCGATGAAGGCGGTCACGGAGCGGGGCTCCACGGTCATCGAGATGTCCTCGATGGCCTTGTGGGAGCCGTAGTACGCGGTCAGGCCGCTGACGTCGATTCGCTTGGCCATGGAAATCACTGCTTCTTTCGTTGGTCGCGTCAGCGGCCGGTCTTCGGGGCCTTCCAGCGGGCGATGCCGCGGGCCACCAGATTGAGGATCATGACGAAGGCGATCAGCACCAGGGCACCGGCCCACGCGCGGTCGTACGACGCGTCGCTGCCGACCCGGAACTGCTCCCAGATGTAGAAGGGGAGCGAGGACTGGGCGCCGTCGAAGGGGTTGGTGTTGATCAGCTGGCTGCCGAAGACGAGCAGCATGATCGGCGCGGTCTCACCGGCGATACGGGCGATGGCGAGCATGACGCCCGTGGTGATGCCGCCGATCGCGGTCGGCAGGACCACCTTCAAAATGGTGCGCCACTTCGGCACACCGAGGGCCAGCGAGGCCTCGCGCAGCTCGTTCGGGACGAGCTTGAGCATCTCCTCGGTGGAGCGCACCACGACCGGCATCATCAGGATCGCCAGCGCCAGCGAGCCCATGAAGCCGGAGGGCTTGAGCTCGAACATCAGCATCAGGGTGAGGATGAACAGGCCCGCCACGATGGAGGGGATGCCGGTCATCACGTCGACGAAGAACGTCACGGCCTTGGCGAGCGCGCCCTTGCCGTACTCCACCAGGTAGACCGCGGTCAGCAGCCCGATCGGGGCGGAGATCAGGGTGGCGATGCCGACCTGCTCCAGGGTGCCGATCAGCGCGTGGTAGACGCCGCCGCCCTTCTCGAAGCCGGGGACACCGGCCATCGAGTGGGTCATGAAGTCCCCGTCGAGGACCTTGGTGCCGCGCTTGATCGTCGTCCAGAGCAGGGAGAGCAGCGGGACCAGCGCGAGGAGGAAGCAGACCCAGACCAGCGAGGTGGCGACGCGGTCCTTGGCCTGGCGCTTGTTCTCGACGGCCGCGGTGACCACGTACGAGACGAGCACGAACAGGAGCGCGGAGAGCAGGCCCCACTGGACCTTGCTGTCGAGGCCGAAGACGAGGCCGGTGCCGCAGCCGAGCGCGAGGCCGGCGGCGCCGAAGGCGGCGGTGGCCCAGCGGGGCAGGCCGCGGCGGCTCAGGCTGCCCTTGCGGGGAGCGGAGGGGGCGGGACGGGTGTCCTGCACTACTGCGTTCGACATCAGGCGTTCGCCCCCGAGTACTCCTTGCGGCGCGCGATGATCAGGCGGGCCGCGCCGTTGACCAGCAGGGTGAGGACGAAGAGCACCAGGCCGGAGGCGATCAGGGCGTCCCGCCCGAGCTCGTTGGCCTCGTCGAACTTCGCCGCGATGTTCTGGGCGAAGGTGCCGCCGCCGGGGTTGAGCAGGTGGAGGGAGATCAGATAGCTCGGGGAGAGGACCGTGGCGACGGCCATCGTCTCGCCGAGCGCGCGGCCCAGACCCAGCATGGAGGCGGAGATGATGCCGGAGCGGCCGAACGGCAGCACCGACAGCCGGATGACCTCCCAGCGGGTGGCGCCGAGCGCCAGGGCGGCCTCCTCGTTCATCCGCGGGACCTGGAGGAAGACCTCGCGGCTCACGCTGGTCACGATCGGCAGGATCATGATCGCGAGCAGGATGCCCACGGTGAACAGCGAGCGGGCGACGCCGACCTCGGTCTTCTCGAAGACGTAGGTCCAGCCGAGGTACTCGTCGAGCCAGGAGTTCAGACCCTCCAGGTACGGCACGAGGACGATGGCGCCCCAGATGCCGTAGATGATCGAGGGGATCGCGGCGAGCAGGTCCACCACGTAGGCCAGCGGCGCGGCCAGCTTGCGCGGCGCGTAGTGCGAGATGAACAGGGCGATGCCGACAGCGACCGGGACCGCGATGACCATCGCGATGATCGAGCTGGCGACCGTGCCGAAGAGCAGGACGGCGATGCCGAAGACCGGCTTGTCCCCGGCGGGGTTCCAGTCGAAGGTGGTGAGGAAGTTGCCCTCGTCCTTCGAGATGGCCATGCCCGCGCGGACGCTCAGGAAGACGGCGATCGACGCCATCAGGACGAGCAGGAAGACACCGGATCCCCGGGAGAGGCCGAGGAAGACCTTGTCGCCCGCGCGTCCGGTGGACTTGCGGCGCAGGGCGGGTGCCGCCGGTGGCGGCGGGGTGTTCGTGGTTATGGAAGCCATCGATCTTTCCGGTCTGTGGGCGGGGACGGCAGGGGTCCCCTGGCGGCGGTGCACCGGATGGTGGGGGCGGGGGCCGGATCGGGACCCCCGCCCCAGGGGCCTTCGGACGACCGGTCCACCGGTCGGCCGTCGGCCCGACGGGGTGTTACTGAAGACCCGCGACCGTCTCGCGGACCTTGGCGTTGATCTCGGCCGGGATCGGCGCGTAGCCGGCGTCCGACAGGATCTTCTGGCCCTCGTCGCCCGAGGTGTAGGTCAGGAAGGACTTGACCGTGCCGAGGGTGTCGGCCTTGTTGCCCTTGTCGCAGGCGATCTCGTACGTGACGAGGACCAGCGGGTAGGCGCCGTCGGCCTTGGTGGTGTAGTCCAGGCCGAGGGCCAGGTCCTTGCCGGTGCCCTTGATCTTGGCGGCGGCGATCGCCTTGGAGGCGTTCTCCGAGGTGGCCTTGACCGGGGCGGCGGCGCCCGTGTTGATGTCCACGGTCTTGATGGACTGCGCGGTGGCGTAGGAGAGCTCGAAGTAGCCGATCGCGCCGTCCGTCTGCTTGACCTGCGCGGCGACGTCCGAGGAGCCGGCGGCGGCCTGGCCGCCCGGGGCCGGCCACTTCTTCTCGGCCGGGTAGGGCCAGTCGGCCTTGGCGGTGGCGCCGAGGTACTTGCCGAGGTTCTGGGTGGTGCCGGAGTCCTGCGAGCGGTGGAACGCCTGGATCGCCTTGTCCGGGAGCTTGGCGCCCGAGTTCAGCTTGGCGATGGCCTCGTCGTTCCAGTTCTTGATCTTGCCGTTGAAGATCTTGGCGATCGTCGGGGCGTCCAGGACCAGGCTGTCGACACCCTCCAGGTGGTAGCCGATCGCGATCGGGCCGCCGACCATCGGGAGGTTGATGCCCTGGCCGCCGCCCGCGCAGACCTTCTTGGAGTTGGCGACCTCCTCCGGCTTCAGCGGCGAGTCCGAGCCCGCGAAGCCGACCTGCGACTGGTTGAAGGCGATGATGCCCTCACCGGACGAGGAGGACTTGTAGTTGATCTCGACGCCCTTGCAGGCCGCCATGTAGTTCTTGACCCACAGGTCCATGGCGTTCTTCTGCGCGGAGGAACCGGAGGCCAGCAGCTGGCCCTTGGCGCCGTCGCACTTGATGTTCGAGGCCGCGCTCGTCTTGCCGGTGCCGCCCGTGGAGCTCGAACCCTTGTCGTTGTCGTCGCTGCCGCACGCCGTGAGGGCCAGGGCGCTGGACACGGCGATGACGCCGAGGGCGGTGGCGCGGAGCCGGTTCTTGCGCTGAAGCTTCACTTTCGGGTGTTCCTTCCAGGAGCCGCCGGTGTCCGTCCGTTGTACGGCGGCGTGCGAAGAGGTGTCCGGTCGGGCGGGTCGCCTCACACCGTGTAAGGCCGAAATTAGGCAGAAGAGGTGAAGCCGCCGACGGAGGAGAGTGAACGGGAGGTGAACCGTGGCGGACAGTGCGGTGGCGACCGTTACCGGTTCGTGTTCAGCCGCTCCCGGCAGGTGAACAGCACCCGGCGCCGACCCGCTCCGGCCCTGGTGGGACGGGTCGGACGGATCCCTCACGCCCGGAACAGGGCGTTCAGCAGCGCGTCGACCAGCTGTCGGTCGCGCGGCTCGGTGAGCCGGTGGCGGGCGGCCGCCGGGGCCAGCCAGAGCACCCGGTCCACCTCGTCGCCCGGCACGAAGCGGCCCTCGCCGGCCTCGGCGGCCCAGTAGTCGACCACCTTGGGGCGGCCCTGGACGTCGATGTAGTGCGCCGTGGGCAGCCGGGCGCCGGGCACACAGGTGTGCCCGGTCTCCTCCAGGACCTCCCGCAGCGCCCCCGCGAGCGGCTCCTCGCCCCGCTTGAGCTTGCCCTTGGGATGCGACCAGTCGTCGTACTTCGGCCGGTGCACCAGACAGATCTCCAGCCCGCCGTCGCCCCACGGCGAGCGGCGCCACAGCACGCAGCCCGCCGCGAGGACCAGCCCGTCGCGGTTCACGGCGCCGTCACCGGCGCGCTCACCGCCGCCATCGGCTGCCAGACCTGCTGGAAGGCGAACCGGGCCGCCTCCACCTCGTGGCGCTGGTCGGCGTGGAGCACCCCCAGGGCGTACGCGGTCGCCGGGGCGATCCTCGGGGTGCGGGCCGCGGCGGCGGCCGCCGCGGCCGCCTCCGAGGCGTCCCGGTGCCGGTCCAGCGCGAGCCCGGCCCGCGAGAGCCGCTCGTCGTCCTCGTACGGCACAGGGGTGCGCAGCACCTCCTGGGCGTACCGGTGCAGCCGCAGCAGCAGCCGCACCTGGTGCCAGGGGGCGTCCTGCGCCTCGCCGGACTGCACCAGCGCCTCCGCGTTGTACGGATGGGCCGCGCGGGCCAGCGGCAGCGCGGCCACCGCCTCCGCCAGGCGCTGCTCGGCGAGCTGGGCGGCCGGCGGCAGCACCTCCACCGCGTAGGCCGCCGCCGAGCCGGACAGCGGCACCTCGCTGGCGAGCAGCGCCACCGCGTCGGCCACCGCGTGGAACCGGGACGAGCCCAGCGCCTGGAGGGCCGCCGAGTGCGCCCGGGTGCGGGCCAGCGTCAGCTGGCGGTCGAGCAGCGCGCCCGCCCGGGCCGCGCCCACCGCCAGCGCCCCGGCCGCCGACTCGCCGCGCGGCAGCGGCACCTGCGGGGTGCCCGACAGCCGCTGGAGGCCGTCGAGCAGCCGGGCGAGCCGGGCCGCGCAGGCGTGCTCCCCGGCCAACGTGGCGGAGAGCCAGGCCAGTTCCGTACGCAGCGGCTCGGACCAGGCCGGGTCGAGCAGCGGGCGGAAGGTGTGCAGCGTGCCGCTGATGCGGCGGGCGGCGCGCCGCAGCGCGCGAGCGGCCTCCTCGGCGCCGTCGTTGTCGGGCCCCGCCTCGCGGTGCAGGCGGAGGCTGCGCAGGAACTCCCCCGCCCGCGCGTGGAGATAGGGGGACAGCACGGCCCCGGCGGTCTCCGGTCCCGGGATCTTCTCAGGGCGTAGCACGCCGGCGCCTCCGGGCGTCTATCAGCATCTCCTGTACGTGGCGCAGCGGCTGTCCGTCGGCGTCGGCGGCGTGCCGGGTCCACTCGCCGTCCGGGCCCAGGTGCCAGGAGGAGGTGGTGTCCGACATACCGGTCTCCAGGAGCCGGGTGAGAGCCGCGCGGTGGGCCGGGTCGGTGACCCGGACCAGTGCCTCGATGCGGCGGTCCAGATTGCGGTGCATCATGTCGGCGCTGCCCAGCCACACCTCGGGCTCGCCGCCGTTGCCGAACGCGAAGACCCGGGAGTGCTCCAGGAAGCGCCCCAGTATCGACCGCACCCGGATGTTCTCGGAGAGCCCGGTGACACCGGGCCGCGCCGCACAGATGCCGCGTACCCAGATGTCGACCGGCACACCGGCCTGCGAGGCCCGGTAGCAGGCGTCGATCACGGCCTCGTCGACCATCGAGTTGACCTTGATGCGGACGTAGGCGGGCCGCCCGGCGCGGTGGTGGGCCGTCTCCTTGTTGATGCGCGAGACCAGGCCGTCCCGGAGGGACTTGGGCGCGACGAGGAGGCGGCGGTAGGTCTCGCGGCGCGAGTAGCCGGACAGCCGGTTGAAGAGGTCCGAGAGGTCGGCGCCGACCTGCGGGTCGGCGGTGAGCAGCCCCAGGTCCTCGTAGAGCCGGGCCGTCTTGGGGTGGTAGTTGCCGGTGCCGACGTGCGAGTAGCGGCGCAGGGTGTCGCCCTCCTGGCGCACCACCAGCGACAGCTTGCAGTGCGTCTTCAGGCCGACCAGGCCGTACACCACATGGCAGCCCGACTCCTCCAGCTTGCGGGCCCACTTGATGTTGGCCTGCTCGTCGAACCGCGCCTTGATCTCGACCAGCACCAGCACCTGCTTGCCGGACTCGGCGGCGTCTATCAGCGCGTCCACGATCGGCGAGTCGCCCGAAGTGCGGTACAGGGTCTGCTTGATGGCGAGCACGTCCGGGTCGGCGGCCGCCTGCTCCAGGAACGCCTGCACCGAGGTGGAGAACGAGTCGTACGGGTGGTGGAGCAGCACGTCGCGCTCGCGCAGCGCGGCGAAGATGTCCGGCGCGGAGGCCGACTCGACCTCGGCGAGGTCGCGATGGGTTCCGGCCACGAACTTGGGGAACTTCAGCTCCGGCCGGTCGAGCGCCGCGATGCCGAAGAGGCCGGTGAGGTCGAGCGGGCCCGGCAGCGGGTACACCTCGGCGTCGCTGATCTTCAGCTCGCGCACCAGCAGGTCCAGCACGTACGGGTCGATCGACTCCTCGACCTCCAGGCGCACCGGCGGCCCGAAGCGGCGCCGCATGAGCTCCTTCTCCAGCGCCTGGAGGAGGTTCTCGGCGTCGTCCTCCTCCACCTCCAGGTCCTCGTTCCGGGTCACCCGGAACATGTGGTGGGCGAGCACCTCCATGCCCGGGAAGAGCTCTTCGAGGTGGGCCGCGATGACGTCCTCGAGCGGCACGTACCGCTGCGGCGAGGCCTCCAGGAACCGCGAGAGCAGCGGCGGCACCTTGACCCGGGCGAAGTGGCGGTGGCCGCTGACCGGGTTGCGCACGACCACGGCGAGGTTGAGCGAGAGCCCCGAGATGTACGGGAAGGGGTGCGCGGGGTCCACGGCCAGCGGGGTGAGCACCGGGAAGATCTGCTGGCGGAAGAGCGTGAAGAGCCGCGCCTGCTCCTTCTCGGTCAGATCGGGCCAGCGGATCAGATGGATGTTCTCGTCGGCGAGCGCCGGGGCCACGTCCTGCTGGTAGCAGGCCGCGTGCCGGGCCATGAGCTCGCGCGAGCGGGTCCAGATCAGGTCGAGGACCTCGCGGGGCTGGAGCCCGGAGGCGGACCGGGTGGCCACGCCGGTGGCGATACGGCGCTTCAGACCGGCCACCCGGACCATGAAGAACTCGTCCAGGTTGGAGGCGAAGATCGCCAGGAAGTTAGCCCGTTCGAGGAGGGGGGTGCCCGGGTCCTCGGCGAGCTCCAGGACGCGCTCGTTGAAGGCGAGCCAGCTGCGCTCGCGGTCCAGGAAGCGCCCCGAGGGCAGCTCGTCGCCCCCGGGCGCGTCCTCGCGGTCGCGCTCGTACCCCTCGTACCCGTCCAGATCCGCGTCGATGTCCGGCTCCAGGTCGGAGACGGCGGCCGCGAGGGTGTGCGGCCGGTGGGCGGCTATGGAGCCGACCGACGGCTGGGCGGCGGGCTGGAGGTGGACCTCGGCGCTGGGCTGCTGGCTCATGAACCCATTCTTCCGCGCCCGGCCGCTCTCAGGCGCGTCGGAGAGCACGTCGGAGCGGGCAGGCGTGAGCGCCGTGGGGCGGGCGGCGGTCCCGTTCCGGGAGGGTGGCACCTCGGGCTGCATTGAGTGAGCGTCGCAAGCGTGTCTGAATGCGCGGTAACGAGGACATGACGTGCGGGAATCCGAGGCCTGACGTGGATGTCAGGTCCAGCCCGGCGGTGCCGGGCGCCCTACAGGGGCGCGGGGAACTGCGCGACCAGCCCAGTACGACCCGCACCCCGGAGACGGCACCGGCTCAGGATTCGGTCCGGTACATCAGATCCACCTCATGCGTGCTGAACCCCAGTCGTTCATACACCGCCACCGCCGCCGTGTTGTCGGCGTCCACGTACAGCATGGCCACCGGCACCCCCTCGGCGGCGAGATGCCGCAGGCCCGTCGCGGTGAGCGCCTTGCCGAGGCCCCCGCCCTGGGCGTCGGGGCGGACGCCCACCACGTACACCTCCCCGATCCTCTCGGCCGCGTGCACCTTCGTCCAGTGGAAGCCCACGATCCGGCCCTCGCGCTCGGCGAGGAAGAAGCCCTTCGGGTCGAACCAGGGCTCGGCCTTGCGGTCGTCGAGGTCGCGCTGGGTGAGTGCGCCCTGCTCGGGGTGGTGGGCGAAGGCCGCCGCGTTCACGGCCAGCCAGGCCGCGTCGTCCTCGCCGGGCACGAAGGTCCGTACGTCCACGCCCGGCGGGTACACCGGCTCGGCGATGTCGTTCGGGCCCAACGGCCGCCGCATCTGGCGCAGTTCGCGGAACAGGGTGAGGCCGAGGACCTGGGCGAGGTGGCGGGCGGCGGAGTGGCCGCCGTGCGCCCACACCCGCAGCCGCTTGCCGGAGGCGCCGAGCAGCGCCGAGCCGAGCGCCCGGCCGTGGCCGCGCCCGCGGTGGGCGGGGTGGATGACGAGCTCGGCGGCCGGTGCCTCGATGGGGTCGGTGTCCTCCAGCTGCGCGTATCCGATCAGCTCGGACCCCTCGGCCGTGGTGACCGTGAGCAGGAAGTGACGGATCCCGGGCCGCCGGCCGCCCCGCAGCTGGAGCCGGCCCTGCTCGGACACGGCCTGCTGCCCGTCGGCCCCGGCGGCCTCGGCGAGCAGCGCGAGGACCTCCTGGGCCTGGGGGTGGGTCAGCTCGTCGAGGGTCTGGATCTCACGTCCGGAGGGGCCGGGCACGGCGGGGTCAGTCGTCATGGGTACGAGCGTACGGCGGCCGGGGGCAAAACCTGACGTACCGACAAACGGCAACCATCCCGTAACCCCCACCCCCCTGTCGCGCTACGCGCGTTGACCCTAGGCTTCCGCTCGCGGCGGACGACCATCGTGTTTCGGCCACCGCACGACCACCTCGGCGCACTCTGCGCGCACACCCGCTCCACCACCAGCTGAATCCTTAGGGGAGAGATGACAGCGACACCCAAGAACCACGGCGGCCGCGCGGGCCGCCGGGTCCTGGCGGCCGCCGCCGGGCTCACCACGCTCGGCGCGCTCGTCGCGGCGATGCCGTCCGCCGCCGCCCACGACCACGGCCACGGCCACGGGCACCCGAAGCCCTCGCGGACGGTGGACGTGCAGCTTCTCTCCTTCAACGACCTGCACGGCAACCTGGAGCCGCCGGCCGGCTCCGCCGGAGCCGTGAACGAGAAGCAGCCCGACGGCACCGTGAAGTCCATACCGGCCGGCGGCGTCGAGTACCTGGCGTCCTCGCTGCGCACCGCGCGCCAGGGCCACCCGTACTCGATCACCGCCGCCGGCGGCGACATGATCGGCGCCAGCCCGCTGCTCTCCGGCCTCTTCCACGACGAGCCGACCATCGAGGCGCTCAACAAGATCGACCTGGATGTCACGGCCGTGGGCAACCACGAGTTCGACGAGGGCGCGGTCGAGCTGGCCCGGATGCAGAACGGCGGCTGCCACCCGGTCGAGGGCTGCTACGAGAAGGGCAGGAAGTTCCCGGGCGCCGGCTTCCCGTATCTGGCCGCCAACGTGACCAGCGAGAAGACCGGCAGGCCGATCCTCAAGCCGTACACCGTGTGGAAGAAGAACGGCGTCAAGATCGGCTTCATCGGCGTGACCCTGGAGGGCACCCCGAACGTCGTGACCGCCTCGGGCGTCAAGGGCCTGAAGTTCCACGACGAGATCGAGACGATCAACAAGTACGCCAAGGAGCTCGACCGGCAGGGCGTGAAGTCCATCGTCGCCCTGATCCACGAGGGCGGGCTGCCCGCCACCAACGCGTACAACTACGACTGCGACTCGGCGGGTCCCGGCAGCGGTCTGTCCGGCCCGATCGTGGACATCGCCAAGGGCATCACGCCCAAGGTCGACGCGCTGGTCACCGGCCACACCCACCAGGCCTACACCTGCACGATCCCGGACCCGGCGGGCAACCCGCGCATGGTCACCTCGGCGGCCTCCTACGGCAAGCTCTTCACCGAGACCACGCTCACCTACGACAAGCGGACCAAGGACATCGTCCGGACCGCCGTGAAGTCGCCGAAGTCGGTGAACCACATCGTCAGGCGGGACCAGGCCAAGGCGCAGGACATCACCGACCTGATCGCCCGCTGGAACAAGCTGGCCGCCCCGATCGCGGGCCGCCCCCAGGGCTACATCGCCGCCGACATCAACGGCCGCGGCTCCGAGCTGCCCGAGAAGCCGCTGGGCGACCTGATCGCGGACGCGCAGCTCGCCGGGCTCTCCCCGGCCGACAAGGGCGGCGCCCAGCTCGCCTTCATGAACCCCGGCGGCATCCGCTCCGACCTCGTCTACAAGGCGAGCGGCAGCGAGGGCGACGGGGTCGTGACCTACGGCGAGGCGTTCACCGTCCAGCCGTTCACCAACATGATGAACGTGGTCGACCTGACCGGCGCCCAGATCATCCAGGGCCTCCAGCAGCAGGTCAGCGGCGGCAACGCGGCCTCCCCGAAGATCCTCCAGGTCTCCAAGGGCTTCAGCTACACCCTCGACATGACCAAGACGGGCGCGGACCGCGTGCTCGTCGACACGGTCAAGCTGAACGGTGTCGCCCTCGACCCGGCGAAGACCTACCGGGTCGCCATGAACGAGTTCCTCGCGGGCGGCGGCGACGGCTTCGCGGCGCTCGGCCAGGGCAAGAACAAGCTGGTCGGCGCCTCCGACCTGGACGTCTTCAACGCCTACCTGGCCGCGAACTCCTCGGCCTCGGCCCCGCTGGCGACGCCGGCGGGCGGCCGGATCACGGTCGTGGGCAAGGCGGCGGGCGAGTAGCCGCCCCTTGTCGTACGTGAGTGGGGCGCCGGAGGATTCCGGCCCCCCACTCCTCGTTACGCCAGCGGCGCGTCCGGCGGCGGAGTGGGCGCCCCCGGCAGCCGGATCGTGGCGACCGTCCCGCCGCCGTCCCCCGCCGCGCCCAGCGTGACCGTGCCGCCCGCGTGCTGGACCGTACGGGCCACGATCGACAGGCCGAGGCCCGAGCCCGGCAGCGAACGGGCCGAGGGGGAGCGCCAGAACCGCTCGAAGACGTGCGGGAGTTCGTCGGCGGGGATGCCGGGGCCCTGGTCGCGCACGGTCAGGGTGCCCCGGTCGAGGGTGACCTCGACGGTGCCGTGCGGCGGGCTGAACTTCACCGCGTTGTCCAGCACGTTGACGACGGCGCGCTCCAGGGACGCGGGCTCGGCCCGTACGTACCAGGGCGCCAGCTGCGCCCTGATGTCCAGCTCGGGCCCGCGCAGCCGGGCGCGGTCGAGCGCGAGCCGGGCGATGTCGTGGAAGGCGACGACCTCCAGCGGCCCCGCGCGGACCGCGTCGGGCCGGGACAGCTCCTGGAGGTCGCCGATCAGCGAGGCGAGCTCGGTCATCTGGGCCTTGACGGAGGCCATCAGCGCCTTGCGGTCGGCGGCCGGGATGGCCCGGCCGGTCTCCTCGCTCCTCGCCAGCAGCTCGATGTTGGTACGCAGCGAGGTGAGCGGGGTGCGCAGCTCGTGGCCCGCGTCGGCGATCAGCTGCGACTGGCGGTCGCGGGAGGAGGCCAGCGCCGCCGTCATCGCGTTGAAGGACCGCGAGAGCCGGGCGATCTCGTCCTCGCCCTCGGCCGGGATACGGACGGTGAGGTCCTCGGTGCGGGCCACGTGCTCGACCGTGCCGGTGAGCCGGTCCACCGGACGCAGACCCGTGCGCGCGACCCACAGACCGGCGGCTCCGGCGCCGAACACCCCTATGCCGGAGACGATCAGCAGGACGATCGCCAGCTTGTTGAGCGGCGTGGTCACATCGGACATCGGCACCGCGATGGAGACGGCGACCCGGCTCTGCTGGACGGGGCCGGTGACGCGGGCCGCCTTGGTGTAGACGCGGCGCTCGACCCCGGCGCCGTCCGTCGTGGTGTGCAGGGCGTCGTCGCGCAGTCCGGCGGCGACCTCCACGTCCGAGCGCTCCACCCGGAGGTGGGCGGACCTGGGGTTGGCGCACACCGTGCCGTCCGGGAAGACCAGCTGGGTCAGCGGGGTGTTGCCCGGCAGCCGGATCGGCTTGGGGTCGGGGCTCTGGCACGTCTGGATCAGTACGTTGGCGTACTCCTCGCTGGCCGAGCTCGCCGCCTGGTTGCGCAGGCGGTTGTCGAGCTGGCTGGTCAGCACGCCCTGGGTGATGAACCAGCAGGCGGCGGCCATCGCGGCCACGGCCACCGTCACCGCCGTGGCGACGAGCAGCGCGAGCCGGGACCGGAGCGGCAGCTCACGGAACCACCGCAGGGCTCTGCTCACTCCGCGCCGCCCGAGCGCAGGGCGTACCCCACTCCGCGCACGGTGTGGACCACGCGGGGCTCGCCGCCCGCCTCGGTCTTGCGGCGCAGATACATCACGTACACATCGAGGGAGTTGGACGACGGCTCGAAGTCGAAGCCCCAGACCGCCTTGAGGATCTGCTCGCGGGTGAGCACCTGGCGGGGATGGGCCAGGAACATCTCCAGGAGCGTGAACTCGGTACGGGTCAGCTCCACCACCCGCTCGCCCCGGGTCACCTCGCGGGTCGCCAGGTCCATCCGCAGATCGCCGAAGGTCAGCACGTTGTCGTCGTGCCGGTCGCCGCCCGCCGGTCCCGCGTACGAGCTGCGGCGCAGCAGCGCGCGGATGCGGGCGAACAGCTCGTCCAGCTCGAACGGCTTGACCAGGTAGTCGTCCGCGCCCGCGTCGAGGCCGGTGACGCGGTCGCCGACGGTGTCGCGCGCGGTGAGCATGAGCACCGGGGTGGTGGACCCGGCGGCGCGCAGCCGCCGGGCGGCGGTGAGCCCGTCCATCCGGGGCATCTGGATGTCCAGGACGATCAGGTCGGGCCGGTACGCCTCCGCCTTGGCCAGCGCGTCCAGCCCGTCGACGGCGACCTCCGTCCCGTACCCCTCGAAGGCGAGGCTGCGCTGGAGCGCCTCACGGACGGCGGGCTCGTCGTCGACGATCAGGATGCGCTGGGTGTCGTCCTCGGCGGCTGCGGGGCTCATCGGTCTCGGGTCTTCCTCGGGGTGTGGCCCGGCGGGGTCCGGGTCGGGTGCGGCTGTGGCTGCGGCCGTTGTCCAGCGTCGCATGCGGGATCAGCTCGCGCTGCTGTTCCCGCCGCCGTCGCCGCCGTTGCCGCCGCCGCTCTCGCCGCCGGCGCGGAGGGAGGCGAGGTCGGCCTTGACGGTGTTCACCGGGATGGCGAACCCGAGCCCGACGCTGCCCGCCGCCGAGGAGGACTGGGCGCCCGCGGAACTGGGGCTGTACATCGCCGAGTTGATGCCGACGATGTTGCCGTTCATGTCGATCAGGGCGCCGCCGGAGTTGCCCGGGTTGAGGGAGGCGTCGGTCTGGATGGCCTTGTACGTGGTCTTGGAGGACCCGGTGTCCCCGTTGAACTGCTGCCCCCCGAACTCGAAGGGCCACCCGCCACGCCCACGGCCGTCCTGCCCCTGCCCCTGCCCTTGCTCCTTGGGGACGGTGACGTCCCTGTTGAGGGCGGAGATGATGCCGCTGGTGACGGTGCCGGTCAGGCCCTCGGGGGAGCCGATGGCGACGACCTGGTCGCCGACGCTGAGGTTGTCGGAGTTGCCGAGACTGGCGGCCTTGAGCCCGCCGGCGCCCTGCACCTTGATGAGGGCGAGGTCCTTGCCCGGGTCGGTGCCGACGACGCTCGCGGTGTACGTCTTGCCGTCGCTGGTCCGCACTTTGACCTGGTCGGCGCCGGCGATGACGTGGTTGTTGGTGACGATCTCGCCGCCGGAGGTGATGATCACGCCCGACCCGGTGGACTCTCCCGAGGTGGAGGTCGCGCTGATCTCCACGATGCTGGGGGAGACGGCCTTGGCGACGCCGGAGACGGTGCCGCTGGTGCTCCGGGAGGCGTTCGTCCCCGCGACGCCGGGCGCACTGGCGCTGCTGTCGTTCCCCGCCCACCGCTCCACGAGCGTGGCGGTCCCGCCCCCCACGGCCGCGGCGGCGATCGCGACGGCGGCGAGGAGGCCGACGGGGCGGCGGGCCCGGCGGCGGGTGGGCCCGGGCCCCGGCTCGTACGCGGGCGGCGGCGGGTAGCTCCCCGCGCCCTGCGGGTACGGCTGCGGCTGCGGCTGGTTCGGCTGCTGCTCGGGGAAGGTCATGTGCATCACCTTCGCGGGGCTGGATGAGAGGGGTCTGAGGACGGGGTGAGAAGGGAGGCAGAAGGGCGTTTGCCCGAAATAAAGACGCCACCCCACCGGGCCGTTGCCTGCCCCTCCCCACCCCTTCCCCAAACCCTCCGGGGGCGGCCAGGCCGTCTCGCGCCTGCGGGCCGCGCCCCTGATCGGGCCGGACTTTGTCTGCGGGTGAGTGGTGGGCTGGTCGCGCAGTTCCCCGCGCCCCTTGGGTAGTCGGCCGCAGCCCGGGACTTCAGCTCAGCCACGAATCTTTTAGGGGCGCGGGGAACTGCGCGAGCAACCGGCCACCGGCCCGCAGATGAACAACCGGCCCGATCAGGGGCGCGGGGAACTGCGCGAGCGACCCGCCACCGGCCCGCAGACGAACAACCGGCCCCCGGGGCGAAGCTCCCGGCTGCCCGCCAGAGGGCTTTCGGGAAGGGGCGGGGTGGGGAAAAGCCCGCCGCAGGCGGTAACCGGGGACGCGGGCCCCAGCCCCCCACACCGGCCCGCACAGACGCGGCGCAGACTCGAACATGCGCGCGCCGCGAGATAGCCTCCGCCCATGCCCAACGGACAGTGGTACCCCCCGGAATGGCCGGCCCGCATCCACGCCCTGGCCACCGGCACCCTCACCCCCGTCCCACCCCGAAGAGCCGCCACCGTCCTCCTCCTCCGGACCCACACCGGGGGAGCCGGAGGAACCGGAGAAGACGGCCTCACCGTGCACATGCTGCGCCGCCGCACCACCATGGCCTTCGCCGGCGGCGCCTACGCGTACCCCGGCGGCGGCGTCGACCCCAGGGACGACGCCCACCGGATCGGCTGGGCCGGCCCCACCCGCGAGACCTGGGCCGCACGCCTCGGCGTGGACGCCGACGCCGCCCAGGCCATCGTCTGCGCCGCCGTCCGGGAGACGTACGAGGAGGCCGGCGTCCTGCTCGCCGGCCCCGACGCCGACAGCGTCGTGGGCGACACCACCGGCGACGACTGGGAGGCCGACCGCCAGGCCCTCGTCACCCGCGCGCTCTCCTTCGCCGAGTTCCTGGAGCGCCGCGGCCTGGTCCTGCGCTCGGACCTGCTCGGCGCCTGGGCCCGCTGGATCACCCCGGAGTTCGAGCCCAAGCGGTACGACACCTGGTTCTTCGTCGCCGCGCTCCCCGAGGGCCAGCGCACCCGCAACGCCTCCACCGAGGCCGACCGGACCGTGTGGATCCGGCCCGCCGACGCCACCGCCGGGTACGACGCGGGGGAGCTGCTGATGATGCCCCCGACCGTCTCGACCCTGCGCGCCCTCCTCCCGTACGCCACCCCCGCCGAGGTGATCGAGGCGGCGGCGGCCCGCGACCTCACCCCCGTACTGGCGCGGGCGACCCTCGGCGACGACGGGGAG
Source organism: Streptomyces crystallinus (assembly GCF_039521265.1). Lineage (NCBI taxonomy): Bacteria > Bacillati > Actinomycetota > Actinomycetes > Kitasatosporales > Streptomycetaceae > Streptomyces > Streptomyces crystallinus. The sequence continues at coordinate 188,927 of NZ_BAAACA010000037.1, read as the reverse complement.
ATCGTGCTGAGCTGGCCGGGGCACGACGAGTTCACCAAGCGGGTACGTACCGTCGAGGACACGCCATGACCACCGGCACCCCACCACCGTGCCCGCTCCCGCTCCCGCCCACCATGGAAGGTGCCCCCGCGTGACCGAAGCCGCGGCCCTCCCCGGCCAGCCCCGTGGCGGGGTCCTGTCCGGCCCCGCCACGACCCGTACCGTCAACGTCCTCGCGCCCAACCCCTCCGCGATGACCCTCGACGGCACCAACACCTGGATCGTCGCCGAGCCCGACTCCGACCTGGCGGTGGTCGTCGACCCGGGCCCCCTCGACGAGGTCCATCTGCGCAACGTCATCGCCACCGCAGAGGAGATGGGCAAGCGGATCGCCCTCACCCTGCTCACCCACGGCCACCCCGACCACGCCGAGGGCGCGGCCCGCTTCGCCGAGCTGACGCGTACGCACGTCCGCGCGCTGGACCCGGCGTTGCGCCTGGGCGGCGAGGGGCTGGGCGCCGGTGACGTGATCACGACCGGTGGCCTGGAGATGTGGGTGGTGCCCACCCCGGGCCACACCTCCGACTCCCTCTGCTTCCATCTGCCCGCCGACGGGGCCGTACTGACCGGGGACACGGTCCTGGGGCGCGGCACCACCATGGTGGCGCACCCGGACGGCCGCCTCGGCGACTACCTCGACTCCCTGCGCCGGCTGCGCTCGCTCGCGGTCGACGACGGCGTCCACACCGTGCTGCCCGGCCACGGCCCGGTCCTGGACGACGCGCAGGGCGCCATCGAGTTCTACCTCGCCCACCGCGCCCACCGGCTGGCCCAGGTGGAGACGGCCGTGGAGAACGGCCACACCACGGCAGCCGAGGTGGTGGCCCGGGTCTACGCGGACGTCGACCGCTCCCTGTGGCCGGCCGCCGAGCTCTCCGTACGCGCCCAGCTGGAGTACCTGACCGAGCACGGCCTCATCTAGCCGGTGGTCTGCGGCCGGTGGCCGACAACGCGGCGGGCCCGCCTCCCCGAGGGGAAGCGGGCCCGTACGTACGCGTACGAAGGCGCGCGGGCGCCTCAGCGCGAGCGCTTCGCCAGCCGCTCCACGTCCAGCAGGATCACCGCACGGGCCTCCAGCCGGAGCCAGCCGCGCTGCGCGAAGTCCGCGAGGGCCTTGTTGACCGTCTCGCGGGAGGCGCCGACCAGCTGGGCCAGCTCTTCCTGGGTCAGGTCGTGCACCACGTGGATGCCCTCCTCCGACTGCACGCCGAAGCGGCGCGACAGGTCGAGGAGCGCACGGGCGACCCGGCCGGGGACGTCCGAGAAGACCAGGTCGGACATCTGGTCGTTGGTCTTGCGCAGTCGGCGGGCGACGGCGCGCAGCAGCGCCGTGGCCACCTCGGGCCGGGCGTTCAGCCACGGCTGGAGGTCGCCGTGGCCCAGGCCCAGCAGCTTGACCTCGGTGAGCGCGGTCGCGGTGGCGGTGCGCGGGCCCGGGTCGAAGAGGGACAGCTCGCCGATGAGCTCGCCGGGGCCGAGGACCGCCAGCATGTTCTCGCGGCCGTCGGGGGAAGTGCGGTGGAGCTTGACCTTGCCCTCGGTGACCACGTAGAGGCGGTCGCCGGGGTCGCCCTCGTGGAAGAGGGCGTCGCCGCGGGCGAGCGTCACCTCACTCATCGAGGCGCGGAGCTCCGCGGCCTGCTCGTCATCGAGCGCCGCGAAGAGCGGGGCGCGCCGCAGAACGTCGTCCACGAGTTCTCTCCTTGTCGACCGGTACAGGGGACCGTGCTGCCCATTTTGCCGGACGGGGTAAACAGTGCGATCAATCACACGGGTAATCACAAGGATGACGCACCCGAATGCCGGACTGTGCGCCAGGGGGCCGATTGGGGTGCTGATTCGCTGTGGCCGGGGCGGATGTCGGTGGGTGGCTTTAGGCTGGCCGGGTGTCCAATTCGCCGGTGAGAGCGCAGGCCAGGGGGGCCGTACGAGTGTCCGCAGGCAGTGATTCCGCTGTGGGCGAACAGCCCGCGGGTAAACCGAAAAAAGCCGCGAAAGAATCAAAATCGGCCAATCGGGCCGCGTCGGCACCCGAGCCGGGCCCGGGCGCGTCGACCGGGTCGGGCGCGCCGGGCGGGCCGGCCGGGCAGGGCGAGTCCAGCGTGCCGGGCGGACCGGCCGCGCCGGATGCGCCGGACGCGCCCGCGAAGCCGGACGCGCCCGTGAAGGCCGCGCGGAAGCAGGCCGCGCGGAAGCAGGCCGTCGGTAAGCAGGCCGTCGGTAAGCAGGCCGCGCCCAGGAAGGCCGCCGTGAAGGAGGCCCCTGCCGAGCCCGCCGCCAAGGCAGCCAGGAAGGCCCCTGCCAAGGCAGCCGAGAAGGCTCCCGCCGAGCCCGCAAAGGCCGCGAAGAAGGCCGTCGCCGAGCCCGCGAAGACCGCCAAGGCCACGAAGAAGGCGGTCGCCAAGCCCACGAAGGCCGCGAAGACCGCCGAAGCCGCGAAGCCCGCCAAGAAGGCCGTCGCCCCCGCCAGGGCCGCCCTCAAGCCCGCCAAGCCCGAGTCCCACGTCGCCATGGTCCGCCGCGCCCGGCGGATCAACCGGGAGCTGGCGGAGGTGTATCCGTACGCCCACCCGGAGCTCGACTTCCGCAACCCCTTCGAGCTGCTGGTCGCCACCGTCCTGTCCGCGCAGACGACCGACCTGCGGGTCAACCAGACCACGCCCGCGCTGTTCGCCGCGTATCCGACCCCGGAGGAGCTGGCGGCGGCCGACCCGGAGGCGGTCGAGCAGCTGATCCGGCCCACCGGGTTCTTCCGCGCCAAGACGAAGTCGATCATGGGGCTCGCCGCCGCCCTCCGCGACGAGTTCGGCGGCAACGTGCCGGGCCGCCTGGAGGACCTGGTCAAGCTCCCGGGAGTGGGCCGCAAGACGGCGAACGTGGTCCTGGGCAACGCGTTCGGAGTCCCCGGGATCACCGTCGACACGCACTTCGGCCGACTGGTCCGGCGCTGGAAGTGGACCGACGAGGAGGACCCGGTCAAGGTCGAGGCGGTCGTCGCCGAGATCTTCCCCAAGAGCGAGTGGACGATGCTCTCGCACCGGACCATCTTCCACGGCCGCCGCATCTGCCACGCCCGCAGACCCGCCTGCGGCGCCTGCCCCATCGCCCCGCTCTGCCCGGCGTACGGGGAGGGCGAGACGGACCCGGAGAAGGCCAAGAAGCTCCTGAAGTACGAGAAGGGCGGCTTCCCGGGCCAGCGGCTCTCGCCGCCCCCGGACTACCCGGGGCTCCCGGCCCCGCCGCTGGAGGCCGGCTGACGGATCGCGGCACAGGAGCGGAGGAGCTCGACGAACGAACGCGAGGGCCGGGGCGGAACGAACGCGACCGCCCCGGACGTTGTGACCGGTGGACGACGGGGGTGCCTATGACGCACGCGAGTGACACCAGCAAGACGAGTGACCCCAGCAGGGCGTACGGGAGCGGCGCGGGCGCTCAGGGCGGCGTGAGCGCCCCCGACGGCCGCCAGGGCCCTGCCGTGAGCCGTGCCGGGCTGCCCGAGTGGCTCGACCCCGTCGCGCGCGCGGCCGACCGGATCGAGCCGCTCCAGCTCAGCCGGTTCCTGCCGCCCGAGAGCGGCGCCGGGCGCCAGTCCGCCGTGCTGATCCTCTTCGGCGAGGGCCCGGCCGGGCCCGAGCTGCTGCTGATGGAGCGCGCCAGCCAGCTGCGCTCGCACGGCGGCCAGCCCTCCTTCCCCGGCGGCGCCCTCGACCCCGAGGACGGCGACCCCCGGACCACCGGCCCGCTGCGCGCCGCCCTGCGCGAGGCCGAGGAGGAGACCGGCCTGGACCCCGCCGGGGTGCAGATCTTCGGCGTGCTGCCCCGGCTCTACATCCCGGTGAGCGGCTTCGTGGTGACCCCGGTCCTGGGCTGGTGGCGCGAGCCGACGCCGGTGCGGGCGGTGGACGCGGCGGAGACCGCCCGGGTCTTCACCGTCCCCGTGGCGGATCTCACGGACCCGGCCAACCGGGCCACCGCCGTCCACCCGCGCGGCCACGCAGGACCGGCCTTTCTGGTCGAATCCGCCCTCGTGTGGGGCTTCACGGCCGGGGTGATCGACCGGTTGCTGCACTTCGCGGGCTGGGAGCGGCCCTGGGATCGCACCAGGCGGGTCCCGCTCGACTGGCACGCGTGACAGGCTGACCTCGTGAACGTGCTGGACATCCTGTTGCTGGTCGCCGCCGTGTGGTTCGCGATCGTCGGCTACCGCCAGGGCTTCGTCGTCGGCATCCTGTCGGTGATCGGCTTCCTCGGCGGTGGTCTCATCGCCGTGTATCTGCTGCCGGTCATCTGGGACCAGCTGACCGACAAGCGGGAGGTGTCGACCACCGCCGCCATCGTGGCGGTCGTCGTCGTGATCGTCTGCGCCTCCGTGGGCCAGGCCTTCACCACCCACCTGGGCAACAAGCTGCGCCAGCACATCACCTGGTCGCCCGCGCGCGCCCTGGACGCCACGGGGGGCGCCCTGGTCAACGTGGTGGCGATGCTCCTGGTCGCCTGGCTGATCGGCACCGCGCTCTCCCCGCTGGCCGACCCCCAGGACTCCTCCAGCCGGGGGAACGCGCTGGGACGGGCGGTCAACGACTCCCAGATCCTGCGCGGCGTGGACAAGGCGATGCCCAAGCAGGCGTACACCTGGTTCTCCGACTTCTCCTCGATGCTCGCGCAGAACGGGCTGCCGCAGGTCTTCGCCCCGTTCACCAACGAGTCGATCACCAAGGTCCCGCCGCCCGACGAGGCGCTGGCCACCAGCCCGGTGGCGGCCTCGGCCAAGCGCTCGATCGTCAAGGTCACCGGCACCGCCCCGAGCTGCGGAAAGCGCCTGGAGGGCACCGGCTTCGTCTTCGCCGAGCGCCGGGTGATGACCAACGCCCATGTGGTGGGCGGCGTGGAGGACCCGAAGATCCAGATAGGCGGCCAGGGGCGGACGTACGACGCGACGGTGGTCCTCTACGACTGGCGCCGTGACATCGCGGTCCTGGACGTGCCCGACCTGAAGGCGCCGGTGCTGCGCTTCGCCTCGCAGCAGGCGCACAGCGGCAGCGGCGCGATCGTCGCGGGCTTCCCCGAGGACCAGCCGTACGACGTGCGCGCCGCGCGCGTGCGCGGCCGGATCACCCCGCCCGGCCCGGACATCTATCACCGCGGCACGGTCACCCGCGAGGTCTACTCGCTCTTCACCACGGTCCGCCCCGGCAACTCCGGCGGCCCCCTCCTCACCCCCGACGGCAGGGTCTACGGAGTGGTCTTCGCCAAGTCCCTCGACGACCCGAACACCGGCTACGCGCTGACGGCGAACGAGATCCGCGAGGACATCCAGCTGGGCCGCACCGCCAACCAGCAGGTCGACAGCCAGCAGTGCGCCCTGTGACCGCGCCACCGCCCCGCTGACCCCCTGACTCCCCGAAGAGGCCGGAATGCGACTGACGATCCTCGGCGGCGGCGGTTTCCGCGTCCCGCTCGTGTACGGCGCCCTGCTGCGCGACCACGCCCCCGGCAGGGTCACCGAGGTCACGCTGTACGACGTGGACGCGGCCCGGCTCGCCGCCATCGCCCGGGTCCTGGCCGACCAGGCGCGCGGCGTCCCGGACGCCCCCGCCGTCCGGGCGGTGACCGACCAGGACGAGGCGCTGCGCGGCGCCGACTTCGTCTTCTCCGCGATCCGCGTCGGGGGTCTGGCGGGCCGCGCCGCCGACGAGCGGATCGCGCTCGCCGAGGGCGTGCTTGGCCAGGAGACGGTCGGCGCGGGCGGTGTCGCGTACGGACTGCGGACCGTGCCCGTCGCGGACGCCGTCGCCCGCCGGATCAAGGCGCTCGCCCCGGACGCCTGGGTCATCAACTTCACCAACCCGGCCGGTCTCGTCACCGAGGCCATGGCCCGCCACCTGGGCGAACGGGTGATCGGCATCTGCGACTCACCGGTCGGCCTGGCCCGCCGCGTGGCCCGTACGGTCGGCGCCGACCCCGACGCCGTACGTCTGGACTACGCGGGTCTGAACCACCTGGGCTGGCTGCACGGGCTCTACGAGGGCGACAAGGACGTGCTGCCGCGGCTGTTCGCCGACGACGCGCTGCTGACCTCGTTCGAGGAGGGCAGGCTCTTCGGCGCCGACTGGCTGCGCTCCCTGGGCTCGGTGCCCAACGAGTATCTGCACTACTACTACTTCAACCGCGAGGCGGTGGCCGCGTACCGGCAGGCGGAACTCACCCGCGGCGCCTTCCTCCTCGACCAGCAGGCGCGCTTCTACGCGACCGTGGCCGACGGCGGGCGGGCGTGGGACGCCTGGGACCGCACCCGCGCCGAGCGCGAGGCCACGTACATGTCCGAGAACCGGGAGGTCTCGGGCGCGGGCGAGCGCGCCGCCGACGACCTGGAGTCGGGCGGGTACGAGAACGTCGCCCTGGCCCTGATGCGGGCCATCGCGCGCGACGAGCCGGCCACCCTGATCCTCAACGTCCGCAACGGCGCCTCGCTGCACGCCCTCGACGCCGAGGCGGTCGTCGAGATCCCCTGCCACGTGGACGCGTCAGGCCCCCGCCCGCTCCCCGTGACCCAGCTGACGGGCCATGAGGCGGGCCTGGTCAGCGCGGTGAAGGCGGTCGAGCGGTGTGTCCTGGAAGCGGCCGCCGCCGGGTCGGCGCGAGCGGCGGTGAAGGCCTTCGCCCTGCACCCGCTGGTCGACTCCGTCCAGGTGGCCCGACGCCTTCTGACCGGCTACCGGGAGGCCCATCCGGGGCTCGGGTATCTGCGTCCGTAGGAGCCGAACGTCACCGCGCTCCGGCGGAACGCTTACGTACGGGTATGGCGCAGCCGGGCCGAGACCCAGCGGGCCCGGCGGCGGAGGATACGCGGAATACCGAGTTGGGGATCATGGCCCTGACCTTGCGGGCCACCCCTCTCGTGCGAAATCGGCGCGGTGGCCGAGCGGCGGTTGCGTGCTGCGTCACCGTAGTCGTGCGTCCAGCCCATACCCCGACGTCTGCCCGGGCCCCAAGGTCGGTAACCGCGTCTCGGGGGGCCAATTGGCCTATGCGCCGGGCATTTGGCTGTTCGTCAGACAAGCGTTCCCTTCCGCTCGCCGGACGCCGCCCGCCGGCTCAGCGATCGGGCTCGGGGTCCTTCAGCCAGTTAACCAGCTCCGCCGAGAACGCGGCCGGATCCTCCTCGTGAGGGCTGTGTTTTCCCGGGGGATGACCCCCGGACCCCCAGCCGGGAGGGGGCTTCACCTGTCCGGTTCGGGGTCCTTCAGCCAGTTCACCAGCTCCGCCGAGAACGCGGCCGGATCCTCCTCGTGAGGGCTGTGTTTTCCCGGGGGATGACCCCCGGACCCCCAGCCGGGAGGGGGCTTCACCTGTCCGGTTCGGGATCCTTCAGCCAGTTCACCAGCTCCGCCGAGAACGCGGCCGGATCCTCCTCGTGAGGGAAGTGGCCCAGGCCGTCGAACAGCCGCCAGCGGTAGGGCGCTTCGACGTACTCGCCGGAGCCCGCCGCGCTGCGGGTGCGCATCACCGGGTCGAGCGAGCCGTGCAGATGCAGCGTCGGTACCCGTACCGGCCGCTTCATCCGGCGGTTGAACTGGATGCCGTCCGGGCGGGCCATCGAGCGCACCATCCAGCGGTACGGCTCGATCGAGCAGTGCGCGGTCGACGGGATGGTCATCGCCCGCCGGTAGACCTCCACGGCCTCGTCCTCCGGGGCCACCGGCCCCGACCACTCCCGCATCAGCCGCCCCACCAGAGCGGCGTCGTCCGCGACGAGCTGACGCTCCGGCACCCACGGCCGCTGGAAGCCCCAGACGTACGAACCCGCCCGCGACTGGGAGAAGTCCGAGAGCATCGCGGAGCGCCAGCGCCTCGGGTGCGGCATCGAGGAGACGACCAGCCGACGCACCAGCTTGGGCCGCATCACGGCCGCCGTCCACGCCAGATAGCCGCCCAGGTCATGGCCGACCAGCGCCGCGTCGGGCTCGCCCAGCGACCGTACGACCCCGGTGATGTCCAGCGCGAGGTTGGCCGGGTCGTAGCCCCGGGGCGTGCGGTCGCTGCCGCCGACCCCGCGCAGGTCCATCGCGACCGCCCGGAAGCCGGCGTCGGCGAGCGCGGTCAGCTGGTGCCGCCAGGTCCACCAGAACTGCGGGAAGCCGTGGAGCAGCAGCACCAGCGGCCCGTCACCCAGCTCCGCGATGTGGAAGCGCGCCCCGTTGGCCGCCACGTCCCGGTGTGTCCAGGGACCCTCCATACGGACAGGGCTGCCGTTGCCGCCAGGGCTGCCCGTGGCGCCGGTACCGGTATCAGGTGCGGTCATGCAGACGAGCGTGCCACAGCCGGGGCCTGCTCCGTGACCGGGCGGGGATGCGGCTTGACGCCCCCGAGCACGGCGGCGGTCCGCTTGGCCGAGGCGATGGACTTCTCCGGCGGCTTGACCTTCTTGAACTTGGCCACCGACAGCGCCGCGAGCAGGCCCGCGAGCAGCAGGAACGCGCCGCCCACGATCAGGAACGACCAGGCGAGGCCGAGGCCCAGGTTGTGGATCCCGTACGCCGCCGCGAAGCTCAGCACCGGCAGCGAGAACAGGACGAGCACTCCCGCGGTACTGATGGCGAGGCCACCGATCGCCCCGCGCTTGACGTCCTGCCGCAGCTCCGCCTTGGCGAGCGCGATCTCGTCGTGCACCAGCGCGGACATCTCGGCGGTCGCCGAGGCGACCAGCTGGCCGAGGCTGCGGTCGGCGCCGCCGAGGGCGGTGTTGCTGGGGTCGCTCATTCGCTGACTCCCTCTTCTCTTCTCCGGTCCCGTCATCTCCCGGCCCAGATGTCCTTCTCCGGCCCAGATGTCAGATCATGCCGGACGGTCGGCCTCGTCGCTCCCCGCCCCCGCCAGTTGCGCGAGGCGGCGGTGCTCGGCGGCCTTCTCCTCGTACAAGGAGGCCATCCGCAGGTGGTAGGCCGGATTGTGCTGTTCGTACACATCCGGGATGCCGTCCTGGTCCTCGTCGCGCTCCTCCTCGTCGACCAGCGCCTTGTAGCGGCGCACCCGCAGCTTCAGCAGGACGGTGGCGAAGACGGCGGCGATCAGTGAGCCCATCAGCACGGCCGCCTTGATCTCGTCCGCGAGCGCGCCCTCGCCGTCGAAGGCCAGCTCGCCGATGAGCAGCGAGACGGTGAAGCCGATCCCGGCGAGCGCGGCCACCGCGAAGACGTCCGGCCAGGCCAGGTCCTCGTTGAGCTCCGCCCTGGTGAACCGCGCGGCGCACCACGTGCCCCCGAAGATCCCCACCGTCTTGCCGACCACCAGCCCGAGCACCACGCCGAGCGTCTCCGGCCGGGTGAACACGTCCGCCAGCGCCCCGCCGCTGACCACGACCCCGGCCGACATCAGCGCGAAGAGCGGTACGGCGAGCCCGGCGGAGAGCGGCCGCACCAGATGCTCGATGTGCTCGCCGGGCGAGTGGTCCTCGCCCTCCCGGCGGGTGCAGCGCAGCATCAGGCCCATGGCGACGCCCGCGATGGTGGCGTGGACGCCGCTGTTGTACATCAGCCCCCAGATGCCCAGGGCGAGCGGTACGTACACGTACCAGCCGCGTACGCCGACGCGCAGCAGCACCCAGAAGAGGACCAGGCCGGCCGCGGCGCCGCCGAGCGCGACGAAGTCGATCTCCTTGGTGAAGAAGACGGCGATGATCAGGATGGCGAAGAGGTCGTCGACGACGGCGAGCGTGAGCAGGAACGCGCGCAGCGCGGACGGCAGCGAGGTCCCGATGACCGCGAGCACAGCGAGCGCGAAGGCGATGTCGGTGGCCGTCGGCACGGCCCACCCGTCCATCTCCCCGCCGCCGACGGTGTTGACCAGCGCGTATACGAGCGCGGGCACGGCCATGCCGCAGAGCGCGGCGATCACGGGCAGCGCGGCGGCCTTGGGGTCGCGCAGCTCGCCCGCGACCAGCTCGCGCTTGAGCTCGATACCGGCGACGAAGAAGAAGACCGCGAGGAGGCCGTCGGCGGCCCAGTGCTGGAGCGAGAGATCGAGCCCGAGGGCGTCGACGCCGACGTGGAAGTCCCGTACGTCGGCGTAGCTGCCGCCCCAGGTGTTGGCCCAGATCAGCGCGGCGATTGCGGCGACGAGCAGCAGCACTCCGCCGACGGTCTCGGCGCGCAGCGCCTCCGCGACGAAGTTCCGCTCGGGCAGGGAGAGCCGCTGGAGGAACTTCCGGCTGCTGTCCTTGAGACTGTCGGGCGCGACCACGGGGTGACCTCCGGTCGGGTTCGGCGGGCATGACGAGCACGTTGCCGACCAGACTTCCCGGCGCACCAGGTCATTACTTTACCTAAGCCTTTACCCGGATGCGGATGGGGATGATTCCGGCGATCTTCACCTTATGGGGGAGCGGGGTGCGGGGCACGCGCGCGCCTGCGGACCGGTGACGGGTTGCCCGCGCCCCTGAACCGGCTTTCGTCTGCGGGCCGTGGCTGATTGCTCGCGCAGTTCCCCGCGCCCCTGAAAAGCCGTGGCTGAGCTGGGATCTCCGGCTGAGGCCGACTACCTAGGGGCGCGGGGAACTGCGCGAGAAGCGGCCACGGCCCGCAGACGAACGAGGGCTCCGGGGCGAAGCCCCGCAACGGGGCCCGGGGGGCGAAGCCCCCGGAGGCCCAGCCACGCACCACGCGCAGCCGGGCCCCACCCCCCGGCCCCCTCAGTCCTCGCTGGAAGCGCTGGGCAGCTTCGTCTGGATCAGATCCATCACAGAAGAGTCCGTGAGCGTCGTGACATCCCCCAGCTCCCGGTTCTCCGCAACATCCCGCAGCAACCGCCGCATGATCTTCCCCGACCGCGTCTTCGGCAGCTCCGCCACCGGCAGCACCCGCTTCGGCTTGGCGATCGGCCCCAGCGTGGCGCCGACGTGCGCCCGCAGCTCCTCCACCAGGCCCTCGGACTCCGCAGCCGACCCACGCAGGATCACGAAGGCCACGATGGCCTGCCCGGTCGTCTCGTCGGCCGCGCCGACGACCGCCGCCTCGGCGACCGAGGGGTGCGAGACGAGCGCCGACTCGACCTCGGTCGTCGAGATGTTGTGCCCGGACACGAGCATCACGTCGTCGACCCGGCCGAGCAGCCAGATGTCCCCGTCCTCGTCCTTCTTCGCCCCGTCCCCGGCGAAGTACTTCCCCTCGAACCGCGACCAGTACGTGTCGATGAACCGCTGGTCGTCACCCCAGATGGTGCGCAGCATCGACGGCCACGGCTCGGTGAGCACCAGATACCCGCCGCCCCCGTCGGGCACCTCGCGCGCCTCGTCGTCCACGACGGTCGCCGAGATCCCGGGCAGCGCGCGCTGCGCGGAGCCGGGCTTGGTCTCGGTCACGCCCGGCAGCGGCGAGATCATCATCGCGCCGGTCTCCGTCTGCCACCAGGTGTCCACGATCGGGCAGTTGTCCGCGCCGATGTGCTTGCGGTACCAGATCCACGCCTCCGGGTTGATGGGCTCGCCCACCGACCCCAGCACCCGCAGCGAGGACAGGTCGAACTTCGCGGGGATGTCGTCGCCCCACTTCATGAACGTCCGGATCGCGGTGGGCGCCGTGTAGAGGATCGTCACCCCGTACTTCTGGACGATCTCCCAGAACCGCCCCTGGTGCGGGGTGTCCGGCGTGCCCTCGTACATGACCTGCGTCGCGCCGTTGGCCAGCGGTCCGTACACGATGTACGAGTGGCCGGTCACCCAGCCGATGTCGGCGGTGCACCAGTACACGTCGGTCTCGGGCTTGAGGTCGAAGACCGCGTGGTGGGTGTACGCGGCCTGCGTCAGATAGCCGCCCGAGGTGTGCAGGATGCCCTTCGGCTTCCCCGTCGTCCCCGAGGTGTACAGGATGAACAGCGGGTGCTCGGCGTCGAACGGCTGCGGGGTGTGCTCGGCCGACTGGCGCTCGACGATGTCGTCCCACCAGACGTCCCGGCCCTCGGTGAACGCGGTCTCCTGCCCCGTACGCCGCACCACCAGGACGTGCTCGACCTGCGGGCACTTCGCCACGGCCTCGTCGATCGCGGGCTTGAGCGCCGACGGCTTGCCGCGCCGGTAGCCGCCGTCCGCCGTGATGACCAGCTTCGCGTCGGCGTCCTGGATACGGGAGGCCACGGCGTCGGCCGAGAAGCCGCCGAAGACCACCGAGTGCGCCGCGCCGATCCGCGCGCAGGCGAGCATCGCGACGGCCGCCTCGGGAATCATCGGCATGTACACCGCGACCCGGTCACCGGCCCGGACACCCAGCTCCGTAAGGGCGTTGGCGGCCTTCGCGACCTCGTCCTTCAGCTCGGCGTAGGTGATCGCGCGGCTGTCGCCGGGCTCGCCCTCGAAGTGGATGGCGACCCGGTCGCCGTTCCCGGCCTCGACGTGCCGGTCCACGCAGTTGTACGCGACGTTGAGCTGTCCGTCGGCGAACCACTTCGCGAACGGCGGGTTCGACCAGTCGAGCGTCTCGGTCGGCTCGGTGGCCCAGGTCAGGCGCCGGGCCTGCTCGGCCCAGAAGCCCAGCCTGTCCGTCTTGGCCTGCTCGTACGCCTGCGCCGTCACGTTGGCGTGCGCGGCCAGCTCGGCGGGCGGCGCGAACCGCCGCTCCTCCTTGAGCAGGTTGGCCAGGCTTTCGTTGCTCACGACATCTCCCTTTCCCAGGGCGTCCTATGTGCCTATGTGTCCCGGCCCATAGCTCATCAGGCCAATCGCCGGGTGACAAGAGTCTCCCGAAAATTGGTTTAGACCTGTAAGGGGTCCGGGTCATCGGCGTGTCATCAGACGGTCTCACGGACCAGGTCCGCCCTGGGTTCAGGCGTGCGGGGGCCACCGTGTGCGCAAGGGCGCGGCAGCACAGCCGCTCAGGTGCGGGACGCCTCCCGAGGCGTCGGCCCCACCCCCTCGAACACCTCCTCGCAGTCGTCGGACGCCAGCAAGTACGCCTGGGCCTCGCCCACATGGAAGTACATCCCGTGCAGGGCCAGGGTGCCCTCGGCCAGCCGCCGCGCCACCGACTCATGGCTGCGCAGATGGTCCAGCTGCTGCACCACGTTGGTGAGGCAGAGCTGCTCCACGGCGTCGGCGGGCAGCCGCCCGGCGATCCGCGCCCAGGCGTGCCTGCGGCTGGCCATCCGCTCCAGGCTGGGCAGCCCGTGCCGCAGCCAGCGCCGCAGCGGCGTCTGCGGGGCGTCCGGCCTGCTGTTCAGCAGCGCCTGCATCGCCCCGCAGCCGGAGTGTCCGCACACCGTGATGGACTCGACCCGCAGCACCTCCACCGCGTACTCGATCGCCGCCGCCACCGAGTCGTCGCCGCACTCCGCACCCGGCGGGGGCACCAGATTGCCGACGTTGCGCACGGTGAACAGGTCGCCCGGGCCGCTCGATGTGATCATGCTGGTGACCAGCCGGGAGTCGGCGCAGGTGAGGAAGAGCTGGGACGGCTGCTGCCCCTCGCGCGCCAGGCGCGCCAGCTCGTCCCGCACCAGCGGCGCGGTGTTGCGCTGGAAGGAGCTGAGCCCGCTGGCCAGTTGGTGCCCGTGCTGCCGGGGCGCCGGCGCCTTGTCGTGGCAGTGGTGGTTGCGCCAGGGCGTCCAGGGGCGGCAGCAGTTCTGCGCGCCGGAGGCGGGCTCGGCGACGCGTCCGCCGGACCGGCCGGTGATCCGCACCTCGCCACCGCGCGCGCTGTGCGAGTCCTGCCAGCCGTGGAGTGCCTCGTACGCCGCGTGGTCCATGAACGAGCCGTCCAACTCCACGACGGCCCTCGCCCCTTGGGGCACCTGGTTCAGGGACCGGGTCAGCCGGGGCACGGCGAGGAACGTCAACTGCCCGCGCGCCCGCACCAGATACGACAGGTCGTCCTGGCGCTGCACGGTGATCCGCGTACGCGCCACCCGGCGCAGCGCGACCGCCACGGCCACCGCGACCCCGATGACCACGCCCTGGAGCACCCCGAACAGCAGCACCCCGGCGACCGTCGCCACGTACACCAGGAACTCGCGGTGCCGGTGGACGTTGCGGATATGGGCGTACGAGACCATCTGGATGCCGACCATCATCACCAGCGCGGCCAGCGCCGCCAGCGGGATCCACTCCAGGACGGCCACCAGCAGCCCGGCGGCGAGCAGCACCCACGTCCCGTGCAGCACGGTGGAGGCACGGCTGGTGGCCCCGGCCCGCACATTGGCGCTGCCGCGCACCGCGCCCCCCGAGACCGGCATACCGCCGAGCAGCCCGGAGAGGGCGTTGGCGATGCCCTGGCCACGCAGCTCCCGGTCGAGGTCGGCCCGGGCGGGCGGGGTGCCCGGCCGCTCGGCGGCAAGCTTGTCCACGGCGACGGAGGAGAGCAGCGACTCCAGGCTGGCGACCAGCGTCACCGTGAGCACGGCGGCAACCAGCCCGCCCACCGGCCCGTGCGGCAGCTCCGGCAGGACGTGCGCGTCCCACGAGGGCAGGTCGACCCGGGCGATGTCCGGCGCGGCCACGGCGGCCACGGCGGTGGCGACGACCACGCAGGCGAGCGCGGCCGGAACCCGGCGCAGGGCTTTCCCGGCGCGCCCCGGCAGACGGGGCCACGCCAGGAGGACGGCGAGGGTGAGCGCCCCGATGAGGGGTGCGGCGGGGCCCACCCTCGCCAACTGGTCCGGCAGCGCCTGAGCGTTGTCGACGGCGGAGCTCTGGGGGGAGCCGCCCAGGACGATGTGGAGCTGGGCGAGCGCGATGGCGGCGCCGATGCCGGCGAGGGTGCCGTGCACGATGGCGGGGCTCACGGCGAGCGCGGAACGCGCGGCCTTCAGCGAGCCGAGCGCGATCTGGAGCAGACCCGCGAGGACGGTGATGGCGCAGGTGGTGCGCCATCCGTAGCGCTGGATCAACTCGGCCGACACCACCGTGAGTCCGGCGGAGGGGCCGCTGACAAGGAGCGGTGAGCCGCCGAGCAGTCCGGCGGCGATGCCGCCGACTCCGGCGGCGATGAGGCTCGCCTCCAGGGGGGCGTCGATGGCGACGGCGAGGCCGAGCGACATCGGTACGGCGAGCAGGAACACGGTGACGGACGCGGACAGGTCGGCTCCGGCGATCCGGAAGCGGCGGCCTCCCTTTCGGGGCGGTGGGGCGTGCGGGTGCTGCGGGCTGTCGGGGTGAGTGAGGGGCTGGGCGCGGGTGGGGACGCAGGCAGACATGTTCCCGTCTCCTCCGGGGCGGCGCGGTCGCGGATGTGGGGGTCGCGGCCGTGGGTCACGGCGTGCAGCGGCGGGATTCTCAACTCTCGGTAAACGGATCGTAATGCAGAGTAAAGGTCAGCGCCTGGCATTTAGGGCAAATAGGCCAACGATTCACTCTTGGAGGTGAATAAGCAGCTTTTCGTGCGGCCTGTCGCGCCTCCTTCCCTCATGCTGCGTGTCACTTTTGCGGCGATTTCATGACATTCAGTACGAGAGATCTTCGGATCTGCTGATCGGTGAGGAAGAGGGTGGGCGGATGATGGCCGCCACGAAGAGGATCGCCACCGGGGCCGTCGTCGCCGCGCTGGTGGCGGTCGCTACCGGATGCTCGGTGGGGAACGGGACCAGGGCCGCCGCGCCCGGCCCGCAGGCGCCCGCCGCCGCCCCCAAGAGCGCGGTGCGGCTGATCGGGGACGGCTCCACCGCGTTCACGGGGCTCCAGCCGCATCTGATGAAGCCGCAGAAGCTGGCGCCGGGTCAGCAGCCGCCGCAGTTCGTGGTGTTCTCCTGGGACGGGGCGGGCGAGGACAGCCAGCGGCTGTTCTCCCACTTCCGCGAGGTCGGCAAGAAGTACAACGCGACGATGACGTACTTCCTCAGCGGGGTGTACATGCTCCCGGAGGAGAAGCGCGAGCGGTACACCGCGCCCAAGCACTCGCCGGGCAGCAGTGACATCGGGTTCAACGACCTGAAGGGCATCAAGGACACGGTCGCCCAGCTGCGCGGTGCGTGGCAGGACGGCAACGAGGTCGGCACCCACTTCAACGGCCACTTCTGCGGCAACGACGGCGGCGTCGGCACCTGGTCGGTGGACGAGTGGAAGAGCGAGATCGCCCAGGCCAAGTCGTTTGTGAAGAACTGGAAGTCGAACACCGGCCTCACGGCGGAGGCGCCGCTTCCGTTCGACTACGACAAGGAGCTCATCGGCGGCCGCACCCCCTGCCTGGAGGGCCGCAAGAACTTCGTGCAGGCGGCCGGCCAGCTGGGCTGGCGCTATGACACCAGCGGCGTCAACGACCAGGTGTGGCCGAAGAAGAACGACAACGGCGTCTGGGACCTGTCCATGCAGCTGGTCCCGGTCCCGGGCCGCGCCTTCCAGACGCTGTCGATGGACTACAACTTCTACATGAACCAGTCGGGCGCGGTGACGGGCGACGCCGACCAGCACGAGTACTGGGGCAACCAGATGCGCGACGGCCTGCTCCAGGCCTTCGACCGCTCGTACAACGGCAACCGCGCGCCGCTGATCATCGGCAACCACTTCGAGTCCTGGAACGGCGGCACGTACATGCGGGCCGTCGAGGACACGATCAAGACGGTCTGCGTCAAGCGCGAGGTGCACTGTGTGTCGTTCCGCCAGCTCGCCGACTGGCTGGACGCGCAGGACCCCTCGACGCTCGACAAGTTCCGTCAGCTGAAGGTCGGCGAGGCCCCGAAGGGAGGCTGGACGGCCTTCCTGGCCGCCCAGCCCGCCGTCCCGGTCCAGTCCGCCAGGCCGCTTCCGCAGCCCGGCCTCAAGCAGGCCGCCGGCTGACGCGGTCAGCCCGGCAGCGGAACGGCCAGTTCCTCACGCAGGACGAAGTCGGGGTCGACCTGGGCCGCCAGGTCGGCGCCCGTCTTCGCGTTCCCCCAGCTCTCGGCGTTCTTCAGATGGAAGTGGACCATCTGCCGGGTGTAGCGCTCCCAGTCGCGCGCCTCGTACGAGTCGTCCGCCGCGTCCTGGAGGGCCTGGAGGGCGAGCCGGTTGTCGGCCTCCAGGAGCTCGAAGCGCGGTGGGCGCCCCTTCTCCATCGCGCGCACCCAGTCGGAGTGTCCGACCGTCACCAGCAGGTCGTCGCCGACCTCGGACCGCAGGAAGTCCAGGTCGTCCTGGCCCTGCACCTTGTTGCCGACGACCTTGAGGGCGACCCCGAAGTCCCGTGCGTACTCCCGGTACTGGCGGTAGACCGAGACGCCCTTGCGGGTCGGCTCGGCCACCAGGAAGGTCATGTCGAAGCGCGTGAACATCCCGGAGGCGAACGAGTCCGACCCGGCCGTCATGTCGACGACCACGTACTCGTCGGGCCCGTCCACCAGGTGGTTCAGACACAGCTCCACCGCCCCGACCTTCGAGTGGTAGCAGGCCACCCCCAGGTCGGACTCGCTGAACGGGCCGGTCGCCATCAGCCGGATGTCCCCGTCGTCGAGCACCACCCGCCGCGCGCACGCCTCGTAGACGGGATTCGACTCGCGCAGCCGCAGCAGGCGGGAACCCCGGCCCGGCGGAGTCGTCTTGATCATCGTCTCGGCGGAGGCGATACGGGGGTTGGTGCCGCGCAGATAGTCCTTGATCAGCGGCAGCTGCGCGCCCATCGCGGGCAGCGCGGCCGCCTCCGGCTCGTCCAGGCCGAGGGCTGCCCCCAGATGCTGGTTGATGTCGGCGTCGACCGCGAGCACGGCGGCCTCGTTGGCGGTGAGGTGGCGGATGAAGAGCGAGGACAACGTGGTCTTGCCGCTGCCGCCCTTTCCTACGAAAGCGATCTTCATGTTCACCAACGGTAATCGCGCGACCGCGTGAGGTAGGGGTGGTGAGTGAAGAAGACCACTCGAAGGTGGGGTGTGGGCGCCGGGCGCGTAGCCTCGCTACTTATGAGTACGAACGCCTCGTCCGCCGCCGATCCGCTTGTCGCCCTGGGCTCGCTGCCGGGTGTCCCGGACGCCGTGGACTCGGTGCGCAAAGCCGTCGACCGGGTCTACGGGCACCGTGTCATGCGGCGCCGCAGCAACGAGATCACCTCGGAGGCGGCGCTGCGCGGGGCGCGCGGCAGCGCGGCGCTCTCCGGCGCCGACTGGGCCCTCGAAGAGGTGCGGCGGCGCAGCGACTTCGGCTCGGAGGCCGAGGCGCGCACGGTCGGCGCGGCCCTGCGGCTGACCGCCGAGGCGGGTCAGCTGCTCTCCATCTGGCGGCAGTCGCCGCTGCGGGTGCTGGCCCGGCTGCATCTGGTCGCGGCCGCCGACGCGGCCGACACGGTCGGCCGGCCCCGCCGGCAGGGCGAGCCGGTGGACGAGCCGCTGATCGAGCTGCCGCTGCCGGACGCGGACGAGGTGGCGGGCCGGCTGGAGGGCCTGTCGCAGCTGATCATCGCGGGTTCCTCGGCCCCGGCGCTCGTCACGGCCGCCGTGGTGCACGGCGAACTGCTCGCCCTGCGCCCGTTCGGTACGTACAACGGGCTGGTGGCGCGGGCCGCCGAGCGGATCGTGCTGATCGGCAGCGGTCTCGACCCCAAGTCCATCTGCCCGGCCGAGGTCGGCCATGCGGAGCAGGGGCGCGCGGCGTACGCGGCGGCGCTGGACGGCTATGCCTCGGGGACGCCGGAGGGCATGGCCGCCTGGATCACCCACTGTGGGCGCTCGGTCGAGCTCGGTGTACGGGAGTCGACGGCCGTCTGCGAGGCGCTTCAGCGCGGGGCGGCGTAGACACCGGCGTAGTCGGCCCGGCGCGAGGGGCGAGGCCCGGAAAAGGGTTGCGGCGGTACCGGATCGGTACCGCCGCTGGCATGTCCACCGTGTTACCAAGCGTCCTCGAATGTTGCCCATCAGGTCGGGAACTTCTGCCCGTCACCTGGTGCGGCTGGCCCGTAATCGACGGGTCGACGTCGCGTGGGTGCTCGATGTCCATGCTTCGGTCCGTGGGGCCGTGTTGCGTAGAAGGTGATCCTCTCGGATGTCCCAGGTCTCGCGGGCCGTTGACTTATTTGTACTCCAGGCCGGGGTGAAGCGGAACCCCTGGATGCACTTCTTTACTTTTAGGTTCAAACAGGGCAGAACGGCCAAGGCGCCTGACAGGGCCTTCGGGGCGGCGCCGCCGGGTCAGCCCGCGGCCGCCGCGCGCCGCCGGCTGGCGTACCAGACGAGTCCGGCGGTAGCCGCCGCGGCGCCCACGGCCGCCGCCGCGACCAGTGCCGGACGGGGCGGCATGGAGAGCGCGGGCAGTCGCTGCTTGAGCCGAACGGGTCGGTTAAAGACGAGAACCGGCCAATCTCGAATGGCCGCTTCGCGCCGGAGTGCCCGATCCGGGTTGACCGCGAACGGGTGGCCGACCGACTCCAGCATCGGCACGTCGGTGGCCGAGTCGCTGTACGCGTAGCAACGGGCCAGGTCGTAGCCCTCGGAGGCGGCGAGCTCCTTGACGGCCTCCGCCTTGGTGGGGCCGTAGGCGTAGTACTCGACGTCGCCCGTGAAGCAGCCGTCGGGGCCCACCACCATCCGGGTGGCCACCACCCGGTCCGCTCCGAGCAGTTCGCCGATCGGCTCGACGACCTCGGCGCCCGAGGTCGAGACGATCACGACGTCGCGGCCCGCGGTGTGGTGCTCCTCGATGAGGGAGGCGGCCTCGTCGTAGATGATCGGGTCGATCAGATCGTGCAGCGTCTCGGCGACGATCTCCTTCACCTGCTGGACGTTCCAGCCCTTGCAGAGCGCCGACAGATACTCGCGCATCCGCTCCATCTGATCATGGTCAGCGCCGCCCGCGAGGAACACGAACTGTGCGTAGGCCGTACGCAGCACGGCCCGGCGGTTGATGAGTCCCCCTTGATAGAAGGACTTGCTGAACGTGAGAGTCGACGACTTGGCAATGACTGTCTTGTCCAAGTCGAAGAAGGCGGCGGTCCGCGGCAAGGAGTGGTTTTCCACGAAGGCGAGCATAGGCGCCCACCATTCGGCGTACGCTGGGGCGTGTGGGTTTGCCTGAGAAGGCTCTCGGGTACACCATGGAAGTCACGGATCGTTCGCGACCGTGCTAACCCGGTCCGGCTCCTCCCCCCCCGAGTCGGCCGGAGAGACGACCCCCGCTCTCCCCCCCGGCGGGGGTCGTCGCATGTCCGGATGCATTTTCGGGCCTCGCGCACGATCCAGCTCCCCTCCCTCGGGCCGCGTCGGCTCCTCCCTCCACCTGTCCAGACTCGTCACCGTGCGTAACGGTTCCGGTGCGCTCTGGAAGTCACCGGTATAGGTGAACGGAATATTCACAACCGTCGAGTTGTCCACAGTTTTTGACCAAGATCCACTTTATTTCTGGAACCGCTCCACCGTGATTCCAGTTCGCGAGATCCGCGGACACCGGAATCACAGTGGAGGGGGCGGAGATCATGGACGGACGCATCGTGTCCGACCGGTCACCGAGTGCTCGGGGGAGGCGTTCGGGACCGCTGATCGTCACCGAGGACGAGGCGTTGCTCGACGACCTGCTGCGGCTGTGCGCCGCCGCCGGGGCCGAGCCGGAGGTGCACCACTCGGTGCCCGAGCGGCGGTCCGGCTGGGAGAGCGCGCCGCTGGTCCTCGTCGGGGACGACGCGGCGGCCCGGGTGCGCGGCGCCGCGCGAAGGCGCGGGGTGCTGCTCGTCGGACGGGACCAGGACGACCCGGGGGTGTGGCAGCGGGCGGTGGAGATCGGCGCCGACCATGTGCTGCGGCTGCCCGACGCGGAGCAGTGGCTGGTCGACCGGATCGCGGACGCGGCGGAGGGCGTGGGCCGCCCGGCGCTGACCGTCGGAGTCGTCGGCGGGCGCGGCGGGGCCGGGGCGTCGACGCTGGCCTGCGCCCTGGCGGTGACCGCCGCGCGGGCCGGCCGGCGCACCATGCTCATCGACGGCGACCCCCTGGGAGGCGGCCTGGACGTGCTCCTCGGGGGCGAGCAGACCGAGGGCAGACGGTGGCCGGATTTCGCCGCTTCGCGCGGCCGGGTCGCCGGAGGCGCGCTGGAGGAGTCGCTGCCGCATCTGCACGCGCTGCGCGTGCTGAGCTGGGACCGGGGCGACTCGGTGGCGATCCCGGCCGAGGCGATGCGGGCGGTCCTCGCGGCCGCGCGCCGACGCGGGGGCGTCGTGGTCGTGGATCTGCCGAGGCGGGTGGACGACGCGGTGGCGGAGGCGCTGGCGCAGCTGGACCTGGGGCTCCTGGTCGTCCCCGCCGAACTGCGGGCGGTGGCGGCGGCCAACCGGGTCGCCTCCTCGGTCGGCATGGTGCTGCGGGACCTGCGGGCGGTGGTCCGCGGGCCGTACGCGGCGGGGCTCGACGAGCAGTGGGTGGCGGCAGCCCTCGGCCTGCCCCTCGCCGGAGAACTCCCCGTGGAGTACGGCCTGCTGGAGGCCCAGGAGAAGGGTGCCCCGCCGGGCAGCGAGGTGCGCGGCCCCCTCTCCCGCTTCTGCACGGCGTTCTGGGAGCAGGCGCTGACAGGGGGTGCGGTCGCATGAGCGAGGCACGCGCGCGTACGGGACACATGGCCATGAGCAGCGCCATGCCCGCAGAGGGCCCTTCGGGTACGAGAGGTCGGGCGGCCCCCTCTCCGAGGCCGCTGCTCGACGCGGTGCGCCAGCAGCTGGCGGAGAGCGGGGAGGAGCCGACACCGGCCCGGGTCGCGGCGGCGCTGCGGGCCCAGGGGCGCCTCCTCGGGGACGCGGAAGTCCTCGGCGGAGCGCAGGAGTTGCGCTCGGAGCTGGTCGGCACCGGCCCGTTGGAGCCACTGCTCGCCGACCCCGAGGTGACGGACGTGCTGGTGTCGGCCCCGGACCGGGTCTGGGTGGACCGGGGCGCCGGGCTGGAACTCACCGGGGTCCGCTTCAGCGACACGGCCGCGGTGCGCCGACTGGCCCAGCGGCTGGCCGCGGTCGCCGGGCGGCGGCTGGACGACGCCCGGCCCTGGGTGGACGCCCGGCTGCCGGACGGCACCCGGATGCACGCGGTGCTGGCCCCGGTCGCGGTCGGGGCGGACTGTCTGTCGCTGCGGGTGGTGCGGCCGAGGGCGTTCTCGCTGGACGAGCTGGTGGCGGCCGGGACGGTGCCGCCGGGCGGCGACGGGGTGCTGCGGGCGCTGCTCGCGGCCCGGGTCTCGTTCCTGGTGAGCGGTGGCACGGGCTCCGGCAAGACGACGCTGCTCGCCACCCTCCTCGGCCTCGTCCCGGAGCGGGAGCGGATCGTCCTGGCCGAGGACTCCGCCGAGTTGAGACCCGACCACCCCCACGTGGTGCGGCTGGAGGCACGGCCCGCCAACCAGGAGGGCGCGGGCCTGGTGACCCTGCGGGACCTGGTGCGCCAGGCCCTGCGGATGCGGCCGGACCGGCTGGTCGTGGGCGAGGTGCGGGGTGCCGAGGTCACCGACCTGCTGGCCGCGCTCAACACCGGCCACGAGGGCGGCTGCGGCACGGTGCACGCCAACACGGCCGCGGACGTGCCCGCCCGCCTCGAAGCCCTGGGCACCGCGGCCGGGCTCGACCGGGCGGCCCTGCACAGCCAGTTGGCGGCGGCGCTCTCCGTGGTGCTCCATCTCGTACGGGACCGGGGCGGCCGGCGCCGGATCGCCGAGGTCCGGGTGCTCGAACGGGACGCGGCGGGGCTGGTGGTGGCCGTCCCGGCGCTGCGCTGGGGCCTGGGCGGCTTCGTCCAGGAGCGCGGCTGGGAACGGCTGCGGGTGCTGCTCGGAGGTGCGTGGTGACGGCCTGGGCGGCGGCGGGCCCGCCCGGGCTGACCCCGGCCTCGGCGGCTGCCGTGTGCGCCTTCGCGGCGGCCTGTCTCTCGGTGGGGCGGGAGCAGGGGCTGCGCAGGGCCCGGCTGATCGTCGCGGGAGGCGCGGTGGAGCCCGAGGAGCCGCCGTGGGGGCGGCTGCGGGAGCGGTTGCGCGCCAAGGCGCGTCCGGAGTGGCTGTGCCTGCCGGTCGCGGTGCTCGTGGCGGCGCTGGCGGGCTCGCTGCTGCCGCTGGCGGCCGGAGCGGTAGCGGTGCCGCTGGTGGGGCGGCGGTTGCGGGCCCGGGAGCGGGAACGGGCGAAGTGGCGCCGGGGCGACGAGGTGGTCGCCTGGTGCGGGGCGGTCGCCGGAGAGCTGCGGGCGGGCCGCCAGCCCGGCCAGGCGCTCACCCTGGCCACCCAGGACACCCGGGCGCTGGGCGGCGCCGAGCCGAAGGTGCTGGCGGCGGCCCGGTTCGGCGGCGATGTGCCCGGCGCCCTGCGGGAGGCGGCCCGTGAGCCGGGCGCGGAGGGGCTCGCGGGAGTGGCGGCGTGCTGGCAGGTGGCCGTCGACGGCGGCGCGGGCCTCGCGTCCGGCCTGGAGCGCCTGGAGGCGGCGCTGCGGGCCGAGCGCGACCAACGGGAGGAGCTGACCGCCCAGTTGACCGGGTCGCGCACGACGGCCCTGCTGCTGGCGCTGCTGCCCGCTCTCGGCCTCCTGCTCGGCACGGCGATGGGCGCGAGCCCCTTGCGGGTGCTGCTGCACACCCCGGCCGGGCTGGGCTGTCTGGCGCTGGCCGGGGTGCTGGAGGCGGCGGGCCTGTATTGGACGGCGCGGATCACCCGGGCGGGGGAGGGGAGATGAGCAGCGAGCTCGGGCTCGCCCTCGGGAGCGTCCGTGGGGGAGGAGTGCTGCCGGATGTTTTCCACAGGCTGGGGGTGACGGCGGCGATCGTGGCGCTTGCCCTGTGGACGGGGTGGGAGTTCGCCCGGCGGGGCCGGGAGAGGACGGTTCGGAGGCGGCTGGTGGCCCTGGGGGCGGGGCCGGGGCCCGTGCGGGGGGCTAGGTGGCGGGTGTGGACGCCGGGCGCCTGGCCGGCGGGCGGCGCCCGTGCGGCCCACGCCCTGGCTTGGGCCGGGCCACTGGGGGTGCTGGCCGCTGTGTACGTACTGATCGGCGGGGTGTCCGGAGCCGCGATGGGGCTGGTGGCGGCGTACGGGGCCAGCCGCTGGGCCCGTCGTCGTACGTCGGGCGGGGGGCGTCCCAAGGCGGAGCCAGACCCCGAACTGCCGCTCGCGGCCGATCTGCTGGCCGCCTGTCTGTCGGCCGGGGCGGGGCCGCGCGAGGCGGCCGGAGCGGTGGGGGAGTCGCTGCACGGCCCGGTCGGGCGACGGCTGGCCCAGATCGCCGCCGAGCTGCGGTTGGGCGGCGAACCGGCCGAGGTGTGGGGGAGGTTGGGGGAGATACCGGGCGCGGCTGGGCTGGCCCGGTGCCTGGAGCGGGCCGCCTCCTCCGGGGCACCGGCGGCGGGCCCGGTCGGCCGGGTGGCCGAACGCTGCCGGGCCGAGCGGGCCCGGACGACGGCGGCCCGGGCCCGGCGGGCGGGCGTACTGATCACCGGGCCGCTGGGGCTCTGCTTCCTTCCCGCGTTCCTGGCCGCCGGAGTGGCACCCGTGGTGATCGGGCTGGCGGGCGGGCTGCTCGGACGCTGAACGCCGATGGCCAGGCGAATGGCGCAATGCGACACGGAGGGTGCGAGACGGCTGCGTGACGCGGCCACGACTCACGAGCGCACGCGCCCATGCGCGTGATGGCGCGCGAACTCAACAGGCAGGACTGAAACGACATGGGGGTTGGCATGAGGACATGGATGCGGTGCGTCGCGCGACGGGTGCGCGGGGACGCCGGGATGACGACCAGCGAGTACGCGGTCGGAACGATCGCCGCGTGCGGCTTCGCGGCGGTGCTCTACAAGGTGGTCACGAGCGGGGCCGTCTCGTCGGCGCTCCAGTCGGTGGTGGAGAGGGCGCTCGATGTGCAGTTCTGAGGGCGGGGGCTCGGGGCCGGACGGCACTGGGCTGGGCGGCACCGGGTCGGGTGGCGGGTTCGGGTCGGGCGGCGCCGGGCCGGATGGCACCGGATCGGGCGGCGCCGGGCCGAGGAGAAGGCGTCGGTGTCAGCCAGCAGGCGGGCGCGGTCTCCGGGCCGACTGGGGCTTCGTGACGGCCGAGGCGGCCGTGGTGATACCGGCGCTGGCCGCGTTCGCCCTGGCGCTGATGTGGGGGCTGATGGCGGCCGCAGCCAAGATCGAGTGCCTGGACGCGGCCCGCGCCGGGGCCCGGGCGGCCGCGAGGTCCGAGCCGGAACCGGCGGTGCTGGCCGCCGCCCGCTCGGCGGCCCCGTCCGGGGCGCGGGTCGAGCTGCGCCGGGACGGCGACCTGTGGCGCGTACGGGTGGAGGCCCCCACCCGGGGCCCCCGCGCGCTGGCCCTGACGCTGAGCGGGGACGCGGCGGCGCTGGCGGAGGACACGGTGGGGACGCCCGCGCTGGGGACGCCCGCGGTGGGGGAGGAGCGATGAGGCCGGGGGTGCGGGGTGGCCGTGCGGCGGCCGCCGGAGACCGCGGCTCGGCGTCCGTCTGGGTGGCGGTGGCCGCCTCCGCGCTCTGTGTGGTGTTCGCTGCCGTCCTCGCCCTCGGGCAGGCCGTGGCGGCCCGGCACCGGGCGGGTGGCGCGGCGGACCTGGCGGCACTGGCGGCGGCCGACCGGGCGCTGTGGGGGACGGCCGAGGCCTGTGCCGGCGCCCGCCGGGTCGCCGGGGCGCAGGGCGGTGAGGTGGTGCGGTGCACGGTGACGGGGGAGATCGCCGACGTGACCGTACGGGCGAGGTTCGGCCCGTACGCCCCGGAGGTCAGGTCCCGTGCGGGACCGGCGGCTCCTCCGCCGTACCGGTACCGGCCACTGGGCCAGGGCCCACCGGAGCTCCCGGCACCTGCGGCTCCGGCGCCTCCCGGCCCGGCGCCTCCCGGCCCGGCGCCTCCCGGCCCGGCGCCTCCCGGCCCGGCGCCACTCGCTCCGGCGCCACCCGCTCCGGGACCGCCCGGCCCGGGACCACTCGCTCCAGGGCCGGCTAGTCCCGCGTCTCCCCCTCCGGCGCCGCCCCCTCCGGCATCCCCCGCTGCGCCGTCCCCTGCTCCGGCGCCTCCGGCGCCTCCCGCAGCAGTTCCGTAAGGAGCCGCAGTGCGCCGCGTTTGTGGAGGGGTTCGTTGCCGTTGCCGCACTTGGGGGACTGGACGCAGGACGGGCAGCCCGCCTCGCACTCGCAGGCGGCGATGGCCTCGCGGGTCGCGGTCAGCCACTCCCGCGCGGTGTGGAAGGCGCGCTCCGCGAACCCGGCGCCGCCCGGGTGGCCGTCGTACACGAAGACCGTCGGCAGCAGGGTGTCCGGGTGCAGCGGGACGGAGACGCCGCCGATGTCCCAGCGGTCGCAGGTGGCGAAGAGCGGCAGCATGCCGATGGAGGCGTGCTCGGCGGCGTGCAGGGCGCCGCCGAGGATCTCCGGGTTGATCCGGGCGGCGTCGAGCTGGTCCTCGGTGACCGTCCACCACACGGCCCGGGTGCGCAGGGTGCGGGGCGGCAGGTCCAGTTTGGTCTCGCCGAGCACCTCGCCGGTGATGAGTCTGCGACGCAGGAAGGAGACGACCTGGTTGGTGACCTCGACGGAGCCGTAGCAGAGGCGGCCGGCTCCCCAGGGGATCTCGGTGTCGGTGTCGAGTACGGAGATGGAGGTGGTGTCACGGGCGACGGTCGAATAGGGCGGACTGGCCTCCTCGACGAGGGCGACCGAGCCGTCGGGGTCGTCCAGGTCCAGACGCTTCACCAGGTACGTACGGCCCTGGTGGAGGTGGACGGCGCCGTCGTGGACGGCGGTGTGGGCGGCGGACGCGTCGACCGTGCCGAGCAGCCGTCCCGTGGACGCCTCGACGATCTGGACCGGGCGGCCCCCCTGGCCCCGGATGTCGGCGAGGTCGGCGGCCCGCTCGCGGCGGGTCCAGTGCCAGCCCGAGGCCCGGCGTCGGAGCAGCTTCGCGGCCTCCAGCTGCGGCAGCAGCCCGGGGCTCGCCGGACCGAACAGCTCCAGGTCGGTCTCGGTGAGCGGCAGCTCGGCGGCGGCCGCGCACAGGTGCGGGGCGAGGACGTAGGGGTTGTCCGGGTCGAGCACGGTCGACTCGACGGGCTGGCGGAACAGCGCCTCGGGGTGGTGGACGAGATAGGTGTCCAGCGGGTCGTCCCGGGCGACCAGGATCGCCAGCGCGCCCTCGCCCGACCGCCCGGCCCGCCCCGCCTGCTGCCACAGCGAGGCCCGGGTGCCCGGGTAGCCGGAGATGACCACGGCGTCCAGGCCGGACACGTCGATGCCGAGCTCCAGGGCGGAGGTGGCGGCGAGGCCGAGGAGCTCGCCGGAGTGCAGGGCCTGCTCCAGGGCCCGGCGCTCCTCGGGGAGGTAGCCGCCCCGGTAGGCGGCGACGCGGCGGGCGAGGGCGCGGTCCACCTCGTACAGCCGCTCCTGGGCGATCACGGCGGTGAGCTCGGCGCCGCGCCGGGAGCGGACGAAGGCGACCGTGCGCACTCCCTGGACGGCCAGGTCGGTGAGGAGGTCGGCGGTCTCGGCGGTGGCGGTGCGGCGGACCGGGGCGCCCTTCTCGCCGAGGAGGTCGGTGAGCGGCGGCTCCCACAGGGCGAAGACCAGTTCGCCGCGCGGGGAGGCGTCGTCGGCGACCTCGACGACGGGCAGGCCGGTGAGCCGGCGCGCGGCCACGGAGGGCTGGGCGGCGGTGGCGGAGGCGAGGAGGAAGACGGGGTCCGCGCCGTAGCGGGCGCACAGCCGGCGCAGGCGCCGCAGGACCTGGGCGACGTGGGAGCCGAAGACGCCACGGTAGGTGTGGCACTCGTCGATGACGACATAGCGCAGCGCGCGCAGGAAGGAGGACCACCTGGGGTGGCCGGGGAGTATGCCCAGGTGCAGCATGTCCGGATTGGTGAGGACGTAGTTGGCGTACTGGCGCACCCATTCGCGTTCCTCGACCGGCGTGTCGCCGTCGTAGACGGCGGGGCGGATCGCGTGGCCCAGGGGCTGGGCGAGGGCCTTCACCGAGCGCCGCTGGTCGGCCGCCAGGGCCTTGGTGGGGGCCAGGTAGAGGGCGGTGGCGCCGCGTCCGTTCGGGGCCTCGGAGCCGTCCAGGAGCGTGCTGAGGACCGGGGCGAGGTAGGCCAGCGACTTGCCCGACGCGGTGCCGGTGGCGATCACGACGGACTCGCCGTCCAGGGCGTGCTCGGCGGCCTTCGCCTGGTGCTCCCAGGGGTGCTCCGCACCGGCCCGCTGAATGGCGTTGATCACTTCCGGGCGGATGCGGTGCGGCCAGACTGCATGCCGACCCTCACGTGGGGGCAAGTGCTCCGTATGAGTGATGCGCGCAGCCCGGTCCGCTCCCGAGGCGAGCCGGTGCAGGACCGTGCCCGGGTCGGGTCGTTCACCCGTGCCCGTGGCGGGTGTTCTGGGGCGGAGATTCCTGGCCATCGGCACCGAGTGTGTCACTGGCGTGACGGACAATGGGCCCAAGGCGTCGTGCATGGCTGCTGGTAAGTGATTGAATGCCATCGCGGCTGGCGATCCGTTCTCTGGCTCCGCCGGGGAGACTCAGGGGGCGGCCGCTCGATAGCAAGGTGCTGGAGGATCCGTGGACCTGTCCCTGTCGACTCGCAATGTGTCCGGCCCTGGTGGCGACCGTACGGTCGTCGAGGTCGGTGGCGAGATTGATGTGTATACCGCGCCCAAGCTGCGCGAGCAGTTGGTCGAGTTGGTGAACGACGGCAGCTACCACCTGGTTGTCGACATGGAGGGCGTGGACTTCCTCGACTCCACCGGCCTGGGCGTGCTCGTGGGCGGACTCAAGCGTGTCCGCGCCCACGAGGGCTCTCTGCGGCTCGTCTGCAACCAGGAGCACATTCTGAAGATCTTCCGGATCACCGGGCTCACCAAGGTGTTCCCGATCCATGGCTCGGTCGACGAGGCCGTCAACGCCACTGACTGACGGCTCCGGAGGAAGGACAGGGGCACCGGGCCCTTCACGGCCCGGGGCCCCTGACAAGCACGCCCGTACGTCCGAGGGGGATCGCATGGCCACCGTTGAACTCCGCTTCAGCGCCCAGCCCGAACACGTCCGGACGGCCCGCCTGGTGGCGGCCGCCGTGGCGCGCCGAGCCGGGGTGGACGAGGCGGTCCTCGACGAGGTCAGGCTCGCTGTCGGCGAGGCGTGCAGCCGTGCTGTGGGGCTGCACCGCGCGTACGGGGTGACGGCGCCGGTGCGCGTCGTGCTGACCGAGGAGGAGAAGGCGTTCTCCATCGAGGTCGGGGACGAGGTGCCCGGTCCGGGTTCCGGGGGTGCCGCGCCGGGCGTGCGCGGTGCCGCGCCCGAGGACGAGCCGGACGACGGCGGGGAGGACGGGATGGGCCTCGCGGTCATCAGCGGCCTCGTCGACGACGTGGAGGTCACTTCGGACGACTCCGGCGGGGTCATCCGTATGACCTGGCCGATCACCGGGGCGACCGCCGAGCCCTGACCGACCTCTCACCACCCCGTGAACAGGCCCTGCTGAGCAGGGCCTTTTTCATTTTTGGCGATTATTCTCTAGATCGTTGATCAGCCGTCAATGCTTTTGCCCCATTACCGCTTTCGGGGGCCTTTTCGTGGCGCGATCATTTGCTGATGAGCGACTGAAGGTCAATTCCGCTGGCCGCGCCCTGTTTTGATCGTGTTCCGCTCCCTACAATCCGTCCACATCTTGAGCTCTGAACGTCAAGGAGGACGAATGGCGGGGCTCTTCAACCCACAAGAACTCGATCACCCCACTTCACTCGCGGCCGCGGTTCTGACCGACGACAACCGGTTGATCGTGATCGTCATCGCGGCCGTGGCCCTCGCGGCCCTGGTCGTGGCCCAACTGCTGGTCCGCCAGGTGCTGGCGGCCGGCGAGGGCAGCGAGTCGATGAAGAAGATCGCGGCAGCCGTACAGGAAGGCGCGAATGCCTATCTGGCCCGGCAGCTGCGCACTCTCGGCGTCTTCGCCGTCGTGGTGTTCTTCCTGCTCTTCCTGCTGCCGGCCGACAACTGGTCGCAGCGCGCGGGCCGGTCTGCCTTCTTCCTGATCGGCGCGCTCTTCTCGGCGACGACCGGATACGTCGGCATGCGACTGGCCGTACGCGCGAATGTGCGCGTGGCGGCCGCCGCCCGTGAGGCGACCCCCGCGGAAGGCGCACCTGAAAAAGATCTCACGGCCGTTTCGCACAAAGCCATGAAGATCGCTTTCCGTACGGGCGGCGTGGTCGGCATGTTCACGGTGGGCCTCGGCCTGCTGGGTGCCTCCTGCGTCGTCCTGGTCTACGCCGCGGACGCCCCCAAGGTGCTGGAAGGCTTCGGCCTCGGCGCCGCGCTGATCGCCATGTTCATGCGTGTCGGCGGCGGCATCTTCACCAAGGCGGCGGACGTCGGCGCCGACCTCGTCGGCAAGGTGGAACAGGGCATTCCGGAGGATGACCCGAGGAACGCCGCCACCATCGCCGACAACGTGGGCGACAACGTCGGCGACTGCGCGGGCATGGCGGCGGACCTCTTCGAGTCCTACGCCGTGACCCTGGTCGCCGCACTGATCCTCGGCAAGGCGGCCTTCGGCGACTCGGGCCTCGCCTTCCCGCTGATCGTTCCGGCGATCGGCGTGGTCACCGCGATGATCGGCATCTTCGCGGTCGCCCCGCGGCGCGCCGACCGCAGCGGGATGTCCGCCATCAACCGCGGCTTCTTCATCTCCGCGGTGATCTCCCTCACCCTGGTGGCGGCGGCGGTCTTCATCTATCTGCCGTCCACGTACGCCGAGTTGGACGGGGTCACCGACTCCGCCATCAAGTCGCACGACGGCGACCCGCGGATCCTGGCGCTGGTCGCGGTGGCCATCGGCATCGTGCTCGCCGCGGTCATCCAGCAGCTGACGGGGTACTTCACCGAGACCACCCGGCGCCCCGTCCGCGACATCGGCAAGTCGTCGCTCACGGGCCCCGCGACGGTCGTCCTGGCGGGTATCTCCATCGGCCTGGAGTCGGCGGTCTACACGGCCCTGCTGATCGGTCTGAGCGTCTACGGGGCCTTCCTGCTGGGCGGCACCTCGATCATGCTGGCGCTGTTCGCGGTGGCGCTGGCCGGTACCGGTCTGCTCACCACGGTCGGCGTGATCGTCGCCATGGACACCTTCGGCCCGGTCTCCGACAACGCCCAGGGCATCGCCGAGATGTCCGGCGACGTCGAGGGCGCCGGCGCCCAGGTCCTCACCGACCTGGACGCCGTCGGCAACACCACCAAGGCCATCACCAAGGGCATCGCCATCGCCACCGCGGTCCTCGCGGCGGCGGCGCTGTACGGCTCGTACCGCGACGCCATCGCCACCGCGGTGAACGACGTGGGCGCCAAGGGCAGCGAGATGACGCTCAGCATGGACATCTCCCAGCCCAACAACCTGGTGGGTCTGATGCTGGGCGCGGCCGTCGTCTTCCTGTTCTCGGGCCTCGCGATCAACGCGGTGTCCCGGTCGGCGGGCGCGGTGGTCTTCGAGGTGCGGCGGCAGTTCCGCGAGCACCCCGGGATCATGGACTACAGCGAGCAGCCGGAGTACGGCCGAGTCGTCGACATCTGTACGAAGGACGCGCTCCGCGAGCTGGCAACCCCCGGCTTGCTCGCGGTGCTGGCGCCCATCGCGGTCGGCTTCACGTTCGGCGTCGGCGCGCTCGGCGCGTACCTCGCGGGCGCGATCGGCACCGGCACGCTGATGGCCGTCTTCCTCGCCAACTCCGGTGGCGCGTGGGACAACGCCAAGAAGATGGTCGAGGACGGCAACTTCGGCGGCAAGGGCAGTGAGGCCCATGCCGCCACCGTCATCGGCGACACGGTGGGCGACCCGTTCAAGGACACCGCGGGCCCGGCCATCAACCCGCTGCTGAAGGTGATGAACCTGGTGGCGCTTCTGATCGCCCCCGCGATCGTCAAGTTCAGCTACGGGGCGGACGCCAGCCCCGCCGTGCGCGCGGTCGTGGCGGTGCTGGCCATGGCCGTCATCGTCGGCGCGGTCTACGTCTCCAAGCGCCGCGGAGTGGCGGTGGGTGACGAGGGAAACCACGAGATGGCCGCCAAGTCCCCTGACCCGGCGGTCGTTTCGTAGCGGCAGCGCGACAAGGACGGGCGGGCGGTGCGGATTGACGCACCGTCCGCCCCTCTCTTTGGGTCGGCAGCCGGGTCGTGAGCCTTGTCTCCCTTGGTGCAAATGGCTGCAAATACGAGCAGATCAGACGTACGGCACGCGGTTGTCGCCCACTTGGCGTGTATGTTCCGGGGCCGAGAGCCTTGGAAGGGACCGATCCGGTGAACAAGAAGCTTGCGGCCGCACTGTCCGGCGGCGCGGTACTGGTGCTCGCACTGTCGGGTTGCGGCGACGACGACTCCGACAAGAAGGTGAACGACTGGGCCAAGACCTTCTGCGACCAGGCCCAGCCGCAGATCAAGAAGATCACGGACGCCAACGCCGCCATCGAGAAGCAGACGGCCGACGAGAGCAAGCCGGCCGACGTCCAGAAGACCGACTCGACTGCCTTCCAGCAGATCTCCGACGCGTACAAGTCGCTTGCCGGCAGCCTCGACAAGGCCGGCGTGCCGCCCGTCAAGGACGGCGACAAGACGCAGCAGGAGGCGGTCAAGGAGCTGACCGCGTCGTCCACCTCGTACGCCGACCTCAAGAAGAAGGTCGACGCGCTCGACACCGGCGACCAGGCGAAGTTCGCCGACGGCCTCAAGGGCGTCGCCGACCAGCTGAACACCATCAGCAAGAGCAGCGACGACGCCCTCAAGAGGCTGGAGTCCGGCGACCTCGGCAAGGCCATGCAGAAGCAGCCCGGCTGCCGCAAGCAGAACGCCTCCGCGCCCTCCTCGGCCTCGCCCGCCGCCGGCGGCGACGCCTCCAAGCAGGCCTCACCCTCGGGCTCGGCCTCGCAGTCGGCCAAGCCGTCCGGGTCGGCGAAGCCCTCGGAGTCCGCCAAGGCCTCGGAGTCGGCGAAGCCCTCCGACTCGGCCAAGCCGTCGTCCTCGTCGAGCGGCGAGTAGCCCCCGGGCCGCGGCGGCCGAGCAGCACCGGACCGCGGCGGCCCCACCGCGCGCGAAGCGCCCTTTCGGACGGCCCGGACCCATGTGGGTGCCGGGCCGTGGGTGTTTGTCAGTGCCAGCCGCCACAATGGCGGGGTGAGTACGACCAGTGTTTCCGCCACCTCGCCCGCCGGCCTGCCCGTGCCCGACCGCGCCGCCCGGCTGCGCGACGCCCTGCTCGCGGCCGACTTCACCGCCGACGGCCTGCTCGACCTGCTCGGCGCCCCCGCCTACGCGGCGCTGGCCCGCAGCGAGACC
Organism: Streptomyces crystallinus; assembly: GCF_039521265.1. Taxonomy (NCBI): domain Bacteria; kingdom Bacillati; phylum Actinomycetota; class Actinomycetes; order Kitasatosporales; family Streptomycetaceae; genus Streptomyces; species Streptomyces crystallinus. The sequence continues at coordinate 155,696 of NZ_BAAACA010000037.1, read as the reverse complement.
GTGCCCGCCCTGCGGGCCACGCGGGGCGACGCGCCGCTCGACACGCTCGTACGGCTGTTCCTGCTCCAGCAGCCCGTGGCGTACGAGCGCGCCAGAGCGGCCCTGCCGGGCGACGAGGCCTTGGAGGACGGCTGGCTCGTCCGGACGGGCGACGAGGTGCGCGCCACCGTTGACGTGCGTCCGTACGGCGGCCCCGAGGGCGAGGACTGGTTCATCGTCTCCGACCTCGGCTGCGCGGTCGGTGGCGCGGGCGGGGCGAGCGGGCGCGACGAGGGCATGGTCCTCGGCGTCGGCGGCGCCTCCACCACGCTCGCCGGGCTCACCGTGCGCACCCCGGTGGCCTCCGCCCTGGACCTGGGCACCGGCTCCGGCATCCAGGCGCTGCACGCGGCGCAGCATGCCACCCGGGTCACCGCCACCGACCTCAACCCGCGCGCGCTCGCCTTCACCCGGCTCACCCTCGCCCTGTCCGGCGCGCCCGAGGCGGAGCTGCGCGAGGGCTCGCTCTACGAGCCGGTCGGCTCCGAGACGTTCGACCTGATCGTGTCCAACCCGCCGTTCGTCATCTCCCCGGGCGCCCGCCTCACGTACCGCGACGGCGGCATGGGCGGGGACGACCTGTGCCGCACGCTCGTCCAGCAGGCGGGAGACCGGCTGAACGAGGGTGGATACGCGCAGTTCCTCGCCAACTGGCAGCACGTGGAGGGCGAGGAGTGGCAGGAGCGGCTGCGCTCCTGGGTGCCGCGCGGCTGCGACGCCTGGATCGTGCAGCGCGAGGTCCAGGACGTCACGCAGTACGCGGAGCTGTGGCTCAGGGACGCCGGCGACCACCGCACCGGCCCCGAGGCCTACGCGGAGCGGTACGAGGCGTGGCTCGACGAGTTCGAGGCGCGCAGGACGAAGGCGATCGGCTTCGGCTGGATCACGCTGCACAAGTCGGGGTCCGAGCAGCCCTCGGTCACCGTCGAGGAGTGGCCGCACCCGGTCGAGCAGCCGCTCGGAGAGGCCATCCGGGCGCACTTCGCCCGCCAGGAGTATCTGCGCACCCACGACGACGCGGCCCTGCTCGGCGACCGGTTTCGGCTCGCCGACGAGGTGGTGCAGGAGCAGGTCGGGCTGCCGGGCGCCGAGGACCCGGAGCACGTGGTGCTGCGGCAGAACCGGGGCATGCGCCGGGCGACCACCGTGGACACCGTCGGCGCGGGCTTCGCGGGCGTCTGCGACGGCCAGTTGGACGCCGGCCGGATCCTGGACGCCATCGCCCAGCTGCTCGGGGAGGACCCGGTCCGGCTGCGCGACCGCACCCCCGAGTCGATCCGGATGCTGGTCGGCCAGGGCTTTTTGGAGCCGGTCGGGGAGTGACGCGTGCGCCGCTGGGCCGCCGCCGGGACGGGCGCGCGCGAAGGGGCGGCGTACGACAGGTGAGGTAGGGGCGCTCCGGCATGCGGCGGGGGCGCCCCGGCGGAAGCCGTCGGCGGCGGGGAGGGAAAACAAGGGTGTGAATTCGGCCAACCCCGCCGGAGTCCACCGCGCCCCGCCGCACCACCCGTCCCAGCCGCCCGCCCGAGGCACAACCGCCCCAACACGCCCGGAGGCCCCGCAGTGGGCCGGATGGAGGGGTGGCCGTTCACCTGGAGTTCGCCGGGGCTCCTCCCGCGGGTGCCAGGATCCGCGCCATGAACGGGATGGGTGGGGCGGAGGCCGGTCCGGCCGTGTTCGCGGGGACGGTTTTCGTCCTGTTCGGCGGCGCGCTGCTGCTGTGGACGGGGGCCCGGCTGCGGCACGGGGCGCCGGTGGCGGACGGCGCGGGGCCGCTGGCCTCGGCGGTGCTGGCCGTCTTCTTCGGCGCGGTCCTCCTGCTCGCCGGGGTGTGGTGCTTCACACGCCTGTGAGCTCCGGCGGTGCCCTCGCGCGCGCCGCGGCCCGCCGTGGCGCCGCGCCGGGCCGGACGGGCTCGTGCCCAGGTCGCCGCTGGGACGAAACGCTTTTCAGAACGGATCGGGACGGTCCAGGCGGCAGACTCGCCGTAAGTCGGGTTACCGTTCGAGTGGCCGCTGCGGGCTTTTGCTGTTTGACACGGGGGCGGGTTGTACCGTCACACTCCGCAGCGACCGTACAGCTCGTACGTGCCACCCGAGTGCCGACCGGAGAGAAGAGCGAAGTTGTCCCCGACCAGCGAGACCGCAAAGGGCGGCCGCCGACTCGTCATCGTCGAGTCTCCTGCCAAGGCGAAGACGATCAAGGGCTACCTGGGCCCCGGTTATGTCGTCGAGGCGAGCGTCGGGCACATCCGCGACCTCCCGAACGGCGCCGCCGAGGTGCCCGACAAGTACACCGGCGAGGTGCGCCGCCTCGGCGTGGACGTCGAGCATGACTTCCAGCCCATCTATGTCGTCAACGCCGACAAGAAGGCCCAGGTCAAGAAGCTGAAGGACCTGCTGGCCGAGTCGGACGAGCTCTTCCTCGCCACCGATGAGGACCGCGAGGGCGAGGCCATCGCGTGGCACCTCCAGGAAGTCCTCAAGCCCAAGGTCCCGGTCCACCGGATGGTCTTCCACGAGATCACCAAGGACGCCATCCGGGACGCCGTCGCCAACCCGCGCGAGCTCAACCAGCGCATGGTCGACGCCCAGGAGACCCGCCGCATCCTCGACCGCCTCTACGGCTACGAGGTCTCGCCGGTGCTGTGGAAGAAGGTCATGCCGAGGCTCTCGGCGGGCCGCGTCCAGTCGGTGGCGACCCGGCTCGTGGTGGAGCGGGAACGCGAGCGCATCGCTTTTCGTTCTGCTGAGTACTGGGACCTGACCGGGACGTTCTCCACCGGCCGGGCGGGCGACGCCTCCGACCCGTCCTCGCTGGTGGCACGGCTCGCGTCGGTCGACGGCCGCCGGGTGGCGCAGGGCCGCGACTTCGGTCCCGACGGAAAACTGAAGAGCGACGTCCTCCACCTCGACGAGACCAACGCCAGGGCACTGGCCGCCGCCCTCGCCGACTCGGCCTTCGCCGTGCGCTCGGTCGAGTCCAAGCCCTACCGCCGCTCGCCGTACGCCCCGTTCCGTACGACGACCCTCCAGCAGGAGGCCTCCCGCAAGCTCGGCTTCGGGGCCAAGGCCACCATGCAGGTAGCCCAGAAGCTGTACGAGAACGGCTTCATCACCTATATGCGTACGGACTCCACCACGCTCTCCGAGACCGCGGTCTCGGCGGCCCGTGCGCAGGTCACGCAGCTGTACGGCGCGGACTACCTCCCGGAGAAGCCGCGTACGTACGCCGGGAAGGTCAAGAACGCGCAGGAGGCGCACGAGGCGATCCGTCCGTCGGGTGATCGTTTCCGCACCCCCGCGGAGACCGGTCTGACCGGCGACCAGTTCCGGCTCTACGAGCTGATCTGGAAGCGGACGGTCGCCTCCCAGATGAAGGACGCGACGGGCAACTCCGTCACCGTGAAGATCGCGGGCCGGGCGAGCGACGGGCGGGACGCGGAGTTCACCGCGTCCGGCAAGACGATCACCTTCCACGGCTTCATGAAGGCCTACGTCGAGGGCGCCGACGACCCGAACGCGGAGCTGGACGACCGCGAGCGGCGGCTGCCCCAGGTCGCCGAGGGCGACGCGCTGTCGGCCCAGGAGATCACCGCGGACGGCCACGCGACCAAGCCGCCGGCCCGCTACACCGAGGCCTCCCTGGTCAAGGAGCTCGAAGAGCGCGAGATCGGCCGTCCGTCGACGTACGCGTCGATCATCGGCACGATCCTCGACCGCGGCTATGTCTTCAAGAAGGGCACGGCCCTGGTGCCGTCCTTCCTGAGCTTCGCCGTCGTCAACCTGCTGGAGAAGCACTTCGGCCGGCTGGTCGACTACGACTTCACCGCGCGCATGGAGGACGACCTCGACCGCATCGCGCGCGGCGAGGCCCAGTCGGTGCCGTGGCTCAAGCGCTTCTACTTCGGCGAGGGCGAGGCCGGCGCGGGCGCCGCCTCCGACGCCGGGAACGGCGACGGGGACCACCTCGGCGGCCTCAAGGAGCTGGTGACGGACCTCGGCGCGATCGACGCGCGAGAGATCTCGTCCTTCCCCGTCGGCAGCGGGATCGTGCTGCGCGTCGGGCGGTACGGGCCGTACATCGAGCGCGGGGAGAAGGACGCCGAGGGCCACCAGCGCGCCGACGTGCCCGAGGACCTGGCACCCGACGAGCTGACGGTGGAGCTCGCGGAGGAGCTGCTGGCCAAGCCGAGCGGCGACTTCGAGCTGGGCGCGGACCCGGTGAGCGGCCACCAGATCGTGGCGAAGGACGGCCGGTACGGGCCGTATGTCACCGAGATCCTGCCCGAGGGCACCCCGAAGACGGGCAAGAACGCGGTGAAGCCGCGCACCGCCTCGCTCTTCAAGACGATGTCCCTGGACACGGTCACGCTCGAGGACGCGCTGAAGCTGATGTCGCTGCCGCGCGTGGTGGGCGCCGACGCCGAGGGCGTCGAGATCACCGCGCAGAACGGGCGGTACGGGCCGTATCTGAAGAAGGGCACGGACTCGCGCTCGCTGGAGTCGGAGGACCAGCTCTTCTCCATCACCCTGGAAGAGGCGCTGGCGATCTACGCGCAGCCGAAGGCGCGCGGCCGCGCCGCCGCCAAGCCGCCGCTCAAGGAGCTCGGCACCGACCCGGTCAGCGAGAAGCCGGTCGTCGTGAAGGACGGGCGCTTCGGTCCGTACGTCACGGACGGCGAGACCAACGCGACCCTGCGGACCGGCGACAGCGTGGAGGACATCACTCCGGAGCGCGGCTACGAGCTGCTCGCCGAGAAGCGGGCCAAGGGCCCCGCCAAGAAGACGGCGAAGAAGGCCACGGCCAAGAAGGCACCCGCGAAGAAGACCGCGGCGAAGAAGACGGCCGCCAAGAAGACCGCGGCCACGGCCAAGAAGGCTCCGGCCAAGAAGACGGCCGCGAAGAAGACGGCCGCGGCCGAGTAGGCGCCACAGGCGCTGACAGCGCCGAAACGACGCCGAGTACGCGGCCGGGGGTGATGCCCCCGGCCGCGTCCCGGTGAGCGGATCCCGCCCGTATGTTCGGGCGGCCCCTCGGGGATCTGGGCGCTCCGGATAGGCTGGGCGGATGACGCGAGCCGAGCATCCCCAGAGCTCCGAAGGCGTAGGAGCGACCCCCACGGTCGTGAGCCCCGTCTCCGACGCCCTAGCCGCCGACTCACGCGAGCGCGCCGTCCGGGCCCTGTTGCGCATCCCGCCGCTCAGGCGGTTGTGGAGCGCGCAGTTCGTCGGCGGTGTCGGCGACGCCCTCGCCGTACTCGTCCTCCTGCTGCTCGCCCTGCAGGCGGCGGTCTCGGAGGACGCCCTCGGCGGTGGCTACCGGGGCGCGGCCTTCGCCGTGGCCGCGGTGCTCGGCGCCCGGGCCCTCGCGACGTTCCTCTTCGGGGCGGTCCTGCTCGGACCCGTCTCCGCGCTGACCGCGCCCAGCGGTCCCCTCGACCGGCGCTGGACGATGGTCGGGGCGGACGGCCTGCGCGCCGCGCTGCTGATCATCGCGCCGCTGTGGATCGACTGGACCCCCGACAACGCGCTGTTCTTCCTGCTGGGCACGGCCTTCGTGGCCGGGGGTGCGGAGCGGTTCTGGACGGTGTGCAAGGAGAGCGCGGCGCCCGCGCTGCTGCCCGCGCCCCCGCTGGAGGGCGCCGCCGTGCGCCCCCTGCCGGACCATCTGGACGCGCTGCGGCGCCTGTCGCTGCGTACGACGTTCGCCTCCGTGCCGACAGCGGCCGCCGCCCTGCTGGTGGCCGCGCTGGTGAGCATGGGGCTCGGCAAGGGCGTCGACTGGTTCTCGCTGCACCAGGCCGCCCTCGGCTCGTATGTGGCGGCCGGGCTCTTCGCCGCGTCCGTCTCCGTATTGGTGCTGCTGGAGCTCCCGGACTCCCCGACCCCGCGCGCCCGCTCGCCCCTGGAGGGCCTGCGCAGGCCCTCGACCGGCGCGGGCCCCGACAAGGGCCGTACGGGCGCGGTGCCGCTGCTCGTCCTGGCCTGCGGGTCGGTCGCGGGCGCCGTCGCCGCCGCCGCGGCCGTCGCCGTACTGCACGCCGCCGACCTGGACGGCGGCCCGGCCTCGTTCGCGCTGCTGGTCCTGGCGCTGGTGGGCGGCACGGGCGTCGGCGTCCGGGTGGCGCCCAAGGTGCTGCCGGTGCTGTCGCGGCGCCGGCTGCTCGCGCTCGCGATCGCCGTCACGGGTGTCGCGCTGCTCGCGATGGGCCTGGTGCCGGACACGGCGACCGTGCTGTTCATCGCGCTGGCCGCCGGTCTCGCGGCCGGTGTCGCCGCCAACAGCGGCCACACGCTGATCGACCAGGAGACCGAGGAGTACCGCCGGGCCCGCACCACCGACCACCTCCAGGCGGTCGCCCGGGTCGCGATCGGCCTCGGCGCGATCCTCGCCCCGCTGGTCGCCGCCGCCATCGGCCCGCACCGGCTCGCGGGCGACGGGTTCGTCTTCGCGCACGGCGGCGCCGGCTTCACGCTGATGCTGGCCGGCGCGCTGCTGCTGCCGGTCGCCGCGGTCGTCCTGGCCAAGACCGACGACCGGCAGGGCGTGCCGCTGCGGCGCGATCTGCGGGACGCGGTGCGCGGCGCCGACCCGGCCCAGGCCCCGGCCGCCACCGGCTTCTTCATCGCTCTGGAGGGCGGCGACGGCGCGGGCAAGTCGACGCAGGCGCAGGCGCTGGCCGAGTGGATAAGGGCCAAGGGCCACGAGGTCGTGGTGACCCGTGAGCCGGGCGCGACCCCGGTCGGCAAGCGGCTGCGCTCGATCCTGCTCGACGTCTCCAGCGCCGGGCTCTCCAACCGCGCGGAGGCCCTGCTGTACGCGGCGGACCGCGCCGAGCACATCGACTCGCTGGTCCGCCCCGCCCTGGAGCGCGGCGCGATCGTCATCTCGGACCGCTACATCGACTCCTCCGTCGCCTACCAGGGCGCCGGCCGCGATCTGTCGCCGACCGAGATCGCCCGGATCAACCGCTGGGCGACCGGCGGTCTCGTACCGCACCTGACGGTGCTCCTCGACGTGGCGCCGGAGACCGCCCGCGAGCGGTTCACGGAGGCGCCGGACCGGCTGGAGTCGGAGCCGCCCGAGTTCCACGCGCGCGTACGTGCCGGGTTCCTCACCCTCGCCGCCGCCGACCCGTCCCGCTACCTGGTGGTGGACGCGGGCCAGGAGCCCGAGGCGGTCACCACCGTCGTACGCCACCGGCTCGACCAGGTGCTGCCGCTCTCCGAGGCCGAGGTGAAGGCCCAGGAGGAGGCGCGCAAGGCGGCCGAGGAGGAGGCCCGGCGCAGGGCCGAGGAAGAGGCCGCGCGCAAGGCCGAGGAGGAGCGCCTGGAGCGCGAGCGCCAGGCGCAGCTCGCCAAGCTGCGCGCCGAGGAGGAGGAGCGCAAGCGGCGCGAGCTGGAGGAGGCGCGCCGCCGCGAGGAGGAGCGCCAGGCCGAGGAGGCCCGGGCGCGGGCCGAGGAGGCCAGGCGCCTCGCCGAGGAGGAGCGTGTCCGGCGCGAGGCGGAGGCCAAGGCCGCCGCCGCCGAGCAGGAGCGGTTGCGCAAGGAGCACGAGGAGCAGGCCCGGCTGCGCGCCGAGGCCGAGGAGCGCCGCCTGGAGAAGCAGCGCAAGGCCGAGGAGGCGCTGCGGCGGGCGGAGGAGGCCCGGCGCCTGGCGGAGGCGGCGACCGCCGCGGCCGCCGCAGCGGCGACGGCCACGGCCGCCACCGCGTCTCCCTCTGCCCCGGCCCCGGCCGCTGCCAAGGACGCGGCGGGCACGTCGGCCGCGCCTGCTTCGGCCACGCGCGCGAAGCGGAAGCCCGTGGGGGAGTCGGCCTCCGAGGTGACGGTGCCGACGCCCGTCGTGGACCCGTCCGCGGACCCCTCTGCGGGTCCGTCCGTGGACCCGTCCGTGAACCCGTCCGCGGACCCCGAGGTGAGCCCCAACGAGGTCACGCAGGAAGTCCGGGTGCCGGGCAAGGCCGCCCCGGACTCCGCCGAGACCACGGTGCTGCCGCAGGTCCCGGCCGATGCCGAGGAGACGACGGTGCTGCCGTCCGTGAAGGACGCGGACGAGACGACCGTGCTGCCGCCTGTACGGGAGGGGGCGCGGGGCGCCGACGCCGACGCCGACGCCGACGAGACGACGGTGCTGCCGTCCGTGCGGGAGGCGGCGGGTTCGGGCTCGGCGCGGGACGCGGACCGCTTCCCGCCGGGGATCTTCCGCGACGAGCAGCAGCCTGAGCGCCCGAACGAGCGGACGCGCGAGCTGCCGCAGGTCGACCCCCAGCAACTGGGCGCCGAGCCCGGGGCGGGTCGGGAGCCGGAGGCGGAGCGGGGCCGTCGGCCCAGGCGGCGTTCGGACTGGGCGGAGGAGACCCCCCTGGACGATCTCCCCACCCTCGCTGACGAACTGCTCGGGCCGCACCCGGACGAGGACGACGACCGCAGGGGGCGCCGCCGCTGACGTGGGGGCGGGTCACGGCTGCCGGACCCGCTGGCTTGGCCGCCGCTGACCTGCGGGCGGCCGGGGCACGGTGGTTGGTTCCGCTGGGGGCGGGGCCGTGATCTGCGGGCAGGTCGCCGCTGTCGGTCCTGGCGGGGTCGCCGCGCCGCTGACGTGTGGGCGGGTCACGGCTGCCGGGCCCGCTGGCTTGGCCGCCGCTGACCTGTGGGCGGCCGGGTCACGGCTGTTGGTTCCGCCGGGGTCGTCGGCGGTGGCCTGCGGGCGGGGCGCGGCCGCTGGTTCCGCCGCTGCCGCAGCCCGTGACCTGTGACCGGGTCACCGTCGTTGACCTGCGGGAAGGCCGCCCTGAGCGGGATTGTCCGACCCCTCCCTCACAATGGGGTCGTAGCGGGGACGTACGGGGCGGAACAGAGCGCGGAGGCGGTGACCCATGACGGTGTGGGACGACCTGGTCGGCCAGGACCGGGTGCAGGAGCAGCTGGCCGCTGCCGCACGCGACGCCGACGCGCTGGTGACCGCCGCCTCGTCCGGCGAGGCCGCCCCGGACGCATCGAAGATGACGCACGCGTGGCTGTTCACCGGTCCGCCCGGCTCGGGCGGACCGACGGCCGCGCGCGCGTTCGCCGCCGCGCTCCAGTGCGTCAGCCCGGACCGGGCGCTGGGCGGCCAGCCGGGCTGCGGCTTCTGCGACGGCTGCCACACCACGCTGGTCGGCACGCACGCGGACGTCGAGATCGTCCGCACCGACCTGCTCTCCATCGGCGTCAAGGAGACCCGCGACCTGGTCCGGCGCGCGCAGCTCTCGCCCGCCGTCGGCCGCTGGCAGGTGATCGTCCTGGAGGACGCGGACCGGCTCACCGAGGGCGCGGGCAACGTTCTCCTGAAGGCCGTGGAGGAGCCCGCGCCGCGTACGGTGTGGCTGCTGTGCGCGCCTTCGCTGGAGGACGTGCTGCCGACGATCCGCTCGCGCTGCCGCCACCTGACGCTGCGGACCCCGCCGGTCGAGGCCGTCGCCGATGTGCTGATCCGCCGGGACGGCATCCCGCCGGAGACCGCCCTCGCCGCCGCCCGCGCCACCCAGGGGCACATCGGCCGGGCCCGCCGCCTGGCCACGGACGAGCGCGCGCGTGCCCGCAGGGCCGCCGTCCTGAAGGTGCCGCTGCGGGTCGAGGACGTGGGCGGCTGCCTCAAGGCCGCCCAGGAGCTGGTCGACACCGCCACCGAGGACGCCAAGCAGCTCGCCGAGGAGGTCGACGTCAAGGAGACCGAGGACCTGAAGGCGGCGCTCGGCGCCCAGGCGGGCGGGCGGATGCCGCGCGGCACGGCGGGGGCGATGAAGGAACTGGAGGACCGCCAGAAGCGCCGCAAGACGCGTACGCAGCGGGACAGCCTGGACCTCGCCCTCACCGAGCTCACCGGCTTCTACCGCGACGTGCTGGCCCTCCAGCTGGGCTCCCGTGTGGCCCTGGCCAACGAGGAGGTACGGGACGGGGTGGATCGCATCGCGCGCGCCTCGACGCCCGAGTCCACCCTGCGCCGTATAGAGGCGGTGCTCGCCTGCCGCGAGGCGCTGGACCGCAATGTGGCACCGCTGCTGGCGGTGGAGGCGATGACGTTGGCGCTGCGGGCGGGGTAGGGGCAGGGCCCGGGGCTGGGGGCCCGGGAGGCGGCCCCGGCCGACCGGGACGGCCCCGGCTGACCGGGACGGCCCCGGCTGACCGGGACGGCCCCGGCTGACCGGGACGGCCCCGGCTGACCGGGACGGCCCCGGCTGACCGGGACGGCCCCGGCTGACCGGGACGGCCCCAGCCGACGGGGATGGCTCCGGCCGCCGGTGGTCGTGCCGCTCACCCACCACCCCCGTTGCACCACCCCCGCTGCACCACCCCCGTCGACCTCCCCCGTACGTTCACCGCCTCACTCGTACGAGCCCTCGTCCGCCCGCCGACAGGGCACGTGCCGTCACTCCCCGGTTACGCTCCGGGGATGGACTCCAGGCGTCTGTTTCGTTTCTCCGCCCTCGCCGTCGTGACCGCCGGGCTGCTCGCCTCCGGCTGCTCGTCGGGCGGCTCGTCCACCACTGCGACCGCGTCCACCGCCTCGGCCGGGGGCGCCCAGACGTCGGCCGCCGCCCTGCGCCCGTACTACCAGCAGAAGCTCAGCTGGCGGGCGTGCGGCGTCCCGGGCTTCGAGTGCTCCACGATGAAGGCGCCGCTCGACTACGCCAAGCCGACCGGCCCCTCCATCGACCTGGCGGTCGCGCGCAAGAAGGCCACGGGCCCGGGCAAGCGGATCGGTTCGCTCCTGGTCAACCCGGGCGGCCCGGGCGGCTCGGCGGTCGGCTACCTCCAGCAGTACGCGGGCCTCGGCTACCCCGCCCCGGTGCGGGCCCGGTACGACATGGTGGCCGTCGACCCGCGCGGGGTGGCCCGCAGTGAGCCGGTCGAGTGCCTGTCGAGCGGGCAGATGGACGCGTACACCCAGGTCGACCAGACCCCGGACGACGAAGGCGAGAAGCGGGCCCTGGAGACGTCGTTCCGCAACTTCGCGCGCGGCTGCGAGAAACACTCCGGGAAGGTGCTGCCGCATGTCTCCACGGTCGAGGCGGCGCGTGACATGGACATCCTGCGGCAGCTGCTCGGCGACGAGAAGCTGCACTACGTGGGCGCCTCCTACGGCACGTTCCTGGGCGCGACCTACGCCGAGCTGTTCCCGGACCGCACCGGCCGCCTGGTGCTGGACGGCGCGATGGACCCGTCGCTGCCGGCCCTGGAGATGAACCGCGACCAGACGGCGGGCTTCGAGACGGCGTTCCAGTCGTTCGCGGCGGACTGCGTGCGGCGCACGGACTGCCCGCTGGGCACGACATCGGTGGCGGACGCGTCGACGCGCCTGAAGAAGTTCTTCGCGGACCTCGACGCGAAGCCGGTCGACACGGGCGAGTCCCGCAAGCTCGGCGAGGCGCTCGCCACGACCGGTGTGATCGCCGCGATGTACGACGAGACGACCTGGCCCGAGCTGCGCAGCAGCCTCACGCGCGCGACGCACGGCGACGGCGGCGGCCTGCTGACCCTCGCCGACTCGTACTACGAGCGGGACGCGGAGGGTAAGTACGCCAACCTCATGTACGCCAACGCGGCCGTGAACTGCCTGGACCTGCCCCCCGCCTTCTCCGGCCCCGACGCGGTCGCCGCCGCGCTCCCGTCCTTCCAGAAGGCCTCCCCGGTCTTCGGCGAGGGCTTCGCCTGGGCGATCCTGAACTGCGCGTACTGGCCGGTGAAGGCCACCGGCACCCCGCACCGCATCGAGGCGAAGGGCGCCGCCCCGATCGTGGTGGTCGGCACCACCCGCGACCCCGCCACCCCGTACAAGTGGGCGAAGTCCCTCGCCTCCCAGCTCTCCTCCGGCCGCCTCCTCACCTACGACGGCGACGGCCACACGGCGTACGGCCGCGGCAGCGACTGCATCGACACCGCGATCAACACCTACCTCCTGGAGGGCACACCCCCGCCCGCCGACAAGAAGTGCACCTGAGCTGCACGACTCCCTCGAACAGGGGTGGTCAGGAGCACCCCGGGAAACTGTGTAGACTTGGCCGCGTTGCTGATCGCACCATCGTGCGGACGGCGTGCCGCCTTAGCTCAGTTGGCCAGAGCAACGCACTCGTAATGCGTAGGTCTCGGGTTCGAATCCCGAAGGCGGCTCAGAAAAAGCCCAGCTCAGACATGTTCTGAGCTGGGCTTTTCTGGTTTCTGAGCCGGGGGGGGGGCGGCCGGCCCCGGTGTGGCCAGCTCCGCTCTTCTGAAGACCCAGGAGACGTTTCTTGCCACCCGCCGCCACGAGCAGGCTCCGGAGGTCGCCGAAAAAGTCCTCTTGATGACTCGTATGCTGATCGAGGTCGTACGACGGGAACGGTGAGCAAGGTGGCAAAGGTCTACGAGCGGATCGCCGACGAGCTCAGGGAGTCCATCCGGGCCGGTCAGCTGGCTCCGGGGGACCGGCTGCCCACGGAGGCAAAGCTCTCCGACCGCTTCGGGCGAAGCGTGCCGACGATCCGGGAGGCCCTGCGTCTTCTGCGGGACGAGGGGCTGATCGAGAAGCAGCACGGACGTGGGAACTTCGTCCGCCGTCCGCGCACGCCGGTGGTGCGTAACAACGCCCGGCACCAGTGGGAGAAGAACCGCGCCCGGGAGCCCGAGACGACGCGGTTGCGGACCGGCGCCACGGAACATGACACGGGACTCACGGTCAACGATCTCGTCTTCCAGGCCTCCTACCGCGAGGTGAAGGCGGACCAGGAGCTCGCGGAGGCCTTCGGTGTCCCCGAGGGAACACTTCTCCTCCAGCGCGGCTACCGCACGCGCTACAGCGCAGAGACCGCACCGTTCAGTCTCGTGACCTCCTACCTCGTCCACGATCTCGTTGTCGGCAATCCCGATTTACTGGACGAGTCGAAGGAGCCGTGGCCCGGCGGCACCATGAATCAGCTCTTCACCATCGGCATCGAGCTCGGCCGGATAGAGGAGCGCGTCACCGCCCGCCCACCCACCCCGGAGGAGGCGGAGGAGCTTGAGCTCCCGGCCGGCACGGCGGTCGTGTTGCTGCGGAAGACCTCGTACGACATCCACGAACAGCCCGTGGAGGTCTCCTACGTCACGGTGCCCGGCGATCGCACGGAATTGATCTTCAACACTCCACTGGAAAGGTGGTGACGCCGTGTCCCGGCGCATCATCGTCGTCACCGCTGTGCACCCGCCGTCCGCCAAGTTCCTGCCGGAGGCCTACAAGTCCCTCTGCGACCAGGAGCTTCCGGACGGCTGGGAGTGGCACTGGGTCATCCGTGAGGACGGCAGGAGCGAAGACGTCGCGCCGCATGTTCCCGACGATCCGCGGGTGACGTTCAGGCAGGGCCGGGCCGGTGGTCCGGGGGTGGCGCGGACGATGGCGCTGGCGGAGGCGGACGGCGAATACGTCAAGATCCTCGATGCCGACGACCAGCTCGTCCCGGGCACGCTCGCCCGCGATCTGGCCGTCCTCGAAGCCGACCGCGGCATCGGATGGACGACGTCCCGGGTCCTCGACCTTCTGCCGGACGGCTCGACCCTCGGCTTCGACCAGGACCCCGAGGGCGGTCCGATCGAGCGCGGCGAGGTGCTGCGGCACTGGCAGGAGCATGGCTACCGCGCGCAGGTCCATCCGGCAACCCTCTTCATGCGCCGGGATCTCCTCGTCGCGCTCGGGGGATGGATGGCGCTTCCGGCCTCGGAGGACACGGGGTTGCTGCTCGCGCTGGACGCCGTCAGCCGCGGGTACTTCACGCGCGAGGTCGGGCTCGTCTACCGCAAGTGGGAAGGGCAGTCGACCAGCCAGGCCGCCCACACGGACACCACCGAGCGCGACGCGCGCATGGCGGTGGTGGAAGCCAGGGCGAAGGCCTTGTCGCACTTCCAGTGGCACTTCCCGGCCGAGGACTGACCTGTGACCTGCGCGCTACGGACTCGCGCAGCCGTACCACGGCTTGCTCAGCCGAGGCTCTCAGCGTCGATGCGAGAGAAGACCAGATCGCTCTCCGAGTCGATCGGCGCGCGCCACCGAACCGGTACTGCGGCGGGGCCACTGAGGGCGGCGGGGTAGGACTCCGGGGCGTAGTCGTTGGTCAGGCGGTACGTGTGGAAGCCGTGCTCCCGCATGGTGGTCAGCAGCTCGGTGACGTCGTCGCCGAGCTGCTTCATGCGGTGGGGGGTGACCTCGACGGTGATCTCCGCGTCGGGCCGGAGCCTGTCGAGCAGGGGGGCGAGACCCCGTACGACACTGCCTTCCGCACCCTCGACGTCGATCTTGATGACTCGGGCGTTGGCGATCTCGGCGGGGTCCAGGATCTCCGGCAGGGGACGTGCCTCGATCTCGAAGGTGGACTCGGCCGGCCCGTCGTAAGGGACCGTGCTGGTCGCGCCCATGTTCCGCGAGCTGGCCAGTATGAACGTGAGCATCCGGCTCCGGTCGGAGACTGCGGAGTTGACCGCACGGATGTTGTCGCAGCCGTTGATCCGGGCATGCCGGAGTACCTGCGCGTGGAAGGTGGGGGAGGCCTCGATGGCTACGACGCGACCGGTCTCACCGACGAGGCGCGAGGCGAGCACGCTGTAGTACCCGATGTTGGAACCGACATCTATGAAGGTGTCCCCGGGCCGAAGCCGGCGCTCCAGCCAGCGAGTCAGGTGCGGCTCCCAGATGCCGAACATGTACAGGTACCGCTGGATCAGGTCCGTCGTGTCCACGGCGAAACTGGCACCGAAACGGGTGGGGACCACGCGTTTCCGGGGTTGGTCTCGTAAGCGCGGGTTGAGGAAGCGTGCGGAGAGCGACGCTTTGCCGATCGCCGACGGAGCATGGCGGACGTAGCCGCGCCCGAAGGTGACCAGAGCCTTTGACATGGGGTTGTCGCCCATCCGTCCGCCTCTCCGCAGGTCCGACGTGAACGGTAACGCTGGGAGTACGGGTGCTCCCAGCGTCAGTCTGCGGCGATACGGAGCTGACTATGCGCGCGAGCCGGCTGCCCGTTCCCGATCGAACGGAAGGTCAAGCATGCGGATGGCGTTCCCGCGGAGCAGCTTGTACGCCACCTCTTCCGGCAGCCCCGCGACGTGGTCCTCCGCGACCGACTTCGTGTGGGGCCACGTGGAGTCGACGTGCGGGTAGTCGGTCTCGAAGGTGGCGTTGTCCCGGCCGACCACGTCCAGCGAGGCGATGCCGTGCTTGTCGCGGAAGAAGCAGCAGAAGATCTGGCGGTAGTAGTAGGTGGAGGGCGGCTCGGGGATGAGGTCCTTGACCCCGCCCCAGGCGCGGTGCTCCTCCCACACGTCGTCGGCGCGCTCCAGGGCGTACGGGATCCAGCCCATCTGCCCCTCGGAGTAGGCGAGCTTGAGCTGCGGGAACTTCACGAGGACCCCGCTGAACAGGAAGTCCATCATCGACGCCATGGCGTTGTTGAAGGAGAGCGAGGCCTGCACGGCGGGCGGCGCGTCCGGGGACGCGGCGGGCATCTGGCTGCTGCTTCCGATGTGCATGTTCACGACGGTCCCGGTCTCCTGGCAGACCGCGAAGAAGGGGTCCCAGTAGCCGGAGTGGATGGAGGGGAGCCCGAGGTGGGTGGGGATCTCGGAGAAGGTGACGGCGCGTACCCCGCGTGCGGCGTTGCGGCGGATCTCGGCGACGGCGAGATCGATGTCCCACAGCGGGATGAGGCAGAGCGGGATCAGCCGCCCACCGCTGTCCCCGCACCACTCCTCCACCATCCAGTCGTTGTAGGCGCGTACGCAAGCGAGCGCGACCTCCTTGTCCTGCGCCTCGGCGAAGGTCTGCCCGCAGAAGCGCGGGAAGGTGGGGAAGCAGAGGCTCGCCTCGACGTGGTTGAGATCCATGTCGGCGAGCCGCGCCTTCGGATCCCAGCAGCCCCGCCGCATCTCCTCGCGAGTGATGCCGTCGAGGGTCATCTCGTCCCGGGTGAAGCCGACGGCCGCGATGATCCGCTTGTACGGGAAGAGGAGCCCCTCGTACTCCCACCAGTCGGTGATCTGGCCCGCCGGGTCCGTGGTGAACCGGTACTTCCCCCCGACGTACGCCAGGTCGCCGATGCCGGCCGTGAAGGGCTTGGGCCCCTTGTCGCGGTACTTGCCGGGCAGCCACGTATCGAAGAGGTGCGCGGGCTCGATCACGTGGTCGTCCACGCTGATGACCCGGGGCACGCCACCGGTGCCGTTGTCGCCGTTGACCACGCTGTCTACCCCCTGCTGCCTGCCGGTTCAACCGACTCGAATCTGACGCTCCATCAGATCGAGGCTAGGGCGTCGCCCGCGAGGCGGCAAGGAGGAGTGCGAGCCAGGCTCTTGCGCGGGCGCCCGAGTTCACGGTCAACTGACGCTCCATCAGGTGGGCTCAGGGAAGGGATCCGGGATGGAGACGATCTGGCTCAGCGGAGCGGAGTGGTTCGCGGTCCTGCGGATCGGGCTCGGCCTGTGGTGGCTGGAGAGCTGGCGCCACAAGGACAAGAAGACGTGGTTCGCCGGCGGGGGGATCGGCTGGGCCGCGGGAATCGCGGAGGAGCACCGCTGGCCGTTCGTGCGGCGAGGCTTCGATGCGGTGGTGAAGCCCCGCCCCAAGCTGATGGCGTACGTCGTCGCCTACGCGGAGCTGGCCCTCGGCCTCGGCTTGATCTTTGGCTTCCTGACGCCGATCGCGCTCGTCGGCGGGTTGCTGTTGAACCTCATCTACTTTGTTCTCATGATCCATGACTGGGCTGAGCAGGGGCAGAACTTGATGATGGCGCTTATATCTGTGGGCGCTCTGTTCGCCGTGTGCTGGCAGAGCTGGTCTGCTGATGCAACGCTCGGGCTGTTTCTCTGAGTGGCCCTGTGGCGAGTAGGCGCCTGAGGCACCTGCGTTGAGAGATGAAAATGAGCCGCAGCACCTGGAACCCGCCAAGCGGAAGCCCTGGACCTCAAGCCATGCTCAGGAATCCATGATTCCCGTGGTCAGGTGATCACGGAACTGGGTTAATGAACCTGTCGTTCATGAGGAACAGATCTGGGGGAGGGTGTCTCATGGGCAGGAAACTCAGGCATGGGATATTGGCCTGCACGGCCGCGACGACGGTAGTGCTGGGGGCGGGTATCCCGGCATATGCGGATGGTCCTACCGCAACGAGCCCCTCTGTGGGCCAAGTGACGAATCCAGGAACGGAACCGGGTCCGAACGACCAGTTACCGGAGACGGACGCGGACGTCGTTCATTCTGCGCCACCGGCTGAGCCGGAAGAGACCGACTTGGTGGAAGACCCCACGCCGGATCCGCTTCCTGAGACGGACAATGCGGGCGGGGCCAATGGCGGCGTGTACTGCGGCCCCGGGACCACCTCGGTGTACGTACCGAGAACCAGGGGAGCGCGGTACCACTATGGAGTCGGGCCGTCGAACACCAACTACAACGGCACCTCCCGGACGGCACGGACCACCTTCACGTCCGAGGTGACGGGGGAGGTCGGCGTGAGCGTCTCGGCTGGCCTGAAGACGAGCGTGAACTTCCTCGTGGCGAAGTCCGAAGTCCAGTGGAACGTAGGCTTTTCGGTCAAAATGACGGCAAAGGTCGGCAATCAGATCTCCGTCGACACTCCGGCTCACAGGAGTACGCACGGGAAATACGGTGTCTACCGGTTGAAGACAACCGGGGTGAGCTACCTGATGTACAGCAACTGCAAGACCAGCGCACAGAAGATGATCACTAGCTACATCCCGATACGAGTGGGCTGGTACATATGGGAAGACTGACGCGCCCCGCCCCCGCTGCCTGTGCGCTGACGGCCGTAGCAATGCTGATTGGCGCGGTTGGCTGTAGCGGCGGGGACGGCGATAGCGACGCTGCTCCCAAGGCGGCCACCCGATCGCCTACGCCCTCTGCCTCAAAGTCGATCACTCCGCCGACTGGCAGGCCCGAGCATATAGATGGCCAAACGGTCACGCGGGCGCCAAAGCCGATGGGGAACGGGAAAGTCCTCACGAGTGTCAACTCCCGCAACGGCAACGCGGAGCTCCCACTCGGAAAGATTCACTCAGGGCGGTTGGCTGTTCAGGTCAACTGCCAGGGAAGCGGAAAGATCAGTGTCGCGATTGATCCGAGTGGCCTCAGCTTTCCACTGGAATGCGTGGCCGCGGAATCGAGCAGTACTTATAACGAGGTGCATCTCAAGACAGACCGATCGGAGGGCGCGCTTCACATCACGGCCCCTTCCACGGTCCGCTGGGCACTGACTGTCGAGCAGTAGCCGGGCTCCGACTACGGCGTCTGCGCAGGGCTCAAGCGTGTGCTCTCCCGCTCACGGGTGGGAGAGCACACGCTTTTTTGCTGCCTTGGAGTGGCGAGCCAGGTCTTGACGGCGTTGGGGGGATGAGTGCAACAGCGGTGGCCTGCATGCCAGCTGTATCTGGCACTTGGGTGTGCCGAGGCTCAGTGGTTGTCACCGTCGGCGCCAGATAGCCTGCGAAAAAAGGGGGGTCGAAACAGTCGGCCAGAGAGGCGCTGCAGTTGTCACACATGGGCGACGCCTGGGTCGTACGGAAACCGGTGCGCAGTATTCCTCGCGAGGACCTCATCGCCATGCTTCGTGAACGGACCCCGGCATGCGGACCTGCCCGTGACGCCTTGGTCGCCGGAGGCGTCTTCGACGTGTCGGACGGTCTGGTCCCCGCCAGTCGGCACGCGGGTGTGTTCGCGATCCGCATCCGCACAGCTGCTCGGCGTGGCCACACAGTCGGAGGCCTTGCCGCCTCGGTTGGAATCCTCCGGCAGGCCGGGGAAGAGCTTGTGCGCACCGGTCTCATCTACTCCGTGGACAGGTCGTCCGTGTTCGCGCTCTTCCTGAACTCCTCAGCGACAGAAGTGCTGGCCTGTGCGGGCGGGCTCCGGCCCAAATCCCCAACAGGCGCCGACAGATGCCCTCGAGTGACAACCAGCCTGCCTCTGTGTCACCTCTCACGCTTCGGGTCATTGGACGTACCGCGCGCTGACGGGCACACGAAGCGGCGCGGGCGGATCTGGGTATCCAAGGGAGGGTCACGGGCGAGAACCACCCCGAGCGTGATCTCCTGCTGCCGTCGGCACGCCGTGACGACGACGTCTCCTGAGCCAACCCGGTGTCGCGGCCCTGGTGTGTTGGCGTCGTACATGCCACCCTGCCCGGCAGCCGTTGCCTGGGGCGAACAACGGGCATCTGACCGTGTGCGCCGGGCCGGGACGAATGGGAGATGTCGATGAGCGACTCCACCAGCGCCGCGCGACTGGTCACCGCACAGCCCGACGACACCGCGACCCCCGACATGGCTCTCAGGGAGCGCCACGCGACGCGCGCCCGGAAGGCTTTGGACCGGGCGGCGGCGACGTGCCGGTACGCCGGCATTGCTGAGCACGACGCCAAGAGCGTCCCGAGGGACCCCGCCGAGAAGGCAGCCAACGCCCTCCGCCTGGCAGCCCAAGTCCTGGCGGCGCTCCCCGAGAGCCCCCTGGACCCGGCGGCGGACGCGCGATGTGCCAGAAACGCGGCTGCTGCTGCGGCTGTGGCTGCTCAGGTTGCGAGGGACGAGGAGGAGACGAGTGATCTGTCCGCCGCTGCCTACCGTGCTGCGCTGGTGGCGTCTCAAGTCGCGATGGAGGCCGCCGGCCGCGAGGGCTTGGGGAGGAGCGAGGGTCTCAACGCGAAGGCGGATGAGGCTGAGGAGCGGGCGACTCTGGCGGCGCAGGCGGCGGGTTGGATTTAGAACCGTTCTGCTCACTCCGTGGCTGGGCGCAACGCACCAACGGTTTCGGAGGGCTGGTGCAGCGGTCAGTTGCCGATCTTGGTGAGATTCCTCTTCAGCAAGCCTCGCTGGTCCGCGAGTCCTTTAGGCGATGGGGTGTCCTAATGCCGTCGGACTGATCGACAAGAAAGCCCGAATCATCGGGATCGAGGTGTACAAGTAGGGCAGAGGCGAGGCACGAGGGGCCTCATGATCCGCATGTCCTGGAGGGGAAACGCGCATGTTCGGTAGTGGCAGGACCCTGAGCAGTTTCAAGCTCGGCGACAAGGTCACGGTCGGAGTGCCAAGCGATAGGCCCTTGTACCACCATGGCTCACACGGGACCGTCGTCACCATAGGCACCAAACGGGTCCACGTGAGGATGGACAAGGCTGCGTTCGACAGCCACGACGGAGAAGTGGCTAACTTCCTCCCTGGTGACCTGGAGCCTGGCCATGTAGGAACCCCCCGAAACTCCGAACGCATGAATGATGCCTTCACTGCCCTCAAGCTGGCGGCCGGCACCGATCTCGTGGCTGTAGCGACGGAAGCTGGGGTCATCACTGCCGAACAGGGAGAGCAGATTAAAGCCGTATGGGCCGGGCACTTGCAGAGCTGACGCGCGGAGCCATGGTGCTGCTCAGGCCCTGCCCAGTACGAGTACCTGGCTGTGGGACAGCGTCGACACACAGCCGAAGCCTGATCTGAGGATCGAGCGCCTCGCTACGTCTGGTAACGCCGAGGAGGCCGCCCCTCAGAGGGCGGCCTCCTCGGCGTTGGCAGTTGCCGGCGCCTTCTGCGGCCGACCAAACCCACCCGCATGGGCCCGGCGCCAGTCCCTCCCCTGTTAGGACTGGTGCCGGGCCACACGGTCGGCGTCGATCCGTGCCGCAGTACGGCACGGATCAAGGGATGCCGGACCCGTGGTTGATGCGCCAGCCACCCGCATGGGGCTGGGGCTCCACGGATCCCTCTTGCTCACGCGGCGAGGCCGTCGCCGCCGCTCCCGGGCTCCGAATCAAAGCTGACCGAGAACGTGCGGCATCATGAGCTGTCTCTTCGAGCGCCGGGCTGGTGGCCCCCTCTGGGCGTCGCCCGGATGATGCGCTGCTGCGTCGAGATCCTGCCAGCTGCGGCTCCAACTGAGGAGGTTCTGGCATCCGGTCCACGGCTTAACCGCAGGTCAGCCGTATAGGGTGAGTTTTCCGGTCCGGATGTCCAGGCGCGGGGGAAGTAAGGAGTGGAGACCTTGAGTTCCGACTCAGGGGCACGCGCAGCCTTCGCGGAACGTCTCGCGCTGCTGTACACGGAGGCCGGCAACCCTCCCCTCAAGCGCGTCGCCGAGGCGGTCGTGCGGCTTCAGCGTGTCGACGAGCGAGGGCGCCCCGTACGGGTGTCCGCTCAGCGGATCAGCGACTGGCGACGGGCCCGGAACGTGCCTGCCCACTTCGCCGCCCTCGCCGTGGTGCTGCATGTCCTGATACCCGACGCCCGCCGCTCGCGCCCCGTGCCTGTGTCTCCCGGCCTGTACGACATGGCGCAGTGGCAGAGCCTGTGGGAGCGCGCGGTCGCCGACCCGGTCGGCGAGCGTTCTGAGGCACCCGCGCAAGAGGATGAGCGGCCTCCGGGCGAAGCCGCGAACGTCCCCGGCAGCGTGTGCCCGTACCGAGGACTGGCTTCGTACCGTCAGCAGGACGCCCGGTGGTTCTTCGGCCGGGAGCGGAGCAGGGACGCCCTCGTCGCTCAGCTTCGCGCGGCGGAGAAGACGGGCGGCCTGGTCATGCTCGTGGGTGCCTCGGGAGCGGGGAAGTCCTCCTTGCTGAACGCCGGGCTGGTGCCCGCGTTGCAGAACGGCGGACCGAGCGGCCAGGGCCGCCAGCCGAGGCAGGTCCTTCATCTCGTGCCGGGAAGCGATCCTCTCGCGGAGCTGACTCGCCGCATACCTGAGCTCGCGCCTGTCGTCTCCGCCTACACCTCTGTCTCGGCCCCCGCCTCCGCCCCCGCCTCGGAAGAGCCCGGTACTCCCGAGTTCGCCCACGCGGTACGGGAAGCCGTCACGGCCTGGGCGAACCGCGAGACCCCTTCCCCCGTCCCTCCGGTCGTGATCGTCGACCAGTTCGAGGAGACCTTCACCCTCTGCTCCGACGAGACGATTCGGCGTACGTTCGTCCAGCTCCTCCACGCCGCCTGCACCCCCGCCGACTCGGCTGACCCGGCCGACCCGGCCCCCCTGCTCGTCGTCCTCGGCATACGCGCCGACTTCTACGAGCGGTGCCTCGGGTATCCCGAACTGGCCGACGCCCTGCAACACCGCCACATGGTGCTCGGGCCGCTGACCACCGCCGAGCTGCGGGAAGCGGTGACCGGACCGGCCAAGGCCGTGGGCATGGAGCTCGAACCGGGGCTGGCGGAGCTGATCGTCCGGGAAGTCAGCGCCGACGGCCCGCGTGGAGTGCACGACGCGGGGGCGTTGCCGCTCCTCTCGCACGCGCTCCTCGCCACCTGGCAACGGCGTAAGGCCGGACGGCTCACGCTGGCCGGCTACCGCGCGGCCGGCGGAATCCAGGGAGCGGTGGCAGCGACCGCCGAGCGTGCCTGGTCGGGCCTCGACCCGGCGGCACGTACGGCCGCGAGGCTGCTCCTGCTCAGGCTGGTCAAGCTGAGCGAGGACACCCAGGCCACCCGTAGGCGAGGGACGCGCCGCCAGCTGGCGGAGGAGTCGACGGACCCCAACCGGACCGAGGAATCGCTCGAAGCGCTGGTCCGCGCCCGACTGGTGACGCTGGACGCGGAGACCGTCGAGATCACCCATGAAGCGCTGCTCCACGCCTGGCCACGCCTTCGCGAGTGGATCGACGAGGACAGGAACGACCACCTGCTGCGCCAGCGGCTGGAGGAGGACGGCCGGGCCTGGGAGGACTCCGAACGGGACTCGTCGCTGCTCTACCGGGGTTCCCGCCTGGAGCAGGCCCAGGCCTGGGCGAGATCCGCCGGTGACACCTTCCTCACCCGGAACGCCGTGGAGTTCCTGGCCGCTTCGGGCAGGCTGCGCAAGCGCACGGTCTGGGTCAGTCGCAGCGCGATAGCGGCTCTGGTCGTCCTGGCGCTCCTCGCTGTCTGCTCGGCGCTCGTTGCACGGCAGCAGCGGGACGACGCCGTGTTCGAGCAGGTGGTCGCCGAAGCCGACCGGGCCCAGCACACCGACCCTTCGCTCTCCGCCCAGCTCGCCCTCGTGGCGCACAACCGGCGGCCTCACGACGAAGGCGCGAAGAACCGGCTGATCTCGATCGTGAACGCTCCGCTGGCCACCCCGCTCCGCGGCCACACCGGAGCCGTCTATCTCACCTCGTTCAGCCCGAACGGCCGGCTCCTGGCCACCGCCAGCTACGACCGTACGGTTCGGCTGTGGGACGTGACCGACCGGACCCGGCCCAAGCAGCTGGCCGTACCCCTCACCGGTCACACCAGCTGGGTGAGCAGCGCGGTCTTCAGCCCGGACGGGAACACCCTCGCCAGCGCTTCGGACGACGGCACGATCCGGCTGTGGGACGTACGGAACCCAAGTCGCCCGCAGCCGCTGGGCGCTCCTCTGACCGGCCACGACGGAACGATCTACCTCCTCGCCTTCAGGCCGGACGGGCGCACCCTGGCCTCCGCCGGTGAGGATCACACCGTACGGCTGTGGGACGTGGCCGACCCGCGCCGGCCGAAAGCCCTCGGCGCCCTGACCGGCCACACCGCCGCCGCGCGCTGTGTGGCGTTCAGCCCGGACGGGCGGACGCTGGTCGCGGGCGGCGATGACGGCTCCATCAGACTGTGGAACACGGCAGATCCGCTTCAGCCGGCGCCGATCGGAACGGGGCTGACCGGCCACACGGGCACGGTGCACTCCGTGGCCTTCAGCCCTGACGGCCGTACGCTCGCCAGCGGCGGCGCGGACGACACCATCCGGTTGTGGAGCATTGCCGACCCGCGGGACGCGGCACCGCTCGGCACACCGCTCACCGGCCACACCGGTGCGGTCTGGTCGGTGGCCTTCAGCCCGGACGGCACCAAGCTCGCCGCCGCCAGCGCGGACAGCACGGCGAGCCTGTGGAACGTCAGCGACCCGGCGTACCCGTCGCAGGTCGGCGAACCCCTCGCGGGGAGCAGTGGCGAGATGTACGCCCTTGGCTTCAGCCCCGATGGCCGGACTCTGGCCACCGGGAGCGGCGACAGCAAGGTCCGCCTGTGGTCGATACCCACGTCGGACATGATCGGCCGTATCGGAGCGTTCCGTCCGGACGGGCGGGTGCTGGCCACGGCCGCGCGCGATCACCGGGTCCGGCTGTGGAACGTGGAGACCCCCGACCGGCCCGTGTCGCTGAGCGAGCCGTTCACGCCTGGGGACGGTGACGTACGCGCGCTGGCGTTCTCGTCCAACGGTCGTACGCTCGCGGTGCTGATGAGGAACAGCGCGGTGCAGCTGTGGAACGTCACCGATCCGACCCGGCCGAGCTCCTACGGGGCGCCCATCGCGCTGCGCACGCGTTTCTCCGGCCCGGACGCACTGGCGTTCAGCCCGGACGGGCGCACCCTGGCGACGGCCTACGACGACCGTACGGTCCAGCTGTGGAACGTCGGCGACCCGGCCCGGCCGCGCCCGCTCGGCACCCCGCTCTCCGGACACAAGGGCTACGTCAACTCCCTGGTCTTCAGCCCGGACGGCCAAACCCTCGCCAGCGGGAGCGCGGACAGCACCATCAGGCTGTGGGACGTGGCAGACCCGCGCCGCGTCTCCCCGCTCGGCGCGCCCCTGACCGGGCACCTCGGCCCCATCAACGCGCTCGCCTACAGCCCGGACGGCCATACGTTGGCCAGCGGCAGCGACGACGACACGGTCCGCCTCTGGAACATCACCGACCCGCTCAAGGCCGCCCGGTTGGGCTCCCCCCTCACCGGTCACACCGAGGCGGTCGTGTCGCTGACGTTCAGACAGGACGGCCGCACCCTGGCGAGCGGCGGCAACGACAACGCGGTCCGGCTCTGGAACGTGGCTCGCCCCTCCAAGGCCACGCGCATCGGTCAGTCGATGAGCCCCAACGCCAAGACGGGAAATTTCTTGTCGTTCAGCCCCAACAGCCACCTGCTCGGGGTGTCGAGCGGCAGCGATACGGTCCGGCTCTGGAACTTGGACGCCGATGAGGCCATCAGTCGTATTTGCTTGACCACTCAGGGTGTCCTCACGCCAGATAAATGGCATGAGAATCTACCTCGACTCTCGTACGCGCCGCCTTGCGACCAGTAACGGGTGATGTGATCCCGGTCACAAGTCCTTGTTGGGGTCGAGTAGCCCATTCCCGCAGCCCAGCAGCGTTGTTACTGTTGGCCACAGCCCGACCGCTGGTGCATCCCCCGTCTCCAGCGGTCGGGCCCTTGCGTGCCTGGCATGTCTTGCGGAAATTGCGAAGCGCTTTTCGTGCGGTGGGAAATAGGCCCGCACCAAGGCAATGGCTAGGCATAACGGAGATCGGGTCCGGCTATGTGGATGAACCAGACCTGTTGCTGCTGGCAGGGGGGAATCCTAGAACACTAATTTGGTGATCGGGTCACGACCGTGCGTGGCGTCAGTCGCACCCGTAGTCGGATGGCGCGTGAAGTCCCCGTGGGGAAGCCCCTCGGGAGCTGGTGGTCTCACCGGTGGTCTCAGTCGCCCGTCATTCCGCGCCGAGCCGTCGACGTCCGCCGATGTGTGCAGCGGTCCTGAACTGGCGCGGGAGCCCCCCCCATGGCGGACATTCAGGGATGCCAGCCGACTAGGACCCGACAACTCGTAATGCGTAGGTCTCAGGTTCGAATCCCGAAGGAGGCTCAGAGAAGCCCCAGGTGACCACCTCCGTGACGGCGCCTTCGGTATGGACGCCGAGGGCGCGCCAGGGGATCGCGGCCTCGCTCAGGGCCGGTCGGCTGAGACGGTGGTCCGCGGGGGCGGATGCAGAGCGGATCGCGCAAGTGAGCGCCTTGACGCTCCGGGCTGCGCCCGCACGATCTGTGGAGCCTGCCGGTGGTTTCTCAGGCCCTGAAACCGGGAGAGCGGCACGTGTCGGATCACCCTCGACGCCATTGCGGAAGGTTCGACGTCACTGTCCCAGGAGACCTCCGAAGTACCCGAGGCGTGGGTTGTCGGGGGTACCGACGAGCAGGGCGCGGTCCAGCAGGATGTTGTTGTGCTCGCAACTCGTCTCCGGCAGCATCACGCAGGCGTGGCAGGCCGCGAGGTTGATTCCGTCGACACCGGACGCCTCGGTCTCCATGCAGAGCGGGTCCGAGGAACACCACTCGGCACGGCGGACGGCCGAACGCACCGCACGACCGAGTGCCTCCGGCTCACCTTGGGCGACCAGACCACCCAAGCTGCCCGCGGAGTCGCTCGTCGCCGTGTAGACGAGCACCCCGGCCATGTCGTCGGCGGCGTACAGGCGCTCGCGCAGGGCTGCGGCCGGGTACCCCGCCTCCAGGCTCCACTCGTTGATGAGGACGTGGGCCAGCGTGTGCAGCAGCACCATGCGAGGGGTGGCGGGAGAGGGTACGACCATGCTCGGGTCATCGATCCGCTGCTCGAGCACGCGCTGGTGGGCGCTACGCATTCGCTCGACCCGGGCCGCCACCGCCACGGTCTTTTCCCAGGCACCCAGTCGGGCCTCGTCCAAGCGGAGGAAGACTCCCTCACCCCGTACCTCCATCGCCGGTAGCCAGCGCAGCGAGCGTTCCGACAGCGGCATCTCCGTCGAGGCGGTCATCGACTCGGCGTCGACGAGCCGGGTGAACGCCTTGAGGGCGCGCACCTCGCGAAGCTTCTTGACCAGCATCGGACCGGTGACGCCTAGCGGGTCGAGCATGCTCTGGTCGCCCAGCGGGGCTTCACAGACGAACTGCTCGTCACGGGAGTGCCCGCTCTCGTCGTTGCCCGCGCGGAGCCGTTCGTACTCCTTGTTGCGCAGCGCGCGGTAGCGGTGGTCGAAGGTGGGGGCCGACTCACTGTCGGGATCCTCCTCGCGCTCCGCGTCGAGGAGTGCCATCACCTCGTCCAGCGGTATCGGACACTTTCCCTTGAAAGCGCCTTTGAGGTAGATCTCGACTTGCTCGGGCGCGTCGTACTCACGGAGTGCTGCCCAGTGTTCGGCGAGCGGATCCGAGCGGCCGTCGCTCCACGGCGGGATGGAGAGCGCCGACTTCAGTACCGGTCGCCACACCGCCGACGAACCGCGCTGCAAGGTGCGCAGCGGAAGCCCACACCCCGGCGCCGGGGTGGACGAACCGAGCCAGGGACGGGTGCCTTGGCATTTGAGGCCCAGGTCCTTGAGTGCCTGCCTGCGGAAGGAGCCCTCCATCGAGACCTCGGGGGCCTGCCCGCACGTGCAGGAGACGAGGATGGAGCGGAGCGAGGAAGTGCGCCCGGTCGTCCGCATCTTGAGCTTCCCCCCGCACTGCCCCACCGACGTCGCACCACGGTCCGTGGTGCGATGGACCCACTGCCAGTACGGGAACTCGCCGAGGTGGCCGGCTTCACACGCGACGACGAAGCGGGAGGGGACCAGGTCGACCTCGCACGTACCGCAGACGCTTCGCCCGCTGGGCGGGTTGAAGTCGCGGTGTCGTTGCAGGTCGTTGCACTCGGGGCAGGAGTGCATCAAGGGGAATCGTCGGACCCGGAGACCGTCCTTGCTGGTGTCGTCGGAAGCGGGTGGCAGCCGGAAGTAGTCGACCTCCAGCACTCGGGCCAGGCGCCGCTCGTGGATCCGTGGGGACTCGTCACGGCTCCAGCTCTGTTCAGCTTCGTCGAGTCCCGAGACGATGAAGGACTCCTGGTCGACGGCGATGAGAGACCCCACGCCGTACGTGGTGATCGCCTGGGCGCGACGGACCGCACCGCGCCGCGGAAAGTTATGGGCAGGAGTGGCGCCGTTCGCGCCTGCCCGGCGACGGCGGGCGGGGGGCGGGGTCATCGGTTTCCCTCCATGAAAAGCACGGTCTCGGCGTCGACATCGCGCAGGCTCCACAACGTGGGATATGCCTCGGCGTCCCGTGACTCGTCGTCGTACGCCTTCAGGAGCGAAGGGGTACGGCTGCCCCTCTGAGGTTCGAACAGCAAACCGTTGTGGATGTCGGCCTCGGCGCACCACCACTCGACGAACTCGTCGAAGGCCCGCGACACGGCGCCGGTCTCCTCTCTCGTGACCGCCTCCACCCGCCCCAGGAGGATCGACTTGATGCGTCCCCGGAGCACATGTTCGTACGACTCGACCTGGCCGGCTCCCTCATTGGGTCGAGCGGCCGGAATCATGATGCGGGCGAGGGCGACGATCACCGCGTGCAGGCCCCGGTCGCGGGCCCGGGCGGAGAACGGGGTGACGGAGGTGGACTCGACCTCGCGGTACAGGGCCGAGTGGAAGTGCTGGAAGCTCTCGTAGTGGGAACGGTCCCGGGGCCGGGCCGCGTTGAGCATGACTGTGACCAGCCCGGGGTGCGCGCGGCCGACACGGCTGGTGGCCTGGATGTACTCGGCGGTCGTCTGCGGCTGGCCCATCACGGCCATGAGGCCGAGGCGGTCCACGTCCACGCCGACCGCGATCATGTTGGTGGCCAGGAGGACGTCCACCGTGTCATCACCGGGCAGCCGCTTCTCGATGCCCTTGAGACGGGCGGGGATCTCGCTGGCGTCGATACGACTCGTCAGCTCCGAGTAATGGGCGACCGAGCGGACTTCCACCCCCTCGCGCTCGGCGAGCATCTCCAAATAGGCCACTACGTCATCATGGACCTGGAGTTCTGCGGCGGACAGCAGTCGAAGGCTGTTGAAGTAGCCGACGAGACTCCAGTACGCGTCGCGCACCTGGTCCTCAGTCCTCGCCTGTTTGGCTCGGTGCAGCAGGGTGGCGTACGTGCGGATCAGGAGGGTGGACTGGCTGGTGCCCGGCGCCAGGAGGCCGACGTAGCGGCGGCTCGCCTTCTCCTCGCGTGGGGCCTCGACCGCGAACCACGAATCACGGGCGTCCAGACCGGCGGGCGGGAACTGCCGCACCTCGCGGGCGAAGAGGTGGCGACCCTGATCGGCGGCCCGACGGATGGTCGCTGTGGAAGCGATCACCTTGGGCCGGTCGGCAAGTGCGTCCACGGCAGTCTCGTAGAGACCCGTCAGTGTGCCCAATGGTCCGGAGATCAAATGGAGTTCGTCCTGGACGATCAGCTCCGGTGGAGGGGTGCCGCCCTCCGGGTCGTCGTCACGGTTGAAGAGCGCAGAGGTCGCCGGGCGCCAGGGCATCGACGCGAACTTGTCGACGGTGGCGATCACCAGGGTCGGCCGTGCGTCGTACACAGCTTCGTCGATCAGATGGACAGGCAGGCCGTCGTTGAAGTCGCAGTCCGCGCCGGAGCATCGGACGTGCATCCGCTTGGCATCCTCGTCGGCTTCGTAGTCCCGTGCGTCCAGGCGGGTCCCGCACCAGGGGCAGGCATGAAGTTGGACGGGATTCTCGGTTGCGAGGCGCTTGTCGAGATTCCGTCGTAGCTCATCGAGCTTCAGGCCTGCCACGGCCAGCGTATTGGGGGTAGCGGAACGCCCCACCCACATGCCGACGGAGAACGCCTCATGGCCCAACTCGGGTGTCCGGCGCCGCATGCGCTCCATGGCGCAGAGCAGGATCGCCGCCCGCTCGAACTGCTGGAGAGTGAGCAACCGCAGTGTGTAGCGCATGAGGACCGTGACACCGCCTGCGCCCTTGCGGATCCGACGCAGGAACGACGTGAAGGCGATCAGCCCGAGGTAGGCCTCCGTCTTGCCGCCACCGGTGGGGAACCACAGCAGGTCGGCGAGCTGCCGGTCATGGTGTTCGCGGTCGTCGATGCCGGCGAGGCACAGCAGCACGAACGCGATCTGGAAGGGGCGCCAGTGGCCGGCGGCCGGGTCGGGGGCCCCGACGCGTCCGTCTTTCACCCATTTACTGCGGGCACGCTGGTCTGCCATGGCGCGGTTCGCGAGACGGAACGCGTGCATGAGATCGGGCTTGGTCCGCAGCAGCTCGATACCCTCACGGATGCGGTCGAGCGCCTCGCGGCAGGCCGTCACCTGCTCCCGCGCAGGCTTCTCGTGGCGGCCGCCCGTCAGCGCCTCCGCCTCGGCCGACTTGCTGTCGATCCAGTGCTCGTAACCCGTGGCGAGTCCTTCCAGAGCGGCCAGGACCTCGGCATCGGGCTGCTCGGCCAGCCTCAGCATGGACAGCGCCGAACTGTCGATCTCCGGGTTGGAGTCGGTGAGCAGAACCTCCACGGTGGGTACGAACTGACTCCGCACCTCCGGGACGGCAGGCGTCTCGGCTTCGGTCATACCGATCGGCTGCGGAGTCCAGTCCCACTCGGCGGCGCAGCCGTGGCCGACCGCGAAGGTCGGGGCGTGGCGGTGCAGCAAGCGGCTCGTGGCGATCTCCGGGTCATGGTCGGCCGCCGGGGCGGGGCGCTCGACGAACGCGGTGGAGCCGTCGGCGGCCCGGACCGTCAGACCGCACTGGAACAGAGAGAAGGCGTCCTGGAGATCCCCTTCTCCGACCTTCTGACTGTTGATCAACGTGACCGTGACCGTGACCGTGCCGGTGTTCTGATCGAGAGGCCGGACGTTGACGTGCAAGGAGGCTTCGGGGGAGAGCGGGATCGACTTCCTCGGATCCGGCTCGGTCACGTCGATGGTTCGATCAGGAAGGGCAAGTACCTTGCGCTGCCACCACTCTCTCTGGTCAGCAGTGGTACGGGCCTCGGCGCGGCGGGCCGGGACGCGTCTGCCATCGGCGTCGGTGGGCTCGTAGACGGCCGCGCGGGTCGAGATCACGATCGAACGGCTTATGGCCGGGAGGACCGCGAAGGTGAGACCCATGGAGGAGGGGCGCCTGTCCCCCGAGGCGCCGATGTCCTGCGCGGTGCCGGAGTCCTCGACTTCCTCCCGGGTGAGCAGAGGGGCGGCGTCCAGGCCCTGCTGTTCTTCCGCCCGGTCGTCCTGATGCTCCTTCGCGGCCCTGTCCGCGGCGCGCGGATACAGCACGCCGGTGAGGTACCGGTCGATCGGGGCGTCCTGGGTGAGCACCTCGCCCCGGTCGTCCGGCACGGCATCGTCGGCGGGGCCGAGGAGCTCACGGCGGAGGCCCGCCAGGAGCTCCTCGTCCCGGACCCGGTAGTGCTCGGAGTGTCGGCCTGCCACCTGCGTCATGCGCGTCGCTCCTCGTGGTCGTCGGCTCTCCGGTACCGACCGATTCCGGTGAGTCGAGGGCAGATCCACACGCCTCGCTCTCCGAGACCGGCGTTGGCGCCGGCGGCGGTGCTGCCTGTCACGGTCTCCAGTGTGTCGATCCGCAAGCCGTGGATTTCGTCGGGCCACCAAGGGTCCCAGGTGCGGTTTACTTTCTGGACCTGGAACAACTCCTCGCGAAACCTCCGCGACGCCTCGCCGATCTCCCGCCCCGCGTGCAACAGGGCGTACGGCGGGCTCTCCGCCTCGCCCATCGGCAGGTCGTGGCGCCTGCGCAGCAACACCTCCTGGCCAGGACGGACCTTTTCCAGGAGATACACCTGGGTGGCGACGGCGTCCGTAGTCTGGCCGGGTGGGTCGTCGCGGCTCACGTCCACCGGTTCGGCGACGATCCCGTACCGGTCGTACGACCGCCACGAGCCGAGGTAACGACGGCCGTTGCGTCGGCCCCCCACCGTTTTGAAGAGCGGCAGTTCGGGGGGGCTCACGTGGTACAGGTCCTGGCGGGCGCGTGTCATCGCCACGTAGAGCGCGCGGGTCTCGGCGGGCAGATCCATCTCGTCCTGGTACCGCTTGCGCAGTGCGGCGACGGTCGGTGGTGTCAGGACGATCACCCGGTCGAACTCCAGGCCCTTGGCCCGGTGCACCGTCGACACCATGATGCGGGCGGCCTCCGGGTCGGCTGCGTCGTCCGGAAACCTGCCGTCGGCGATCAATCGGCGCAAGCGGTCCAGATCGAGCACTCCGCGCCCCGCTCCGCGAGCGACCCGACGGAGCACTGTCCACAGGGCGGCGACATCGGGTTCGTACGGAAGAGGGACGTCCCCGAGAAGAGCGTGGAACCTGTCCTCGGGGAGGACGGACGCCTCCGTCCGGCGAAGCAACTCGGCCACCCAGTACGGCACCGGACGCTCCTCCAGCGGTCGCCGTAGCCCGTGGTCGATGCCGTGCGTGTACAGCAGGTCGGAGACCACGAGGGCCTGCTGATTGTCGCGAGTGAGGACGGCGCATGTGTCCGAGAGGTCCCGCAGACCGTCCAGGGTGAACTCGTCATCGAGGCCGCCCATGCCGTTTGCCGGATCCAGAAGGAGGTCGCGAAGCTCTTCGTAGAGCCTTCCCGCCTCGGCCGGATCGCTCAGCCGCTGGAGTCGGGGGCCGAGTGGCAGCGCCACCCGGGCCTCAGTGGTGCCGGCGCGGAAGTTTCGTGTGAGGTGCAGCTCCACCAGGTCATCGGGGTATGAGCAACGTAGCCAGTCGAAGAACCGGCCGGTCTCGTCGACGCGTTCGACCGGGTCCTCGATCTGAAAGCCGTACAACGACTGGGCCGCGTCGCCGACGACGGTGAAGCCGCAGGTGTCCTGGTACCGGTCGAGAAGCGTCTCCACCAGTTCACGGCGGCCACTCAGCAGGTCCTGCACCTCATCGATCACGACATGGGCGGGTGGGACCGCGTCGCCCATCTCCAGCGCGCCTTTCTCGATCGCACGGGTCGCGGCGGCGATCCGCTCATCGAAGCCGACCACCCCCCATTCGCCGTCCGGATGGGCCTGGAGCAGCACCTCGTAGGCCCACGCGTCGAAGGTGCGGGCGCGCACACGGTGGGCTCGTTCCCCATGCCGGGAGATCCGTTCGCGCAGCTCCCGGGCTGCGGCCCGGGAGAAGGTGAGCACCAGGATCTCGGAGGCTTCCAGCGCCTGTTCGGGGTCCTCGTGGCCGCACAGCGCGTCGAGCCGGCGAACCAGGGTGTGGGTCTTGCCGGCGCCGGCGCCGGCCGTGACCAGTACACGGGCATCCCAGGGCTGTTCAACCACGGCCAGCTGTTCGTCGGTGAGCGGAGGGCTGCCCTGGTAGATGTCGCTCACTTCCGGCTCCAGAGGTGCTCGAACTGGGTGAAGGCGAGGTGGGTGTCGAAGTTGGCGATGTTGTCGCTGACATTGAGGATCAGACAGCTGTCCTTGCCGCCGTTCAACGGCCCGCGCAATCCGCGACCGATCATCTGCTGGTAGACGTTGGTGCTGTAGACCGGCCGGGCCACGACCACGGCACGAGTGGCCGGCGCGTCGAATCCCTGGGCAAGGACACCGTAGTTGGCGAGCACCCGGACACGGCCGCGTCGAAAGTTCTCGATGCGAGTGCGACGGTCCTGTGCACTGGTCGTCGAGTCCACCGCAGCGGACGGCACGCCCCGGTCGTTCAGCATGGCCGCCAGGTACTTGGCGTGGTCGACGGAGGTGGCGAAGAGCAACGTCGGCCAGTCGTGCGGCAGGTCGGCCACCGAGTCGACGATGCGACGACTGCGCGTGTGGTCGTCGGCGAGTCGCTGTTCGGCAGAGCGGGAAAGCATGGCCATGCGGTCGGCGTGCGTCTTTTCGTCCTGTGTGAGTTCGATTCGGCCGCCCTCGAGGGTGCGGTGCTCGACCTGGGCGAGCATGCCCCAGTCCTGGAGATCGCGATAAGGGTCGCCCGACGGGAAGACTCCTTCATCGAGTCGCCGATTGCCGAAGCGTCCGACCAGGCGGCGGGTCTCCTCCTCGTTGGTGTTCCGGAAGGGGGTGGCGGTAAGGCCGAGCAGATGGCGTCCTGTCTCGTACTGGGTGAGCCCCAACCGGTTCAGGATCTCGGTGTATCGCTTGGAGATGGCGGTGTGAGCCTCGTCCACGATCACCAGCGCGGCCTGACGCAGCCAGGCGTACTGGTCGGTGCCCAGGCACCGTTCCAATTTGGCGTCGGTGGCGACCACCAGATGCGGGTTGTCGGCGACGTCCCCGACCTCGTTCGTGCTCCACAGCCTGCTGATGGTGAGCGGACGTTCGGCGCCGACCTTGCTCCAGACGAACTTCCAGCTCTGGACGGCCTGCTCGCACAACTCCTCGGTCTGTGCGACCCACAGCAGTGGACCCTTGAGGTCGCCGACTCGCTTCACCCAGCGGATCACGGCCTCGGCGGTGACCCGGGTCTTGCCGGCGCCGGTCGGCAGCGACAGCATGCCGCGCTGGGGTGCCAATCGGTCGAGCATGGTGGAGATGTTCCGTACCAGGTCCTCCTGGTACGCGTGGAGACTCGGGAAGTCCCGAGGGCCCTCGACGGTCTCGAACGGCGGTGGGGACGGAGCCCTCGACCCGGCGAACGCGATCGGCAGCCTCAGCTCCGAGACGAACGCGATGGCCGCGGACGAGCCTCCGTACGCGACCGGGGCATGGGGGTAGCGTCCCTGGATGTCCCGGGCATGCTGTTGGAGCACACCGTCACCGTGTGCGTTGAACGCCATCTGCGCGATCCGGCGCCCGGTCGGCTCCACGCCGTCGGTCGCCTGGAGTTCGGCCTCCACCAGCCCTTCCGGGAGGCCGGCCCGGAGTGCGTCGGCGCCGATCAGCAGCTCGATCTTCGTCACCACGTCCGTGGCCTCGCGCACTGCCTTCTGCGCCGCCTTCAACTCACTGTCCCGGGCCATACGGTCCTGGTGCTCCAGCACCGCACGGCAACCGGCGGCGCCGAGACCCAGGCCGAGTTCGCGGTCGATCAGGCGCAGCATCGGCTCCGGGGCCAGAGGAACTCGGACCTTGACGGTGCTGTCCTGGCGCACGGCGTCCAGGAAGGAGGCACGCGTGCCGTTGGGCGTACGCGTGACCTCTTCCAGCTCGCTGCACCTTTGCACCATGCTGTTCCGGTTCCCGCTGTTCAGGCGCTGCCGCAAGGCAGGGAAAAGCTCGACCAGCGGCACGGGGTCGCCCTCGGGTACCTCACGGGTCTCCAGGCTGATCACGTCGGCGTAGCGGAGCATGCCCCACTTCTCGATCATCAGCTCGGCATCGTCGGCGGTCGGCACGAGCAGCGTCGGGAGTTGCTCGGCGCGCAGCGCTTCGTACTGAGCGGTCCCGACGGCGACGGTGATCTCGTTGTCGGGCCGAGTTCCCCAGGTGTCACCGATCCGGCAACGGGTGAGGGAGTCCTCGGGGAAGTCCGCGCCGAATCGGGTCAGCATCACATAGGTCGCGCCGACGAAGGAGTCGTCCTCGCTGCGGGTCACCTCGTCGAGGAGCGCGTCCCAGCGGTCGGCGGGGACCTCGTCGACGGTGGTCGGCAGCCGCAGCCTGCGGGCCTTCTCGGGGGAGATGTCGGCGACCGGCAGTACGTCTCGGTAGTGGGCGAGCTGGGGACCGACGGCCTCCTTGAGCGGCCTGATCCCTTGGGAGGTGGCGATCGTGCCGAATTTCCTCAGCATCCATCGGATCGGCGAGGGAACGGCCTGTCGTGTGCTGGTCTGCGTGCCGATCTGGCGCGTCCAGTTGTCCACCACGGCGTCGTCGGGCAGTACTTTCAGGAAGGCGGCGCGTGATTCCTCGGAGAGGGCGCGGAAGAGGTGGAGTGGACCGCCGATTGCGGCGCCCTCGACCTTCATCCGGCT
Organism: Streptomyces crystallinus; assembly: GCF_039521265.1. Classification (NCBI taxonomy): domain Bacteria; kingdom Bacillati; phylum Actinomycetota; class Actinomycetes; order Kitasatosporales; family Streptomycetaceae; genus Streptomyces; species Streptomyces crystallinus. The sequence continues at coordinate 120,205 of NZ_BAAACA010000037.1, read as the reverse complement.
CAGCGCAGGACGCGGAGCGCGACTGTCCAGGCCCCGCAGGTAGGCGGCATGGACGGCTTCGCGGTACTCCACGAACCAGGCTTCGTCTTCACGGGGACGGACCCCACCGGACGGTCGTTCTCGCAGGCCGACCTGCGAGAAGAAGGGAGTGTCGTCGGAGTGGAACGCCATGTCGACAGCGATGCTCGGGTCACGTTTCGCATCGGCCACCACCCCCGGCAGCATGCAGTCCTCGACCGGCCGGAACCGACCGTCCGTGGTCCGTACTCGAAGCGTGGAGCAGGGAGCGGGCACCTTCTCCAGGACTTTGTGCGCGAGCCGACGCACCCCCGCCTGACGGAACAGCTCCCAGAACCGCTCCCAGTCCGAGTCGCTGTAGTGGTCGAAGCCCTGATCGAGGACACTGACGAACCGGCCCTCGACATCGGCCTCCCGGATGCCCAGAACGTTGAGCGCGTGAGCCAGCGACGGGTCCTGGGCGAGCTTGTCGACCACGTACACCAGGGTCTCCCGTAGGCCGCCCTGGGCCGTACGACGGAACACCTTGCCGTGCATGGGCGCGACAAGGCCGTGCTCCTCGGTGAGCACGATGTGCGCCTTACGGGCCTCTTCGGCGTAGGGGGAGCGGTTCTCGATCATGTCCGCGAGGATACGAACGGCCACCGCCGACGCCTCCGGGGTCCCGCTCTCGACCAGAGCCTCCAGCCATTGCCGGACATCAGCCCGCTCATGCCCGGCCGCCGTGATGATGTGTTCGACCTTTCCGGAGCGCAGGGCGTCCGCCTCGGCACTCGGGTGAAGCCAGTTCGAGGGGCGCTCGGGGCAGTCGTGCCACATCCGCAGCCACTTGGACAGTTTTTTCAGGTCCCTGTCGAGGCGGGGGTGGATCCTCAACGTGGTCGGGATGCGCAGGACGCCGTCCTGGTCGGGCAACGCCGGGCGGTCCGCCGTGCGGGCCCAGATCTCTCGGGTCAGGAACTCGTCGGCCCAGCTGATCGCCTCCTTGACCCGTCCGGGCAGCAGCGGGAGATAGGCGGCAGGGTCCTCTTCGGGTGCCAGGACCGGGAGGGAGTCGACGACCAGCTTTGCCGACACCCGGATCATCTCCTGGTTGAAGGGAGAGGAGTCGAGGAGGTTCTGGCGGTCCTCGTTCGTCTTCCAGGCGCCGTTGAGGATGCCGCTCAGCGACATCTCGTACTTGGTCGGGAAGAAGGACCAGAACTTGCCGCGCCCACGTGACCGCGGGCTGATGTACAGGCCGCTCTCCGGGTCCCTCTCCAGGGCAGGCACGGCCCAGGCGAGGGTGAGTGAGAGCCGGCCGTGCAGTTCGCCGGCGTCCGCGCGGGCACTCGGACCGGGTTCGTGGGTGGTGGTGAACACGCGCCACCGGTCGGTGGCGACGGCCTTCCCGGTCCGCTGCTCGACTACGGTGTGCAAATCGCCGGTCTGCTGGGCTGTGAGTGTCCGACGGGCCATGGGCCGTGGCCGGCGGTCCTCCAGCACGACCTCTGCGACGTGCGGCGAGAAGAGCTGGAAGCCCACCGGGAATTCCTCGCGGGGCTCGCCGTGGTCCTTGGCACGTCCACCGTGCATGTCCCGGCCCAGGCGGTCGTCCGCCTTCGGGAGCAGAGGCAGGCGTACGACGGTGGTGGCCCAGTTCAGCAGCTCGTTCAGGACATGATCCGAAGCGCGCTCGGCCTGCACGTCCAAAGGACGGGCCATCCGCAGCACGGGGGCGTCGAACTCAGGGCCGTAGCGTTCCGTCACCCCGGGCACGGCCCTGATCTGCTCGTACGACCATGCTCGGTCAAACCCGAAACTTCCGGTGCTGCTGAAGAATTCCGGTGTGTCCGTCACCACGAGAACCGATTTGACGCCCACCCCGAAACGCCCGATCTGACCGCCACGCTTCTTCGACATGCTCATCCGGAGGATCGTCTCTGCGCCTTCCGAGGTCACCGGGCGGCCCTCGTTCGCGCAGTACAAATGGGTTTCCGTCAGGATGACGTGGACCCGCCCACTCGACTCGCCGGACATTTCATCCGCTGCATTCTGAACGAGCTCGAAGAGCTGACGATCACCGTATCCGCCCTGGGTGATACGGCGCTCTCCATTGGCGTGCTCCGATACCAGACCGGGGTCCACGGCGTAAGTCTGCAGGACACGCGAGGACTGCTCGAGAACGGTTTGAACAACCGAAGAGGACGATGGCGACACTGCTTCTGCGCTCCTGGGTGTCAGAGATCCGGACGAAAGGGGGAACGAGGGGCCGGCCGGCCCGTGTTCGTCGTGGCGCTGGGCGTTGTTCTCCACAAGCCTTCGTGGAGCGCAGGGTTCACGGTGGAGGCGTCGCTGTTCAGGCCGAGGCCTGGGCTCGTGACGTGCAGATCAGGCCGGGGGAGCGGTCTCACCCGGAACGTCCGGCAGCCCCTGAGCCACCTTTGCCAGAACAGGGAACCCGTTGGTGAAATCCTTCTCGGACAGGTTGTATTCGTGAAGGATCCTCAGAACCTCACCCCTGCTTCCGGCCACCTTGATCGCCAACTCGAATGCACTCGAATCCCGAAGCGACTCCAGCGACTCACTGTCCTGCTCATTCATCTGAACTGCCCCTGTCAGGTTGCATCCTGTTAACCGCACAGGGGTGTATTCGGGCACGCGTCCCCCGTGTGAGCGAAATGGAATCGACGGTTTGAGTGAGACTTGTTTACCGGATCAAACTAGGGGGTGGGAATGTTGTGAGGCCACCCCTTTTCTGGAATTCCTCTGTCGAAATCCTACGGGGGCGTCGGTCGCTAAATGGGGTCGGAATTTTGGGCGCACTTCTCCCTCGGTCGCCCGGCCTTCCCGATTTCGGGATTCGCAAGCGAGATGGGATCCCCATCGTCAACGAACCTATCCGCTGTGCACTCGAACGCGCAACCCGAACTCCGGTCCCTCTAAACGGAGTTGGCCACTCCATGGCTCGGCGAAGATGTTCAGGCGCGTTGATACTCGACTATTTGGGGCAACTTGGACACCAGGCTGAAAAGACGTTGGGGATTGAGGGCGATCAACTAGTGGTTGACGCTGTCGCGTTTGTCAAATTAGCCTGGGTCCACACCATGCGATCGGCATGGTTGCGAGGAGAGAGCAGGCGGCGCGTGGAGACAGGTGAGGAGTTCGGGCCCTGGTTGGCCCGACAGCTCAAGCTCGCCGGGAGGACGCAGGCCGAACTGGCTGACGAGCTCAAGCTGACCCGGGCCGCTGTGTCCGCGTGGATCACGGGCAGGTCGACTCCTCGTCCGACCGTCATGACGGAAATCGCCAAGGCGCTCGGCACTGACGTGGGTACGGTGCACACCCGCACCACCGATACTCAGGCCGGCCTCCCCGTCAGCTGGTATCACCGCTCCGGCTACCCCGACGGCGGCCGCGACCTGGGTAATGCCGCCGCTTTCGCCTTCGACGCCGATGTGCAGGTCCTCGCTCGGGAGACGTGCCAGAACAGCCTGGACGAGCGGCTGACGGAGAACGGCCGCCCGGTCAGGGTCCGCTACACCCTGCACGAGCTCACCGGCGAAGCCCTGGACGCCTTCCGCGAGGCGATCCTCTGGAACGATCTCTTTCCGCACTACTCCGCCGTCTCGGAGACCGCCGGTAACCAGAAGGTCGGACGGGTGGTGGACGCCGGGGTGCGCGACATGTACGAGAAGGGCCGTCTGGTCCTCCTGCGCGTGGACGACTACAACGCCTCCGGGCTCATCGGTGACGACTACGGGGACGGCAAGTTCGCCGCAGTGGTCAGACGACAGCTGGAGAGCCTCAAGTCCGGTCCTGGCGCGGGCGGTTCGTACGGCTTGGGCAAGGCGACGCTGTGGGCCACCAGCTCTCTTGGGCTTGTGCTGATCAACTCAACCCTCTCCGTACCTCACGAAGGGCGGAGAGAGCGGCGGGTCATCGGCCGTCTCGAACTGCCGTGGCGCGAGGTCGACGGCGAGTCGTACGCGGGCCCCGCGTGGTTCGGCCGCCCGGATCCCGAGTCACCGGGTGCCAAGGTCGCTCGCTCTTGGTGGGCGGACGAGGAGACCGTGGAGAACCTTTATTTGACCCGGGAGAACGACGAGCCCGGTACGTCCTTCCTCATCGTCGGCGCGCACGACGTGGCCGGCCTCGCCGCGAACTCCTCCGAAGCCGACGAGGGGTTCCCCGGCGACGACGAGAGAGATGAGGACACGCGTGACATCAAGGCGATGCACGCCCGACTGGTCGAGGCGCTGGGGCGTGACTTCTGGGCCGCGATGACCGGCGGGGGCGGCAAGCTCCCCCTCCTGGAGGTCTCTGTCCGTGCCCTGCGGAACGGCAAAGAGGTCGTGGCGGAGCAGCAGGTGGACCCGTCTGTCGAACAGCCCTCCCGGACCCGTGCCCTGAGGGCGCACTACGAGGGCACCACGGTGGATCGTCTCACCGAGGCCGGGCAGGTGGCGGCGCGGAGCATCCCGCTGAAGCTGCCGCTGTCCGGCGGTGCCCGGGGGACGTTCGGTACACACCAAGCGGTTCTGCTGGTCACCGATGCCGAGCGGGACAAGGACGGGGGGAAGAACCGGATGCACTCGCTGCGGGGCAATCGGATGACCGTCAGGAGGACCCTGGTCCCGAGACTGCCGAACAGCACTACTCCTTTTCAGGCCGTGCTGTTGGTGGGTGAGGCGGCAGGTGAATCGGCTCCCTTCGCGAAGGAAGCCGAGGAATTCCTGCGTGCGGCGGAACCTCCCGAGCACGACCGTTGGGGGCAGACGGAAGAGTTGACACTGCGTTGGTCACCGTCGGCGTACCGGCGGATCAACGCGCTGACCGCCGAGGCCAACAACGCGGTGAAAGAGCTTGTCGCACGGCCGAAGCGCAGCAGCGGGGAGGGTGGTGAGGCCCTGCGCAGGGCGTTGACGGTACGAGCGCGACCGAAGGCCAAGACACCCCCCGGCCCGGTGGTTCCGGTCCTGGACGGGCTCGACGCGACCGTCGGCGACGGCGGCGAGTGGCAGATCACCGGTGAAGTGAGCATCCCGCGTGGCGACGAGATCGTCCCGATGGTGCCGGTGGCCCAGCTCGATGTGCGATCCGGGGGCCGCCCCAGGTTGGACTGGGCGGAACTGGTGGGCGTCGAAGGCTGCGAAGCGGCGGACGGGACGCTCTACTTCACACCTGGCGCGAGGCACGCGAAGTTCCGAGGAACCACCGACGTCACCAGCCACCCGGTCAGGACCGCCCTCACCCGTCTCGTGGTCGAACTCCGCGCCGGCAAGGGGGAGTGACGCGTGAAGTTCTATCCGTACAAGCGGCTCAACCGGCCGGTCGCGCTCAGAGTGACCTCGGTCTCCCTCAAGCTCCCCGACGGGACCCGCGATCAGTTGGAGACCAGCGCGTACTCGACCCAACAGCAAGCTGTCGCGCTCGGCATCGCGGGCCACAGAGACTGGGTGAGCGCCACGATCCGTCTTTCGGCGACGCTGCCTCCCGGGGCGAACACGCCGGACGCGCCCTGGTCGGATCTGTGTGTCCTGGCCGTACTGACGGACGGCGAGACCAATGTCCGTACCTCTGCGAAGCTCACGCCCGACGCGGAGGACAGCCGGGACTGGTCCGGCTCACTGGAGGTGTTCCGTGACGATCACCTGGGTCGGGCCTCCCTCGCCGTGTACGCCGTCGGGACAGTGGAAGGGGTACGCGGACGGTCGATCGCCGAGACCGACCGAGGCTGGATCATCGACACGGTCTCCGACGAGCCCGTCCGGGGACTGCAACTCGACGTTCAGAAGGCGTCCTTCAAGAGAAGCTCCCGGGAGTGGCTCCAGGCCTACGCCGACGCGCCCTGGATCGTGGAGGCCTCGGCCAGAGTTCCGACCGTGTTCGTCAACACCGATGTCGAAGGTGTCATCGACCTGCTGGACAGCAATGGCTCGGGTGTGGACAGCAAGGTGCGTGACCTCCTGGTCGCCCAGATGGCCACCGATGTCTGGACCGCGGTGTTCCACGGTGCCATCGGCGATCTGGAGGTGGAACCCGATGGCAGGCCGGTCTTCCCCACCGACTGGCAGGGCGAAGTGCTGCGGGAGATGCTGCCGGACGTGATTCCGGGCGTCCATGTCGAGGAGGCCCTACGGCAGGTCCACCGCCGGCGCACCGGCGAGTCGGGCTGGGTGGAGCTACAGACGCGTATCCATTACGCGGCAATCCGCCGCGCCGATGCGACCAAGGCGCTCGCCCTTGTCATCCGCAGTCTGGAACAGATGAACCGCGAGAGGGAGACGTGATCACCCAACCGAACCATGTGCCGGAGCGCCTGGGGTTGCTCGCCACCTCTGCCGTCGATCCGTTCCTCACCGAGGAACTTCTCAAAGGCGAACAGGTTCATGGTGGGATCGATCTCGCCAAGGTCGTCGAGCCGCTCCCCGAGGACGACGCCAGGTGGTGGGTCGAGCCGATCCGGAGCCTGCTGGAAGACGCCATGTTCGAGTTCCAGGAGGACCGCACCCGAGCCGACGCATGGCTCGCGCCACGGCTCCATGCCACGCTGCGTCTGGCGCGACGAGAAGCGGCGGACAAGCGTCTGTGGAACCACCTCGCCCTGGCTGTGGCCCCGGACTACGTGGTCTGGCGGCACCTGTCGGAGCCGACGGCGAACAGGCCGGAAAGACGCATCGCCGCCGAACGCTTCCGTGGCCCCGCGGACCGTCAGTGCTTCGCCCGCCTGTGGTGGGCGGCCGAACTCTTCAGGAACGGGTCGGACTACGAGCCTGTCGAGGTCGCCTGCGGAAATCAGGACCTCATCCACACCGTGCTCCGGAGTGAGTTGATCGATCACCGTCCTACCGCTCAGGCCTTGGTCCGTCTCCTGAAGAGCGGCCAGGTCTCCGGCGGGCGAGAGATCAACGGCCTCAGCGTGGCGATCAACGCGGCCGGAGCGACCTTGATCTACGACATCCTGGCGCCGGACCAGCCCCGCGACCCCGCACCACTGCGGGATTGGATCGCCGAAGCGGAGTCGGCGCCACCGGTCGAGCGGTACGAACTGCCGAGCGGGCCCGATGAGGACCCTGTCCCTGAGGAATCCGTGGCCGCGCTGACCAGCTACTTCGCGGAGCTGTTCGAGACTGCGCCGGTCAGGGGCAGGAAGAGCGGGGAATGACCCGGGCCGTGCTCGGACTACTTCGCCGACACCTTCTTGCTCTTACGAGGGCGCACGGAGGAAGGGGGCGGCACCTGGTCCTCAGGGCGAGGGCACTTGTCGGTGCAGGCATCGGGGGCCCCGCAGCCGCTGCTGCGCAACTTGGCCCGCTGTTCGTTCGTGGCCGACTGCCACGGCTTCCTCAACGCCTCCGGGTCCGGCTTGGGAAGGCCTAGAGCGGCGCCCAGCAGATGTGCACCGAACAGGGGGGGTACGGCGTTGCCCACCTGCTGGGCCTGCGCCGTACCGGACCACGGATAGTCCGGCGGGAAGCTCTGCAGCATCCCGGCCTCGTTCATGCTGAACCGCGGGCCCTCGTAGACGATGTTCTCGTCGAGGTGCTCGAAGACGACGAAACGTGAGATGCGGCCCGTGACGGTGGCGGCGGGCTGCTGATCGGTCCGCACTCCACGCCTCCCCGGGATCCCGGAGCTGCCGTAGTTCGAGCGGACGAGGAAGGGATGGGGGCGCCCCGGATGGGAGCCCACCGGTTGCGCCAGGGCATCCCGCATCGATCTCCAGGGCTGCGGGTCCGCGTCGCTCGTCGTCGCTGTGGCGGCCTCGTAGAGAGTTGGCTGATGGGCCTGGGGTGCCACTTGGCCGGGCTCGGTCGTCCCGGTCTTCCGGTTCCATTCCTTCGCTTCATAGGAATGGTGGGTCGGCGCGGGGAGCGAGGGTTCGCCGAGCCCGTCACGCCGAGCGATCAGTACCGCGCGGGATCGTGTCTGAGGCACGCCGTAGGTCTCGGTGTCGAGGACGTCGACGACGACCTTGTACTTGGTCCCGTCGGGGAGCCCCGTCTCCTCCAGCACCTTGGCGTAGTGCGCCCAGAGCGGGGCCACTGCGGGGACCTGCTCCAGGACGATGACGTCGTACGGGCGGTGCTCCCGATTCGGGCTCCTGGTCGCCTGAATCGCGTATCGGAGAGGTTCGAGGACCAGCGCAGTGCGCGGATCGGGGAGGGTTTTCAGGTCCTTGTCGATGGCCTGGTCGGACTCGCCCGCCATCAACCGTTCGATGTACTCCTTGACCCGGTCCAGGGCCTGGCGTCCGGCGCCGTGCCCGGCCACCGAGTACGTCTGGCACGGAGGGCCACCTGCGAGCACGTTGATCTCCGGCGGCAGGGCCTCGAAGGAATCCCTGCGTACCGCGCTCACGTCGGCGTGAAGGGTGTCCAGCCCGGCCGCATATCGTGTGAGGCACGCACTTCTGTCCCACTCGATACCGAGACTCGGGATGTCGAGCGCGTTCCCAGCGACGTCCAGCCCTCCGGGTCCTGCGAAGAGGTCCAGGACAAAGGGCTTGTCGAGGATGGACTGGTGGTGCGCCGAGCTGGTCATGTGGCGGAAGTCTAGCCGGCCGCGGGCGGTCGCGGATCCCCGTTCAAGGCCTCGGCGACGGCCCGTCCCAGCGCCTCTCCGACCGGCGGCGGGGTCGCGTGCCCGATCTGGCGGTACCGGGCGGTCTTGAGGCCGGAGATCACCCAGGCTTCGGGGAAGCCTTGGAGCAGGGCGGTCTGGTCCACCGTTATCCGTACCAGTCCGTCGTCCCCGAGTGACGGATCCCATCTGAAGTCGGGGCCGGGCGGCTCGTTCCCGAACGACTTCGTGTAGACCCCCATCCGTCGCCACTTGGCCTTTGTGCCGCTCGGTCCGAAGTCGGGCCCGCCGTGCGTCTTGGATCCGCCGACCACGGTAGGTGCCACACTGGTCGCCTGGGCCGCCCAACGGTCGGCGTCCGGCCAGCCGCAGGAACGCATCGAAGGCGCCAGCGTCTCTCCGACCGACACGTACTCGTCGACGCTGGGGCGGGGCGGTCGGAAGGCACCGGCCCACTGCCGCTTGACGGCCACGAGGATGCCTTGCATGCGGTGCTGGGGCACTCCGAAGTCGGAAGCGTTCAGGGTGAACCAGGCCAGTACGTAGCCGAGGTGCTCCAGCTCCTCGCGGAGGAACTCTCGTACGGGAGCCAAGGACTCCTCGTCCACCAGGGTGGGCACGTTCTCGATGATCAGTGCACGTGGTTGGACTGCGTGGACCAGATAGGCGGTCGCCTCGATGAGACGCGACTCGGCGTCCGAGGACTGGCGCGTCACGGTCGCGCTCGACCTCACCCTGGGCAGACCGGCTGTCAGCAGATCGACGTCGTACACCTCGGGATGATCCACGGGGTCGAAGTCGAGAAGGTCCGCCTTCAGCACGTTCCAGTGCGGCCGGTTGGCTTTGAGCGTGTCGCAGGCAGACGACTCGTTGTCCAGGAGGAGTCGAGGCGTGAAGCCCGCCCGTTCCAGCCCCAGAGCGAGTCCACCTGCCCCCGAGCACACGTCGACAAAGCTCAGTCCGCTCACCGGTTCCTCCCCAGTCCCCGCTGGATCCTCCGCCGATCCACCGCCGCCGCGATGCGGAGAGCCACGTCATCCGGTGCTTCATGCTCCCAGAAGCGCAGTACCTCCCAGCCGGCCGCTACGAGGTGTTCCGTGGTCTCCGTGTCACGCGCCATGTTGCGGTCCAACTTCTGTCGCCACCACTCTGCGTTCGCCACTGGCTGCGTTGCGTGTTCGGGGCAGCCGTGCCAGAAGCATCCATCGATCAGGACAGCTACTTTGACCGAGGTGAACGCCACGTCGATCCGGCGCCGCGCCATGCCTGGCACCGGGTACTCCACGCGGTAGCGCAGGCCCGCTGGGTGCAGGAGGCGCCGAACCAGCAGTTCGGCGGCCGTGTCCTTGCTGGGTTGGCTGCTCATGCGTGCGGAGACGGAGGGCGACGACGGCTTCATTGTGCTCAAGACGGCTGGTGCCTCACGATCGTGGCTCGGTCCCGGCGGCATCCGAGTCCGTACGGCCGAGCCGCCCGGACTACGGCTGTCGTGTCGATTCCATCATGGGGCCGAGCGCTGCCGCACCGGATTCCGCCTGCCGGGCGGTACCGCCGATGCAGGCGGTCTCGGGCATCGCCGCCGGCTATGTCCACGTCACGCCGGACCCGTTCGAGAGCTCTTCCGCTGCCTGAGCCATCTCGGCCGGTCCTGGAAAGTTGATGCCGCGCACGCACTCGACCAAGGTGCTCGCCCCAGGCTGCCGTGCAACCTTCCGACGAACGGCTCGCCCGTCTCCCGCGAGGCGGTGAGGTAGGCGACGAGCTCGGTGCGTTCGAGGGAGTGGGTGAGCTTGGAGACGTACAGCGGTTCCAGACCCGTGCGGTCAGGGGGTTGCCGCTGGCTGGGGGCTGTCCGGGCATGCGCATGCCGCAAAGGACCCCCGCGAGGCTCATAACCCTTCTCCATCCCCCCTCCCCCCAAAGATGGACGTGACCTGCATGGATGGCCGACCATGGGGCGATGTCGATCAGTACGTACGAAGCCGCTCTGTTCGAGGGGTTCCGGGGGCGCCTGGAGGCCATCGCCTATCGGCTGCTCGGGTCGGCCGGGGACGCCGAGGACGCCGTGCAGGACACGTTTCTGCGCTGGCACGCGGCCGACCGGGAACGGATCGAGACGCCCGAGGCGTGGCTGACCAAGGTGCTCACCAACCTCTGCCTCAACCAGCTCACTTCGGCGCGGGCCAGGCGCGAGACGTATGTGGGGGAGTGGCTTCCGGAGCCGGTGCTGGCCGGGGACCCGATGCTCGGTCCGGCCGACACCGCCGAGCAGCGCGAGTCGGTCTCGCTCGCGGTGCTCACCCTCATGGAGCGGCTGTCGCCGAACGAGCGCGTGGTGTACGTACTGCGGGAGGCGTTCGCGTACTCGCACCGGGAGATCGCCGAGATCCTCGACCTCACCGAGGCCAACTGCCAGCAGATCTACCGGCGGGCCAAGCAGCACGTCAGCGCGGACCGGTCGCGGGGCAAGGTCGACGCGGCCGCCGCGCGGAAGATCGTCGAGGAGTTCCTGGAGGCGGCGCTCAGCGGTGACACCGAGCCGCTGATCCGGCTGCTCACCGATGACGCGGTCAGCATCGCCGACGGCGGTGGCCGGGTCTCGGCCCGCCGGACGCCCGTCATCGGCGCTCTCGGGATCGCGAGGTACGTGCGGGGGCTGTTCCGGCCGAACGAGGCCAAGCGCGCGTACACGGGGAGCAGCCCTCTCGTCCATGTCGCCGTGGTCAACGGCGCCCCCGCCGTGCTCATCCAGGTCGGCGAGCAGGTCGCCGGCGTCATCTGTCTCGACACGGCCCCCGGCCGCGTCGGTGCGCTCCACATCCAGGTCAACCCCGACAAGCTGGAGCGCATCACGCGCCAGTGGGCGGCCGAGGGGCCGCACCAGCCCCTTGCCGCCATGTGGTGAGTCACGTCACAACGGTTTTCTGTCAGGGATCGCGAGGGTGTCCGGTTCAGGTGGTGAACGCAGCCGGACGGGCCAGCAGGGCCGGGCCGGACAGGACAGGTCTGACAGGAGCGAGACATGAAGCACCGCATCGTCGTCCTCGGGGCCGGATACGCCGGAGCCGTCACCGCCGGTCGCCTCGCCAAGCGGCTCCACCGCGACGACGTCGAGATCACCCTGGTCAACGGGGACCCGGACTTCGTCGAGCGGGTGCGGATGCACCAGCTGGCGAGCGGGCAGGACCTGCCGAGCCGCCCGCTGCGCGATCTGTTCGCGGGTACGGGGGTACGGATCCGGACGGCGTTCGTCACCTCCGTCGACGTGGACCGCAAGACCGTCGAGCTCAGGGGCGGGCAGGGCGGCGAGGCCCTGGGATACGACACCCTCGTGTACGCCCTCGGCAGCACCATCGCCGACCACGGCGTCCCCGGCGTCGCCGCGTACGCCCACCACCTCGCCGGCAAGCCGGCCGCGCTGCGACTGCGGGCGCGGCTGGGCGAGTTGGCGCCGGGCGGGACCGTGCTGGTCGTGGGCGGAGGCCTGACCGGCATCGAGGCGGCCACCGAGATCGCCGAGGCGCACCCGGGGCTCAAGGTGTCCCTCGCCGCGCGCGGCGGCGTCGGCGACTGGCTCAGCGACAAGGCCCAGCGCCATCTGCGCGGCGCGCTGGACCGGTTCGGCATCACCGTGCACGAGCGGACCGAGATCGCGCGCGTCGAGGCCGACCGCGCGGTCACCGGCGCGGGCGACGAGCTCGCGGCGCAGGTGACGGTGTGGACCGCCGGTTTCACCGTCCACCCGATCGCGGCGGCCAGCACCCTGGAGGTGTCGGGCACCGGGCGGATCGTCGTCGACGCCACCATGCGCTCGGTCTCACACCCCGACGTCTACGCCGTCGGTGACGCCGCGTACGCCATCGGCGCGGGCGGCGAGCCGCTGCGGATGGCCTGCGCCACGGCCAACCCGATGGCGTGGCTGGCCGCCGACGCCCTCGCCGCGCGGCTGACGGGGCGCAAGGTGCCCGACGCGCCGGTCGGTTATGCCGCCCAGTGCATCAGCCTCGGCCGCCGCGACGCGATCTTCCAGCGTGTGACCCACGAGGACCGGATGACGTCCACCGTCATCACCGGCCGCGCGGGCGCCCGTATCAAGGAGTTCATCGTCGCGGGCACGGTCTGGGGCATCACCCACCCCACCAATATGGCGCCGAGCCGTCGCCGCCATCTGCTGGCGAACGGCGAGGCGGCGGGAGCGGACGCGGCGCAGGCCCGCTTCGCGACGGCCCGGTGAGCTGCCTCACTCTGCCCCCGCCGTGTCGGGCGCCTCGGCCCAGACTGCCTGGAGGTCGCGGGCGCGGACCGTGATCGTGGCATCGGTCAGGGCGATCTCATGGACGCAGCCGCCGTCGTCGGCGGGCAGGAGCTCGTCGAGAAGTACGGCGTCGGACCGCATCCAGTCGATCTCGTGGTCGTAGTCGATGGCGAAATGAACCACGCCCTGGTAGACGATGCGCAGCCCGGTCTCGTGCTTCCACTGGTTGGGGGCGAATTCAAGGGTGAGCGTGCCGCTCTTGTCCGTCGCGATCCGGATGTCGGAGAGCTCCAGGTCCTTCACACACCGCACGGCGTTCCGGCGGTAGTGGTCGGCGTCGGAGGCGAAGGCGCGGGCCCCGGGCGGCAGCGCCCCTTCGAGCTCCGGGAGCGCTGCCAGATACGCGGTCGCGTCCGTGAAGAATCCCTGGTGGTCGTCGTCCCAGGCGGCCTCGACGTACTTCATCCACACCCCTTCGCCGCCCGGTGGTGGGCCTGGGGAAGTGCGGCGCGTTTCCCTTCCCGCAGCGCGCTCAGTAGTAGTCCTCGTGCTTCCGGTCCCGCCCCGTCGGGGTCAGCTCATGGCGTTCGAACTGCACTGTGTAGTCGTAGTCGTCCACCATGATCGCGTAGGCGGGCGGGACTTCGGGGTCCTTCGGCTCGGTGATGCCGAGGATCGCGCCGAGGCGGCCCGCCAGCTCCGGGCGGCGCGGGGAGTCGGTGATGCGCACTTCGGCGTAGAAGTGGAACGCGTCTTCTGCGGGCTGTTCCATGGCGGTCATTCCGTTTCCTGCTGTCCGAGTGCCCGTTCCTGCCGGCCGGGCGCCTGCGCCGTCCACTGTCTCACTTGTGGGTGATCTCCCCGTCGAGGGATACGTTCAGATGGCTGCCGTCCCGGCTCAGCCAGCCGAGCTGGGCCTTGCCCTTCTTGCTCAGCTGCACGTCCCACTCGAACGGCTGGCCCGCCGTACGCGACGGCCCCTTGATCCACTCATTACCGAAGCGGTCGATATAACCCTTGCGCGTGCCCCTCGGAAGGCCCGAGTTCACATTGACGTCCTGCGACGGTACGAATCGGATGCGCCCGGAGGTCGGTAGCTGGGCTTCCTTGATGAGCCCCTTCACTCCGGTCCGGGGCTTCTGCGTCGGCACCGGCTCGTCGCACGTCTTCAGTCCCAGCGGGTCGATCATCGACAGCGGGGTGTCGACGTATCCGTGGTGGTTGGGTGCGGGATCCAGGCCGAGGGGGTCCGCCGACAGATAGCGGGCGGTCTCCGGGTCGTAGTAGCGGAAGTAGTTGTAGTGCAGCCCGGTTTCGGGGTCGGCGTACTGGCCGGGGAAGCGCAGGGGGCAGTCGGCCGAACCGTCGTCCGGGGCTGTGGAGCGGCGGGCGCCCCACAGCACGTGGTGGTGCTGCCACGCCAGCTCACCCTCGGCGCCGACCAGTTCGGTCGGGGTGCCCGCCGTGTCGGTGATGACCGCGTGGAAGCGGATCGTGCGGTCGGCGGTGGTGTCCTCGGCCAGCGACGACAGGAGGGAGGCTCCGCCGGTACGGACCAGAGGGCGGTGGCCGGTCTGGGTCAGGGGGGTGTGCGTGCCCGGGGCGTAGTCCCAGGCGGTGACCCGGCCGTCGGGGGCGGTCTGTTCGGCGAGTCGGGTGTCGTCCCAGGTGAAGCCGGTGCGCTCGGCCTCGGTGCCGTCGTCGAGCAGCCGGTACTTGGCGATGCGGCGGCCCACCGGGTCGTACGCGTACTGCCAGCGCTCACCCTCCGGGGTCACCGCTTCGGTGAGGCGGTCCTCGGCGCTCCAGGTGTAGGTCCAGCTCCGGCGCTTGCCGTTGAGCAGCTTGCGTATGCGCCGGACCAGCCGCCCCTGGGCGTCGTGCTCGTACGTCGTGTTCCCGGACCGGCGGATCAGGGTGCCCTCGAACTCGCGCGCGCCGGACGGCCCGTCGGGCGCGGTGCTCTTCGTGGCGCCGGTGGCGGGCACGGCGGCGTGGGTCAGGTTGCCGGAGCTGTCGTAGGCGTACGTCTCGGTCCAGCCGTGCGCCCGGACCTTTGTGACCCGGCCGACCGGGTTGGTGAGGAACTTCCTCGTCCCCGAGGTCAGATCGCGGATCTCGGTCAGGAAGCCGTCCGCACGGTAGGCGTAGGTGCGGTGCTGGAGGAGGCGGTCCGCCTGGTCGGAGCGGCCGATGGCGGACGAGGCGATGAGGGACTGGGAGGCGAGACGGCCCCCGGCGTCCCAGCTCTGGTGCAGGGTGACCCCGTCGCCGATCCGGCGCGCGGTCTCCCGGCCTGCCGCGTCGTACGCGAAGGTCAGCGTGCCCGCGTCCGAGACCAGTTCGACCGGGCGCCCGGTCGGGCTGTACGACCAGCGTGAGACCAGCCCCGACGGGGTGGTCCGGCCGACGAGCCGCTCGCAGGCGTCGTACTCGTACGTCGTGGTGCGGCCGTTCACCGTCTCGGCCGTCACCCGGCCGAGGGCGTCGCGCGCGAGGACGAGCTCCGCGTCGGCGTTGACCGCGCGGACCAGATGTCCGGCCGGGTCGTAGGTGTACGTCGTCGTCGCGTCCGGGCCGGAGCGCTGTTCGGTGATGCGGCCGCGCGGGTCCCGGGTGAAGTGCAGGGGTTCGCCGGCGCCGTTGGTGCGCGAGACCAGCTCGCCCGCCGCGTTGTACGTGTACGTGAGAGTGCGGCCGTTGAAGTCGGTCTCGGCGGTCGGACGGCCGACCTCGTCGTAGGTGTAGCTCCAGGTCAGGCCCTGGGCGTTGGTGACGCCTGTGAGCCGGCGCTCGGTGTCGTGGGTGAAGGTGTAGGTGGTGCCGTCGGGGGTGGTGCGGGTGGCCGGGACATCGAAGTGGCCCGCCGTGTGGTGGGTGGTGTGGCCGGCCTGGTCGGTGTGGGTGAGCGGGTTGCCCTCGCAGTCCCAGGTCCAGGACTCCGTCGTGCCGTCGGGGTGCTCGCGCCGGGACGGCTTGCCCTCCGTGGTCCAGGCGGTGCGGGTGGTGTGGCCCAGGGGATCGGTGACCTCGACCGGGCGGCCGAATGCGTCACGGCGGATGGTCGTGGTGTGGCCCAGCTCGTCGGTGATCGCCACGGGGATGCCCGCCCCGTTCGGGGTGACTCCGCGCACGCCGCCGAGGGCGTCGGTGACCGAGGTCAGATGGCCCAGCTCGTTGTATGCATGGCTGGTGCGGGCGCCCAGCGGGTCGGTGGTGGTGAGGAGGTTGCCCTGCTCGTCGTAGGTGTGGTGCCAGGTGGCTCCGCCCGGCTCGACGACCTCGACGGCCTGGCCCAGCGGGTTGTAGCGAGCGCGTGCCGCCGAGCCGTCGGGCAGGGTGAGCTCGGTGAGGTTGCCCTGGTCGTCGTAGGCGTATCGCGTGGTGCGGCCGAGGGGGTCCGTGCTGGTGAGGGGGTTGTCTCCGCGCTCGTCCCACTGGGTGCGGGTGGTGTGGCCGAGGGCGTCCGTCTCCTCGACGACCAGGCCCTCGGCGTTGTAGCGGTGGCTGGAGGAGTGTCCGAGGGAGTCGGTGTAGGTGGTGGTGCGGGAGGCGTCGTCGTAGGTGAGGGTGCCGGAGAGGATGCCGTCGACGCCGTCGGTGCGCGTGACGCGGCCGCGCGCGTCGTACACGTAGGAGAACCAGGTGCCGTTGCGGTCCGTCCAGCGGGTCATCCGGCCCTGGTCGTCGTAGGCGAACTTCAGGGGCAGGCCGCTGGAGTTGATGACCTCGCTGAGATTGCCGGCGTCGTCGTATCCGTAGCGCATGACCACGGTGCCCGCGTCCGGGGGGAGTTGGCCGCTGTAGCGGTCGGGGGCGTGCTCCAGCAGGCGCAGGGCGGTGATGCGGGGGCCGTGGGAGTCGACGGCGAGGTAGTAGCCGCCGGAGTGGCGGATGCCCTCGGGGACGCCGCCCGCGTTGCGCTCGATGTCGATACGGGCGCCGTTGCGGTCCTGCCACGCGTCGAGGGGCAGGTGGAAGATGCCGGGGGTCGCGGAGTTGAGCGGGGTGCTGAAGGAGCGGATCACTCCGGTGGCCGGGTCGGTGATCGTCATGACGCCGTCCGGCTTGCCGTCCCACTCCAGCGGCCAGCGCGGTCCCTTCACCGGCAGCACCGGCTCGCCCGGCGCCGGTACGGGATAGACCAGGCGCATGCCGTCCGCGCCCGCGTAGACGACACCCTCGCTGTCGATCTGGACGCACTCGTCGAGGGTGGAGATCCAGGTGGGGCCGAAGCAGACCCCGCCCCGGTACGAGGAGAGATGGGTGCGCTCGAAGACGAACGGCAGCGAGGCGGGCAGGCTCAGGTCCGTCTGCGACATCAGCATCGCGCCGGTCGCCACGTCGATCGGCTCGCCCACACAAGGAGTGCGCTCGCCGTTGCGGGCGGCGGGGCCCAGCTCCACCAGGTCGGGGCGGAGCGAGGGCGGGCGCAGCATGAACGGGGTGGGGTTGGTGAACGCGCCCTCGACGCCGGCCTTCAGGACCCCGCTGCCGGCGCCCAGCGCACCGCCGAAGATCATGCCGTCCTTGGCGGCCTGGTTGATCTCGTCCAGGCTGAAGCCGCTCTGCAGACCGGTGGCGATCTTCAAGGGCTGGGCCACGGCCAGGTCGACGGTGACCGACTCGACGCCGCCGAACGCGGCCGCCACCAGCGTCCCCGCCGCGATCTCCGCGACCGTGGTGGAGACCGCGACGCCCAAGGTGGCGCCCATCTCGATGATCACGTCGGCGGCCGCGACCGCCGCCCCGGAGGCCAGACCCGCGGTGAAGAAGGCCAGCGCGATACCGCCCGCGATCACCGCCGCGTCGATGCCGATCTGCGTCCACAGCTTGGTGATCGCGTCGTCGACCGCGTCCGCGAACTTCTCCAGCCCCTCGGCCATCTTCCGCGACGACTTGGACAGATCGCTGAGCCAGCCCGCGTCCTTGCCCTTGGCGTACCGCTCCCAGAACGTGGTGAAGGTCTCGATCGCCTCACCCTGGTTGTTGTGGATGAGCGAGGTCGCCGTGTTGTTCACCGGCGTGCGCACGTCGTCGACCGCGTCGGCGAAGGTCCGCCAGGCCTGCGCCGCGTGCCGCAGGGTGCCCGAATTCGCGTCCGGCCACCACATGCCGAGCTTCAGCAGGATCTTCTTGGCCTCGTCCTCGATGCTCACTCGGCACCGCCCTGCTGCGGCTCCTGCGGTTTCTGCGGCTTGACCTTGGCGAACATCCCGGCGATCAACTCGTCGTTGTCCACGTGCCCGTCCGACATGTCGAGCATCGCCTCATGGATGCTCGTCAGCCCGAGCACCAGGATCCCCGCGCCGCGCTCGATCGCCTTCTGCTGCGGCTCGTACGCGTCCCCGAACGCACTGCCCTGCTCGTCGTCGCCCCACGGCTTGCCGAAGCCGTCGAGTGCCTTCACCAGATTCGTCAGCGCCGTGCTCAGGTTCTTCGCCTGCTCGTGGAACACCGGCGCCGACAGCTTCAGATCAGCCGTCTTGATGTCCAGGACCTTGCCGTCGTCGCCCACCCCGCACCTTCCCCCGTCGATCCGCACCCGCCCCTGCCGTCTGCGTGTGCAACCCCTCGACCGTAAGAGCCCCAGGTCAAGGTGTCGCAAAGCGCATGTCGTGGATGGGTAACGAAAGGCCAGGCCGGAACCGTTCCGACCTGGCCTCACTCGTTCGGGTGGCGTTCAGGTGCAGGTGCTTGACGCTCTGTCAGGCGGCGCCGGTCAGTCGATGCCCTGCGCGAACGAGAACACCCCGTACGGGTCGTACTTGGACTTCACGTACGACAGGCGGCCGTAGTTCTCGCCGTAGTACGCCTCGCGCCAGTCCGTCAGTGCCGGGTCGATGAAGTTCTGGTAGGACTCGCCCCGCGAGATCGGGTCGACCGCGGTGAAGCCGTTGTCGACGAAGCGCTGGCCGGAGGCGAGCTGGTCGCCGGAGAGGATGCCGAAGGCGAACGTGTAGTACGACATCAGCAGCGTGCTGTCGCGGTGGACGTACGCCGTCGAGGTGCGCGGGACCTTGTTGGCGGCGCCGCCCAGCGCCATGATCTCGAACTTGTGGAAGTGGCCGGCCGTGCGCTCGGTGTCGAAGACGCCGACCAGCCGGGCCCACTCGGTCTCCGAAGGCGATCTGCTCAGCAGCCGGCCGCGGCCCAGGACGTGGCCGAACGGGGCGAGCTTGCCGTTCGCCGGGTCCCAGGTGTTGTTGTGGCACTGCTGCTGCGAGTACGAGCCGCAGCCGAAGATCTTCATCATCGCGGACTTGTAGGTGTCCGTGTAGATGTTCTGCTGGATCGGGGCCGCGCCCGTCAGGGCGATCAGCCGGGCGATCTCGGTGTCGAACTCCGCGCGCGTGCCCACCGAGGTGACGAGCAGCGTCACCAGCGGGGCGTTGCCCGCCGCCGAGTCGAACAGGTCGATGTTGGAGCGGCTGCCGAACGTGGTCGGCGCGGACTCCAGCCACTGGGTGAGGCCGTGCATCGCGCCGACCGCGTGGTCGTAGCTGAACAGCAGCTCGGCCACGTTCAGGTTCGGGACGGCGGTCGGGGTGACCGTGTACTGGGTCACGATGCCGAAGTTGCCGCCGCCGCCACCGCGGATCGCCCAGTACAGGTCCGGGTTGGAGGTCGGGGAGGCGGTCACCTGGCGGCCGCTGGCGAGGACGACCTTCGCCGAGGTCACCTTGTCGGCGCCGAGCCCGTGCTGGCGGGTGAGCAGGCCGACGCCGCCGCCCTGGAGGAAGCCGCCGAGGGCCACGGTCGGGAACATGCCCCCGGGGATGGCCAGACCGCTCGCGCCGAGGCCGTTGACCAGGTCGACCAGCTGCGTACCGCCGCCGACGGTCGCCGTGCCGGAGCCGGCGGTGACCGCGTTCAGCCGGGAGACGTCGATGATCAGGCCGGTGGTGGTCGAGAAGCCGCCGCCGCTGTGGCCGCCGCTGCGGGCCGTCACCGGGATGTCGTGGTACTGGCCGAAGAGCAGGCTCGCGGTGACGTCGTCGGCGTTCGCCGCGTACACGATGGCCTGCGGGTTGGTGAGGCTGTACTGGCCGTACTCGACGGTCTTGGCCGCCGTGTACGCGGAGTCGGACGGCAGCACCAGCGTGCCCGTCAGATGCGCGCGCAGCCGGTCCCACTGGCTGGCGGTCGTGGCGGTGGCGGTGGTGAACCCCGACAGGGACAGGGCCGCGGCTCCGGCCCCCGCCATCCCGATGAACGACCTGCGTGTGATCATGCCTTGCTCTCCCCTGTGAGCCTCATCGATCTCTGAGCCTGCGGCCGCTCCGGGACCACCGGGTCCTTCGATCCCCCGCGGACCTTCCCCCACGATCCCCGCGCCCGAGGGATCGGAATCCTGCCACGGATTCCGGCCGACGGGTGGGGCAGTTGGCCAGTACGGCGCGACCTCGACTGCCACTCAAGTCCCGCTGGAGCTGCGGTTGTTCACGGCTGCCGGCGCCTTGCGTGCCGTTCAAGTGTGGAGCTTGACGTGGTCCCGGGCCGTGTTCGCGCCCCCTAGGCTGAACCGGTAGCGACCACGTAGAGGACGGGTGTTCATGGCGGAGTCATGGGTCAATTCCGCGGAGCGGATCGGTGCCGACCTCCATGTGGAACTGGCCGGATCCGGCAGCCGGCGGGCCGCCCTGATCCGTGCGCTGCGCTCCGCCGTCCAGGACGGACGCCTCGCCCCCGGCACCCGGCTGCCCCCGTACCGCTCGCTCGCCGCCGACCTCGGGCTCGCCCGCAACACCGTCGCCGACGCCTACGCCGAGCTCGTCGCCGAGGGCTGGCTCACCGCACGCCAGGGCTCGGGCACCCGGGTCGCGCCCCGTGCCGAGCCCGTCCGCCCCGCGCGCGTGCCGAAGAGGGTGCCGCCCCGGACCGCCGCCCCGGCGCACAACCTGATGCAGGGGCAGCCGGATGCCGGATCGTTTCCGCGCGGCGCCTGGCTCTCGGCCGCCCGGCGCGCGCTCAACGCGGCCCCCAACGAGGCCTTCGGGCCCGGCGATCCCCAGGGCCGTATCGAGCTGCGCCGGGCGCTGGCCGGCTACCTCGCGCGCGTGAGGGGCGTGCGGACCACGCCCGACCGCGTCGTGATCTGCTCCGGGTTCGCCCATGCCCTGCGGCTTCTCTTCGGCGGCCAGGTGCTGCGCGGCCCGCTAGCCGTGGAGGCGTACGGGCTCGGCTTCCACCGCTCCCTGCTCGCCGCGGCGGGCGTACGGACCGTGCCGGTCGGGCTCGACGAGCAGGGCGCGCGCGTGGAGGAGCTCACCGAGCGCCAGGAGCTCAAGGGCGTACGGGCCGCCCTGCTCACGCCCGCCCACCAGTTCCCGACCGGCGGACCGCTGCACCCGGAGCGCCGCGCGGCCGCCGTCGACTGGGCACGCGCGCGAGGGCGGATCATCCTGGAGGACGACTACGACGGCGAGTTCCGCTACGACCGCGAGCCGGTCGGAGCGGTGCAGGGGCTCGATCCCGAGCGGGTCGTCTACATCGGCTCGGTCAGCAAGAGCCTGTCCCCTGCGGTGCGGCTCGGCTGGATGGTGCTGCCGGAGCAGCTCGTGGACCCCGTGCTCGCGGCCAAGGGTCAGCGCGAGGCCTGGGTGAGCGTCCTGGACCAGCTGACCCTCGCGGACCTGATCGAGAGCGGCGCGTACGACCGCCATGTGCGGCGGATGCGGCAGCGCTACCGGGGCCGCCGCGACCAGCTCCTCGCGGCCCTGGACGAGCACGCCCCGCACATCGCGCCGACCGGCATCGCGGCCGGGCTGCACGCCGTGCTGAGGTTGCCGCCGGGCACCGAGCGGGCGGTCCTGAAGGCCGCGGCCTGGCAGGGGGTCGCGCTCGACGGGCTGGCCGGGTACCGCCACCCGGACGCGACCGTGCCCGCCCAGGACGGCCTGGTGGTCGGCTACGCCACCCCGCCCGATCACGGCTACCCGGCAGCCCTGGACGCCCTGTGCCGGGCGCTGCCGCCGGCACCGTGACGTTGGAGCCTGTCTTCCCACCTCCTCGGCTCGCGCCCCGATGACCAGCACGCACGCTCGGACCGTGACCGTAGGGTGGGAGCCACGGAGATCATGAGGGGGAGTGGCTGAAAGTGGCCCAAGTGACCGAAGCCGTGGGGGAGTTCGACGGGGAGCGGATCAGCTGCGCGGTGGCGGAGCCCGACGGGGTGGTCCCCTCCGTCACCGTCGTCCTGCTGCACGGCGCAGGAAGCGGCGACAAGGCGCGGCTCGCGGAGCTGGGTGAGGACTTCCGCGCCCGGGGCCA
Source organism: Streptomyces crystallinus (assembly GCF_039521265.1). Taxonomy (NCBI): domain Bacteria; kingdom Bacillati; phylum Actinomycetota; class Actinomycetes; order Kitasatosporales; family Streptomycetaceae; genus Streptomyces; species Streptomyces crystallinus. The sequence continues at coordinate 98,094 of NZ_BAAACA010000037.1, read as the reverse complement.
CCGCGTCCTCGCCCTCGACTTCTCCGGTCACGGCGCCTCCAGCGGCGCCCTCGCGGAGCTGAGCCTGGAGCGCCGCTTCCGGCAGGCGCGCGCGGCGATCGACGCGTACGTCCCGCCCGGCCAGAGCCTGGTCCTGACCGGCTTCAGCATGAGCGGCCAGACCGTCGCCGACCTGTCCGCGCACTACGGCTCCCGGGTCGCGGGTATCGGCCTGTGCGCGCCCGCCGTGTACGCCGACGCGGCCTGGTCCGAGCCGTTCGGGGCCGAACCGGGCGCCCCGGGGACGCCCCCCGACGCCCCCGTCTCGCGCTTCACCGAGATCCTGCGTACGCCCGACAGCTGGCGCGGCTCACGCGCCCTCGACGTCTTCCGGGCGCTGCGCACCCGGGTGGTGCTGGCCGTACCCAAAGTGGACGAGATCATTCCGTACGCCGTCACGGAGGCGGTGAGCCAGGCGCTGGCCGCCGGGAACGAGCCGCGCTTCACCCGACTGACCTTCGAGGGCGCCCACCACCGGCTCGGGGTGTGGTTCCGGGAGCACCCGGTCGAGCGCGCGCGATTCGTGGACGCGCTCCTGGACGACCTGGGCGCGGACGGCTGGGAGCTGACCCGCCGCTGGGTCGAGAAGTCCCTTCCGCGGGGGGAGCGCGTACGGGACGCGGTGGCGTTGCGGGGCGGCTGGACGTCACAGATGCGGCTTGTCCGGACGGAGGGAAGCGACGGCCTCCTTGACGACGGCCTCCTTAAGAAGGGGGGAGGTACGCCGTCTCAGGAAGACGGTGTTCGAGCAGAACCAGCCACCGCCGCACGCGAACTGGTGCTGCGCTCCTTCGCCAAGCCCTTCTACCGGCGGCACGCGCACGGTCTCCTCGCGCGCGAGGCGGATGTCCTCGGGCTGCTGGCCGGGACGGACGTGCCCGCGCCCGTACTCGTGGCGGTCGACCCGCGGGGCGAGCACTGCGATCACCCCTCGTTGCTGATGACCCGCCTGGAGGGCGCGGTCCGGCTCGACGAGGAGGATCTGGAGCGGCGGATCGGGCTGCTCGCCGCACAGTTGCTGGACATCCACCGCGTACGGGTGCCGGAGGCGGACCGCCCCCGCGAGTACGAGGCCTGGACCTCCGCCGACCGGGTGCGCGTGCCCGAGGGCACCGACCGGCCCGACGTCTGGCGCCGCGCGGTCGACGTCATCCGGCAGCCGCCGCCCCCGTACGAGGGCTGCTTCCTGCACCGGGACTTCCACCCGGGGAACGTGCTGTTCAGCGGCGCGGGCGAGGAGCTGCGGATCAGTGGGGTCGTCGACTGGGTGGAGACGTCGTGGGGACCGGCCGCGCTCGACGTGGCGCACTGCTCGACGGCGCTCGCGCTGCTGCACGGGGCCGGGGCCGCACGGGAGTTCGTGGCGCGCTACCGGGCCGGGGGCGGACGCCTGGACGGCGGGCTGCTCCACTGGCAGCTCCTGGACGCGCTGGCCTACGCGCCGGACGCCGAGAAGGTCGCCGCGCCGTGGCGGGAGCTCGGCCGCACGGATCTGACGCCCGAGGTGCTGGGCGGGCGGCTGGAGGAGTACATCGCGTCGCTGCTCGACAAGGACGCCTCCCAGGGCCTGTCGGACCAGTCGGACCTGTCGGGCATGTGCTGGGGCCTGCCGTCGAAGTAGCGTCGTCGCCCGGGCGGGCGGCCCGGGCGGGCGGCGCGGCCCGCGCCTCAAAAGAAGGCGCTCACGGGCGGACGGACGAGGTCCCCGGGCACTCACCTGGGATGCCCGAGGACCTCTCTGTCCTTCGGTCCCGTTCCGACGGTGACACTCCCCCGAGTGTGTTTGTCCACCGAGCACCGGCGGTCCGGATCCGATGGAAAGATCTAATCAGCGCCCACCAACAGATCGCTAACATGTGCCCAACGGTCAACGGGGCAGCCGGTGGACGAGCAGCGGGGGAAACCGGTGGAGGTCGGGGTGTGTGTGCGATTCGGCCTGCTCGGGCCGCTGACCGTGGGCGGCGCGCCCGTCGGAAGCGGCAAGGTCGGCTCCCTGCTCGCGGCCCTTCTGATGCGGCCGGGCAGGGTCGTCCCCAGCGACGACCTGAAGCTGGCCCTGTGGGGCGACGAGCCGCCCGCCTCCGCCACCGCGTCCCTGCACAACCACGTGGCCCGGCTGCGGCGCCTGCTCGACTCCGAGGACCGGGTACGGGCCGTGCCGCCGGGGTACGTCCTGCGGGTCGGCCCGGGCGAGCTCGACTCCCAGGTGTTCGAGGCCCACGCGCGCGTGGCGCTGGCCGCGCACAACCAGGGCGACTGGCCGGTGGTGGCCGAGGAGACCGCCGCCGCCCTCGCACTGTGGCGCGGCGCCCCGCTCAGCGGGCTCTACGACCCCGAGGACGGCGAGCCCGCCCTCGTCCAGCGGCTCGCCGAGACCCGGCTGCTCGTCCTGGAGTGGAAGTACGAGGCGGAGCTGCGGCTCGGCCGCCACGAGGGCATCGGGCCGGAACTGGCGGCGCTGACCGCCGAGTTCCCGCTGCGCGAGGCCTTCCACCGGCAGCTGATGCTGGTGCTGTACCGCACCGGGCGCCAGGCGGAGGCGCTCGCCGTGCACCAGCGGCTGCGCCGCACCCTGGTGGAGGAGCTGGGCGTCGATCCGGGGCCCGTCGTACAGGAGGCGTACCAGGAGATCCTGCGCGAGCCCACCCCGCGCGCGGAGCTGCCCGCGCCGGCCCAGCTGCCGCCCGGGCCCGCCCACTTCACCGGCCGCGACGAACTGGTGAGAGAGCTCAGGGTCGTACTGACCCAGGGGCGCCGACCAGAGGCGCGCGCCGGGTCGGACGCGCCACCGGGCACTCCCGTACGCACCCCGTGCGGGCCGACACCCCCCGGCGACCCGGCCGCTCTCACCGAGCCCGCGCGGACGGAGACCTTCCCTCCGCGAAACGAGGCCACCGCCCGGCCCGAAAGCGCCCTCGCCGCCCCCCTCGCCGTGATCACCGGCATGGCGGGCGTCGGGAAGAGCGCGCTCGCCGTCCAGGTGGCGCACGCACTGCGCGAGGAGTTCCCGGACGGGCAGCTGTATCTGAACCTGCGCGGCGCGACCCCCGGACTCACCGCGCTGCCGCCGATCCAGGCGATCGCCGCGCTGCTCAACGCGCTGGGCGTCGACTCCCGCAGCATCCCCGACACCGCCGACGCGGCCGCCGCGCTGCTGCGGTCCCGGCTGGCCCCGACCCGTACGCTCCTCGTCCTCGACGACGCGGGCTCCGCCGCCCAGGTGCGGCCGCTGCTGCCCGCCGGGGGCGGCTGCGCGGTGGTCGTGACCAGCCGTTCGCCGCTGGCCGCGCTCGACGGCGCGACCCGCTTCCCGCTCGCCCCGATGACGGCGGCCGAGAGCCTGCGGCTGCTGCGGGCCGTCTCCGGGCGCGAACTGGCCGAGGGAGCGGCCCGGTTGGTCGACCTCTGCGGGCGGCTGCCGCTGGCGCTGAGGGTCGCGGCCGCGCGGCTCGCCGCCCGCAGCGCGCTCACCCCCGACGCGCTCGCCGGGCTCCTGGACGCCGAGGACGGGCGCCTGGACCACCTGGAGTACGACGATCTGAGCGTGCGCCGCTCACTCGCCGTCGCGCTCGGCGCGCTCGACCCGGACGCGGCGCTCGCGCTGCGCCGGCTGGGCGCGCTCGATCTGCCCGCGTACGAGGTGCCCGTCGTCGCCCGGCTGATGGGCCTGCCGGAGCAGCGTGCGGGGGCGGCCCTGGACCGCCTCGTCGAGGTGGCACTGCTGGACGAGACCTCGTACGGGCGGTACGCGCCACACGATCTGGTGCGCGACTTCGCGCGGGAGCTGGCGGCCCACGACGAGGAGCGGGAGGCGGCCGTCGAGCGCGGGCTGCGGTGGTACGCGGAGGCCGCCCGGCAGAGCGGCCTGGTCCTCGCCCCGCCCGAGCGCGAGGGCCCGGCCCGGGTCCCCGACCCCGTCGGCGACGCCGCCCCCTTCCCGGACACGGCTGCCGCACTGGCCTGGGGTGACCGCGAACTGCCCGCCGTGGTGACGCTCACCGAACGGTACGCACACCGCTCACCCACTGTGTTTCTGCTGGTCAGGGCGTATTTCAGTCATCTTCAGTACCGGGGGAAGTACGCCGCGCTGCGCCATCTCAACCGGTTCGTCCTGACCGCCGCCCGGGCGAGCGGCGACCGGGTGGCGCAGGCGCACGCCCTAGGTGACTTGGCCGGGGCACACTTCCTGGCCAGCCGTATCGAGGAGGCGCTGGCCCTCAACGACGAGGCGATCGCGCTGTGGCAGGAGCTCGGCGAGCGGGGCCGCACCCAGCGCACGCTGGCCAACCGGGGCATGCTCCTGGAGCGCCTCGGCCGGCACGCCGAGGCGGCCGAGCCGCTGGAGCGGAGCCTCGCCCTGACTCGCGAACTCGACGACGCCTACGGCGAGGCGATCATCCTCAGCCACCTGGGCAACCTGTACGAGCACACCGACGCGCGGCTGGCCATCGACTACCACGAGCGCAGCCTGGCGACCGGCTGCCGCATCGGCAGCGAGCTCCTGGTGCACACCGCGCACTGCAACATCGGGTACGCGCACGTCACCCTGGGCGAATGGGCCGACGCCGTCGGCCACTTCGAGCGGGCGCTGCGGATCCTCGGCGAGCAGGGCGACTGGCACGGCCGCTCCCAGTCCTGGGTCGGCCTGGTGCGGGTGCTGGGCGAGCTGGGCCGCACCGACGAGGCGTACGCGGCCTGCGCGGACCTGCTGGACCAGGCCGTGGAGAGGTGCGACGCGTACACCGAGGGGCTCGGCAGGCGCGAGTACGGCCGGCTGGAGCGGTCACGCGGCCGTGCCGCCGAGGCCCGGGCCCAGTGGGAGCTGGCGCTGAAGGCCCTGGAGGGCGGCGCTCCCAAGGCGTACGCGGAGGTGGCGGAGCTGCTGGCGGGGCTGGACGCGGAGGCGTGGCGGGGCGGCGCGGTAGCGGGGCGGTCCGGTGCCGGGCGGGGCGGCGCGGAAGGCGGGTGAAACATTCTCGGGCCCCCAACGCGTCAATGAGGTGTAGGGGAGGTCAAGGGGTCGGGGGAGAGCATGAGAAGGCCGGGGCAGCAGAGGCAGCCGAAACAACAACGCAAGGCGCGCCAGACGCGGACGGAGGAGTTCCTTGAGTTCGCGTCCGGGCGCGCGAACCATCTCTTCCGCTCGGCGTGCCTGCTGACCAGCGGGGACACCCATCTCGCCGAGGACCTGGTGCAGGAGACGCTGGGGCGGATGTACGCACTGTGGGGCCGGGTCTCCCGGATCGACAACCCCGCGGCATACGCGCAGACGATCCTCGTGCGCACGTTCCTCACCCACCGGCGAAGGCGCTCGGCCGACGAACGGCCCCTCGGTGAGCTCCCGGACCACGCCGTCACCACGGCCGGGGACCCGGCCCTGCGGCTCGCGCTGCTCGACGCGCTCGCCCGGCTCGCGCCCAAGGACCGGGCGGTGGTGGTCCTGAGGTACTGGGAGGACCGGAGTGTGGAGGAGACAGCCGAGGCGATGCGGGTCAGCTCGGCAGCGGTGCGCACGCGCTCGGTGCGCGCGCTGGCCAAGCTCCGCGAACAACTGGGTGGCACTTTGGCGGAACTCGCCGCGCTCTGACCGGGAGCCGGGAACCGGATACGGGGACCGGCGACCCGGCCGCGAAACCAACCGCGCATGAACCGCGCATCACCAACCGCGGCTCACCGCTCACGACTACCGCCGCTCACCACTGACGACTTACGGCTTCTGGCTTACGAGCCCGAGCCACCAGCCACTGACCATGAAGCGAGGAGTGGGGTTCCACCATGCCTTTCGAAGACCGGATCGGCGAAGCGATCCGCAGCACCGGTGACGGATTCGTCCCGCAGGACAGCCGCGCGCTGGTCGACGGGGCCCTGAACAGCGGCCGCCGCAGGCTGGCCCGACGCCGGGCCGCCACCGTGACCGGCAGTGTGGTGGCGCTGGCCGCCGTGGGCCTCGGCGGTGCCTGGGCGAGCGGCCTTGTCGGCGGCTCGTCCGGCTCCCGGGGCTCCGGCGGCACGGCCGCGTCGGTGGCGGCGCCGCCCAAGCCGACGCTTCCGGACAAGGTGTCGGTCAGCGCGGAGCAGATGATCAAAAACCTCATCGCGCAGCTGCCGCAGGGCAGGACGAGTGACGAGCGGGGCGAGGGCACGGACGGCCCGCACGACAAGTACCCCACGCCGAACGCGTCGGTGGTCTTCGACGACGGCAAGGGCAAGGGATCGGTCGGCATCTCGCTGCGCATGATCGATCCGACGAGCCAGAGCGCCACCGAGTATGTGACGTGCCCGTCGAGGGCGATCGCCGACTACGACCACTGCACGGCGGAAGTGCTCCCCGACGGCTCACGGTTCGCGTTCCTGCAGACGTACGAGTACCCCGACCACCGCGAGGACACGAAGGACTGGCGGGCCACCCTGGTGACTCCTAAGGGCGTGCTGATCGACGCCAGCGAGTACAACGCGCCCGCTGAGAAGGGCGCGCAGACCACGCGCGTCGACCCGCCCCTGACCGGGGCGCAGATGAAGGCGCTGGTCACAGCCGAGGTGTGGAAGAAGACCATGGCCGGGGCCAAGATACCGGGCCGGGAGCCGGTGCGCCGGGGCGAGCCGAGCGGGGCGTCGATGCAGCGCGAGCTGGTCGCCTCCCTGCCGAAGGCCCTCAAGGTCGTCGACCAGGGGAACCAGGGTGGCTACGCGTTCGCGGTCGTGGACGACGGCAAGGGCAGGAGCCTGGTCGGCATCAACGTCCAGCCCGGCATGGGGGATGTGCCGCTCCACGGCTCGGTGACGACCCTCCCCAACGGCACCCGCGTCAGCGAGGAGCAGCGGCCGGGCGAGAAGGGCGGTGCGGGCGTGGTGTGGTGGACGGTCGACACGATCCGGCAGAACGAACTCCGCGTGGTGATCAGCGCGTTCAACACGGGCAACCAGAACGCTCCGGCGACGCGCGCCACGCCCGCGCTGACGATGGCCCAGCTGAAGGGGATAGCCCTGGACCCGAAGTGGGAGAAGCTGAGCTAGCCGCGCGGTGGGGCGGCGGCGGAGCGAGGCGCGGGCGCGTTACTTGGCGTCCGAGTACCGCTCCACCACCGCTGTAGTGAACGGGAAGCGCACCGGGGTCTCCCCGAAGGCGATCCGGCCGGCCAGGGCGCTCGCGGTGCGGATGGCCCGCACCACCTCGGGGGCCTCGGCCTCGGGACAGTGGACGATGACCTCGTCGTGCTGGAAGAAGACCAGCTCCGCCCGCATTCCGGCGGTCGCGAGCTCCTGGCGCAGCGCGGCGAGCAGCAGCAGGGCCCAGTCGGCGGCGCTGCCCTGGACGACGAAGTTGCGGGTGAAGCGGCCCCGGGCGCGCGCGTTGGTGGACGCGTATCCGGGGGTGAACTCCCCATTGAGGGAGGGAAGTTCGCCGCCGCCTTCCTGGGGGAGGCCCGCCTCACCGCCGTCGTCCGCTCCGGCGGCGGGCGGGCTGGTGCGGCCGAGCCAGGTCCGTACGAGACGGCCCTCCTCACCCGCCTTCGCGGCGTCGTCCACATAGGCCACGGCACGGGGGAAGCGGCGGCGCAGGGCGGCGAGGTTCTTGAGGCCGTCGCCGGAGGTCTGACCGTAGATCGCGCCGAGCAGGGCCAGCTTGGCGTGGTCGCGGTCACCGGAGAAGGCGCGGTCGGAAAGGGAGGTGTAGAGATCGCCGTCGTGTCCGGCCACTTCCATCAGCCCCGGGTCGCGGGAGATGGCGGCGAGCACCCGGGGCTCCATCTGGTCGGCGTCGGCCACCACCAGGCGCCAGCCCTCGTCGGCGACCACCGCCTGCCGGATGACCTTGGGAATCTGGAGCGCGCCGCCGCCGTTGGCGGTCCAGCGGCCGCTGACCGTACCGCCCGGGATGTACTCGGGGCGGAAGCGGCCGTCGCGCACCCAGTCGTGCAGCCAGCTCCAGCCGTGCGCGGTCCAGATGCGGTAGAGCTTCTTGTACGCGATCAGCGGGGCCACCGCCGGATGGTCGATCTCCTCCAGGGCCCAGCGGCGGGTGGAGGTGATCCGGACGCCCGCCTCGGCGAACGCCTTGATGACGTCGGCGGGCAGATCGGGCCGGACCCGGCGGCCGAAAGCGGCGGACACCTCGTCCGCGAGCTCGGCCAGCCGGCGGGGCTCGCCGCCGCCCGCGTACCGCTCGCCGAGCAGGTCGTGGAGCAGGGCGCGGTGGACGTCCGCGCGCCAGGGCAGGCCCGCCCGGTTCATCTCGGCGGCCACCAGCGTTCCGGCCGACTCGGAGGCGGTGAGCAGACGCATCCGGCCGGGGTGCTCGGCCTTCTCGTGCCGGCGCTGCTGCTCCGCGTACACCTCGACCAGGGCTTCGAGGGGCAGCGAGGTGCCGCTCGACGGTTCGAAGAGGGAGGACTGACGGCTCGGCTCGGCGGATCGGGCGGGTGGATCCGGCGGTACGGGGAGGTGGTGCAGCCGGGCCAGGGCGGCGGCGGCCGAGCGGGGCTCGCCGAGGCGGCCCTCGTGGCCTAGGAGGAGCAGCTCGGCGGCCTCGATGTCGTAACAGCGCTCGACGCGGACGCCCGCGGCGAGCAGGCGGGGGTAGATGTCGGCGGTGGAGCGCCACACCCAGCGCCCCACGCCCGGCCGCGACCGGACCGCCTCGGCCAGATCGGGCTCGTGCGCCACGGGGCCCTCGGGCAGCCCGTCCCGGCCGAGGGCGACGAGCCGCGCCCCGCCGTCCTCGGTGGGGTCCACCGCCCACTTCTCGTCCACGAGTGCGAGTGTGGCACCGGGCACTGACAACGGCGCTCGGCGACGCGGCCGAGGAGTTCGTGCAGGTCGGCCGTGTCGGGAGTGGCGACGGCCAGGTCGGGGCCGCCGAGGGCACGGGGGCCGGCCAGGGGAGCCGTGAGGTGGCCGTCCGGGCCGGGAGGGGCGAGGGCCCCAGGGGAAGCGGCGCACAGGGCGACGCACGGAGTGACGCACCGGGTGGCTGACGAGCGGTGCGGTTCGTGGATGTGTTCGGTAACTGCGACCATCGTGTGCGTTCGGCACGCGCGCGTAAGGAGACACTTCGATGTCAGTGGGGCACACGGAGGTGACCGCCCCCGGGAGCGGGCGGGTGATCACCGATCCCGTGATCAGCTGCGAGACCCCGCAGGACGAGTACGAGGTGACCGAGAGGGGCCACAGCCTCACCTATCTGGTGAAGGCCCGCGCGGACCGGTCGATCGGCCACCGCGACGCGATCGCCCGGGCCCGCCGGGACTGGGACGCGGCACGGTGACGACGGTCGAGCGGGCGCTGGCGGCCGCGCTGTACGCCGAGTCGGACGCGGATCTGGACACCGGCGCCTCGCTGCTCGCCGCCGACCCGTCCGCCGACGCCGAGCTCGCGCTGCGCGGGCAGGAGCTGATCGGGCGAGCGTGGGAGCGGGGCTGGCAGCCGGCCGATGTCGTACGGATGGTCCGGCGCGAGCTGGCGGAGCCGCACCTGCGGCTGGTGGCGGAGCTCGTCTTCGTACAGCTGAAGCGGTACGAGCGGCTGCCGGCGCGCTGGGCCGCGCAGTGCGAGGCACTCGCGGAGGACGTCCGCGAGAGCGGCGTACGGCCGGAGGACCGCTTCACGCGCGCGACGACGGTGCTCGAGCTGTACCGGCTGCTGCTGCGGCTGCCCGCGATCGAGCCGGTGGGGCCGGTGCCGGGAGCGCCCGTGCAGCTGCCGCCGGCGCACGGTGAGCCGAAGGCGCTGACGCGGATCCGGGGGCTGCTGGCCAAGGCGGAGGCGACGGAGTTCCCGCAGGAGGCGGAGGCGCTGAGTGCCAAGGCGCAGGAGCTGATGGCGCTGCACAGCATCGACGAGGCGGTGCTGGCGGGGGCGGAGCGCCGGGGGGATGCGCCCGGGGCGTGCCGGATCGGGGTGGACGCGCCGTACGAGACGGCCAAGGCGATCCTGCTCGACGCGGTCGCCTCGGCCAATCACTGCCGGGCGGTGTGGAACGGGGAGTTCGGCTTCTCCACGGTCGTGGGGTTCGAGGCCGACCTGGAGGTGGTCGAGCTGCTGTACACCTCGCTGCTGGTGCAGGGGACTGCGGCGATGACGCGGGCGGAGGCGTTGCAGCGGGCGGGTGGACGTAAGCGGACGAAGACGTTCCGGCAGTCCTTCCTGCTGGCGTACGCGAACCGGCTGGGCGACCTGCTGTCGGCGACGGCCCGGGACGTGGAGTCCTCGGCCTCCGCCGACCTGCTGCCGGTGCTGGCCACGCGGGCGGTGGCGGTCGCGGGGCGGGCGGAGGAGATGTTTCCGCGGACGGTACGGACGCGGGTGCGGGGGGCGTCCGATGCGGCGGGGTGGGAGGGGGGTGTGGCTGCGGCGGATCGGGCTCGGCGGGGGGCTGGGGGGCGGGGGTTGCCACGGGGGTGACCCCGCCCGCGCCGAGGGCTGCGCCCGGCCGCACCCCGGTTTGGCTGCCGGGGCTGGGGCGAGGGCCGCGGCCCCCTCTACCCCGGTTTGGCTGCCGGGGCTAGGCCGAGGGCCGCGGCGCCCTTCACCCCGGTTTGCCTGCCGGCGCGGGCTTTCCGCACCCCACCCCACCCCTTCCCGAAAGCCCTCTGGCGGGCGGCCGGGCTGTCACCTGCGGGCCGGTGGCGGGTTGAGCGCGCAGTTCCCCGCGCCCCTGAAGCCCTCGTTCGTCTGCGGACCGTGGTGGGCTGGTCGCGCAGTTCCCCGCGCCCCTGGAAACCCCCGTTCGTCTGCGGGCCGTGGCCGGTTGCTCGCGCAGTTCCCCGCGCCCCTAAAGGCCAAGCCTGGTGGCTGAGCTGGGTTTCCCGGCCGGGCCCAACCCCTCAGGGGCGCGGGGAACTGCGCGGCCAGCCACCCACACAGCCGCAGACAAAGACCGGGCACAAAAAGGGGCGCGGGGAACTGCGCGGCCAGCACGCCCCAGGAAAACCCCCCGCCCCCGGAGGGTTAGGGGAAGGGGCGGGGTGGGGCTGGATACGCTCGGGCGTATGGGCTGGCTCACCGCCATGAGAGGGACCGCCCGTTCGGGCCTGAGCATCGAGCGGCGGCGGCTCGAACCCGCCGTCGCGCTGCGCGGCGCCACCGGCCTCGCCCTCGTCGTCGGCGTCAGCCTCGTCACCCTCGGCCCCACCGCCGCCGTGAGCTCCGCGTTCGGCGCGTTCCAGGCCGCCATCGCCACGTTCCAGCGCAGCTGGCGTCCCCGCCCGGTGCTGGCGCTGGCGTCGGGCGCCAGTCTCGCGATCTCGACCTTCCTCGGCTACCTGGTCGGCGCCCACTCCCCGTTCTTCCTGGCCCTGCTCGCGCTGTGGACGTTCGTCGCGGGGCTGGCCTGGGCCGTCGGCCCCACCGCCGGGATCATCGCCTCCTCCAACGTGGCGATCATGCTGGTCACCGTCACCCTGCCCACCTCGATCGCCGCCGCCGCCGGGCACGCGGCGATGATCGCCGTGGGGGGCGTCGTGCAGGCGGCCCTCGTCGTCCTCGTCCCCATCCGCCGCTGGGGCGCCCAGCGCGACGCGCTCGCGGACGCCCTCGCCGCCGTGGCCGACTACGCCCGGCGGCTGCGGCACGACCCCCGCGCCCCGTTCGACCCGGAGCCCCTGATGACCGCCCGCCTCGCCGCCGCCGTCACGCCCCGGGAGGCCCGGCGCCGCCCGGCGGAGCTGCGCGGGTCGAGGGGTGTGGCCGAGCGGATCCGGCCGGTCCTCGCCTCCCTCGCGGACCCCGCGCTCGGCGTCCCGGAGGAGGGCCCCGAGCGCGACCGGGTGCGTGAACTGCTCGGCGCCGCCGCCTCCGTACTGGACGCGGCGGCCCGCGCGATCCGGCACGGCCAGGCCGTCCGCGTACCGCCGCCCGCCGAGGCGGCCCTGCGCACCCCCGACACCGGCGCGATCCTCACCGGGCCCGCCCTGCGCGCCGCCACCCGGCTGACCGCACTGCTCGGCGACGTCATGGAGACGGCCGAGGGCACCGGCGGCGGGAGCGCCGAGCCGTTGCTGCGGCCCACCCTGCCCCGGCTCGTCCCGCTGGCCCTCGCCGCCATGCGCCGAGAGCTCGGCCGTCGCGACTCCCCGGTCTTCCGGCACGCGGTCCGGGTCTGCGCGGTCGCCGCCGTCGGCTACCTCCTCGGCAAGGCGCTGCCCCTGGGCCACGCCTACTGGGCGCCGATGGCCGCGGTCATGGTGATGCGCCCCGACTTCTCCCAGACGTACTCCCGCGCGGTCGCCCGCTTCGGCGGGACCCTCGTCGGCGTGGCCCTCGCCACCGCGATCGTCCAGCTCACCCACCCCGGCCCCGGCCTGTCGGCCGCGCTGGCGGTGCTCTGCGCGTTCCTGATGTACCTGCTGATGCGTACGGGATACGCGGCGGCCAGCGCGTGTGTCTCCGCGTACGTGGTCTTCCTGCTCGGCACCGGCGGCCTCCAGTGGACCCAGACCGCCCCCGACCGGGTGCTGCTCACCCTGCTCGGCGGACTGCTCGCGATGGCGGCGTACGCGCTGTACCCGGCGTGGGAGACACCCCGGCTGCGTACCCGGCTCGCGGACTGGCTGGCCGCCTGCGGGCGGTACGCGGCGGCCGTCACCGACCGTTACGCCGACCCCGCCGGGTCCGCCGAGGAGGTCCGCCGGGCGCTGCTCGACACCCGTGCGGCCCGGGTCGCCTGGCAGGAGGCCCTGGACCGGGCCACCCACGAGCCGGTACGCCACCGGGGGCTGTCCAGGGCTGCGGCCGAGGGCGCCGGAGAGGCGGTCGGCCATCTCGGCCGGATCGCGATGCTGATGGAGGCGCACGTCCCCGAGCGCGGCGCGCCCCCCGTCCCGGCCGCGGCCGAGTTCGCCGGGGCGCTGCGCCGCGCCACCGAGCGCGGGGCGAAGGCCGTGCGGGAGCGACGGGTGCCGGAGTGGGGCGAGGTGGCGCGGGCGCTGGCCGCGTGGGACGCCGGGGCGGGCCCCGACCGGTCCGACCGCGTGGTGCGCAAGGGGGCGGGGCTGCTGCTCCGCTGCCTGGACGACCTCTCGGACGCGCTCGCCCCGGCCGCCCCGCCGATGGCCGTCACGGACAGCGGTCCGCCGTCCCGCAGGGAGTCGGCCTGACGGCGAGGCATGACGTCAGAGCGGGTCACGACCCGTAAAGGAAGCTCACGGCAGGTCAGTGAGCGGGAGCCGGCAGGTCAGGGGGCTCAGCAGGTCAGGGAGTCGGCAGGCCCGCGGTCGGGAGCGCGGTCGGCAGCTTGCCGTCCAGCTGCGACTTGGTGAAGGTGTCGGTCGTCCCGCCCTCCCACCTCACCGTGAGGGTCTTGCCGTCCGCGCTCAGCGAGGGCATGCCCGCCGCGCGGTCGGTGTTCCCGTCGGCACACTTCAGCTCGATCATCGCCATGCCGTTGTCGCTGACCGTGCCGCTGCACGTGTGTTCGCCGCCGAGCGCCACGGTCGTCCCGCTGATGACCAGGGCGGTGGGCTTGCCCTGGAGGACGGCCGCCCAGGCTCCGGCGATGTCCTTGGCCGCCACCTTGCCGCCGCCGCTGCTCCCGTTGCCGGAGCCGCCGCTCGCGCTGGGGCTCGCGCTCTGCCCGGTGGCGCCGGCGCTCTTGTCCTTGGGCTTGCCGCCGTCGTCCGAGCTGGAGCACCCGGCCAGGGCGAGACAGCCGGCGAGTGCCACGGCGCCCGCTCCGATACGTACCTGCCTGCGCACTGCGAAATCCCCTTGCCTCGACGGTTTCCGGACGCGACAAGCTACCAGCGCGTGAACCAGGGGGACGTGAGACGCGTCTATACCCAGTGGACGAGTAGTCCAACCCGGTGGAATGCCTGTAACGGCCCGAGTACCGCGCGTGCACGTGCATATGCTCATGCAGGCGCACATGAACACGGCTATGATCCGGGGCAGTTGACCTTTCACAGATGTACGTCTGCACATCCCCCGGGAGCGACCTTGCACCACGCGTACAACGGCATGGCGGCAACAGAGCTTCAGGGTGTCGTCTGGCAGAAGAGCCGTCACAGCAACTCGCAGGGGACCTGCGTGGAGTTCGCGCGGCTGCCGGGCGGAAGGGTCGCCGTCCGCAACTCGACGTTTCCGGACGGCCCGGCGCTGGTCTACACGCGCGCGGAGATCGAGGCGATGCTCCTCGGCGTCAAGGACGGCGAGTTCGACCACCTGATCACCGACTGAGCACCCGGCGACCACGCCGCCCCCGGACACGCGAACGGGCCCCCATCCAGGGGGCCCTCATGCCGTACGGGGGTGGAGCGTCGTCAGTCGGCCGGCTGGAGGCGGAACAAGGCCCAGACCACCTTGCCGCTCAGCGTGCCGGTGAGCGGGTGCCAGCCCCAGGAGTCGCTGAACGAGTCCACCAGGAACAGGCCGCGCCCCGACTCCGCGTCGCAGTCGTCCGAGCCGGGCGAGGACGGGCTGTCCACACTGGGGTCGCGCACCGCGCACACCAGCCGGCTGGTCCAGCGCATCAGATGCAGCCGCACCGGCGGCGCGTCGCTCTCCCGGACGGTGTCGGCGGGCAGCGCGTGCCGCAGGGCGTTGGTGACGAGCTCCGAGACGACCAGGGCCACCTCGTCGAAGCGCTCCGACAGCTCCCACTGGCCGAGGGTCTTCTTGGTGAACTGGCGGGCCCCGCGCACGGCTTCGAAGCGGGCGGGCAGCGCGCACGACGCGGAACTGGCCACGGCGGACGGGTCGATGGGAGGGAGGGCCTGCCTTAAAGGCTCCAACGGCTCCAGCATGGTCGATCCATTCGTCCCCATGCGAGGCACTCCCGGGATTCGCGGCCGTGGCGGTACAGGCGAACGTGGCGTACAGCAGAACAGAACGCTAGGCACAGCAGGACACAAGACGAGCACGCAGGTGCGCGGGGACCATGGTTCCGAATGCCCGCTCCTGATGCAAGGGCAGATGCACGTGCACGTGCCAGACCTGTCCAACCCCGTGGTGATTGTTGCTCATTTCTTCCCGCGGCCGATTTCAGAGCTTGACCATTTCCGTAATCGATTGAGTACGGGGTGAAGCGTTTTGGTGGCAGACTGCCGTGCACCGTCGGTTGGGGAGGGACAGCGAAGTGACCGCAGGAGAGTCGAGCGGGTCGGTGGTCCGGCGCATTCTGCTGGGCTCACAGCTCAGGCGCCTGCGCGAGTCCCGGGGCATCACCCGTGAGGCTGCCGGGTATTCGATCAGGGCGTCGGAGTCGAAGATCAGTCGTATGGAGTTGGGGCGGGTGAGCTTCAAGGCAAGGGACGTCGAAGACCTGCTGACGCTCTACGGGGTCACCGACGACGCCGAGCGCGCGTCGCTCCTGGGGCTCGCGAAAGAGGCCAACATCGCGGGCTGGTGGCACAGTTACGGCGATGTGCTGCCCGGCTGGTTCCAGACGTACATCGGTCTGGAGGGCGCGGCCTCGCTGATCCGGATCTATGAAGTGCAGTTCGTCCACGGCCTGTTGCAGACCGAGGCGTACGCCCAAGCGGTCGTGAGGCGCGGTATGCCCAACGGCTCGAACGCGGAGATCGACCGCCGGGTCGCGCTGCGCCTGGAGCGCCAGAAGGCGCTGGTGTCCGAGCGCGCGCCGAGGTTCCACGCGGTCCTGGACGAGGCGGCGCTGCGCCGCCCGTACGGCGAACGGGAGGTGATGCGCGGCCAGTTGAAGCACCTCATCGAGGTGTCCGAGCAGCCGAACGTGACCCTCCAGGTGATGCCGTTCAGCTTCGGCGGCCACGCGGGCGAGAGCGGGGCGTTCACCCTGCTGCGCTTCCCCGAGTCCGACCTCTCCGACATCGTCTATCTGGAGCAGCTCACGAGCTCCCTCTATCTGGACAAGCCGGAGGAGGTCGCCCAGTACGACCGGGCGATGGAACGCCTCCAGAAGGACAGCCCGGGACCCGAGGAGAGCCGCGATCTTCTCCGTGGACTACTCCAACTCATCTGATACGTCAGTACGATGACGTCACATCAGGATTGTGTACCGGAAGCGGGGGACACAGTGGACGCGACGAAGAACACGTTCGCGACGGACACGGTGGCGGCGCAGTGGCAGCAGTAAGGGATGGCATGTCCTTCTTCACCGACCTGGCCCACCAGTACATCGACGGCGAGTGGCGCACCGGCAGCGGGTCGTGGGACATCATCGACTTCGATCCGTACAACGGGGAGAAGCTCGCGGCCATCACGGTCGCCACGGTGGACGAGGTCGACGAGGCCTATCGCGCGGCCGAGCGCGCCCAGGCCGGCTGGGGTGAGACCAACCCGTACAGCCGAAGACTGGTCTTCGAGCGCGCGCTGCGGATCACCGAGGAGCGCGAGTCGGAGATCATCGAGGCGATCGTCACCGAGCTGGGCGGCACCCGCCTCAAGGCCGGGTACGAGGTGCACCTCGCCAAGGAGTTCCTGCGCGAGGCGATACAGCTGGCGATACGGCCGGAGGGCCGTATCCTGCCGTCGCCCGTCGACGGCAAGGAGAACCGCGTCTACCGGCTGCCGGTCGGCGTGGTCGGGGTGATCAGCCCCTTCAACTTCCCCTTCCTGGTGACGCTCAAGTCGGTGGCGCCGGCCCTGGCGCTGGGCAACGCGGTGGTGATCAAGCCGAACCAGAACGCGCCGGTGGTCGGCGGCGGGCTGATCGCCAAGATCTTCGAGGACGCGGGCCTGCCCGCCGGGCTGCTGAACGTGCTGGTCACGGATATCGCCGAGATAGGCGACGCGCTGATAGAGCACCCGGTCCCCAAGGTCATATCCTTCGCGGGCTCCGACCGCACCGGCCGTCATGTGGCCGCCGTCGCGGGGAGCCACTTCAAACGGGCCATCCTGGAGCTGAGCGGCAACAGCGCGCTGGTGGTCCTGGACGACGCGGACATCGACTACGCGGTCGAGGCGGCGGTTTTCAGCCGATTCGTCTACCAGGGCCAGGTCTGTATGGCCGCCAACCGGGTCCTGGTGGACCGCAGCATCGAGCAGAAGTTCACCGAGAAGTTCTGCGCCCGCGTGGCCGCCCTGAAGACCGGCGACCCGGCGGACCCGGCCACCGACATCGGCCCGGTCATCAACAGCTTCCAGGCGGAAGCGCTCACTTCGCTGGTCGACCAGGCCCTCGCCGAGGGCGCCACCGCGCTGGTACGGGGCCGTACGCGCGGCAGTCTGGTCGAGCCGACCGTGCTGACCGGGCTGCCCGAGGACTCCCCGCTGCTGCGCCAGGAGATCTTCGGCCCGGTGGTGCTGCTGCTCTCCTTCGACGGCGAGGAGGAGGCGGTACGGATGGCCAACGACAGCCCGTACGGCCTCAGCGGCGCCGTCCACACCGGCAACGTGGAGCGGGGGGTGCGCTTCGCCAAGCGGATCGTCACCGGGATGATCCACGTCAACGACTCGACCATCCAGGACGAGCCGCTGGTGTCGTTCGGCGGCGAGAAGTACTCCGGGCTCGGGCGGCTGAACGGCGACTCGACCATCGAGGCCTTCACCACCCAGAAGTGGATCTCGGTGCAGCACGGGAGGAGCCTCTTCCCGTTCTGAGCGACCAGCTGGTTGCTCTCGCGAACGGCGGAGGTCATAGGCTGACGCGCATGTCAGCGATCCGACTCCTCGTCCTCGGCGCGATCCGCCAGCACGGCCGGGCGCACGGCTACCAGGTCCGCAACGACCTGGAGTACTGGGGCGCCCACGAGTGGTCCAACGCCAAGCCCGGCTCGATCTACCACGCCCTCAAACAGATGGCGAAGGAGGGCGTGCTGCACGCCCACGAGATCGCGCCGAGCACGGCGGGCGGTCCGCCGCGCACCGAGTACGAGCTGACCGAGGCGGGGCGCGAGGAGTATCTGAAACTGCTGCGCGCGGCGCTGACCTCGTACGACCAGAAGATGGACATGCTCTCGGCGGCGATCGGCTTCATGGTCGACCTGCCGCGCTCGGAGGTGGTGGCGCTGCTGCGCGACCGCCTGGAGCGGCTGGCGGCCTGGCGCTCCCGGGTGACGGAGTACTACACCCCCGAGCAGGGCCCCGAGTCCCTGGGCCACATCGGCGAGATCATGAACATGTGGGTCCACTCGGCGGACGCGGAGGCGACGTGGACGGGGGGCCTGATCGCCAGGATCGAGGGCGGCGCGTACTGCTTCGCGGGCGAGGGGGAGCCGTTCGTGGGGATCCTGGCGGACGGCGAGGAGAACCCGTACGACGGGGAGTGAGCGGGGCAGTGCGCTTGTCTGCGGGCCGGTGGTGGGCTGGTCGCGCAGTTCCCCGCGCCCCTGAGGGGTCGGGGGCCGCTGCAACGGGTGCGCGCAGCCCAGATGCCTCAGGGGCGCGGGGAACTGCGCGAGCAACCACGCACGATCCGCAGTCGCACACGGCGCCCAGCCAGAACGGCGCCGCACCCCGCCCCACTCAGTGGTGGAACGCCGTCGCCTCCGACTCATCACGCCCCAGCGGCGACGACTGCCGCCGCAACTCCGGTAGCAACCGCCCCAGATCCTCCACCAGCATCCCCGCCAGGTCCGACGAGAACCCGTTCCGGCACACCACCCGCAGCACCGACAGGTCCTCGCGCTGCGGTGGGAAGGTGTACGCCGGGACCAGCCAGCCCCGCTCCCGAAGCCGCCGCGACACGTCGAACACGTCGAACCGCTTCACCTCCGGCGCCGTCGTGAACGCGAACACCGGCAGCTCGTTCCCGCGCGTGAGCAGCCGGAAGTCGCCCAGCGCCTCGATGTGCCCGGCCAGTGTGCGCGCCACGTCACGGGTGGTCTGCTGCACCGCCCGGAACCCTTCCCGGCCCAGCCGCAGGAACGTGTAGTACTGCGCCACCACCTGCGCCCCCGGCCGGGAGAAGTTCAGCGCGAAGGTGGGCATGTCGCCGCCCAGGTAGTTCACCCGGAAGACCAGCTCCTCCGGGAGCTCCCGCGCCGAGCGCCACAGCGCCCACCCGACGCCCGGGTACACCAGCCCGTACTTGTGCCCGGAGGTGTTGATCGAGGCGACCCTGGGCAGCCGGAAGTCCCACACCAGGTCCTCGTCCAGGAAGGGCGCCACCATCGCCCCCGAGGCCCCGTCGACATGGACCGGCACGTCAAGGCCCGTACGCTCCTGCAACGCGTCGAGGGCCGCGCAGAGTTCCGCGATCGGCTCGTACGATCCGTCGAAGGTGGAGCCGAGGATCCCGACCACGCCGATGGTGTTCTCGTCGCAGAGCTCGGCCGCCGCCTGCGGGTCGAGGTGGAAGCGGTCGCCCTCCATCGGGACCTGGCGCGCCTCGACCTCCCAGAAGGCGCAGAACTTCTCCCAGCAGACCTGGACGTTGACGCCCATCACCAGGTTCGGCACCGCGTCCCGCCCCGGATAGCGGTCCGCGTTCCGCTTCGCCCAGCGCCGCTTGAGCGCCATCCCGGCGAGCATGCACGCCTCGCTGGAGCCCGTCGTCGAGCAGCCCACCGCCCCGGCCGGGTCCGGCGCGTGCCACAGGTCCGCGAGCATCGCCACACAGCGCCGCTCCAGCTCGGCGGTGCGCGGGTACTCGTCCTTGTCGATCATGTTCTTGTCCCGGCACTCCGCCATCAGCACCGCCGCCTGCGGCTCCATCCAGGTGGTGACGAAGGTGGCCAGATTGAGCCGGGAGTTGCCGTCCAGCATCAGTTCGTCGTGGACGAGCTGGTACGCCGTGGAGGGGGCCAGCGGCCGGTCCGGCAGCCGGTGCCGGGGCGGCGCCGAGGTCATGGAGCCGACCGGGTCGGCCTCCCCGTAGAACGGGTTGAGGGCGAGCCGCCCCTGGTCCTTCCCGTGCTCGTGCGCCTTCTTGTCGCCGCCCTGGTGCAGTGCCATGGCCGTCCCGCCTCAGAGCTTGGTGATCACGACGGCCGTTCCGTACGCACAGACCTCCGTCCCGACGTCGGCGGCCTCCGTGACGTCGAACCGCATCATGAGGACGGCGTTCGCCCCACGCGCGCGTGCCTGCTCGACGAGCCGCTCCATGGCCTGGTTGCGGGTCTGCACCAGCGTCTTGGTCAGCCCCTTCAGCTCGCCGCCGATCATGGACTTCAGCCCGGCGCCGATCTGGCTGCCGAGGTGCCGTGAGCGCACGGTCAGGCCGAAGACCTCGCCGATGACCTGCTGGACCTGATAGCCGGGTACGTCGTTCGTGGTCACGACCAGTACGTCGGACTGCGCGCCCTGTCCGCCGCCAAAATCCTCGATGCCCATCACGCCGCCTTCCTGGAGATCCTGGGACTCAGCTTCGTACCCGCCAGGGCACAGCGCATCCCCAGGAACCCGGTGGAACCTGGGGCGGGCCGGAGGCGTTGATAGCTTTGGCCCGTCAACGCGCGCTTACGCGCCCCCATCCCGACCCCTGACCCAGGAGCGCCGGAACCCGTGACCAACCTCGCACTCGGTCCGAGCTGGCTGGACCCCGACCAGCTGCTGTCGTCCTTCGGCCTGGCCGGTCTGCTGGTGATCGTCTTCGCCGAGTCCGGCCTGCTCATCGGCTTCTTCCTGCCGGGCGACTCGCTCCTGTTCACCACGGGTCTGCTGGTCACCAGCGGCAAGATCGACACCCCGCTGTGGCTGGTGTGCCTGGCGGTGGTGGCCGCCGCCGTCCTGGGCGACCAGGTGGGCTATCTGTTCGGCCGCAAGGTCGGCCCCTCGCTCTTCAACCGGCCGGACTCCAAGCTCTTCAAGCAGGAGAACGTGGAGAAGGCCCACGAGTTCTTCGAGAAGTACGGCCCGAAGTCGCTGGTGCTGGCCCGTTTCGTCCCCATCGTCCGGACGTTCACGCCGATCATCGCGGGCGTGAGCCGGATGAACTACCGCTCCTTCATCACGTACAACGTGATCGGCGGGACGCTGTGGGGCGCGGGCGTGACGCTGCTGGGCGCGGCGCTGGGCAATGTCGAGTTCGTGCACAAGAACATCGAGATGATGCTGGTCGCCATCGTGCTGATCTCGGTGATCCCGATCGCGATCGAGTTCCTGAGGGCCCGCTCCAAGGCGAAGAAGACGGGCCCGGGGCCCTCTTCGACGCCCCCCACCCAGCAGCGCAGGCGCCACGCGAAGCGCTGAGACCGGTCGAACACTTCGGCTAGAACCCGCGCGTCCGCTAGAACCCCCGCGTCCGCTTCGCCGCCTTCCGCGCCGCCCCCGGCGCCTTCAGGAACAGCCGGGACATCTCGCTCCCGAGGTTCACCCCGATCGCGATCGCCATCGCCAGGGCCGCCGCCTTGGCGATGTTGGCGAGCCCCTGGTCCCGGTGGTTCTGGGCGATCGCCAGCACCCCGAAGTACGTGGCGCTACCGGGCAGCAGCGGCCCGATCGCCGCCGTCACATACGGCAGCGCCGATGTGTTGCGGTAGCGCGCGACCAGCTGTCCGAACAGGCCGACAAGGCCCGCCGCCACCGCCGTCGCCATGATCGGCGACCCCTTCGCGGTGACCGCGATCGACGCGTAGATCACCCAGGCGACCCCGCCGTTCAGCGTCGCGATCCACACGGTGGACCGTTCCTGCTGGAGCAGGACGGCGAAGGTCAGACAGAGCGCCATCGACGCCAGCGTCTGGACCACCGGCCGCTCGATGGGGCTCAGCGCGCCCTCGGGGTTCAGCTTGGCGTCGACCTGGAGCCCCCCGTACAGCACGGTGAGGACACCGATCACGATCGCCACGAAGAAGTACGTGACCTCCAGGAGGCGGGCCGAGGCGGTGATGTAGAAGCCGGTCAGGCCGTCCTGTACGGCGGCCACCAGGGCCCGCCCGGGGATCAGCGCGAACAGGCCACCGGTGATGACCGCCGAGGGCCGCAGATCCCAGCCGAGCAGGCTGAGCGCCACGCCCATCGCGGCGGGCGGCATCGCGGCCACCACGAACTGGTAGAACTCGGGCAGCCCGCGCGCCGCGCAGAGCCAGGCGAGCCGGTCGCCGAGGATCGCGCCGGCCGCGGCCACCAGGAACACCGTCACACCGCCGCCGACCAGCACCGAGGCCGCCCCGGCGAGCACCCCGGCGGCGAGGGTGAGGACCCAGCCGGGGTACGGGTGCCGGTTGCGGCGGATCTCCGCGAGCCGCCGGTAGGCCTCTTCGAGGGTGACGTCGTGGTCCGAGCTGGTCATGTCCGTGACGAGCCGGTGCACGGCCGCGAGGCGCGTGTAGTCGGTGCCCCGGCGGCGTACCGTCCGGTTCGCCGTGACCGGGTCGTCCACAAGGGAGGGCTGGTGGGTGATGGAGAGCAGGGTGAAGGTCACCGTCGGCTCGCAGCGGTCCAGGCCGTAGCTGCGGCAGATCGCGAACATCGCCGCCTCGACGTCCTCCGCGCCCTCGCCGCCCGCCAGCAGCAGCTCGCCGATACGCAGCGTCAGGTCGAGCACGCGTGGCACGGCGGGCCCGGAGTCGTCGGTCTTCAGGGCCGTCTCCGGCACCGGCCGCTCGCCCACCGGCATCCGCAGCATGGTGCGCATCCGGTCCTGCCAGGGCGCGTCCTTGGAGAGCCGCACCAGCGGCAGCCCGGCGGTGGTGATCGTCGCGTGCGGCGCCTCGCGGGCCGAGTAGGTGCTGGGCGGCGCGAAGGCCGAGGCGGCCTGTTCGACCAGCGGCTCGGGCTCGGGCACCCCGGCCGGCAGCGCGAACTCGGAGGTCGGCGCGTCCTCCTCCAGGGGACCCGGCTGATCCACCCCGTCGGGAGCCGAGAAGGCGCTGCGCGCCTCGTCCGAGGGCTTGCGCTCCTCCGGCTCCTGCTGCTCAGGCACCTCTTGCCTCCCTCCAGTCCCTTCCGTACGCGTGCGTGTGCCCAGTATGTGGGTGATCATCAAGTCGTACGACAACGGGCGGCGCACCCCGGAAGGTGCACCGCCCGTCGTCGTACGGATTCAGGGGCGCGTCAGTGCGCGCCGCCCTGCGCCTCGAGGCGCTTGTAGGAGGCCTTGATCTCCTCCTCGGCCTCGGCGCGGCCGACCCAGTTGGCGCCCTCGACGGACTTGCCGGGCTCCAGGTCCTTGTAGACCTCGAAGAAGTGCTGGATCTCCAGGCGGTCGAACTCGGAGACGTGGTGGATGTCGCGCAGGTGCTCGACCCGGGGGTCGGACGCCGGCACGCAGAGCAGCTTGTCGTCGCCGCCCGCCTCGTCGGTCATACGGAACATGCCGATGGCGCGGCAGCGGATCAGGCAGCCCGGGAAGGTGGGCTCGTCCAGGATGA
The DNA here is from genome assembly GCF_039521265.1 of Streptomyces crystallinus. Lineage (NCBI taxonomy): Bacteria > Bacillati > Actinomycetota > Actinomycetes > Kitasatosporales > Streptomycetaceae > Streptomyces > Streptomyces crystallinus. The sequence continues at coordinate 74,887 of NZ_BAAACA010000037.1, read as the reverse complement.
CGAGCGCGTCCAGCGGGTCGCCGTCCTCGCCGAGGGTGTTCTCGACGAAGCCGTAGTCCGCCGGGTAGCTGGTCGAGGTGAAGAGCCGACGGTCCAGGCGGATCCGGCCGGTCTCGTGGTCCACCTCGTACTTGTTCCGCGAACCCTTCGGGATCTCGATGGTGACGTCGAACTCCACGGGTGGCTCTCCTCCATGATCAGCACATGCATTGGACGGTTCTGCGTCCCCCGGGCCGGGCCCGGGACACTCAGCCGGACGGGCCGCCGGTGCTGACCCGGAGTGCCATGTTCGCGGCAAGACGCAGTTCTGGTGATTAAGTGTCCCTCACGCAGGTGTGTGATCGCGAAAGGGGCTGGTCCTCGGTGCCGGGACCCAAGACATGGCAGCTCATGGCGGGTGCGGCTGCGGTAGGCCTGGCGGTGGCGGCCGGAGCGGTGGCCACGGCCGGTCCCTGGGACTCGGGTCAGCGTACGGCGGAGCGCGACCGCGCAGCGGCTCACCGGCGAACAGGTGGCGCACATCACCTGAGCGCGCCCCCTCAACCAGCGCCCGCGCCCAGCGCGAGGGGCGTGCTCGCCGCGCTGAGCGCCCCCCTGAACGCCCCGGCGGAGACCGCCCTCGACCAGGCTCTCGGCCCCCTGCTGGCCGCGCCCGGCCTCGGCCCGCGCCCGGCCGCCGCGGTGTACGACACGGCCACCGGCAAGCAGCTCTACGGGCAGCGCGCGGACACCCCCATGACACCCGCCTCCACCGTCAAGATCGCCACCGCCGTCGCCGCCCTGTCGGCGCTCGGCCCCGGCCACCGCATCCCCACCACCGTCGTCGCCCCCGCCACCGGCACCGCGCTCACCCTGGTCGGCGGCGGCGACCCCACGCTCGGCGAGGACGGTCTGCGCGCGCTGGCCGACGCCACCGTCCGCGCCCTGCGCACCCGGGGTGCCACCACCGCCTCCCTCACCTACGACCTCTCCCGCTACAGCGGCCCCGAGCTGCACCCCATCGGCCCGAACGAGAACCTCGCGCCCGTCGTCGCCCTGATGACCGACGAGGGCCGCACCGACCACAGCGACAGCGGCCCCGCGCCGCGCAGCGGGGACCCGGCGGGGGACACCGCCCGCACCTTCGCCTCGCTGCTGCGCGAGCGCGGGATCACCGTGAGCGCGCCCCGGCCGGGCAAGGCCCCGCAGGGCGCGGCCGAGCTCGCCCGCACGCTCTCCGCGCCGCTGTCCGACCTGGTCGAGCGGATGCTGACCAACAGCGACAACGACCTCGCCGAGGCGCTCGCCCGGCAGACCGCGATCGCCGCCCGGCGCCCGGCCGACTTCGACGGGGCCGCCAGGGCGGTCGCCGACCGGCTCGCCGCGCTCGGGCTGCCGCAGGCCGCCGCCGCCCGGTTCGCCGACGGCAGCGGCCTCGACCGCGCCGACCGCCTCAGCGCCGGACTCCTCACCCTGCTGCTGGCCCGCGCCGCCGACCCGGCCCACCCGGAGCTGCGCCCGGTCCTCACCGGGCTGCCGGTCGCCGGGTTCACCGGCACCCTGCGCGGCCGCTACGGCGCCGCCTCGTCCGGCACCGGCCTCGTCCGCGCCAAGACCGGCACCCTCTCCGGCGTCAACGCGCTCGCGGGCACGGTCGTGGACGCCGACGGCCACCTGCTCACCTTCGCCTTCCTCGCCTCGGACACCCCCGGCCCCGACGCGGCCCAGCGCGCCCTCGACGGGCTCGCCGAGCGCCTCGCCCGCTGCGGCTGCTCGGCCGGACCGGCGGCCGCCGCCCGGTGACCGCCCGGCGTCAACCCCCCTCCCCCTCGGGGAAGGACAACGTACGGTTGACGCATGACGAGCATCGGTGGTGCCGCATCTCCTGGGATGGTCGACTGGAACCTCGCGGTGGCGACCGCGACCCGGCTGGTGAGGCCGGGCCCCGAAGTGAGCCGGGACGAGGCGCGCGCCGTCGTCTCCGAGCTGCGCGGGCACGCCAAGGCCTCGGAGGAACACGTACGGACGTTCACCCGGATGATCCCGGACAGCGTGCGGCCGGCCGACACCCCCGTCCTGGTGGTCGACCGCGCGGGCTGGGTCAAGGCCAACGTGGCGGGCTTCCGGGAGGTCCTGAAGCCGCTGCTCGACAAGATGCAGGAGCGTCGCGGCACCAGCCCCGGCGGCGCCGTGCTCGGCGCGGTCGGCGGCAAGGTCACCGGCGTCGAGCTGGGGATGCTGCTCAGCTTCCTGTCCTCGCGGGTGCTCGGCCAGTACGAGACGTTCGCGCCGCCCACCCGCGAGCTCCCGGCCGGTGAGAACGGCGGCGGGCGGCTGCTCCTGGTCGCCCCCAACATCGTCCACGTGGAGCGCGAGCTCGACGTCGACCCGCACGACTTCCGGCTCTGGGTGTGCCTGCACGAGGAGACCCACCGCACCCAGTTCACCGGAGTGCCCTGGCTGCGCGACCACCTCGAGGGCGAGATCCAGTCATTCCTGGGTGAGACCGACGTCGACCCGATGACCGTCCTGGAGCGGCTGCGCGAAGCCGCCCAGTCGCTCACCGGCAGCCGCCCCGAGGGCGAGGAGGGCGACAGCGGCCGGTCCCTGGTCGAGCTGGTGCAGACCCCCGCCCAGCGGGAGATCCTCGGCCGCCTCACCGCCGTGATGTCGCTCCTCGAGGGCCACGCCGACTTCGTGATGGACGGCGTCGGACCGCAGGTCGTGCCGTCGGTGGCGGAGATCCGCGAGAAGTTCCAGCAGCGCCGCGCCAAGGGCGCCTCCCGCCTCGACCAGGCCCTGCGCAAGCTGCTCGGCCTCGATGCCAAGCTGCGCCAGTACCGCGACGGTGAGCGGTTCGTGCGGGCCGTCGTCGACCAGGTCGGCATGGACGGCTTCAACCGGGTCTGGACCTCGCCGAACACGCTGCCCACCAAGGCGGAGATCGCCAAACCGGCGGACTGGGTCGCGCGGGTGCACCGACGGACGGAGGGCTGACCCCGCGAGCGCCGACCGCACCCACGTACCCGGGGCCCTCATCTGTCCCCCGGAAATGCGCAGGATCACCCATCCGAGGGACCGTAGGGCATGGGTAGGCGTGCAATGCTCGGGTATCGGCTCGGTTCTGTCACCATCTACGCACTCTGTGTGACCGATCTTTTCCCTCGTCCCGAGGCACCCCCCAACTTCACCGAAGGGCACCGGACATGGGTCCCCATCCTGCGGTCGCGGCGATACGCCTGGCGGTCCGCCGCGTTCTCCACGACATCCTGCGCGACGCGCTCGTCCTCAGCGACGGCCGCACCCCGCCCCCCGACACCATCCCCCGCGACATCGCGCGCGAGGGCGGCGCCGACGGCCCCCTGGTCCTCGTCGCCTGCTCCGGAGGCGCCGACTCCATGGCGCTCGCCTCCGCCCTCGCCTTCGAATCCCGCAAGCTCTCCGTCCGCGCCGGCGCCGTCACCGTCGACCACGGCCTCCAGCCCGGCTCCGACCAGCGCGCCGCCGAGGTCGCCGCCCGGCTCACCGCGATGGGGCTCGACCCGGTCGAGTCCATCGCCGTGAAGGTGGGCCGCGAGGGCGGCCCCGAGGCCGCCGCCCGGGACGCCCGCTACGCCGCCCTGGACGCCGCCGCCGAGCGCCACGGCGCCGCCGCCGTCCTGCTCGGCCACACCCGCGACGACCAGGCCGAGACGGTCCTGCTCGGCCTCGCCCGTGGCTCCGGCACCCGCTCCCTGTCCGGCATGGCCGCCGTCTCCGGCGCCCACGGCCGCTACCGCCGCCCCTTCCTCCAGCTCGACCGGCACACCGCCCGCAAGGCCTGTCTGGTCCAGTCGCTGCCCGTCTGGGACGACCCGCACAACGCCGACCCCGCCTACACCCGCTCCCGGCTGCGCCACGAGGGCCTGCCCGCCCTGGAGAAGGCGCTCGGCAAAGGCGTCGTGGAGGCGCTGGCGCGCACCGCCGAGCTCTCCCGCGACGACGCCGACGCCCTGGACGCCTGGGCCGCCGACGCCGACCCCTCGGTACGGGACGAGGCCGGCGAGCTGCTGTGCAAGAAGCTCTACGCGCTGCCCGCCGCGGTCCGCCGCCGGGTGCTGCGCAAGGCCCTCATCGACGCCGGTTCCCCCGCCGGCTCGCTCTTCGCCCGCCACGTCGAGGAGGTCGACCGCCTGATCACGGGCTGGCGCGGCCAGCGGGCCATCAACCTCCCCGGGCGCGTCGAGGCACGGCGGCAGGGTGGCAGACTGGTCATCCGGCAGAGCTGAGCTCACGTACGTACAACGAAAGTGGCCCGGGTGAACGAGAAGGACATGGGCACCGACCTCCAGTCGGTGCTCATCACCAAGGAAGAGATCGACGCCAAGCTGGCCGAGCTGGCCGCGAAGATCGACGCGGAGTACGCGGGCAAGGACCTCCTCATCGTCGGCGTCCTCAAGGGTGCCGTGATGGTCATGGCGGACCTGGCGCGCGCGCTGTCCACCCCGGTCACCATGGACTGGATGGCCGTCTCCTCCTACGGCGCGGGCACCCAGTCCTCCGGCGTCGTCCGGATCCTCAAGGACCTCGACACCGACATCAAGGGCAAGCACGTCCTGATCGTCGAGGACATCATCGACTCCGGCCTCACGCTGTCCTGGCTGCTCTCCAACCTCGGATCCCGCGAGCCCGCCTCCCTCGAGGTCTGCACGCTGCTCCGTAAGCCGGATGCCGCAAAGGTCGCGATCGACGTGAAGTGGATCGGGTTCGACATTCCGAATGAATTCGTCGTCGGTTACGGTCTCGACTACGCCGAGAAGTACCGCAATCTCCCCTTTGTCGGGACTCTCGCTCCGCACGTCTACGGCGGCTGAGCCGGGAACCCGGCCGGGAACCCAGAGCCCCCTTCCCGCGTTGGAGCTTGGGAAGGCGGGTTTGCCAGCCGTCCCTTGCGGCCGCGGGTGACAATGCTGGGGTACCGTCCGAAGAACAGTCTTTTCTCACAGCAGCATTTACCTACGGGCAGGAGGGACGGGGCGTTCTCGCTCCGTATGGATGGACGTGAAGCGATACTTCCGTGGGCCGGTCATGTGGATCGTGCTGGCCGTCCTCGCCGTGGTCGTGTTGATGCAGGTCGTCGGCTCGTCGGGCGGCTACAAGACGGTGGACACCTCCGAGGTCGTCCAGGCGATCGACAAGAACCAGGTAGAGCAGGCCAAGATCACGACCGGCGACGAGTCGGTCATCAAGGCGGAGCTCAAGGACGGCCAGAAGGTCAAGGGCGCCAGCAAGATCCAGGCGAGCTACATCGGCGACGCCCAGGGCACCAACCTGGCCAACAAGCTGCAGGGCAAGTTCGACAGCGGAGACCTGACCAAGGGCTACACGGTCTCCCCCTCGAAGCAGAACCCGATCGTGGGGATCCTGCTCTCGCTGCTCCCCTTCGTCCTCATCGTCGTCGTCTTCCTGTTCCTGATGAACCAGATGCAGGGCGGCGGCTCCCGGGTCATGAACTTCGGGAAGTCCAAGGCGAAGCTCATCACCAAGGACACCCCGAAGACCACGTTCGCGGACGTGGCCGGGGCGGATGAGGCCGTCGAGGAGCTCCACGAGATCAAGGAGTTCCTCCAGGAGCCGGCGAAGTTCCAGGCCGTCGGCGCCAAGATCCCCAAGGGCGTGCTCCTCTACGGTCCGCCCGGCACCGGCAAGACCCTCCTCGCGCGCGCCGTCGCCGGCGAGGCAGGCGTCCCCTTCTACTCGATCTCCGGCTCCGACTTCGTCGAGATGTTCGTCGGTGTCGGCGCCTCGCGTGTCCGCGACCTCTTCGAGCAGGCCAAGGCGAACGCCCCGGCGATCGTCTTCGTCGACGAGATCGACGCCGTCGGCCGGCACCGCGGCGCGGGCCTCGGCGGCGGCCACGACGAGCGCGAGCAGACGCTCAACCAGCTGCTCGTCGAGATGGACGGCTTCGACGTGAAGGGCGGCGTCATCCTGATCGCCGCCACCAACCGGCCCGACATCCTCGACCCGGCCCTCCTGCGGCCCGGCCGCTTCGACCGCCAGATCGCGGTCGACCGCCCGGACATGCAGGGCCGTCTGGAGATCCTCAAGGTCCACCAGAAGGGCAAGCCGGTCGCCCCGGACGTCGACCTCGCGGCCGTCGCCCGGCGCACCCCCGGCTTCACCGGCGCCGACCTGTCGAACGTGCTGAACGAAGCGGCGCTCCTCACGGCGCGCAGCAACCAGAAGCTGATCGACAACCACATGCTGGACGAGGCCATCGACCGCGTCGTGGCGGGCCCGCAGAAGCGGACCCGGATCATGTCCGACAAGGAGAAGAAGATCACTGCGTACCACGAGGGCGGACACGCCCTGGTCGCGGCGGCTTCCCCGAACTCGGACCCGGTCCACAAGATCACGATCCTGTCGCGCGGCCGTGCCCTCGGCTACACGATGGTCCTGCCGGACGAGGACAAGTACTCGACCACCCGCAACGAGATGCTCGACCAGCTCGCGTACATGCTGGGCGGGCGCGCGGCCGAGGAGCTCGTCTTCCACGACCCGACCACGGGCGCGGCGAACGACATCGAGAAGGCCACGGCCACCGCGCGCGCGATGGTCACGCAGTACGGCATGACCGAGCGGCTCGGCGCGATCAAGTTCGGCGGCGACAACACGGAGCCGTTCCTGGGCCGCGAGATGGCGCACCAGCGCGACTACTCGGAAGAGGTCGCGGCGCTGGTCGACGAAGAGGTCAAGAAGCTCATCGAGACCGCGCACAACGAGGCCTGGGAGATCCTCGTCGAGAACCGCGACGTCCTCGACAACCTGGTCCTCCAGCTCCTGGAGAAGGAGACGCTGGGCAAGGAGCAGATCGCCGAGATCTTCGCTCCGATCATCCGGCGCCCCGCGCGTCCGGCCTGGACGGGTTCCTCGCGGCGTACGCCGTCGACCCGCCCGCCGGTCCTCTCCCCCCGGGAGCTGGCCCTGACCAACGGCGCCACCACCGCCAACGGCTCGGCCCCGACCGACTCGGTCCCGACCGAGCAGCTCCCGGGCACGGAGGACCGCCCCGAGAGCTGACCCCCGGCTCCTCGGACCCGGAATGCACGCCGCGCCCCCCAGGTTTTAGCCTGTGGGGGCGCGGCGCTTTTCGTGCGCCGGTGCAGGAACACGAGGAACGAGGCACAGATGACCGACCCGGTGACGCTGGACGGCGTGGGCCGCATCGGCGAGTTCGACGAGAAGCGGGCCGAGAACGCCGTGCGCGAGCTCCTCATCGCGGTCGGCGAGGACCCGGACCGCGAGGGCCTGCAGGAGACGCCGGCGCGGGTGGCGCGGGCTTATCGGGAGATTCTGGCAGGGCTCCGGCAGGAACCCGAGGACGTGCTGACGACGACGTTCGACCTGGGGCACGACGAGATGGTCCTGGTGAAGGACATCGAGATCGTTTCCCTCTGCGAGCACCATCTCCTGCCGTTCCACGGGGTGGCCCACGTCGGCTACATCCCGGCTGACTCCGGCAAGATCACCGGTCTGTCGAAGCTGGCCCGTCTGGTGGACGTGTTCGCCCGTCGGCCCCAGGTCCAGGAGCGCCTGACCACGCAGATCGCCGACTCGCTCATGCGGATCCTGGAGGCGCGGGGCGCGATCGTGGTGATCGAGGCTGAGCACATGTGCATGTCGGTACGCGGCATTCGCAAGCCCGGAGCGAAGACGACCACGTCGGCGGTGCGCGGTCAGCTGCGGGACGCCTCGACCCGGGCCGAGGCGATGAGCCTGATACTGGCGCGGTAGGCCCGTTGTCAGTGGTGCCCGATACGGTCCGTGATCAGCGGAGTACTCGCTGATCCGGAGGTTTCCATGGGGTACGGGGTTCCGAGCCGCCAGACGGTGAACGTAGCCCCCGAGCTTCTGCTGGGCACTCCGGACGGCTGGGTGCATGCCCGGGACGCCGCCGGGACGGTGCTGGCGTGGACACCTGCGCGCAAGTTGTGCCGGGAACGGTTGACGATCCGGCCCGGGCGCCAGTTCGGCTACTTCGTGGGTGCCACATGCGCCGACGGTACGGTCGGCAAGAACTATGTCTCTCTCGTGGTCAACAACGAGGAGTTCGCCGCTCGGTACGCGTCGGCGGTCACCGCTGCCACCGGTCTGGCGGCGCGGGTGGAGCCCGTCACACGGCCATCGGGCTATCTGGGGAGGGACCTGCCGGGCTTTCGGGTGCGCGTCGTCTCGTCGTATCTCGCGGATCTGCTGCGGCAGTACGTCGGTGGCGACACCCACCACCTGCGTCAGCGTTTCCCGCGCGTCGTCCTGCATGACCAGGATGTGTTCGAGGGATTCCTGGACGGCTACGCCGACGGGGACGGCTGCCGCGTCCGTCGGTGGCCCGCGCGCGTCGTCGTCAGCGCCAATGTGCCGTTCCTCGCGGAGATCGCGAAGGTGGTCGGCGCACGGTTCACGCCCCGCACCGACGGCAAGGTCTCCCGTCTCGTGCTGGCTGACAGCTGGCCCGCACGCGGTACGTTCCGTGCGGAGCGGCATCCGATCGAGCTGACGGAGTCGACGTGGACCGAGGTGCGTGAAGTGCGCTCCCGGGCGGTGCCCGACAAGCCGTTCACGCTGTACGGCTTCCGGTTGGGTCCGCTGCCCACGTTCCTGGTGAACGGTCACCTCGTGCGCCAGGCGTGGTGACAGACGGCGGGAAAGCCCGCTACGCCGCCGGCGCCTTGCCCTCGTCCTCGTCCTCCGGGAGCTTGCAGACCCGTTCCAGGAAGAAGGCCGCCGCCACCACCGCGATGCCCGCCGCCACCGAGAAGCCGGCGTAGATGGCCTGGTCGCGGCGGGCCGGGATGTCCAGGGAGCGCAGCAGGAAGACGCCCGTGCCGCCGTACATCCCGGAGACCAGGGCGGCGACCAGGGCGCTGGACTGGCCGAAGACGACCGCTCGGGCCGCCATCAGCGGCTCCACGCCCTTCGCCCCGGGGCGGCGCTCGCGCTGGGCGCGCAGGCGGGAGCGGATCGACAGGGCCGTGGCGAGGAGGATGACCGCGATCACGGCCAGCACGATCGGCGCGGCCAGCGGGACGCTCGGCAGGGTGCCCAGGGAGTCCCACAGGCGGGCGCCCGCCCAGGAGAGCACTCCGGCGACGGCGAAGAGTCCCGCCAGTACGCCCAGCCGCAGTTGTTTCACCGAAGAGTGCCCTTCACTCGGAACCTACTCGCCGTCAGCAGCCTAACGACTACTCGGGCAGGCGGAGTTCCAGGTCGGCGCGGGGAAGCACGCCTTCGCGGCCGATCGTGTCGAGCAGGGTGGCCACCGGGCCGCGGCCGGGGAGCTGGGCCTGCGGGTCCACGTCCTGCCAGGGGGCGAGGACGAACGCCCGCTCGTGGGCGCGCGGGTGGGGCAGCGTCAGGACCGGGTCGTCCACGACGAGATCGGCGTAGGCAACGATGTCCACGTCGATCGTGCGCGGTCCCCAGCGCTCGTCGCGGACCCGGTCGAAGGCCTCCTCGATGGCCTGGCCGCGCTCCAGCAGGGAGGACGGCGGCAGGGTCGTCTTCACCACGACCACCGCGTTGAAGTACGACGGCTGGGAGCCCGGGGCGACGCCCCACGGCTCCGTCTCGTACACCGGGGAGACCGCCTTGACCCGCAGGCCCGGCGTGTCCTCCAGCGCGTCGATGGCGCCCTGGAGGGTCTCCAGGCGGTTGCCGAGGTTGGAGCCGAGGGAGATCACGGCGCGCTGGGGGTTGGAGAGGGTGACATCGGCCGCGTCCACCTGCTCGACCACGGAGGCGGGCACCGGCTGAACGGTCGGGTCGCTCTGCGGGCTCTTGTGGGAGAACACAGTCATACTCGGCTCCGGGTGATGGTGATGGTCACGTCGTCGAAGGGGACGGTGATCGGAGCGTCCGGCTTGTGGACGCACACCTCCACCTGCTGGACCCCCGCGTGCTTCAGGCACTGCTGGGCGATGCGCTCGGCCAGCGTCTCGATCAGGTCGACCGGCTCGCCCTGGACGACATCCACGACTTCCTCGGCCACCACTCCGTAGTGCACGGTCTTCGCCAGGTCGTCGTCGGCCGCCGCGGGGCGGGTGTCGAGGCCGAGCACCAGGTCCACGATGAAGGTCTGGCCCTCCTCGCGCTCCCGGGGGAAGACGCCATGGTGCCCGCGGGCCTTGAGGCCGCGCAGCGCGACACGATCCACGCGAATCACTCCTGCTGTCGTTGGTCGGTCGGGCACCCGCCGCGTGCGGGCGGCTCCGTACCCACCATCGAATCTACCTGCGAGCACTGACAGCGCTCGCCCACGGGGGCTATGGACAGACGGCGTCGGGACTGGTACCCGCCCCTACCCAGAGGCCCTTGGTTCAATCCTCGGAAGCACCCTCTTCAACGGCCGTAGTCCCCGGCTTTAATCCTCCGACGCCTCGTCGTCGCCCGTTTCGGCGAGGACGGGGGAGCCGTGGTGGGACCAGAGCTTCCAGCCCTCGGATGTGCGGCGGAACACATTGGTGGCGACGACCAGCTGGCCGACCAGCGGTCCGAGCTCGCCGCTCTCCTGGGCGGGGCCGCCGCTGAGGATGTTCTCGGTGCAGGTGACCACGGCGGTGTCGGTGAGGACGACGACCTTCACATCGGTAAGGAAGAACTGGATGTACTCCGTGTTCGCCATGATCAGCGCGTACGAGCGGAGCACCTCGCCACGGCCGGAGAGGACCGGCCAGCCCGGGTGGACGCAGGAGATCGAGGTGTCCCCGGCGTCGGTGGCGCTCAGCCACAGCTCGGAGAGCTCGTCGAAGTCGCCCCGCTCCAGCGTCTCGTAGAACGCGGTGTTGGCCCGCTCGACGGCCTCCACGTCGGTGCGGGCCGTCACGTGGTCGTCCCGGCGGGGCCGCCCGAGGCCTGCTCGACCGCGCGCGCGACGCGTACGGCGTCGGCCGTGGCGCGGACCTCGTGGACCCGGACCGCCCAGGCGCCCTCGTGGGCGGCGATGGCGGAGACGGCGGCCGTGGCGGCGTCCCGCTCGCGGGCGGGCGGTGGGCCGGAGCCGTCGCCGGCCAGGACGTGGCCCAGGAAGCGCTTGCGGGAGGCGGCGACGAGCAGCGGGCGGCCCAGGGCGCGCAGCTCGGCCAGGTGGGCGACGAGCGCGAGGTCGTGCTCGGCCTGCTTGGCGAAGCCGAGGCCGGGGTCGAGGACGATCCGCTCGGGCGGGATGCCGCCGGCGACGACGGCCTCCACGCGCGCGTGGAGCTCGGCGACGACCTCGCCGACCACGTCCGCGTACACCGCGCGGCTGTTCATGTCCTTGCTGAAGCCGCGCCAGTGCATCACGACGAAGGGGGCCTCGGTGGCGGCCACCACGGGGATCATGCGCGGGTCGGCGAGGCCGCCGCTGACGTCGTTGACCAGCAACGCGCCCGCGGCGACGGCCTGTTCGGCGACGGCGGCGCGCATGGTGTCCACGGAGACGGTGACGCCCTCCGCGGCGAGTCCGCGCACCACGGGCACGACCCGGCGCAGCTCCTCGTCCTCGTCGACGCGGGTCGCGCCGGGGCGGGTCGACTCCCCGCCGACGTCCACCAGGTCGGCGCCCTCGGCGACGAGGTCGAGGCCGTGCTTCACGGCGGCCGCGGTGTCGAACCAGCGGCCGCCGTCGGAGAAGGAGTCGGGCGTCACGTTGACGACGCCCATGACCGCACAGCGGTCCCACTCGGGCAGCCCGGTCACCGTGCCCCGTCGGCGCAACGTACTCATACGTCCAGCGTAGGCGTCAGCCGGTGGTCCTCGGACCAGACGTCAGCCGACGGTCCCCGGGCCCCGGCCGGAGCGGGCGCCGGGGCCGGTGAACAGGCGCCGCAGCAGTTCGTGCAGGGCGCCGCGGTCGGCGCCGGCCAGGGCGTCCAGGGCGCTGTGGGTGCCGTGCATCCCGGCCCGGACGGTCTCCACGGCCCGTACGCCCTCCTCGGTGAGCAGGACGTTCTTGACCCGGCGGTCGGTGGGGCTGGGCTCGCGGCGGACCAGGCCGCGACTCTCCAGGCGGTCCACGATGCCGGTGACGTTGGAGGCGTCGCAGTGCAGCGTGGTGGCGAGGGAGCGCATCGCGGCGGGGCCGCGGCGCAGCACGGTGAGGGCCTTGGCCTGGCTGGCGGTGAGGCCGGCCTCGGCGGCGGCGGTGGTGAAGTCGCCGTAGTAGTCCGCCAGGGAGTCCCAGAGGGCGTCCATGAGCGCGTCGTTCGTGACGGCGTCGGTCACGGCGGCCGGGCGGCTGGTTCCAGACATGGCGCCACCTTACCGCGAGAAACTTGACGATCTCAACCTTTGAGGTTTACCGTCACTCTAGTTGCTTCGGGTAATCAAGCACTTGAGGTTGTCAAGCATCGGCCGACGCCGCACCGGCGTCGCCCGAGCGCCGGCGGCCTCGGCACATCCCTCCCTACGGACTCCTACGGAAGAAACCGTGACTCCCACACATCACGTGGCGCCCACGCGCCCCACCGGCGGCCCCGCGCTCGTCCTGGTCCTCGGGCTGGCCGCCATGGTCGTCTCGATGATGCAGACCCTGGTCGTGCCGATCCTCGGCATCATCCAGAACGACCTCGGCACCTCCACCGCCAACGTCAGCTGGGTCACCACCGCGACCCTCCTCTCCGCCGCCGTCTTCACCCCGCTGCTCGGCCGCTTCGGCGACATGCACGGCAAGAAGCCCACGCTCATCGGCGTCCTGGTGCTCATGGTCGCGGGCTCGGTGCTCGCCGCCACCACCAGCTCGCTGCTGTGGCTGATCGTCGGCCGGGTCATGCAGGGCGCGGCCACCGCGATCTTCCCGCTGGCCCTCTCGGTGCTCCGTGAGGAGATCCGCCCGGAGAAGCTGCACGGCGCGATGGCGCTGGTCAGCGGCACCCTGGCGTTCGGCAGCGGTCTCGCCCTGGTGGGCGCGGGCCTGCTGACCCAGGGCGACCACCCCGACTACCACCGCGTCTTCTGGCTGGCCGCCGTGCTCGCCGTCGTCGCCCTGGTCGCCGTCGTCGCGGGTGTCCCGGCCTCGCGCCACAAGCCCGGCGGGCGCACCGACTGGCTGGGCGCCGGCACGCTGGCGGCCCTCCTGGTCCTCCTGCTGCTGCCGATCTCGCAGGGCCACGAGTGGGGCTGGACCTCGGTCCGTACGCTCGGCCTGTTCGTCGCCGCCGTCGTCATGGCCGGGGTCTGGGTCCTGGTGGAGCGCAAGGTCAAGTCGCCGATGGTGGACATGAAGATGTTCGCCCACCGCCCGGTGCTCTTCACCAACCTGGCCGGTCTGCTGCTCGGCTTCGCGATGTTCTCCCAGTTCATCGGCGTCTCGTACCTGGTGCAGATGCCGGAGAAGGTCACCGGTTACGGGTTCACCGCCTCGGTGCTGCGCGCCTCCGTCGAGTACCTGCTGCCCACCACGATCATGTCGCTGGTCGCCGCCCAGGCGGGCGGGATGCTGGTGCGCCGCATCGGCGCCCGCTTCACGCTGACGGCCGGTGCCGCGTTCGGTGTCATCGGGTTCGCCTGGCTGACCGGCGCGCACGACTCCAGCGCCTCGGTGATCCTGGCCGGCATGGTGATCGGTGTCGCCATCAGCTTCGGTTACGCGGCGATGCCGGCCCTGATCGTGGCGAGCGTCCCTCACCACCAGACGGGTATCGCCAACGGGATCAACTCGATCTCGCGGTCGGTCGGCAGTGCGATCGCCAGTGCGGTGATCACTTCGCTGCTCGCGTCGAAGACGATTCAGCATCTGCCTCCGGGGGTGCCGGCGCTGCCGCAGGAGAGCCAGTTCACGCTGAGCTTCGCGCTGGCCGGGGCCGCGTTCCTGGCCGTCGTCGTGGTCGCCCTGGTGGGCCTGCACTCCGACCGACGGCCCAAGGTCACGGAGGCCGTGGCTGCCGCCGAGGCCGAGACGGCTGCCGAGCCGGAGACTGCGTCCGCGTAAGACGAAAGGGGCCCGGGGATTTTCCCCGGGCCCCTTTTCGTCGCCTATCAGCTGCGGACCGTGCTGGGTTGCTCGCGCAGTTCCCCGCGCCCCTGAGGGGCGCCCCGGAAAAGGGAGCTACAGCGCCGCCCCCACCCTTCTCTCCGGCTCCCGGGCCGTGAGGTGGGCGCAGGGGCGCTGGCGGTGGGTGCGGCTGAAGCGGGTGAAGGGACGGGGCAGGCCCACGTTCACGAAGCCCTCCGCCTGCATCACCGCGAAGCCGATGCGCGGCAGGTCGCCGTGCGCCCGGTAGACCATGAAGCGCGGCTCCCAGCGTGGCTGGAACTTTGCGTTGAACTTGTACAGCGACTCAATCTGGAACCAGCGGGACAGGAAGACCAGCAGACCGCGCCAGAGCCGCAGCACCGGACCGGCGCCGATCTTCTCGCCGCGCGCCAGGGCCGAGCGGAACATCGCGAAGTTGAGGGAGACGTGCTCGATGCCGATCTTCGGAGCGGCCTGGAGCGCGGCTACGATCAGCAGCTCGTTCATACCGGGGTCGGCGGAGCGGTCGCGGCGCATGAGCTCCAGCGACATTCCGTCGGAACCCCAGGGGACGAAGTGAATCATGGCCTTCAGGTCGCCGTACGGGCCGGGCTCGCCCGACTCGTCGTCGGCCTTGTGGGCGGTGGCGATCACACAGTCGCCGTCGCCGGGGTCGCCGATCCGCCCGAGCGCCATGGAGAAGCCGCGCTCGGTGTCGGTGCCGCGCCAGTCCTCGGCGGCCCGCCGGACCCGGTCCAGCTCACCTACGGAGAGATCACGGACGCGCCGTACGCGGGTTTCGTAGCCATTGCGCTCGATGCGCTTGACCATCTGGCGTACGTTCCGCATGGCGCGCCCGGACAGGGAGAAATCCGCGGCGTCCACCACCGCCTCGTCGCCCAGCTCCAGGGCGTCAAGCCCGGTCTCGCGGGTCCACACCTCGCCGCCGGTCTCCGAGCAGCCGACCACGGCCGGGGTCCAGGAGTGGGCCTTGGCCTCGTCCATGAACCGCTCGATGGCGCCGGGCCAGGCCTCCACGTCGCCGATCGGGTCGCCCGAGGCGAGCATCACACCGGAGACCACGCGGTAGGTGACGGCCGCCTTGCCGCTGGGGGAGAAGACGACCGCCTTGTCGCGGCGCAGCGCGAAGTGGCCGAGCGAGTCGCGGGCGCCGTGCTTGGCGAGCAGGTCGCGCAGCTGGCGCTCGTCGTCCTCGGTGAGCCGGGCGGCCGGGTGCTCGGGGCGGAAGGCCAGGTAGATGGTGGTGATCGCGGTCAGCAGGCCGAGCGCGCCGAGCGAATAGGCGACGGTCCAGCTGGTGTCGCCGGCGTACTCGACGGGGCCCTCGAAGCCGAACAGGCCGTACATCACGTGCTGGATGCGGTCGGCGATCGACGGGTTGCCGACGACCCGGCCCGGGTGGACCGAGACGATCACCAGGCCGAGGCCCAGCGAGCCGGAGCCGAGCAGGATGAAGTTGGCCAGCGCCTTCCAGCGGCTGCGCGGGTCGGGCAGCGCGGTGAACTCGCTGCGGTGCTTGACCAGCAGGACGAGCAGCGCGATCGAGATCAGTACGCCGATGACCGAGTGCCGGTAGAGGAACTGGGCCACCGCGCCGATCGGCAGCAGCGCGACCGCGGCCCGCCAGGCCCGCCGCTTGCGCCGCTTCAGGCCGTGCGCCAGGAGCAGCAGCAGGACGCCGGTGCTGAGGGCCAGAGCCGCCGCGAAGGGGCCCGTCGTGCCGGGCAGGACCTCGGTGACGGCATGCATCCGGCTGGCGCGGAAGCGCGGGAAGATGCCGGCGGCGATGTTGAGCAGGCCGACGAACGTCGCGGCCGTGCCGACCAGTGAAGGAACCGAATCGGGGCGCGGTCCGCGGAGGACTTTGCGCGCGCCGGCCGGAACCGAACCCTTTTTGTCCCCATCTATCCTGACAGACATCGCTTCCCGTGACTCCGCGAGAGATTCTGTTGTCCGCCACAGTGACAAGGTCGCCACTGTGTTCCGGACAATTTGCGCCCTCTAGGACGGCACATCCCGGGGGCGGGTTCCCTCGGTCTCAGGAAAATCTCAGTCAGAAAGTTTCGACGACTCATGGGTCTCACGAGCAACAAGGTTCTGGCGCTCGCCGTCGTTCTGGCGGTGGTGCTGTTCGCGCTCACCATCTGGCTCTGGCCGAAGCTGGCCAACCGCAGCTGGCGAGCCGTCCTGGGCCGGATCGGCCTGCTCCTCGGCACTCAGCTGATGCTCTTCGCCTCGGTGGGCCTCGCGGCCAACAACTCCTTCCTCTTCTACGGCTCGTGGGCGGACCTGTTCGGCCAGGAGAACGGCATGGGCGTGGTCGTCGACCACTCGGCCGCGGCCAAGGACATCAAGGTCACCGGGAAGCAGAAGCCGGACACTCCCGGCGCCGGGAACCCCGCCGCGGGAGGTGAGATCCAGAAGGTGGTCGTCCAGGGCGAGC
The DNA here is from genome assembly GCF_039521265.1 of Streptomyces crystallinus. Classification (NCBI taxonomy): domain Bacteria; kingdom Bacillati; phylum Actinomycetota; class Actinomycetes; order Kitasatosporales; family Streptomycetaceae; genus Streptomyces; species Streptomyces crystallinus. Next base: position 58,472 of record NZ_BAAACA010000037.1, on the reverse strand, counting down.
GGTCGAGAATAGCCAGCCCCGCCTACGTCTATCTGCCCCCCGAGTACTTCCAGAAGAAGTACGAGAAGCAGAAGTTCCCGGCGGCCGTGGTGCTCACCGGCTACCCGGGCACCGCGGAGAACCTGATCAAAGGGCTGAGGTACCCGAAGACGGCGTGGGCGCAGGTCAAGCAGAAGAAGGCGCAGCCCATGATCCTCGTGATGATGCGCCCGACGGTGGCGCCGCCGCGGGACACCGAGTGCGTGGACATCCCGGGCGGGCCGCAGACCGAGACCTTCTTCGCCAAGGACCTCCCCAAGGCCGTCTCCGAGACCTACCGGGTCGGCACCAAGCCGCAGAACTGGGGCTTCATCGGGAACTCCACCGGCGGCTACTGCGCCCTGAAGATCGGCATCCACCACCCGGAGACCTTCGGCGCCAGCGCCGGTCTCTCGGCGTACTACAAGGCCGCCAGCGACCCGACCACCGGCGATCTCTTCCACGGCGACAAGGCCGCGCGGAATCGTTCCAACCTGCTGTGGTCGCTCGACCACGTGGCGCCGGCCAAGTCCTCGTTCCTGGTCACCAGCTCCAAGTCGGGCGAGGACAACCTCAAGCCGACGCTGAAGTTCATCGAGAAGGTGAAGTCGCCCGCACGCGTCTCGTCGATCACGCTCGACAGCGGCGGGCACAACTTCAACACCTGGCGGCGGGAGATCCCGCCGGTCCTGGAGTGGATCAGCAGCCGCCTCAGCGCGAACTGACCGTCTCCACCTCCACCTCGGTACGGGGCACGGCCTGGGCGTCCGCGTCGATCGAGCGGCGCAGCGCCTCGTGCAGCCGCGCCGGGGTGAGCACCCCGAGGAAGCGGCCGGCCCCCTCGGGGTCGATGACCGCGATCCACCCCGCGTCGTGCTGGAGCATCGTGGCGAACGCCTGCTTGAGCGAGGCGCCCAGCGGAAGCCAGGCCTCCATGCGGCGGGCGTGCTCGCGCACGGTCGCCTTGCGGGCACCCTCGCCCGTGAGCGCGGCCCTCTCGGCGGAGATCCAGCCGTGCAGATCCCCGGCGCCGTCCAGGACCACCGCCCAGGGGGCGCCGAGGTCGCGCGGGAGCGGGTCGTCGAGCCGCACCACCGGCGGCTGCTCCAGGTCGCCCTCCTCGATGGGCGTCACCGAGAGGCGCTTGAGGCCCCGGTCGGCGCCGACGAAGTCCGCGACATAGGGGGTCGCGGGGGCGCCGAGGACCGCCGCGGGGGCGTCCAGCTGCTCGATGCGCCCCTGTCCGTACACCGCGATGCGGTCGCCGAGGCGGACCGCCTCCTCGATGTCGTGGGTGACGAACAGGACCGTCTTGCGCACCTGTGACTGGAGCTTGAGGAACTCGTTCTGGAGCCGCTCGCGCACCACCGGGTCGACCGCGCCGAACGGCTCGTCCATCAGGAGCACCGGCGGGTCCGCCGCCAGCGCCCGGGCCACGCCCACCCGCTGGCGCTGGCCGCCGGAGAGCTGCTCGGGGTAGCGCGCCCCGTGGACCTTGGGGTCCAGGCCCACCAGGTCGAGCAGCTCGGCCGCGCGCTCACGGGCCTTGGCGCGCTTGACGCCGAGCAGATGCGGGACGGTCGCGGTGTTCTCCAGGACCGTCTTGTGCGGGAAGAGCCCGACCTGCTGGATCACATAGCCGATACGGCGCCGCAGTTGGACCGGATCGACGGTGGATATGTCCTCGCCGTCCAGGAATATCCGGCCTTCACTAGGCTCGATCAGCCGGTTCACCATCTTCATGGTGGTGGTCTTGCCGCAGCCGGACGGCCCGACGAGCGTGACCAGTTCCCCCTCGGCCACCTCGAAGGAGAGGTCGTCGACGGCGGTGGTGCCGTCGGCGTACCGCTTGGTGACGTGCTCGAATCGGATCATGGTTCCCCATTGTGGCCGGTGGTGAGCGTGGCTGTGTGAACCCCATGTTGCCGCCCTGTGTTCGATGCGGGGATCCGCCCACCGGCCCTCGGTGATTGTCAGTGGCGGGGGTTAGGGTCGCCAGACAGACGTTCGGTCGGGGACTTCAAGGGGATCCGGCGGGGGAGGTGGGGACGGTGACCGCGCAGAACTGCCTGGTGCGCAACGACTGGATCTGCTGGGAGTACGTGCGCTCCCGCAGCCAGGAGCTGACCGACGCCACGGTCCAGCACGTCTGGATCACGGCGGTCTCGGTGCTGATCGGGCTGCTGGTCGCCTTCCCGCTCGCGCTGCTCGCGCGCGGCCGCCGGTCGGTGGCGGGCGCGGTCCTCACCCTGACGACCGTGCTCTACACGGTTCCGTCGCTGGCGATGTTCTCGCTGCTGCTGCCGGTGTTCGGGCTCTCCGCCTCACTGGTGGTCACCGGCCTGGTGCTCTATTCGCTGACGATCCTGGTGCGGAACATCCTGGCGGGCCTCGAAGCCGTGCCCGCCGAAGTGCGCGAGGCGGCCCGGGGGATGGGGTACGGACGGATCCGGCTGCTGTTCGAGGTGGAGCTGCCGCTGGCGCTGCCCGCGCTGCTGGCCGGGGTGCGCATCGCGACGGTCTCGACGGTGGCGCTGACCACGGTCGGCTCGGTGGTCGGCAAGGGTGGCCTGGGCAACCTCATAGGCGACGGCGTGCAGTCCACGTTCAAGGCGCAGGTGCTCACCGCCTCGGTGCTGTGCGTGCTGCTCGCGCTCGTGGCGGACCTGCTGCTGCTCGGTCTCCAGCGGCTGCTCACGCCCTGGACACGCATACGGACGACGGCGGGGGCGCGCTGATGGGGGTCATGGCGGACGCCTGGACCTGGCTGACGACGGGGTCCAACTGGTCGGGCGAGGACGGCGCCTGGCACCGGCTGGCCGAGCACGCCTATGTGAGCGGCGTCGCGCTCCTGGTGGCCTGCGCGATCGCGCTGCCGCTCGCGCTGTGGCTCGGCCACATCGGGCGGGGCGGGGCGCTCGCGGTCAACATCTCCAACGTGGGGCGCGCGGTGCCGGTGTTCGCGGTGCTCGCCCTCTTGATGCTCACCCCGCTGCGCAAGGCGGGGTACGCGCCGACGATCATCGCGCTGGTGCTCTTCGCGGTGCCGCCGCTGCTGACCAACGCGTATGTGGGCATGCGCGAGGTGGACCGGTCGGTGGTGGAGGCGGCGCGCGGGATGGGGATGTCGGGCGGCCAGCTGTTCGCCCGGGTGGAGCTGCCGCTCGCGTACCCGCTGATCATGATCGGGGTGCGGTCGGCCGCGGTGCAGGTGGTGGCGACCGCGACGATCGCCTCCATGGTGGGGCTCGGCGGCCTCGGCCGGATCATCACGGCCGGCTTCGCCACGTACGACACACCGCAGGTGGTCGCGGGGGCGATCCTCGCCGCGCTGCTCGCGTTGCTGGTCGAGGGCGTGCTGGTGCTGGCCGACCGGCTGTTCAGCCCGCTGCGCCACCGCCGCGCACTGGGCACGGCCCGGTGACTCCTTTTCGTAATCGCCTTCGTAATCGCCGACTCTCGGATGGTGGACGTTCATGAGCAAGATCCTGCGCACGGCCGGTGCGGTGCTGGGCACGCTGGCGCTGGCGGGCTCGCTGGCCGCGTGCGGCGGCGACAGCCTGGAGAAGGACAAGGACAAGGGCAGTAGTGGCGGGGCGAGCAGCGCCGGGGACGGCAAGAAGGGCTCGCTGACCGTCGGCGCCGCCGGCTTCACCGAGTCCGCCGTCCTCGCCGAGCTCTACTCCCAGATCCTGCGCGACGCCGGATACGGCACCTCGATCACCACGGTGAAGAACCGCGAGCTGTACGAACCCGCGCTGGAGAAGGGCGAGATCGACGTCGTTCCGGAATACGCGGCTACGCTTACCGAATTCCTCAACGCCAAGGTGAACGGCGAGAAGGCGAAGGACAAGCCGCTCGCCTCCAGCGACCCCGCGGCCACGGTCGCCGCGCTCACCGAGCTCGCCGGGCCGCGCGGTCTGAAGGTGCTCCCGGCGGGCGCGGCCGTCGACCAGAACGCGTTCGCGGTGACCAAGGAATTCGCCGCCGAGAACCACCTCAAGACGCTTTCCGATCTGGGGAAGTCGAAGGTCAAGGTCAAGATCGCGGCGGGCGACGAGTGCCGGGTCCGCCCCTTCTGCGCCCCGGGCCTGAAGTCCACGTACGGCATCGAGGTCGGCGGGATCGACCCCAAGGGCGTCGGCACCCCGCAGGCCAAGCAGGCGGTCAAGGACGGTGTGGACCAGCTGGTGCTGACCACCACGACCGACGCCACCCTGGAGCAGTACGGACTGGTGCTCCTGGAGGACGACAAGAAGCTCCAGAACGCGGACAACGTCCTTCCCGTGGTCAATGCGAAGGAAGCGGGCGGCCAGGAGATAGCCGACGCGCTCGCGAAGCTCACCAAGGCGCTGACGACGAGTGATCTCGTCGAACTGAACCGCAAGGTGGACGCGGAGCGGGCGAAGCCGGCCGACGTCGCGAAGGACTATCTCCGGTCGAAGGGACTGATCAAGAAGTAGCGAAAGCGGCGGCCCGCGGAAGGCGGTTGCGAGAAGATTCGGGAGATTGGCGGGCTGGGGCTCCATTGGGCGTCTACGCACGGTAAATTTCAGGCCATGCCACGTGGACGCCACCGCCATTCCCCTCCTCTGCACAGGCTCCTTTCGCCGTCGGCCGTCGCGGGCGCCGCGGTCTTCTGCGCCGGTGGCGCCTGGCTGTTCGACCAGCCCCTGGCCCTGCGCGGCCTTGCCGCCGCCGCGGCGGCGGCCGCCGTCACCGGCTCCGTGCTGATGCGCGGCTGGGACCGGGCCGCCGGGCGCCGGGTCGCCGAGCTGACCCGCTCGCGCGCCGCCGACCAGTGGCGCACCGAGGAGCGGATCGCCGAACTGGAGGCGGATCTGGAGGAGTCGCGCGAGCTGCGCGGCCGACTGGACGCCAAGCTGCGCGCCAAGCGCATGGAGCTGGCCGGGCTGCGCGGCGAACACGCGGCCCTGCTGCGGCGGTACGCGACGGCGGAGACCGAGCGGGCGAGCGCCCTGGAGGGCCGCCGCAAGCTCGCCCTGGAGGCGGGCGCCCCCAAGGCGCTGCCGGCCGCGGCCAGTACGCCGACGCCCGCGGCCTACGCGGCGGCCTCCAAGGCACTGGAGAACCTGCCGTACGCACGCCGCGCCCAGCAGGCGCGCAGCGCCGCGGCCGCGGTGGAACAGGCCCGCGAGGCGGCTCGCGCGGCGACCGCCCCCCAGCAGTCCGCCGAGACGAGGGCACCGGCTCCGCGCCCGGCCGAGGAGGCGCGCGAGCAGCAGGGGAAGCGCTCGGCGGCCGCCGGGAGCGGGGAGCACGTCCGCCCGTCGTCCGCCGCACTTCCCGCGCTTCCCGCCGCGCCGAAGCCGGTCGCGGCGGCGGTGGTTCCGCACGTCGCCCGTCCCGCCGCCCGCCCCGAGGGCAGCTTCGACTTCTTCGGCACCGCCGCGGAGAAGGAGGCCGCGATAGAGGCCGCCGCGGGGGAGGACCTGGCCGACGTGGTCGGCGAGGAGGTGCTGGCCGAGCGCCCGCAGACCGGCCCCGAGCGGGTGGTGGGCAAGGTCATCGACCTGACGGCGCACGACGAGACGGAGCAGCTGGACGTGGTGGTGCTGCGGACGGCGATCTCCTAGAGACCACGAAAAAGGGGCCCCGCGCACACCCGCGGGGCCCCTTTTTCGTACGTCCGGCGGTCCGCCCGCTACTTGTCGATGTCGCCGACGACGAAGAAGAGCGAGCCGAGGATGGCGACCATGTCGGCGACCAGGGTGCCGGGCAGCAGCTCGGTGAGGGCCTGGATGTTGTTGTACGAGGCCGAGCGGAGCTTGAGCCGGTACGGGGTCTTCTCGCCCTTGCTGACGAGGTAGTACCCGTTGATGCCCAGCGGGTTCTCGGTCCAGGCGTAGGTGTGGCCCTCGGGGGCCTTGAGGACCTTCGGCAGCCGCTGGTTGATCGGCCCGGGCGGCAGCTCGGCGAGCCGGTCCAGACAGGCGTCGGCGAGCTCCAGGGCGTTGTGGGTCTGTTCGAGCAGCACCTCGAAGCGGGCCAGGCAGTCGCCCTCGGTGCGGGTGACGACCCGCAGGGTGTCCTGGAGCTCGCCGTACGCGAGGTACGGCTCGTCGCGGCGCAGGTCGAAGTCGACGCCGGAGCCGCGGGCGATGGGGCCGCTGACGCCGTACGCGTGCACGGCCTCCTGGGACAGTACGCCGACGCCGCGGGTGCGGCCGCGGAAGATCTCGTTGCCGAGGACGAGCCGGTCGTACACGTCCATCCGCGAGTTGGCGGCGGCGACGGCCTCGCGGACGCGGCCGAGCCAGCCGAGCGGGAGGTCTTCCTTGAGGCCGCCGACGCGGTTGAACATGTAGTGCATCCGCCCGCCGGAGACCTCCTCCATCACATGCTGGAGCTCTTCGCGCTCGCGGAAGGCGTGGAAGATCGGGGTGATTCCGCCCAGTTCGAGGGGGTACGAGCCGAGGAACATCAGATGGTTGAGCGCGCGGTTCAGCTCGGCGAGGAGCGTACGGGTCCACACCGCGCGCTCGGGGACCTCCATGCCGAGCATGCGCTCCACGGCCATGACGACGCCGAGCTCGTTGGAGAACGCGGAGAGCCAGTCGTGGCGGTTGGCGAGCATGACGATCTGGCGGTAGTCGCGCGCCTCGAAGAGCTTCTCGGCGCCCCGGTGCATATAGCCGACGACCGGTTCGGCGTGCTGGATGCGTTCGCCGTCGAGGACGAGGCGCAGGCGGAGGACGCCGTGGGTGGAGGGGTGCTGGGGGCCGATGTTGAGCACCATGTCGGTGCTCTCCGCCGCGCCGCCGATGCCGACCGTGGTCTCCGTCATGGGCGACAGTATCCCCGGCCGGGGGAGGTTTTCCCCACCCCACCCCACCCCTTCCCGCTGTGACACTTGCGGCACCGCCGCGGGGCCTCCGGGGGGGGTGTGAGGGCGGCTTCACCCGGGGCTTCGCCCCCGGCCCCGCTTTTGCCTGTGCACCGGGCTGGGCTGGCCGCGCAGTTCCCCGCGCCCCTGGGTAGTCATTCGTCTGCGGGCCGTGGCCGCTTCTCGCGCAGTTCCCCGCGCCCCTGAAGGCCTGTGGCTGAGCTGGGTTCTCCGGCTGGGGCGGACTACCTAGGGGCGCGGGGAACTGCGCGAGCAACCACCCACTCACCCGCAGACGAGGACCGGGCATCACACCTGGCGCCGTACCCACCAGAAGTCCCCCAGCCCGCCCCGCCCCACCAGCTCCGCTGCCTCCCCCGCCCGGGCCAGTGCCCTGACGTAGGACGCCGGGTCCGTCGTCGCCAGGGACAGCGGCGGGCGCGCCCCCGAGACGCCGAGCTCGGCCAGGGCGTCCCGCTGGGAGACGACGGACGCGCCCGGACCCGCGCACGCGTCCACCGCCACATGCGAGGTGATGTCGCAGCTGCCGTCCGGTACGGGCGTCACCTCCCGCCCCGCCCGGAACCCCGTCAGCGTGCCGTAGGGGGGACGGTCGGACGCCGTGTGCCCATAGTCCACCGCCACCGCCAGCCCCGCCGACAGCGTCGCCACCGCCGCCGCCCACGCCGCGTCCCGGGGGCGCCCCACCTCCGCCCGCGCCCCCGGCTCGCGCAGCGGCCACCACCGCTCCAGCCAGGCCGCGTCCTCGCCGGAGACGGGCGCGCCCAGGCGCTCGGTGCCGTCGGGGCGGACCAGGACCTCGCGCGGCACGCCGTCCCCGTCGGCCTCGGCCACGTCCACCGGCACGTTGTCCAGCCACTCGTTGGCGAACAGCAGGCCCCGGACGCCGGAGGGCGGCTCCGCGAGCCACGTGACGCGCTCGTCGAGGCCGGGCGGACGCGCCGCGCGCTCCACGGCGTACGCCCGTACGGGGAATCCGGCGGGCAGCGCGGCCAGTACGCCCGTGACGAGCTCCCCGCGCCCCGCCGCCATGTCCACGAAGGCCACCTCGCCGCCCCCGAGCCCCCCGGCCACCTCCTCCAGGAGCCGCGCCGCGGCCCCGGCGAAGAGCGGCGAGGCGTGCACGGAGGTACGGAAGTGACCCGCGGGGCCCTCGGGGCGCAGATAGAAGCCCCCGGGGCCGTACAGGGCCCGCTCGGTGGCCGCCCGCCAGCCCGACCAGCCGCCCCGCGGACCCGTCGCCGAACCGCCGCCGCCCTCGTCGCCCACCTCGTGATTCACAGCAGAAGGCTAGGGCCTGTCCGATGGGTCCGGTCGGCCTCGGCCCCGAGGGCCTTTCGCCGCAGATGGGCGTGCCAGACCCCCGCGTGCCGACCGGACCCATCGGACAGGTCCTAGGCGCCCTCCACCTTGGGGAGTACGCCCCGGCGGCCCGGATCGACCCTCCGGTTGACCCTGGCACCGATCCGGCATCCCTACGCTGGGTTACGTGCAGCGCCTCTACGACTTCATCCGCAGACACCCGACCGCGGTCGACACCCTCTGGGCGGTCTTCCTCCTCGGGATCTCCGGCATGTCGCTCGTTTCCGGCGGCGTCAGCCACGGCTCGACGCCGATGGCCCTGCTGGTCGCCGTGGGCCTGAGCGCCGTCGTGGCGCTGCGCCGCCGCGCACCCGAGAAAATGGTGGTGCTCGCGGCCGGGCTGGGCCTGGCCCAGCTGGCGCTCGACGTCAGTCCGAACGTGTCGGACTTCGCCCTGCTGGTCGCCAGCTACACCGCCGCCGCCATCGGAGAGCGCTGGGCCTCGCGGTTCGCCCTGGTGGGCTCGCTGCTCGCGGCGGTGATCGCGATGGTGCGCTGGCCCGACTACAGCGACGCCGAGGGCAGCAGCCCCGGGCAGACGGTCTTCTTCGTCGTCGTCATGACGGTCCCGTTCCTCCTCGCCTGGGTCCTCGGCGACTCCATGCGCACCCGCCGGGCCTACTTCGCCCAGCTGGAGGAGCGCGCCGCCCGCCTGGAGAAGGAGCGCGAGGCGCAGGCCAAGGTCGCGGTCGCCGCCGAGCGCGCCCGGATCGCCCGCGAGCTGCACGACGTCGTCGCCCACAACGTCTCGGTGATGGTGGTGCAGGCGGACGGCGCCGCGTACGTCATGGAGAGCGCGCCCGACCAGGCGAAGATCGCCCTGGAGACCATCTCGATGACCGGGCGCCAGGCGCTCGCCGAGATGCGCCGCCTGCTGGGCGTCCTGCGCACGGGCGAGCACCGGGAGGCGGGGGAGTATGTGCCGCAGCCCGATGTCGAGCAGATCGAGGAGCTGGTCGAGCAGGTGCGCACGGCCGGGCTCACCGTGGACTTCAAGATCGAGGGAACCCCGCGCCCGCTCCCCAGCGGCGTCGAGCTCACCGCGTACCGGATCGTGCAGGAGGCGCTGACCAACACGCGCAAGCACGGCGGCCCGGAGGCGGGCGCCAGCGTCCGGCTGGTCTACTTCGACGACGGGCTCGGCCTGCTGGTCGAGGACGACGGGCGCGGGGCGGCGCACGAGATGTACGAGGACGGCGGCGCCGACGGCCAGGGGCACGGCCTGATCGGCATGCGCGAGCGCGTCGGCATGGTGGGAGGCACCCTGGACGCGGGGCCGCGGCCGGGCGGCGGCTTCCGCATCAGCGCCCTGCTGCCGCTGAAGCCCGCCCAGTAGGAGCCCGCCGCGTAGTTTCCGTACGCACCAGGTTTTCGCGTACGCCGAAGTCCTCGTACGCCGAGTTCTTGTCGCCGAAGTTCTTGTACGTCGTGATGGAGAGGGACCCGATGACGATCCGCGTGATGCTCGTCGACGACCAGGTGCTGCTGCGCACCGGCTTCCGGATGGTGCTCGCCGCCCAGCCGGACATGGAGGTCGTCGCCGAGGCGGGCGACGGCGCGGAGGCGATCGAGATCCTCCGCGCGACCGCCGTGGACGTGGTGCTGATGGACGTGCGCATGCCGCGGCTGGACGGGGTGGAGGCGACCCGGCGGATCTGCTCGGCCGAGACGCACCCCAAGGTGCTGATCCTGACCACCTTCGACCTGGACGAGTACGCGTTCTCCGGGCTCAAGGCGGGCGCCAGCGGCTTCATGCTCAAGGATGTGCCCCCGGCCGAACTGCTGGGCGCCATCCGCTCGGTGCACAGCGGCGACGCGGTCGTGGCCCCCTCCACCACCCGGCGCCTCCTCGACCGGTTCGCCCCGATGCTGCCGACCACCGGCAAGGACCAGGGCCCCGGCGGCGCCATGGACAAGCTGACCGAGCGCGAGCGCGAGGTCATGCTGCTGGTCGCGCAGGGCCTCTCGAATGGCGAGATCGCGGCGCGTCTGGTCCTCTCCGAGGCCACCGTGAAGACCCATGTCGGCCGGATCCTGACGAAGCTGGGGCTGCGCGACCGGGTCCAGGTGGTCGTCCTCGCGTACGAGTCGGGGCTGGTGCGGGCCGGCGGGCTCTGAGCCGCCGTCCGCCCCGCGCTTCCTCAGTCGCCGCGCAGGACGAGGTCGAGCAGCCCCGGGAAGCGCTCGTCGAACTCCGTGCGGCGCAGCCGGTTGATGCGCTTGGGCCCGTCGTCGCGCTGCTCGACCAGACCGGCCGCGCGCAGCACCGAGAAGTGGTGGCTCAGCGCCGCCTTGCGCACCGGCACGTCGAAGGAGCCGCAGCTGCGCGTCCACTCCTGCGAGGCGGCCAGCTCCCGTACGAGCTGGATGCGGACCGGGTCACCGAGCGCGTCCAGGGCCGTGATCAGCGAGACCTTGTCGGGGTGGGTGTGTTCGGGTGCCGCGCGATGGGTCATCGCTGTCCTTCCTCCTGGCCGGGCCGGCGGTGCGGCGCGTGCGCTCCCTTGTCGAGTGTTCGACGGGCGTCGTACACTTCCGAGTGTTCGACTTTCATTGAACACTTTAGGCGTCGAGGGGGCCCTACGTCATGCGTGCGATTCAGGTCAGCGAGCTGGGCGGTCCGGAAGTGCTGCGGCTGGTGGAGGCCGAGGCCCCCCGCCCCGGTCCCGGTGAGGTCTCCGTCGACGTCCACTACGCCGGGGTCAACTTCGCCGAGGTGAAGGCCCGTTCGGAGGGCTACCGGGTGCGGTCCCTGCCGTTCGTGCCGGGTCTGGAGGTCTCCGGGCGGGTACGGGAGCTGGGCGCGGGGGTCGAGGGGCTCGCGGTCGGGCAGGAGGTCGCCGCGATGGCCGAGGGCGGCGGGTACGCGGAGGTCGCCGTCGTCCCCGCCGCCACCGTCTTCCCGGTGCCCGAGGGCGTCGGCCTGCGCGCCGCCGCCACGCTCCCCACCGTCCTGCCGACCGCGCACGCGCTGGTCCACGAGGTGGGGCGGCTGCGGGCCGGGGAGAGCGTGCTGGTCCAGGGCGCGGCGGGCGGCGTCGGCACGGCCGTCGGCCAACTCGCCCGGCTCGCGGGCGCGGGCGCGGTCTACGGCGTGGTGTCCAGCGAGGCCAAGGCGGCGTACGCGCGCGAGCACGGTTACGACGACGTGTTCCTCACCGGCTCCTTCCCCGAGGACGTGCGCCGGGTGACCGGCGGCCGGGGCGTCGACCTCGTCCTCGACCCGGTCGGCGGCGAGACGCTGCGGCGGGGCCTGGACGTGCTGGCCCTGTTCGGGCGGCTCGTCTCGTACGGGAACGCGGGCGGTGAGGGGCCGTGGCAGGTGGGCCAGCCCGAGCTCTACCCGGGGGCGCGCTCGGTGGCGGGCTTCTCCATCCTGGGCCTGGCCGCCACGGCCCCGGCGGCGCTGCGTGAACTGTCGTCCCGAGCGGTCGCCTTGGCGGCGGGCGGAGCCGTGGAGCTGCCGGTGACGGCCGAGTTCCCCCTGGCCGCGGCCCCGGAGGCGCATCGCCTGATGGAGAGCCGCGAGTCTGTGGGGAAGCTGGTGCTGCGCGTCCGCTGAGGTGGTGCCCGGCCTTCGTCTGCGACCCGGTGACGGGTTGCCCGCGCGCCTGCTTGTGCCCGGCTTTTGTCCGCGGGCCGGTGGTGGGTTGCCCGCGCGCCTGCTTTGGCCCGGCTTTTGTCTGCGGCTCGGTGGCGGGTTGCCCGCGCGCCTGCTTGTGCCCGGCCTCTGTCTGCGGGCCGGTGGTGGGTTGCCCGCGCGCCTGCTTTGGCCCGGCCTTTGTCTGCGGCTCGGTGGTGGGTTGCTCGCGCAGTTCCCCGCGCCCCTAACCCCGTGTTCGTCTGCGGGCCGGTGGCCGCTTCTCGCGCAGTTCCCCGCGCCCCTGGAAACCCTCGTTCGTCTGCGGACCGTGGCCGCTTCTCGCGCAGTTCCCCGCGCCCCTGGAAACCCTCGTTCGTCTGCGGACCGTGGCCGCTTCTCGCGCAGTTCCCCGCGCCCCTGGAAACCCTCGTTCGTCTGCGGGTCGTGGCCGCTTCTCGCGCAGTTCCCCGCGCCCCTAAAAGCCCGGGGCTGAGCCGGTTGCTTCGGTTGGCCGCGCGCCTCTGAAGCCGACGGCGAGCTGCGTTCTTCGGCTGGCCGCGCGCCACCTCTGAAGCCCGTGGCTGGGCTGGGTTCTTCGGCTGACCTCGCGTTCCTGAGAGCTTGTGGCTGAGCAAAGTTTCCCGGCGACGGCGGACTACCCAGGGGCGCGGGGAACTGCGCGAGCAACCGGCCACGGTCCGCAGGCGAAGGGGGTTTTCAGGGGCGCGGGGAACTGCGCGAGAAGAGGCCACCGGCCCGCAGGCGAAGACCGGGCCCATAGAGGGGCGCGGGGAACTGCGCGAGTGGCCCACCACCGGGTCGCAGACAAAGGCCGGGCACCCTCAGCGGAGCACCCCCTCCAAGAAGTCGCTGCCCAGGCGGGCAACCACAGCCACATCCAGCTGATGCAACACATACCGGCCCCGCCGCTGCGTCGTCAGCAGGCCCGCCTTCTTCATCACCGCGAGATGACGGGACACCTCCGGCGCGGAGATCCCGTACGCGTCGGCGAGCTCACCCGTCGTGTACGCCCCCCGCGCCAGACTCCGGCACAACCGCATCCGCATGGGATGCGCCACCGCCTCCAGCCGCGCCTTCACCACGTCCACCGGCTCCGCCCCGCCCAACTCCCCCGTGGGGACCGGGTACTGGACCACCGGCTGCCACCCCGGCGCGTGCAGCGCGAACAGATGCGGCCAGCCGAACGCGGTCGGGATGAACGTCAGCCCGCTGCCCGCCGCGCTCGTACGCCCATGGGTCAGCTTGTCCACCACGACCCGGCAGCCCAGCCCGTCCTCCTCGAGGGCGACGGCGGGGGAGACGGCAGCGACCGCCTCCGCCAGGCCCTTGCGGCGCAGGAGCTCCGTCTTGTGCCGGGCGTCGGCCGCCAGTTGCACCCGTACGCGCTGCCAGGTCTCCCCGAAGAACGCGGCCTCGCAGTCTTCGAGGAGCCGCCGTATCCACGCGCGCGCCCCCGGCGGGTCGAGCAGCATCCGCTTCACGAAGGCGGCCTGGCGCGGCCCGCGCGCGGCGGCGAGGTCCAGGGCGCGCTCCCGCATCCGCGCGTCGACCAGCGGGGACGGCGCCCCCGCGTTGTAGAGGCTCGCGCAGGAGATCTCCAGCGCCGCCGCCACGTACTTCTCGTCGTCCATCCCGTCGAGGTCGTCCAGCTCCTCGGCCAGCGTCTCGCGGGGGCGCGGCGGCAGCAGGATGTCGGAGCGGGTGGCCCGCCACAGGAAGTCCGCCTCGTGCAGCCGGTCGGCCAGCTCCGGCTTGAGCGAGGCCGCCGTGGCGGTGGTCCAGCCGTGCAGCCGGGCGTGGTGCGCGGGCTCGGACAGCGCGTGCAGGGCGGCGCCCAGCTCGGCCAGGGGAGAGGGGCCGAAGACGATCCGCTCCGGCGGCAGGCCCGTGATGTCGATGCACACGCTCATGGGCCCATGGTGCACCTCGCCACTGACAGCGCCCCCGTCATTTGACGCCCCTGGTCAATCGGCGCGACGGACGGCCACGGGCGGCGCAGCCTGGATACATGGACGCCATCCAGCAGCAGATGCTCGACACCTACCGCGCCGCCCGCCTCCAGGAGGCGCCGCCCCCACTGCCGGGCACGTACGACGTACGCACCCTGCGCGAACTGCGGGACTACCGCCGCTTCGAAGCGGTCCTCTCCGGCCACCTGGCCCACGGCCGGCTGCGCGCCGCCCTCGCCCGCCTGCTGCCCTCACCCCGCCACCGCACCCCGGCCTGCCGCTGAGCGGCCACGCGCGGCTCCAGGACCCGCCTAGCCCAGCCTCCGTACGAACTCCGCCACCGCGTCCCGTACGTCCCGCGCCGACCACTCAAGGCCCGGCTCCGTCACCGTCAGCTCGGTGCAGGAGACTCCGGGCGGGCCGGCCGAGGCGGGGAACCAGCGCCGGAAGAGCGTCACGCTCGTCTCCTCCGACTGGCCGAGCCCGGCCTCGTCCAGGGCGTCCGCCCCGTACGGCAGCCACACCTGGAACTGGTGGGTGTGCGGCACCGGCGGGTTGATCCGGAACCACGGCACGCCCGCCTCGGTGAAGCCGTCCGCCAGGGCCTCGGCCACCACGCGCGCGTGGGCGACGTACGAGGGGAGCTTCGGCAGCACCCGGTCCAGGCCCACCAGCGCGGACAGGGCCGCCGGATACTGCTGGAAGAGCTGGCCCCCGTAGCGGTGGCGCCAGGTGCGCGCCTCGTCGACCAGCGACTCCGGCCCGACGAGGGCGGCTCCCGACAGGCCCTCCAAGGTCTTGTAGTACGACACGTAGACGCTGTCCGCGAGCCGTGCGATCTCCTCCAGCGGGCGGTCGAAGTGCACGGCGCACTCCCACAGCCGTGCGCCGTCGAAGTGCACCACCGCGTCCCGCTCGCGGGCCGCCTCGACCACGTCGGTCAGCTCCTGCCAGGTGGGCAGGACGAACCCGGCGTCCCGCAGCGGCAGTTCCAGCATCAGCGCGCCGAACGGCTCCTCGAAGTCCCGTACCTCCTCGGCCGTGGGCAGCCGGGGCGCGGTCGTCGGGTGGACCGTGCGCAGCCCGCTCACCGTGCCGAAGGCGCGCCGCTCGTGCACCTCGGGGTGGGCGAGCGGGTGCAGCGCCACCGTCGCGTTCCCGGTGCGCCCCGCCCAGGCCCGCAGCGCGGCCTGCTGGGCCATGGTGCCGGTCGGGAAGAAGGCCGCCGCCGGGAAGCCCAGCAGGGCGGCGGTGCGCCGCTCCAGCTCGGCGACCGGTCCGTCACCGTAGAAGTCCGGCATCTCGGTGGTGTCGTACACCGCGCGCGCGTCGGCGGCCAGCGTGGTCAGCCGCTCGCCCATGCCGAACTCGCCGGGCATCCGGCACAGCGTGCGCTCCGAGGCGCGCCACGCCGCGATCCTGCGCCGGCGCGCGTCCTGCCCGCCGCCCTCCCCGCCCGGACCGCCCTCCTCCGGACCGACCTCCTCCGGGCCGTTGCCGATCCCGTCCCGCTGGTCTTCCAGAACCTGCTGATCTTCCATGTCCCGATCATCGCCCACAGCCTGTGGACAACCACAGGGGTTTCGATACCTGGGCGTAGCATGACGGGGAAATCGTCCGGTACCCCTCGCGGACTGGAACGGAAGGCCCCGCCGCGTGAACGCACAACCAGAGACCCGCCCAGCCCGCCTCACCGTCGGAGTCGTCGGTGCGGGCCGGGTCGGCCCCGCCCTCGCCGCCTCGCTGAAGCTCGCCGGACACCGCCCGGTGGCCGTCTCCGGCGTCTCGGACGCCTCCGTGCGCCGGGCCGCCGCCCTGCTGCCGGACGTGCCCCTGGTGCCGCCCGCCGAGGTGCTGGCCGCCGCCGACCTGGTGCTGCTCACCGTCCCCGACGACGCCCTGCCGGGCCTGGTGGAGGGCCTCGCCGAGACCGGCGCCGTCCGCCCCGGCCAGCTCCTGGTGCACACCTCCGGGCGGTACGGGACGGACGTGCTCGCGCCCGCCACGCGCGCGGGGGCGCTGCCGCTGGCCCTGCACCCCGCGATGACGTTCACCGGGACCGCGGTCGACGTACAGCGCCTGGCCGGGTGCTCGTTCGGCGTCACCGCGCCCGAGGAGCTGCGGCTCGCCGCGGAGGCGCTGGTCATCGAGATGGGCGGCGAGCCGGAGTGGATCGAGGAGGAGAACCGCCCGCTCTACCACGCGGCCCTCGCCCTGGGCGCCAACCACCTCGTCACCCTGGTGGCCCAGTCCATGGAGCTGCTGCGCAAGGCCGGAGTCGGCTCCCCCGACCGCATGCTGGGCCCGCTCCTGGGGGCGGCGCTCGACAACGCGCTGCGCTCCGGCGACGCGGCCCTGACCGGGCCCGTCGCGCGCGGCGACGCGGGCACGGTCGCGGCGCACGTCGCCGAACTGCGCAAGCACGCCCCCGTCACGGTCGCCGGATACCTCGCCATGGCCCGTACGACCGCCGACCGGGCGCTCGCCCACGGCCTGCTGAAGCCCGAGCTCGCCGAGGACCTGCTGGGTGTGCTCGCGGACGGAGAGAACCGATGACCCTTCTGGTCCGCACCGCCGCCGAACTGGCCGCCCTGGAGCGCACCGGCCGCCGCGCCGTCGTCATGACCATGGGCGCCCTGCACGAGGGACACGCCACGCTGGTGCGCACCGCGCGCGAGAGCGTCGGCCCCGGCGGCCAGGTCGTCGTCACGGTCTTCGTGAACCCTCTGCAGTTCGGCGCGGGCGAAGACCTCGACCGCTATCCGCGCACCCTGGACGCCGACGTCGAACTGGCCGGACAGGCCGGCGCGGACGCGGTGTTCGCGCCCTCCGTGGACGAGGTCTACCCCGGCGGCGAGCCGCAGGTGCGCATCACCGCGGGCCCGATGGGCGAGCGCCTCGAAGGCGCCTCGCGGCCCGGCCACTTCGACGGCATGCTCACCGTCGTCGCCAAGCTCCTCCACCTCACCGCCCCCGACCTGGCGCTGTTCGGCCAGAAGGACGCCCAGCAGCTGGCGCTGATCCGGCGCATGGCCCGGGACCTCAACTTCCCCGTGGAGATCGTCGGCGTGCCCACGGTGCGCGAGGCGGACGGGCTCGCCCTCTCCAGCCGCAACCGCTACCTCTCGCCGCAGGAGCGCACCACCGCGCTCGCGCTGTCGCGCGCGCTGTTCGCGGCCCGCGACCGGCTGACGGCCGAGCACGCGCTCCACGCGCGCGCCGCGGCCACCCACGCCTCCTCCGGGCGCTCGCTGGCGCTCTCCCGGATCGGCGAGGCCCGCGCCGCCGCCGACGCGTACGCGGTGGAGGCGGCCGGGCCGTCCCCCGCGGTCGTGCGCGCCGCCGCCCAGGGCGTCCTGGACGAGGCCGCCAAGGCGGAGCCGCCGCTGGCCCTGGACTATCTGGCCCTCATCGACCCGGCGACGTTCGACGAGGCCGGCGACGGCTTCGCCGGGGAGGCGGTCCTCGCGGTCGCCGCGCGCGTCGGCACCACCCGCCTGATCGACAACATCCCGCTGAACTTCGGAGCCCCCGCATGACCAGGACGACCGACGGCCCGGCCCGGACCGGCATACGGCTGGACGCGCCCGCCCCGGGCTGGGCCATCGACGCGGACGTCGTGGTCGTCGGCTCCGGCGTCGCGGGTCTCACCGCGGCGCTGCGCTGCACCGCCGCCGGGCTCACCACCGTGGTGGTCACCAAGGCGCGGCTCGACGACGGCTCCACGCGCTGGGCGCAGGGCGGCATCGCGGCGGCTCTCGGTGAGGGGGACACTCCTCAGCAGCACCTGGACGACACGCTGGTGGCGGGCGCGGGCCTGTGCGACGAAAGCGCGGTGCGCGCCCTGGTCACCGAGGGGCCGGACGCGGTGCGGCGGTTGATCGCCACCGGTGCCCACTTCGACACCGACGACTCCGGCGCCATCTCGTTGACCCGCGAGGGCGGCCACCACCGCCGCCGCATCGCCCACGCGGGCGGCGACGCCACCGGCGCCGAGATCTCGCGCGCGCTGGTCGAGGCGGTCCGCGAACAGGCCGTACGGACCATCGAGAACGCGCTCGTCCTCGACCTCCTGCGGGACGAGGACGGCCGCACCGCGGGCATCACCCTGCACGTCATGGGCGAGGGCCAGCACGACGGCGTGGGAGCCGTCCACGCCCCCGCCGTGGTGCTCGCCACCGGCGGTATGGGCCAGGTCTTCTCGGCCACCACGAACCCGGCCGTCTCCACGGGCGACGGCGTCGCCCTGGCGCTGCGTGCCGGCGCCGAGATCTCCGACCTGGAGTTCGTCCAGTTCCACCCGACCGTGCTCTTCCTGGGCGCCGACTCCGAGGGCCAGCAGCCGCTGGTCTCCGAGGCGGTACGGGGCGAGGGCGCCCACCTGGTCGACGCCTCGGGCACCCGCTTCATGCTGGGGCAGCACGAGCTGGCCGAGCTCGCCCCCCGCGACATCGTCGCCAAGGCCATCACCCGCCAGATGCAGGCCCACGGCACCGAGCACATGTACCTGGACGCGCGGCACTTCGGCGCCGAGATGTGGGAGCAGCGCTTCCCCACCATCCTGGCCGCCTGCCGCAGTCACGGCATCGACCCGGTCACCGAGCCGATCCCGGTCGCCCCGGCCGCCCACTACGCCTCCGGAGGCGTACGCACCGACCTGCACGGCCGCACCACGGTGCCGGGCCTCTACGCGTGCGGCGAAGTCGCCTGCACCGGCGTCCACGGCGCCAACCGTCTCGCCTCCAACTCCCTGCTCGAAGGCCTGGTGTTCGCCGAACGCATCGCGGCCGACATCGCGACCGGCGGCCACGCGCGCGAGGGCGGCGCCCCCCGGGCGGCCGAGACCCCCGAGGACGCGCCCACCTGCCCGCTGCTCGTGCCCGAGGCCCGGATCCAGATCCAGCGGACCATGACCGGCGGCGCGGGCGTGCTGCGCTCCGCCGACAGCCTCGCCGCGGCCGCCGCCCGCCTGGAGGCGATCCGGGCCGACGCCGACGGACCCGACGAGCGCAAGGCCGCCGAGCCCGGCGTGGACGCGTGGGAGACCACCAACCTGCTGCTCGTCGCGCGCGTCCTGGTCGCCGCGGCCGCCGCCCGCGAGGAGACCCGCGGCTGCCACTGGCGCGAGGACCGGCCCGACCGTGACGACGCGGACTGGCGCCGCCACCTCGTCGTACGGGTGACACCGGACCGTACGCTCGACGTCCGCCGTACCGATTCCGCAGACTTCCCCCCGACAGTCGCCGACGCCCCCAGGGAGCCGTAACCGTGAGCACCCCCGACGAACACCGTCCCGAGCCGGTGGACGTACCGCTGATCCAGATCGGCGTCCCCGCGAGCGGAGGCGGCTGCGGCGACGACTGCGGCTGCGGCGACGAGGACGTGTACGAGTGCGGCCTCGACCCCTCGCTGGCCGCGCTGCTCGCCGAGTCGGGCCTGGACCCGGTCCAGGTCGAGGACATCGCGCACGTCGCCATCGAGGAGGACCTCGACGGCGGCGTGGACGTGACGACCGCGGCGACCGTCCCCGAGGACGCCGTCGCCACCGCCGACTTCACCGCGCGCGAGGCCGGTACGGTCGCGGGCCTGCGGGTCGCCGAGGCGATCCTGTCGATCGTGTGCACCGAGGAGTTCGAGGTCGAGCGACACGTCGCGGACGGCGACCGCGTCGAGGCCGGCCAGAAGCTGCTGAGCGTCACCACGCGCACCCGCGACCTGCTCACCGCCGAGCGCAGCGCGCTCAACATCCTGTGCCGTCTGTCCGGCATCGCGACCGCCACGCGCGCGTGGGCGGACGCCCTGGAGGGCACGCGCGCGAAGGTGCGCGACACCCGCAAGACGACGCCGGGGCTGCGCGCCCTGGAGAAGTACGCGGTGCGCTGCGGCGGCGGCGTCAACCACCGGATGTCGCTCTCCGACGCGGCGCTGGTCAAGGACAACCACGTGGTGGCCGCGGGCGGCGTCGCCGCGGCCTTCAAGGCCGTACGGGAGATGTTCCCGGAGGTGGCGATCGAGGTCGAGGTCGACACGCTCGACCAGGTCGGCGAGGTCCTGGAGGCGGGCGCCGACCTGATCCTGCTGGACAACTTCACCCCGGAGCAGACCGCCCGGGCCGTCGAACTCGTCGCCGGGCGCGCCTTCCTGGAGTCCTCGGGCCGCCTCACCCTGGAGAACGCGGCGGCGTACGCGGCGACCGGCGTCGACTACCTGGCGGTCGGCGCGCTCACGCACTCCTCCCCGATCCTCGACATCGGCCTCGATCTGCGCGAGGCGGCGTAACCGATGCTGCTGACGATCGACGTAGGCAACACGCACACGGTCCTCGGCCTCTTCGACGGCGAGGAGGTCGTCGAGCACTGGCGCATCTCCACCGACTCGCGGCGCACCGCCGACGAGATGGCGGTCCTGCTCAACGGGCTGATGGGCATGCACCCGCTGCTCGGCGCCGAGCTGGGCGACAACATCGAGGGCATTGCGATCTGTTCGACGGTGCCGTCGGTGCTGCACGAGCTGCGCGAGGTGACCCGCCGCTACTACGGCGACGTCCCGGCGGTCCTGGTCGAGCCCGGCATCAAGACCGGCGTCCCGATCCTCATGGACAACCCCAAGGAGGTCGGCGCCGACCGCATCATCAACGCGGTCGCGGCGGTCGAGCTGTACGGGGGCCCGGCGATCGTCGTCGACTTCGGCACGGCGACCACGTTCGACGCGGTGAGCGCGCGCGGGGAGTACGCGGGCGGGGTGATCGCCCCCGGCATCGAGATCTCCGTGGAGGCGCTCGGCGTCAAGGGCGCCCAGCTCCGCAAGATCGAACTGGCCCGGCCGCGGGCGGTGATCGGCAAGAACACGGTCGAGGCGATGCAGGCGGGGATCGTGTACGGGTTCGCCGGGCAGGTCGACGGGGTGGTGACCCGGATGGCCCGCGAGCTGGTCGGTCCCGGGGGCGACCCGTCCGACGTCACGGTGATCGCCACGGGTGGGCTGGCGCCGATGGTGCTGGGGGAGGCGCATGTGATCGACGAGCATGAGCCGTGGTTGACGTTGATCGGGCTGCGGTTGGTGTACGAGCGCAACATCTCCCGCATGTAGGAGGCCCCTCCCCGCCCCTTCCCTAAACCCTCCGGGGGTGGGGGCCTCCCAGGGGGCGAGGCCCCCGGCCCCCGAGCGGGGGCTGCGCCCCCTGCTGCCATTCCCGCTGCGCGCTCGGCTGCCAGCCGGTGGCCTCTTCCCGCGCAGTTCCCCGCGCCCCTTAGGTAGGAGGCCGCGGCCAGAATTCCCAGCTCGGCCACGAGCTTTTAGGGGCGCGGGGAACTGCGCGAGAAGCGGCCACCGGCCCGCAGCCAGCTAGCTGCCCAGGGGCGCGGGGAACTGCGCGATCAGCCCCCCCCACCGTCCGCGGACAAACAGCAGGCCGCCCGCCGGAGGGCTTTCGGGAAGGGGTGGGGTGGGGAAAAAACAACTCGCCCACCAACACCCCATTAAACGGATTTTGTCCCTTTCCGACGTATTGTCGGTTCATGCCCACGCCTTACGGATCCCGCGGCGGAATGGCGTTCGGCGCAGACGAGCTGCGTGTGCTCCGACGCGCCCTCGCCGTCGCCCTCCATCCCACCCCCCTCGCGGACGCGGACGTCCAGGACTGCCTCCGGCTGGCCGGCTCCGTGGACGAGGCCGTGCGCGAGGCGAACCGGCTGCGCGCCTTCCTGCTGGCCGATCTCGCCCGCTACCGCACCGCCCTCCCCGGCTCCGCCCCGGGCTATCTGGAGCTGCTCCAGGACGCCCTGGCGGCCGGCTACGACCCGACCCCGGACGACCTCGCCGCCCTGCGCGCCCTGCGGACGCTCCCGGTGGCGGCGCTGCTGCTGGAGCGGTGCAGACGCCTCGCCGAGCACTCCGTACGGGCCCGGCTCGCCGCCGTGACCCCGGGGCCGCGCACCCGGCTGCTCGCCCTGCCCGGCGGGCGCGCCTCGCAGGACCCGAAACCGGGGGCGAAGCCGCAGCCCAAGCCCACCTCCGAGCCCGCGCCCGCCCGGCCGCAGCCCAAGGCGCCGCGCCCGGACCGGCCCATCCCCACGCCCGGCGAGGTGTTCCCGCCGCGCCGCAAGCCCGTGCCCCCGCCCGCCGCCCGCGCCGCCGGGTAGCTACCCTGGTCGGCATGGACTACGTTTCCGCGCTCCTTCCCCCCGTGGTGATGGCCGTCTTCTTCATCGGGCTCATCGTGACGATCGTCAAGAGCCAGGGCGGCCCCAACAAGGGCAAGGAGGACGCGGCCGTGGACGCCGCGCTCGCCCGCGCCGAGGCCGCCCAGCAGCGGCCGACCACCGGCCAGGCCTGACCGCACGACGGGGCCGCAGACGGGCCCCATGGCAGGCCGCGCGACGGGACCGCGTGACCGGACCCCAGGCCCGGACCCCAGGCCCGGGCCACCAGCCCGGGCCCGCCCGGCCAGGCCCCCCCACGGCGCGTTTCACGCGTGAAGGGCGCGCGCCCCCATATCGGGGCGCGCGCCTTTTTGCTGTTCACCACCGTAAATAACCAGCCATTCAGGACATCTCCCACTATGGTGCAGATGTGCCTCGCCAATTGGGAGAGCTGGAAGACGCCGTCATGACGCGCGTCTGGCAGTGGAACCGTCCGGTGACCGTCCGGGAAGTCCTGGAAGACCTTCAGCAGGAACGGTCCATCGCGTACACGACCGTGATGACCGTAATGGACAATCTCCATCAGAAGGGCTGGGTCCGCCGGGAAGTCGACGGCCGCGCCTATCGATATACCGCGGTCTCCACCCGGGCCGCCTACGCGGCCGCACTGATGAACGAAGCGTGGTCGCAGAGCGACAACCCCGCGGCCGCCCTGGTCGCCTTCTTCGGCATGATGTCGCCCGAGCAGCGCGAGTCCCTGCGCGATGCCGTACGGATGGCCGGACAGCTGGAGGACAACCCGGATCGGGCCGATCACGCGGAGTCCCCGGAACAGGGCGCACAACGTGCCCCGCAAGAGGCGGCGCAAGCCGCAGAACCCGATGAGACCCAAGGCGGCGCGGGACGATAGCGTCCGCTCATGTCTTATGCCCCCGCAAATGCCGTCACCGTCCGCCGGGCCAGGACCAGCGATGTCCCGGCGGTCCGCCGCCTTCTCGACGCGTACGTCGGCGCGGGGATCCTGCTCGACAAAGCGACCGTGACGCTTTACGAGGACATCCAGGAGTTCTGGGTCGCGGAACGCGACTCGGATGCCCGGGTGGTCGGCTGCGGCGCGCTGCACGTGATGTGGGAAGACCTGGCCGAAGTGCGTACTCTCGCGGTGGACCGCGAGTTCAAGGGCGCCGGAGTGGGGCATCTGGTACTGGACAAGCTGCTCGGCACCGCCCGCTGGCTCGGTGTCCGCCGGGTTTTCTGTCTCACCTTCGAAGTGGACTTCTTCGCGAAGCACGGCTTCACCGAGATCGGGGAGACTCCGGTCGACACCGATGTCTACAGCGAGCTGTTGCGCTCGTATGACGAGGGTGTCGCCGAGTTCCTGGGTCTCGAACGAGTGAAGCCGAACACCTTGGGCAACAGCCGGATGCTTCTGCACCTGTGATCGCGGGAAGCCTGTGGAAGCCGGTAGAGCCCTATGTCCGAATCGCGTACGTTTCCCGCTGTGCAAGCTCCCTGAACCTCTGCCGGGGGTTTGTGTTTTCCAGGCAAAAGCGGTTTCCTTTCCGCGTACTGCATTTTCGATGAAAGGAAATCCGGTGGCACAGAAGGTTCAGGTCCTTCTTGTCGATGACCTCGACGGCGGCGAGGCGGACGAGACCGTGACGTTCGCTCTCGACGGCAAGACCTACGAGATCGACCTCACCACCGCCAACGCGGACAAGCTCCGGGGTCTGCTCGACCCGTACACCAAGAGCGGACGCCGTACCGGTGGCCGCGCGGCCGGCGGCCGGGGCAAGGCCCGCGGCGCCGCTCCGGCGGGTCAGGACACCGCCCAGATCCGCAAGTGGGCCAAGGAGCAGGGCTACAGCGTGAACGACCGCGGACGCGTCCCGGCCGATATCCGCGAGGCCTACGAGAAGGCGAACGGCTGAGTTCCCGCGTTACCCGACCTCTTCGCGTCGGCCCTTCGCGGGGTGAGCGCGGAGCCGGTTACCGATTTCGTGGGGAACAGGCGGGCCCGGTGGCATTCGGTCGCCGCCGCGGCCACCAGCCGGACGAGGTCGGGGGTGCCCCCACCGCCCCCGTCGTTCTTCGGTCCGGTGAATCCGGCGAAAGCCGGAAGGGTCGCTTCGACCTCGCATCCCGGCTCGGGAGGCCGCAGCCACACAGCGGTCTCCCGCGAGCCGTCCCGATCGGGCGGCAGGCCCCAGCCGGGCGGTACGGGAGCGGTGACGCGGCCGTCGGCGCCGACGGCCGACAGGTCCAGGCCGACCCCGCCCCACTCCAGCCAGTCGAGCAGCCCCGGCAGCTCCTCCGCGCTGCCCGCGGCCACCAGGAACCGCATCCGCCGCCCCACGAGGGCGACCGGGCCCGTGCGGGCGAACCGCCGCAGCAGGGTGGCGCCGGCGGGCGCCGGAAGGTCGAGCACGTCGAAGCGCAGCCCGGTCACCAGCCGCACCGGCAGCCCCGGCGCGACGGCCCAGCCGAGCTCCCGCTCGTACCACTGGGCGAGCGGGCGGCCGAGCGGGGCGCGCGGTGCGGGCACCTGCACGGGCGGGACCGAGAGCTCGGGGGAGGGCACGGTGAGGGCCATGACCGGAGCAACTCCTGAAACGGCCCGGAGTTACGCAGAGTTTCCGGCCGAATGCGTTCCGTACGCGCGCAGGGGGGCGCGTGGAAGCATTCGGCGGCGCAAGTGTGTTCGCCCGTAGCTGAGGGAACCGGGGCGCGCCGCATGGACTGTCCGTGCTGACGGGTAAGACATTCCTAGTGGGGAGGGGCGTGAAGCTCGCCGGGCCGTCTCGCGTTCGCCATCGGCGTAGTGGAGACAGGGGTATCTGCTTGGCCTGCGGGAACATCGTCTCGCACCATCGAGTTGGAGCAGTTGTCGACTGTTCGGCAGCAAGTTTCCCCGCCTGGGCGGGGGTGATCGGGTCGGATGTCGGCAGTTGGAATGAGCTGTCCCGTCCCACGGGACTAGCATGCGGAAGGACAGGGAGGGGACCGACCCCTAACTGCCCGACCGCTCTGAGGAGCGATTAACGATGTTCGAGAGGTTCACCGACCGCGCGCGGCGGGTTGTCGTCCTGGCTCAGGAAGAAGCCCGGATGCTCAACCACAACTACATCGGCACCGAGCACATTCTCCTGGGCCTGATCCACGAGGGTGAGGGTGTCGCCGCTAAGGCCCTGGAGAGCCTCGGGATTTCTCTTGAGGCGGTCCGCCAGCAGGTGGAGGAGATCATCGGCCAGGGCCAGCAGGCCCCGTCCGGTCACATCCCCTTCACGCCGCGTGCCAAGAAGGTCCTGGAGCTGTCGCTCCGCGAGGCCCTCCAGCTCGGCCACAACTACATCGGCACCGAGCACATCCTGCTCGGCCTGATCCGCGAGGGCGAGGGCGTCGCCGCCCAGGTCCTCGTGAAGCTGGGCGCCGATCTCAACCGGGTGCGGCAGCAGGTCATCCAGCTGCTCTCCGGCTACCAGGGCAAGGAAGCCGCCACCGCGGGCGGCCCGGCCGAGGGCACGCCTTCGACCTCCCTCGTCCTCGACCAGTTCGGCCGGAACCTCACCCAGGCCGCTCGTGAGTCCAAGCTCGACCCGGTCATCGGGCGCGAGAAGGAGATCGAGCGGGTCATGCAGGTGCTGTCCCGCCGTACCAAGAACAACCCGGTGCTCATCGGCGAGCCCGGCGTCGGCAAGACCGCCGTCGTCGAGGGCCTGGCGCAGGCCATCGTCAAGGGCGAGGTGCCCGAGACCCTCAAGGACAAGCACCTCTACACCCTGGACCTGGGCGCGCTGGTCGCCGGCTCGCGCTACCGCGGTGACTTCGAGGAGCGCCTGAAGAAGGTCCTCAAGGAGATCCGCACCCGCGGCGACATCATCCTGTTCATCGACGAGCTGCACACGCTCGTGGGTGCGGGTGCCGCCGAGGGCGCCATCGACGCGGCCTCGATCCTGAAGCCGATGCTGGCCCGCGGTGAGCTCCAGACCATCGGTGCCACCACGCTCGACGAGTACCGCAAGCACCTGGAGAAGGACGCCGCCCTCGAGCGCCGCTTCCAGCCCATCCAGGTCGCCGAGCCGTCGCTGCCGCACACCATCGAGATCCTCAAGGGTCTGCGCGACCGGTACGAGGCCCACCACCGCGTCTCCATCACGGACGAGGCCCTCGTCCAGGCGGCGACGCTGGCGGACCGCTACATCTCGGACCGCTTCCTCCCCGACAAGGCGATCGACCTGATCGACGAGGCGGGCTCCCGGATGCGCATCCGCCGGATGACCGCGCCGCCGGACCTCCGCGAGTTCGACGAGAAGATCGCGGGCGTGCGCCGCGACAAGGAGTCGGCCATCGACTCCCAGGACTTCGAGAAGGCGGCCTCTCTCCGCGACAAGGAGAAGCAGCTGCTCGCCGCGAAGGCCAAGCGCGAGAAGGAGTGGAAGGCCGGCGACATGGACGTCGTCGCCGAGGTCGACGGCGAGCTCATCGCCGAGGTCCTCGCGACCGCGACCGGCATCCCCGTCTTCAAGCTGACCGAGGAGGAGTCCTCGCGTCTGCTGCGCATGGAGGACGAGCTCCACAAGCGCGTCATCGGCCAGAAGGACGCCATCAAGGCGCTCTCCCAGGCGATCCGCCGCACCCGTGCGGGTCTGAAGGACCCGAAGCGCCCCGGTGGCTCGTTCATCTTCGCCGGCCCGTCCGGTGTCGGTAAGACCGAGCTCTCCAAGACGCTCGCCGAATTCCTCTTCGGCGACGAGGACGCGCTGATCTCCCTCGACATGTCGGAGTTCAGCGAGAAGCACACGGTCTCGCGCCTCTTCGGCTCCCCGCCCGGATACGTGGGCTACGAAGAGGGCGGCCAGCTGACCGAGAAGGTCCGCCGGAAGCCGTTCTCCGTCGTCCTCTTCGACGAGGTCGAAAAGGCCCACCCGGACATCTTCAACTCCCTGCTCCAGATCCTGGAGGACGGTCGTCTGACCGACTCCCAGGGCCGGGTCGTCGACTTCAAGAACACGGTCATCATCATGACCACGAACCTCGGCACCCGGGACATCTCCAAGGGCTTCAACCTGGGCTTCGCCGCCCAGGGCGATGTGAAGACCGGCTACGAGCGGATGAAGGCCAAGGTCAACGAGGAGCTGAAGCAGCACTTCCGCCCCGAGTTCCTGAACCGTGTCGACGACACGGTGGTCTTCCACCAGCTCACCGAGGAAGACATCATCCAGATCGTCGACCTCATGGTCGCCAAGGTGGACGAGCGGCTCAAGGACCGCGACATGGGCATCGAGCTGAGCTCCGAGGCCAAGTCGCTCCTGGCGAAGAAGGGCTACGACCCGATCCTGGGTGCCCGCCCGCTGCGCCGCACGATCCAGCGCGAGATCGAGGACATCCTCTCGGAGAAGATCCTCTTCGGCGAGCTGCGCCCCGGCCACATCGTGGTCGTCGACACCGAGGGCGAGGGCGAGGCGAAGAAGTTCACCTTCCGGGGCGAGGAGAAGTCGGCGCTGCCCGACGTCCCCCCGATCGAGCAGGCGGCCGGCGGCGCCGGCCCGAACCTGAGCAAGGAGGCGTAGCCTCCAGGGGCTCGTCTTGAGGGGCTGCCCCGGCTGGTACGGACGCGTTGTCGTCTGTACGGGCCGGGGCAGCCCCTTTTCGTACCTACGGCTAGGCGGGGCTGCGTTTCGTGACTCGGATGGCGGCCGGTGAAAGGGACGTGCGCGTGCCCGCAGGAAACCGACATAGGTGTACGACGGCGGCAATAAAGCCGCGCTACTCCGCTTCACCCTTTCGGTGGTCTGCTCGCCTAACCGTGCCGCATGTCGGGCGCGGAATGCGGCCGGCACTTGGTTCCGTATTTCGTGCGGAACCGCCGGCCCCAGCCCGGCTCCACAACCCGGGAGTTCACAGCGCCGCTCACAGCTCCACCGCCCCCTCCGCGACCACCTCGACCCCGTCCGGAACCCTCGCCCTTCCGGTCAGCGGGAGGCGCGAGCGGATCTGGAGCAGGGTTGGCGGGGCGTCGAGCCGGGTCAGGTCGTACTCCTGCTGGTTCGCCCACAGGTTGAGGACGTGCAGGCGAGGGAACAGGGCCGCGAAGGCGGCGAAGGCCTCGGGTGGCACCTGGTCGGTCAGGAACAGCTGGAACACCGAGGGCAGGGCGAGTCCGGGCGGGGCGCCGGCCAGGGAGGCGCCCGTCACGTGCAGGGTGCGCAGCCCGCCGATACGGGCCAGCTCCGCCCACTCCTCGGGGCCCTCGGGGCTGCTCCACGGGCCGAGGTAGAGGCTGGTCAGGCCCGGGGCGTTCGTCGCCAGGCCGTGCAGACCGGTCGCCGCGACCCCGACGACGTCGAGCGAGTCCAGCGGGGCGGTGGCCGGGAGCGAGGCGGGCGACCAGCTCAGCCGGTCGCCGCTCAGGGAGAGCGAGACGAGCCGGTGGAGCGAGCGCAGCGGGCTGAGGTCCGCGTTGCCGATCCGGGTCAGCGAGAGCCCCGCCAGCGGTTTGTCCCGCAGACCGCTGAGGTCGGTGAGCCGGTCGCAGTCGGTGACGCTCAGCTCGGTGAGCGGGTGCGGGCCCGCGAGGAACGACAGGTCCGTCAGGACGGGGTTCTCGCTGAGCCGCACCCGGCGCAGGGAGGCCTCGGCCGCGTACGCGCCCAGAGCCTCCGGGTCCAGGTCGCCGCGCGCCTCAAGGCCGGGGCGGGTGCCCAGGGCCCGCAGGGCGCGCAGCTGCTCCTCGGAGGTGACCGTGAAGAGGATGTCCTCGGGGTCGATCCCGGCGACGACCTCGTCCGCGTACTGCCGGGTGTCGAACCGGCCCCAGGACCACACCAGCTGGGCCCGCACCCGTCGGGCGGGATGGCCGCCGAAGCGGGCCAGGAACGGGATCGCGCGCTCCGAGTCCACGTGCGAGGCGGCGGTGACGACCAGGTCGGCCGTGTGCTTGTCCAGCCCTTCGGGGCCGGGCAGCAGGTCGAGGATCATCGGGCCCGCCGAGGCGAGGGCGCGGGCGGCGACGAGGTCGCGCGGGGGGATGAGCGCGGCCGTCCGCCGCTCGACCTCGGCCCGCACCCCGGCCGCGAGTTCGGCGGCGTGCTCCAGACAGGTCGCCGCGAGGAGGTGGACCCGGGTGCGCACGGCCGCGTCCGGGTGCTCGTCCCCGTACGCCAGCAGCTCTCCGAACAGCTCCACGCGCTCGCGCGGGCGCGCGTGGGCGACGGCCATGCGGATGACGTCCTCCCACTGGTCGTCGGGGGAGTGGGCGACGAGCAGCCCCAGGTCGCCGGCCTCGACGGCGGCCCGGGCGCCCAGGTAGTCCTGGAAGGTGCGGTGGATGAAGTCGACGGTGCCGGGGGCCGGTTCGCGCAGCAGGCCGCTGCGGTGCAGGAAGTGCTCGAAGACGGCCCGCGCGTCACCGAGCTCGGCCAGCTCCGGTACGGAGGGGAGCAGGTCGGCGATGACGGTCTCGGCGCGGCTGCGGTCCATCTCGGTGCGGCCGTTGCGGATCAGCCAGTACGCGAGCTGCTGGAGCAGCTGGATCTGCGGCTCCTGGCGGCGCTCGGGCACGCGCATGTCGCGTTCGCGGTCACGGCGGATGAGCAGCATGGACAGGGCCGCGTCGTACAGGTCCTTGCGGCCGTACGGCAGGAAGCCGCGCCGGTCGCGGTGCAGGGCGCAGATCAGCCCGCACATCAGCGGGTTGGTGGCGAGGCGCCCGAGGTCCGGTTTGGCGCGCACGGCCTGGAGGAGCTGGCTCTCGTACGCGGGGAGCTCGTCGTCGTCGGCCCCGGTCCGCGCCGCCTCGTGCCAGCGCCGGACGAAGGCCGCCACGTCCGTCGGGCTCATCGGGCAGAGCGCAAGCTCGGTGAAGCCCTCCTCGGCGAGCCAGTCCTCGACGACCGCCGAGGGGCGCGAGGTGACCAGCCAGCGGTTGCCGGGATAGGCCTCGACGAGGTCGCCCAGCCACGCGCGCGTGGCGGCCCGCTCGGAGTCGGGGATCTCGTCGATGCCGTCGACCAGCAGCAGGGCGCGCCCGTCCGCCAGGACCCTGGCCTCCCAGCCGGGCGGCTGCTCGCCCGCCAGCGGGGAGCCGACGGCGGCCAGGAAGTCCCTGGGCGCGGGCAGCCGGGCGCCGTGGCGGGTGAGGGTGCGCAGCGGCAGGACATAGGGGATGCGGTCGTAGAGGTAGGCGGTGGCGTGGTCGAGGTCGTCGCGCGCGGCGGACAGGGCGAGCCACTGCACGAGCGTGGTCTTGCCGGACCCGGCCTCGCCGCGCAGCAGGACGCGCTCGTGGTCGGCGAGGACGCGGTCGGCGGGCCGGGGAGCGAAGTCCTCCCCGGCGCTCAGGGCGCCCCGCGCCGGCGTGCGCTCCTCCTGCGTACGCCACGGCCGGGTCGCCTGCCCCGCCACCTCCAGCCGCATGTACGCGGTGTCCAGCGGCCATTTGCGGGGCGAGTTGGTGAGGTCGATCCCGTAGATCGTCAACTTGCCGTGCTTCGCGGTCAGATGGGCGAGATAACGGGCCTCGAAGTCCACGTCCCCGGCGTCGGCCCGGGGTGTACGGGCGATCAGCTCGTCCACGCGCGCGATGAGCTCGCTCTGCCGCCGGCTCTGCTCGACGAGGGTGGCGGGGACGAAGGCCGACCGCTGGGTGAAGAAGTGCAGGACGTGCAGACAGGTGGTGTCCAGCAGGCGCTCGTAGAGGCAGGTGGCGTCGGCGGAGAGGTGGCGCTCGGGGTGGTCGCCCGCGCGGCGCAGCTCGCGGGCGAGCTCCTGGTGGCCCAGGGCGACCGCTTCGGCGTCGCTGAGGGTGAGCTCACCGAGCGCGTAGAGGGTCCGGGCGAGCGCGTCGGCCACGGCCCGCTCCTCGTCGGCCGGGACCGGCGGCTCACCGGACCGCATGGCGGCCCTGACCAGCTTGGCGGTGAGGGCCCGCAGATCGGCCTGGCCGAGTGTGCGCTTCTCGCCCCGTAAGGAGACGTACGAGGAGATCCGCACGGGCCGGTCGACCAGACCGGCACCGGCCGGTTCGGGGGTGAAGAGGCGACGGATCAGCGGCGCGACGGCGGCGGACGCGACTTTGGCGGTGAGGAGTCCGGGTTCCACGACGCGCCAGCGTAGCCCCGCACACGGGACCTTGGTCCCGAAAGGGACGGACTTAGGTCCTTCCATGCCGGGCCGTCCGGTGACAAGGCGCACAGGCCCCCGGGCACCTACTACGACGGTTAGCACCGCATGCCCCGAGCATGGCGCGAATTCCCCGCCCACCCAATACGGCTTTCGCTAGTAGATGGGCGTTTTGGGCGTCGATGGGGGCCTGGGTTACCAAGGGATGCCGCCCGGCGCGCCACCATGCTCGCCGGGCCCGCTTCTGCCCCAGTCGTCCACTCGGAGGATGTCCCCGCATGTCCCAGCGCCCCGCTTCCCGTACGCCCCGCCCGACCGTCCTCCGTCTGTGCGCCGCCGCCGTGGGCGCCGGCCTGGGAGCGACGGCCCTGCTGGGCGCCGGGACGGCAGCCGCCGCCGACAAGGCGGTGGGCGCGGCCGCGTCCGTGGCGGCGCAGGCCGACGCACAGGCCAAGGCGGCGGCGAAGAAGACCGCCTCCTGGGTGGACCCGGTGGACACGTACAAGCTGAGCGCCACCTTCGGCACCGGCGGCTCGATGTGGGCGCACAAGCACTCCGGCCAGGACTTCGCGGTGCCGATCGGCACCCCGGTCAAGGCGGTGCACTCGGGCACGGTCGTCAAGGCGGGCCCGAACGGCGGCGGCGACGGCCCCGCGTACGGCAACGCCATCGTGATCCGGCACGCCGACAACACGTACTCGCAGTACGCCCACCTGTCGCGGATCGACGTCCGCGTCGGCCAGTCGATCTCCACCGACCAGCGGATCGCGCTGTCGGGCAACACGGGCAACTCCAGCGGCCCGCATCTGCACTTCGAGATCCGCAGGACGGCGAACTACGGCTCGGCGGTGAACCCGGTGGCGTTCCTGCGCACGGCGGGCGTGAAGGTCTGAGGGACTACTGCCCGCCCCCGTGGGCCTGCGTCACCAGATCGATGGCGACTTCGAGGATGGCCTTCCGCTTCTCCTCGGGGTCGCCTTCGAGGTCCTTGAGGGCGTACATGCCCACGTGCATGGAGAAGAGCGCGGTGAAGCAGCGGATCTGGTCGGCCACGGGCGCGCCCGGGTCCTTGAGGAGCTCGACCATCGCGAGGACGCGGTCCTTGAAGTTCTCCCCGATGGAGAGCTCGCGGACGGTGGCCTGGTTCTCCTGCATGAAGCGGAAGAGCGGGGCGGCGCCGGTCAGGGCCTCGCTGTAGAGCCGCAGGATCTCGATCTTCGATTCCAAGGTACGGGGCTGCGTCTTCCCCCATTCCAGCAGCTCGTCCATCGGCCTGGTGAGGTCCTGAAAGAGGCTCACCAGGATGTCTTCCTTGGTTTTGAAGTGGTAGTAGAGCGCCGCCTTGGTGACGTCGAGCCGCTCCGCGATCTCACGCAACGAGGTCTTCTCGTACCCCTGCTCGCCGAAGAGCTCCAGGGCCACATCCTGGATGCGCTGGCGGGTGTTGCCTCTGGCCATCGAGCTCTCCTGAAAACTTACTTGACGCCCGGCTAGTAGGGGGTCTACTTTCCCCAGTGTAGTAACTAGCCGGGCGGCAAGTAAGTGTGGGGCAGGGAGTGGAAGACATGGCACAACAGATTCAGCCGGAGCCAGCGGCGGGACCGAAGCAGCGCAGCGTACGGGTGGTCCTGCTGGCCCTGATGATCGCGATGCTCCTCGCGATGCTCGACAACATGATCGTCGGCACCGCGATGCCCACCATCGTCGGCGACCTCGGCGGCATGGCCCACCTCTCCTGGGTCGTCACCGCGTACACCCTGGCCACCGCCGCCTCCACGCCCATCTGGGGCAAGCTCGGCGACATGTACGGCCGCAAGGGCGCCTTCCTCAGCTCCATAGTGGTCTTCCTCGCGGGCTCCGCGCTCAGCGGCATGGCCCAGGGCATGGGCCAGCTGATCGGTTTCCGGGCGATCCAGGGCCTGGGCGCCGGCGGTCTGATCGTCGGCGTCATGGCGATCATCGGCGAGCTGATCCCGCCCCGCGAGCGCGGCAAGTACCAGGGCATGATGGCCGGTGTCATGGGCATCGCCATGATCGGCGGCCCGCTGGTCGGCGGCTCCATCACCGACCACCTCGGCTGGCGCTGGTCCTTCTACATCAACCTGCCCCTCGGCGCGGTCGCCCTCGCGATGGTCACGGCGGTCCTGCACCTCCCGAAGAAGACGTCCAAGCCGAAGATCGACTACCTCGGTACGGTGCTGCTGACCGTCGGCATCACCGCGATCGTGCTGGTCACCACTTGGGGCGGGACGGAGTACGCCTGGGGCTCGGCCCGGATCATGGAGCTGATCGCCCTCGGCGTGGCGTCCCTGGTCGGCTTCTTCTTCGTCGAGACGAAGGCGGCGGAGCCGATCGTGCCGCTGCACATCTTCCGCAGCCGCAACTTCTCCCTGATGGCGACGATCGCGTTCATCACGGGCTTCGTGATGTTCGGCGCGGTGCTGTTCCTCCCGCTCTACCAGCAGTCGGTACAGGGCGCGTCCGCGACGAACTCGGGTCTGCTCCTGCTGCCCATGCTCCTCTCGATGACCGTCGTGTCCCTCTTCGCGGGACGCGTCACCACCTCGACCGGGCGCTACAAGGCGTTCCCGATCGTCGGCAGCGTCCTGATGGTGGTCGGGCTCTACCTCCTCTCCACCATGGACACCGGCACCACCCGCCTCACCTCCGGCCTCTACATGGCGGTGCTCGGCGCCGGCATGGGCTGTCTGCTCCAGATCACCATGCTGGTGGCGCAGAACAGCGTCGAGATGAAGGACATCGGCGTCGGCTCCTCCACGAGCACGCTGGCGCGTACGCTCGGCTCCTCCTTCGGCGTGGCCATCATGGGGGCGCTCTTCAACAGCCGCGTCCAGGACGAGATGTCCGCCCGGGGCGGGGCCGGGGTCACCCAGCAGTCCGCCCAGCTCGACGCGGCGAGCCTGGCGAAGCTGCCGGAGTCGCTTCGGGAGGCGTATCAGCACGCGGTGTCCTCCGGGACGCACGGGGCGTTCATCCTCGGCGCGGCGGTCGCCCTCGGGGCGCTGCTGGCTTCCTTGTTCGTCAAGGAGGTGCCGTTGCGGGGGGCGGGGCCGCAGGGGGGTGCGGCGGGTGACGGGGGTGCTGCGGAGG
This sequence comes from Streptomyces crystallinus, assembly GCF_039521265.1. Taxonomy (NCBI): domain Bacteria; kingdom Bacillati; phylum Actinomycetota; class Actinomycetes; order Kitasatosporales; family Streptomycetaceae; genus Streptomyces; species Streptomyces crystallinus. The sequence goes on along the minus strand of NZ_BAAACA010000037.1, from coordinate 24,299 downwards.
CGGTGTCTTCGGCGGTACGCGAGCGGGTCTGACCCGGGGTTTTGCCCCCACCCCGCCCCTTCCCTAAACCCTCCGGGGGTGGGAGGGGGGCGGAGGTGTTTTCCCGGGGGCTACGCCCCCGGACCCCTGAGCGGGGGCTCCGCCCCCTGCGCCCCCGATCGGGGCTGCGCCCCCTGGAAACCCGTTTTCGTCTGCGGGCCGTGGCCGGTTGCTCGCGCAGTTCCCCGCGCCCCTGGAAACCCGTCTTCGTCTGCTGGTCGTGGCCGCTTCTCGCGCAGTTCCCCGCGCCCCTAAACCCGTCTTTGTCTGCGGGCTGTGGTCGGTTGCTCGCGCCGTTCCTCGCGCCCCTAAAAGATTAAAGACGGGGGCTCGGGGGGGGGGTGTCTGCGGCCTTTGTGTGTGCGGTGGGGGGTCGCTGATGACCCGCGTGGGTGGGGGTGTGGAGGGGTGTCCCCGCAAGGAGGAGCGCATCAGTGGCCGGAAGGCTTGTGGAGGCCGTACGCGCGACGAGAGAGGAGACACCCCTCCGCGCCCCCACCCACCCCACCACCGGACCTGCGCCACCCCCACCGGACCTCAGCCCTGCGCCGCAGGCACCCGCCCTAGGCCTGCGGCGGCAAGGTCGGGAAGCTTCCCGTCGCCGTCGGGGCGTGCTCCGGAAGCCACAGCACCGCAATCGCTCCCCCAGCCGAACCAGAACCCGAACCCGAACCCGAGCCAGAACCCGCACCCGCCCCCTCCGGCGCCGCGTTCCGGAACGTCAACCTCGCCCCCAACACCCGCGCCTGCCCCGCCGCAATAGTCAGCCCCAGCCCGTGCCCATGCCCGGCCCGGTCGCTGCTCCCCGTACGGAACCGGCTCGGCCCCTCCCGCAGCAGCGCCTCCGGGAACCCGGGCCCGTGGTCGCGCACCCGTACCACCCGGCCCTCCACCGTGACCTCCACCGGCCCCCGGCCGTGCTTCGCCGCGTTCCCCAGCAGGTTCCCCAGAATCCGCTCCAGCCGCCGAGGATCCGTGTTCACCCACGACTCGTGCACCACCCGGACCACCACCTCCGGATCCAGCAGCGCCACCCGCCGGCTCACGAACTCCCCCAGCGCGATCTCCTGAAGCTCCGCCCGCTCCGACGCGCTGTCCAGCCGCGCCACCTCCAGCACGTCCTCCACCAGCGTCCGCATCGCCTGAGCCCGGTTCCGTACCAGCTCGGTAGGCCGCCCCGGCGGCAACAGCTCAGCCGCCGTCAGCAGCCCCGTAACCGGCGTACGCAACTCATGAGCGATATCGGCGGTCACCCGCCGCTCGGCCTCCAGCCGCTCCTGGAGGGCATCGGTCAGCGCGTCGACAGCCCGGGCCAGCTCGTCCGTCTCATCCCGCACGACCCCGCCGATGGCGTCCCGCACCCGTACGTCCGTATGCCCCTCCGCCACCCGCGTCGCCGCCGCCGCGGCCTTCCGCAGCCGGCGCGAGATCTGCCCCCCGATGAGGATCCCGAGCGCACACCCGCCGAACACCACCGCCACCGAGCCGATCACCAGCGCCCGGTCGAGGTCGGAGATCACATTGGAGCTGCGGTCGGTGAAGGTGCTGTGCAGCGACAGGACGTCACCGTTGCCCACCGGCACGGCCGCCCAGATGTCCGGCACCCCGCTCTTCGGCTCCTGCACGGACGTCGCCTTGCGCCCCCGGTCCGTCTTGGCCTTCAGATCGGCCGGCAGCGCCGGGTCGTTGAGCTTCGCGCCGAACCGGGTCTGCTTGCTCGTCTCATAGATGCGCTGTGCGAACAGCACCCGGTCGAGCTGGAGGTCGCGCGCGTTGTCGAGCATCGAGACCCGTGCCGCGTTGTGCACGACGAGGCTGAGCGCCATCACGGTCAGCGCCCCGACGGCCGTGATGGCGATACTGATCTTCCAGCGGACGCCGGTCCGCAGGGCGGGCCGCCTCACTCGCCCCTCACGCCTTCCGCCCGGCCTTGCGCCCGCCTCACGCCCGCCTCACGCCTTTCGCCCCTCACGCCTTGAGTTTGTAGCCGAAGCCACGCACGGTCTCGATCCGGTCCTGACCGATCTTCGTACGCAGCCGCTGCACATGGACGTCCACCACGCGCGTGTCCCCGCCCCACCCGTAGTCCCACACCCGCTCAAGGAGCTTGTCGCGGGAGAGCACGGTACCGGGAGCCGAGGAGAACTCCAGGAGCAGCCGCATCTCGGTCGGGGTCAGGGCGACGGTCTCGCCGCCCTTGCGGACCTCCATGCCCTCGGTGTCGACCTCCAGGTCCCCGAAGGCGAGGACCCCGCGCTCCGGCTCCCCGTCCGCCTCGGCGGCGCCCGCACCGGTCCCGCCCGCGTGCCCGAAGCGCCGCAGCACGGCACGGATCCGGGCGACGAGCACGGCGCCGTCGAACGGCTTGGTGACGTAGTCGTCGGCGCCCGCCTCAAGGCCCAGCACCACGTCGATCGAGTCGGCCCGCGCGGACAGCATGATCACGGGAACGGTGGACTCGTCACGGATCCGGCGGCACAGGCTCACCCCGTCCAGACCCGGCAGCATCACGTCCAGCAGCGCGATGTCGGGCTGGTCGGCGCGGAAGGCCTCCAGACCGGAGAGTCCGTCGGGCATGGCGGTCACGGTGAAGCCGTCGCGCTCCAACGCGAGCTGGGTGGCTTCACGGATGACGTCGTCGTCCTCGACGAACAGGACATGGGTCTCGGCCATCGTGCTGCTCTCAGTTCCTCGGGTCGTACGTACGGTCAAGCCTGCCAGCTCATAGCCTGCCAGCTCAAAGCAGGCGAACCCGATCCAGGGCGAGGCGGATTCAGAACGAGGCCGGTTCAGGCCAAGCCAGAGCGGGCCAGGGCAGATTCAGGACGGCAGGCAGACCCAGGGCGGCAAGGCAGACCCATGGCGCCAAAACCGATTCACGGCGAAGCCGGAACAGGCGCCTCGGTCCCCTCGTCGTTGCCGACCGCCTTGCTGAAGTCGTTCTCCACCTGATCGTGCTTGGCGAACTTCGTACCCGACCACCGGTAGGTCGTCACGATCTCACTGGAGGCAAAGGCCGGCTTGTCGCCCTTGGCGTACATCTGCCGGGTCACCACCAGGTCGCCCCGGTCGATCTCGGCATAGACGGGCGCCTCCTCGGAGGTGAAGACATTGTCGTACGAGGAGCCGTCCTCGCGGTACACATAGGCGCCGAGCCCCACCGCGTCCCCGCAGGTCATCACGTTGACCACGACGTCCTGGCCGGTGGCGCCGGTGATGTGCCCGTAGCTGACGTCGATCGGGTACTCGTCCTTCACACAGGGCTTGAGATCCGCCTTCACCCGGTCGCTGACCTTGGGGTCGGCCTTGAGCAGCCGTACGGGGTTGATCTTCTTGAAGGGCGCCTCGGTCGTCGCGGTCGGCGTCGGGGAGGCGTGGCTCACCTTGTCGGTGCGCGCCTCGCCCTCGTCGCGCGTCCCGGTACCCCCCGTGGAGCACGCCGTCGTGAGCAGGCCGAAGGCGGCGAGCCCGGCCACCGCCGTAGTCCCCGCCGCCAGCACGCCCCCTCTGCCATGGCCTAGGCCGCGCACCGCTCCCGCCCCTTTTCGTCGCGCTCGTTGCGGCCGACCCGGCGGTCGGCCTGGCGGCCCACGCGGCCGTCACGTCCATCAGCGTTGCCGAGCGCGTGGAAGTCAAGCTCGCGGCTCTCCAGCTCCTGCCGGAGCCGGGCCAGTGCCCGGTGCAGCGTGCTCTTGACCGTACCCGCCGACATGCCGAGGGCCGCGGCGGTCTCCTCCGTGTTCATCTGCTCCCAGTGTCGCAGCACCACGACGCTGCGCTGCTTGGGCGCCAGGACTTTCAGTACGTCCATCAGCAGGGCGCGGTCGGCGCGCTGCTCGGAGCCGTCCTCGATGCGCGCGTCCGGCAGCTGCTCGGTGGGCACCTCCTCCAGCTTGCGGGCGCGCCACCACTCGGTCCGCGTGTTGATCATCACGCGGCGCAGATACGCGTCGGCGAGCGCCTTGTCGGCGATGCCGTCCCAGCGGCCGTACGTACGGGCCAGAGCCGTCTGGAGCAGGTCCTGCGCGTCGACCGGGTCCGGAACGAGCCGCCGGGCGCTGCGCAGCAAAGCCTCCTGCCGAGTGCGTACGTACTCTTCGAACTCGAGCACCTCGCCGTGCGCCATACCCAACCGCCTCCGTCCCCGTGACTTTCCCGCCGGTCCCGCTTACCTGACTGAAGCTACGGAGCCGTTGTCACGGGCCTGTGCGGAGCAGCCGTCGGGGGGCGCACGGAGAGCCATCGGTTGTGTAACAGCGGAGGTTTGGCCTTCGTTTTCCCGGGGTAGGGGCGTGATCCCCCGGTGACACAGAGCGATCCGCCCGAGCCGCCCACCTGGTCAACAGGGCCTGCCCGACCGGGAGTTGCGGCCCCGTGACACTCCGTCGGGACGGGGCCCGCCTCACGTCAGCGGCAGCCGGTACACCCCGCCCGCCAGCGGCTCCACCAGGCCGTCCGCGACCAGCCCGTCCAGCGCCCGGGCCCGCTGCACGGGCTCGTGCCACACGGCGTCGAGCGCGGCCTGCGGTACGGGATCGACCGCCTCCCGCAGCACCGCGAGCAGCTTGCCGCGCACCTGGCGGTCGGTCCCGGCGTAGGTCTGTCCGCGGCGCGGCGGGCCGTCGTGGGCGGGCTTGCCGGCGAGGTGCCAGGCGCAGCTCGCGGCGATCGGGCAGCGCCCGCAGTCCTCGTTGCGGGCCGTGCACACCAGCGCGCCCAGCTCCATCGAGGCCGCCGCCCAGCGGGCCGCGCGGGCCTCGTCGTCGGGCAGCAGGGCGCGGGCCAGGCGCCGCTCGGCGGCGGTGGTGGCGTTCGGCGGGTACTGGACGCCGCTGACGGCCCGCGCGAAGACCCGGCGGACGTTGGTGTCCAGGACCGCGTGCCGCTGCCCGTACGCGAAGGAGGCCACCGCGGCGGCCGTGTACTCGCCGATGCCGGGCAGTGAGAGCAGCTGGGCGTGGTCGCGCGGTACGTCGCCGCCGTGCCGCTCCGTTATCGCCACGGCGGCCCCGTGCAGCCGCAGCGCGCGGCGCGGGTAGCCGAGCCGCCCCCAGGCGCGCACGGCCTCGCCCGGCGCGTCGGCGGCCAGGTCGGCCGGGCGCGGCCAGCGCGCCAGCCACTGCTCGTACACCGGGAGCACCCGGCTCACGGGCGTCTGCTGGAGCATGAACTCGCTGACCATCACCCCCCAGGCACCGGCCTCGGGGCGGCGCCAGGGCAGGTCGCGCGCGTGCTGGTCGAACCACCCGAGGACGGGGGTGTGGAGAGCGTCGGGGGAGACCGTGTCGGGGTCGGTCGTCGGCATCGTCGTCATGGCACCCCCGATCCTGGCACGGAACGGGGGTGCGACGGGTACGGCGGGCCGCTCAGCGGCGGGCGTGCAGCGGCGCGCCCGGCCCGGAGAGCCAGACCGCGGCGCTGTTGCCGCCCGCCCGCATCGACTCGACCAGGGCGCGTACCGGCCGCGTACCGGCCTTGGCGAAGAGGACCGCGACGGCCGTGCCGAGCAGCAGGCCCACCGCCACGTCGTGCGGGTAGTGCACGCCCACGTACACCCGCGAGAACGCCATCGCCAGCGCCATGGGCACGGTCAGCGCCCAGATCCGGGGCCAGGCCAGTGCCAGGGCGACGGCCGCGCCGCCCGCGATGGTGGCGTGGTTGGAGGGGAACGACCAGTCGCCGTTGGCCGGGCAGGTGATCAGCGAGGTGGCGGCGCCCTTGACCGCGCGGCACGGGCGCTCCTCGACGACCAGCGTCTTGATCACCTCGCTGGAGACATAGGCGACGGCGGTCGCCAGCGGGGCCAGCAGGGCCAGCGCCATCGCCGTCGCGTCCGCCCGGCGCGCACGCCACCAGCAGACGACGAACAGCACGCCGAACAGGACCAGCCCCACCTCCGTCCAGAGTTCGACGAAGTGCTGCATCCACGAGGGCGTGTCGTGGGCGAAGTCGGTGATGTCGCGGTAGAGATCGCTATCCATGGTGACGGACAGTATGGAACATCGCCTTCCGGAATGATGATCCGGAAAAGTTGCGGAGGGCGAGCGGCGGGTGGGGCGGGAGTTGGGGCGGAACTCTCGTAGAGTTTCGTCCGTGGGATCTCTGCGCAATCCGGTCGGGCCGCTTCCCTCCTCCATCTACTGGCGACGGAGGGCAGTCGCGCTGTCCTTGCTCGCGCTGCTCGCGGTGGTGATCCTATGGGTCGTCAGTTCCGGTGGCGGAGGCGGCAGTAAGGGCGGCGGCAACGACAAGGGCGCCCACCCGGCCCCCTCGATCACGCCCGGGCCCAGCAGCTCGGGACCCGCGATCAGTACGGCGCCGGGCGGCCGCGACGAGACGCCGGGCGGCTCGGGCTCCTCGTCCGGGGGATCTTCCTCTTCCTCCGGCGGCGGTACGGCGGGGTCGTCGTCCGGCGACACCGGCAACGGGGGCGCGGGCGGCGGGGGTTCGTCGTCCTCGGGCGGCGCGGGCGCCGTCGGCGGCGGCTCCTTCGACGGCGGTACGGCGCAGCAGGTGCCGGCCGGGTCCTCGCTGCCGGTGTGCGCGCCGGGTCAGCTGAAGCTGACGGTCCGGAGCCTGAAGAACGCGTACGCGCCGGGGGAGAAGCCGCGGGTCGAGATCTCCGTGCAGAACACGGCGTCCTCCACCTGCAAGGCGGACCTCGGCCCCAAGGGGGCGGTCCTGGTGGTGACGGACTCCGGCGACAGCAAGGTGTGGGCGTCGGACGACTGCCCGAGCGGGGCGGGGAGCGTGCTGTTCCAGGTGCCGGGGAACGGGACGGTGACGCGGGTGCTGGCGTGGGACCGGTCCCGCAGCGCGGCGCGGTGCGCGACGCCGTCGCCGGGCGCGCCCTCTCCCGGCACGTACCTCTTCGAGGTCCAGACCCCGGGCCTCCCGGTGGCCCGGGCCCCGTTCTCCTTGACGAAGGACTGACGGGCCCCGCGTTTGCCTGGCCCGGCCTTCGTCTGCGGCCCGGTGGCGGGTTGCCCGCGCAGTTCCCCGCGCCCCTGTTGGGCCCGGCCTTCGTCTGCGGGTGTGTGGGTGGCTGGTCGCGCAGTTCCCCGCGCCCCTGGGTGGTTCGTCGTCTGCGGGCTGGTGGCCGCTTCTCGCGCAGTTCCCCGCGCCCCTGAAAGCCTGTGGCTGAGCTGAGTTCTTCGGCCGTCCCCAGTCCCCTAGGGGCGCGGGGAACTGCGCGAGCAACCCGCCACGGTCCGCAGACGACGTAAGGGGGCCCGGGGGCGAAGCCCTCGGCTGGCTGCCCCGAACCCCGCCCGGCCGCCCGCCGGAGGGCTTTCGGGGAGGGGCGGGGTGGGGGAAAAACGACCCCGCCGCGACAGCTACACGTACCGCTCCAAGATCGAAGACTCCGCCAGCCGCGACAGCCCCTCACGAACGCTCCGCGCCCGCGCCTCCCCGACCCCGTCGACGGTCTGAAGATCGTCCACCGAAGCCGCCAACAGCTTCTGGAGCCCCCCGAAGTGCTCCACCAGCCGCTCGATGATGGCCCCCGGCAGCCGGGGAACCTTCGCCAGCAGCCGGTACCCCCGCGGCGACACCGCCGAGTCCAGCGTCTCGGGCGACCCGCTGTACCCCAACGCCCGGGCCACTATGGGCAGTTCCAGCAGCTCCGCATGGGTCAGCTCGTTCAGCTCGTGCAGCGCCTCGGACACCGTCCGCGACCGCTTCGCCGTCGGCTCCGGCACATAGTCCCGGACCACCAGCTCCCGCTCGGGCTCGACGCCCGCGATCAGCTCGTCCAGCTGGAGCGAGAGCAGCCGCCCGTCCGTGCCCAACTCCACCACGTACTCGGCGATCTCCGTGGCGATACGGCGCACCATCTCCAGCCGCTGCGCGACGGCTGTGACGTCCCGGACCGTCACCAGGTCCTCGATCTCCAGCGCGGACAGCGTGCCCGCGACCTCGTCCAGGCGCAGCTTGTAGCGCTCCAGCGTGGCGAGGGCCTGGTTGGCGCGGGAGAGGATCGCCGCCGACTCCTCCAGGACCCGGCGCTCCCCGTTCACGTACAGCGCGATCAGGCGCATGGACTGGGAGACCGAGACCACGGGGAAGTTGCACTGCTTGGAGACGCGGTCCGCCGTGCGGTGGCGGGTGCCCGTCTCCTCGGTGGGGATGTCCGCGTCGGGGACCAGCTGGACCCCGGCCCGGTGGATCTTGGTGATGTCCTTGTCCAGGACCAGCGCGCCGTCCAGCTTGCACAGCTCGCGCAGCCGCGTCGCGGCGAACTCCACGTCCAGGACGAAGCCGCCCGTACACATGGAGTCGACGGTCTTGTCGAGGCCGAGGACGATCAGACCGCCCGTGTTGCCCCGGAGGATGCGCTCCAGGCCGTCACGGAGTGCGGTGCCGGGCGCGACGGCGCTCAGCGCGGCGCGCATCAGCGCTTCGTTGCCGGAGCCTGTGCCGGACTTTCCGGTTCCCGCTGCCCGGTCGTTGGCTGCCACTGCACTCCTCCGGTCGCAGACGTTCGACAGCGAAGTCTACCGGCGCTCCTCCTCCCCCCGTGGGGCCTCCGTGCGACGTCCGCGCGGCAGCACCCGCAGCGCGTCCCCCATGTCGGCGACTTCCGTGACCTTCATACCGGCCGGGACCTTGCCCGGGTCGGACGGCACCAGCGCGTGCGTGAAGCCCAGGCGGTGGGCCTCGGCGAGCCGTCGCTGGACGCCCGTCACCCGTCTGACCTCGCCCGCGAGCCCCACCTCACCGATCGCCACCAGGTTCTTCGGCAGCGGGGTGTCGCTCGCCGCCGACGCCAGCGCCAGCGCGATCGCCAGGTCGGCGGCGGGCTCGGAGAGCTTCACCCCGCCGACCGTCGCGCTGTAGATGTCGCGCTTGCCCAGCGCGCTGATCCGCCCGCGCTGCTCCAGGACCGCCAGCATCATCGAGACCCGGGAGGTCTCCAGGCCGGACGTGGTGCGGCGCGGCGAGGGGATCTGGGAGTCCACGGTGAGCGCCTGGACCTCGGCCACCAGCGGTCGGCGGCCCTCCAGGGTCACCGTCAGACAGGTGCCCGGCACCGGTTCGTCCCGTCGGGTGAGGAAGAGGCCGGACGGGTCGGCCAGGCCCGTGATGCCCTCGTCGTGCAGCTCGAAGCAGCCCACCTCGTCCGTCGCCCCGTACCGGTTCTTCACGCCGCGCACCAGGCGCAGCCGCGCGTGCCGGTCGCCCTCGAAGGACAGCACCACGTCCACCAGGTGCTCCAGGAGGCGGGGGCCCGCGATCGCGCCGTCCTTGGTCACATGGCCCACCAGGAGCGTCGCCATCCCACGCTCCTTGGACGCCCGGATCAGCGCGCCCGCCACCTCGCGCACCTGGGCCATCCCGCCCGGCGCGCCGTCGATCTCAGGAGAGGCCACCGTCTGTACGGAGTCGAGGACCAGCAGGGACGGCTTGACCGCGTCCAGATGGCCCAGCACCGCGGAGAGGTCCGTCTCGGCCGCCAGATACAGATGGTCGTTGAGGGCGTTGATCCGGTCGGCCCGCAGCCGGACCTGGCTCGCGGACTCCTCGCCCGTCACATAGAGCGTGCGGTGCTCCTCCCGGGCCGCCTTGGCGGCGACGTCGAGCAGCAGGGTGGACTTGCCGACGCCCGGCTCGCCCGCGAGCAGCACCACCGCGCCCGGCACCAGACCGCCGCCCAGCACCCGGTCCAGCTCGTCGACCCCGGTCGAGCGGGCGGTCGCCTGGCGGGCGTCCACCTGGCCGATCGGCAGCGCGGCGGCGGAGACCCGGCCCGCGGCCGTCGTGCGGACCGCGGGCGCGCCGTACTCCTCGACCGTCCCCCATGCCTGGCACTCGGGGCAGCGGCCGAGCCACTTGGCGGTCGTCCAGCCGCATTCGGTGCAGCGGTAGGACGGCCGGTCCTTCGCGGATTTCGTACGGGTAGCCATGACGTCACCGTAGCGGCGGCCACTGACAACCCTCGCCGGGCGGCGCCCCGTCCACCGCCGAAGGCCGTTCCCCCGCAGGAGGGAAGGCAACGTTCCGCGCCCGGGAAGGCAAGCTTCCGCGATGGAACAGCGGGTTCCTGTCCCCTTTTGAGGGATACCTTCACCCGTAAGGAGTAAATGTGCTCAAGCGGCGCGAAGGACCCTGGATCCTCCGCCTACCTTCGCCGGGTGAAGAGCAGCGGTCTGGATCACCCCACGCACACCCCCGGCGCACACCGGGCCCAGCGCCGTGCGCCCCGGACGTTGACCCAGCGCCCGCCGGCGCGCTACGAGGCGTATCTCGACGGCCTGTTCACGTACTGCCTGTCCGTGCTCTGCGACCACGAAGAGGCGGTCCACGTCCTCGGGGACGTGCTCGCCGTCTCCGAGCGCCAGCACGCGCGCTGCCCGGACACCGAGGCCGAGCGCAAGGCCTGGCTGTACGCGCTGGCGCGCTGGTCCTGTCTGCGCAAGCTCGCCGAGCGCAAACGCGCCCGCAAGGGCGCCCACACCGGCCGCCCGCAGTCGTGCGAGCAGGGCGCCGCCTCCGGCGTCGCGCCCGAGGAGGCCGAGCGGCGCCGCCGCGAACTGGCGCTGCTCGCCTGGCCCGAGGCCGCCGGCACCACCCCCGAGCAGCGCGAGGCCCTGGAGCTCGCCGTCCGCCACCAGCTGGGCCCGCGCGAGGTCGCCTCCGTGCTCGGCATGAGCTACCCGGCCGCCCGCGAGCTGCTCGCGGCGGGCGCCTGCGAGGTCGAGCGGACCCGGGCCGCGCTCGCCGTCGTGGAGACCGGCGGCTGCCCGTCGGTGGCCCGGCTCACCGGCGACCACCAGGTGCTGCTCTCGGCGGCGCTCCGCCGCGAGCTGGTCCGGCACGTCGACGACTGCCCGCGCTGCCGCCGCGCCGCCGAGCGCGCGGGCGCCGCCGGGCCCTGGCCGGGCTCCTCGGTCACCCCGGCCGCGCTGCCGCTGGCCGAGGCCCCGCGCGCGGCGGCGTACGCGGCGATGCTCCATGTTCCGAGGACCCGCGGCGGCGCCCCCCGCTTCGACCGCTCCGGCTTCCCGATGGACCCCAAGGACCGCGCCGCCCGCCGGGACCGGCTGCGCGCGCGTGCCGTGACGACCACGGTGGTCGCCACGGTCGTGGCCGCGCCCGCCTTCGCGCTCTGGGCCGCCTACCGCGGCGCCCCCGCGACCGGCGAGTCGAACGACGGCGCCAAGATCACCGCCAGCGAGGCCGACAGCGCCGGCGCCGAGGGCCTCCCGTACGAGCGCTACGAGAACGCCGGGAACGCCCGCAACGACCCCGACCCCCGCGTCAGCGCGGGCGGCAGCGCCCCCGCCGACGTCTCCGTGGAGGTCGTCAGCCCCGGCTCCGCCAGCCCCACGAGCCCCGGCGAGCTCACCGTCTCGGCCCGTTCGCAGGGCGGTGTCACGGTCCTCACGCTCACCGCCACGGGCGACGCGCCGGTGCGCTGGTCGCTGTGGACGGACGCGCCCTGGCTCGTCTTCAGCAGTACGGGCGGGACGCTGGACGCGGGCGGAAACGTATCCGTGTACGTCTCGGTCAACCACGCGCGCGAACCGCGCGGCGCGTGGTCGGCCCAGGTGGGCGTGCGGCCCTCCGGCGCGGTCGTCAGGATCACCGGGGTCGGCCAGGGGACGCGGGCCATCCCGCCCGCCTCGCCCGACCCCGGCACGCCCTCCTCGCCGGAGCCGACGCCGCCGACGGCTCCGCCCGCCTCGCCGACGCCGCCCAGCCCGTCGCCCACGCCGACCTCGCCCACGCCGACGCCGAGCCCGACCGCGCCCACCACACCGCCGGACACCCCGAGCGACCCGGCGTCCCCGCCGCAGCCCTCATGAGGCGGCCGCCCGGGGCCCGGCCGTCAGCGGACCGGGTCCGCCGGGTGCGGGGCCACCAGCGGCAGCGAGGACGCCAGACGCGCCTCGCACAGGCCCACGAGCACGTCGTACGCCTCCTTGCCCATCAGCTCGGTCAGCTCCGGCCGATAGGTGACGTAGACCGGCTCGCCCGCGCCGTGCGCCGAGGTCGCCGAGGTGCACCACCAGTGCAGGTCATGGCCGCCCGGGCCCCAGCCGCGCCGGTCGTACTCACCGATCGAGATCTGGAGGACCCGCGTCTCGTCCGGCCGGTCGATCCAGTCGTAGGTGCGCCGCACCGGCAGCTGCCAGCAGACGTCCGGCTTGGTCTCCAGCGGCTCCTTGCCCTCCTTCAGGGCCAGGATGTGCAGCGAGCAGCCCGCGCCGCCCGCGAACCCGGGCCGGTTCTGGAAGATGCAGGAACCTTCCCACCTGCGCGTCTGCCGTTCGCCGTCCTCGTCGAGCTGGACCCAGCCGCCCTCGGCGCCCTCGTCGTGGAACTGCCACAGCTCCGGCGTGAGCCGTGCCACGTGCTCCGCCACGCGCTTCTCGTCGTCCTCGTCCGAGAAGTGCGCGCCGAGCGTGCAGCAGCCGTCGTCGGCGCGGCCCGCCTGGATGCCCTGGCAGCCGCTGCCGAAGACACACGTCCACCGCGAGGTCAGCCAGGTCAGGTCGCAGCGGAAGACCTGTTCGTCGTCCGCGGGGTCCGGGAACTCGACCCACGCGCGCGGGAAGTCGACCCCCTGCTCGTCCGCCCGCTGCCCGGGGGTCTTGGGGGTCTTGGCTTTGCCCGGCTTCGCCTTTTTCGTCTTTGGCACGGGACAAGCGTATGTCCGCGACCGCAGTAGCGTTCAGCTCATGAGACTCGGAGTCCTCGATGTGGGGTCGAATACGGTTCATCTGCTGGTGGTGGACGCGCACGCCGGTGCCGCGCCGCTGCCCGCGTACTCGCACAAGGCCGAGCTGAGGCTCGCCGAACTCCTCGACGGGGACGGTGCGATCGGACCGGAAGGCGTCGACCGGCTGGTGGCCACGGTCAGCGGTGCGCTGATCGCGGCCGAGGACAAGGGCGTCGAGGAAATGCTCCCGTTCGCCACCTCGGCGGTGCGCGAGGCCAGCAACGCCGACCTGGTCATCGCCCGGGTCAAGGAGGAGACCGGCGTCGACCTCGGCGTCCTCTCCGGCGAGGAGGAGGCCCGCCTGACCTTCCTCGCGGCCCGCCGCTGGTACGGCTGGTCCGCCGGGAAGCTGCTGCTCCTGGACATCGGCGGCGGCTCCCTGGAGATCGCGTACGGGATCGACGAGGAGCCCGACGCGGCCGTCTCGCTGCCGCTGGGCGCCGGCCGGCTCACCGCCGCCTGGCTGCCGGGCGACCCGCCGGACCCCTCCGACGTACGGGCGCTGCGCCGCCACGTACGCGCGCAGATCGCCCGGACGGTCGGCGAGTTCACCCGCTCCGGCTCCCCGGACCACGTGGTCGCCACCTCCAAGACCTTCAAGCAGCTCGCCAGGATCGCGGGCGCGGCCCGCTCCACCGAGGGCGTGTACGTTCAGCGCACCCTGAGCCGCAAGGCGCTGGAGGAGTGGGTGCCCAAGCTGGCCGCGATGACCACCGAGCAGCGCACCACGCTGCCGGGCGTCTCCGAGGGCCGCGCGCCGCAGCTCCTCGCCGGGGCGCTGGTGGCCGAGGGCGCGATGGACCTGTTCGGGGTGGAGGAGCTGGAGATCTGCCCGTGGGCGCTGCGCGAGGGCGTGATCCTGCGCCACCTCGACCAGCTCCCGGTGGGATGAGGGGGGCAATGGGTTCCGGCCACCTGGACGGTCCCCTCGCGGCCCCTCTTGTGGGTGCCCGTACGCTGTCTCCGTGGCAGAACCAGTAGTGCGCATCCCGGATGCGAAGGTCGCCCTGTCGACGGCTTCGGTCTATCCGGAGTCGACGGCGACGGCCTTCGAGATCGCCGCACGCCTGGGGTACGACGGCGTCGAGGTCATGGTGTGGACCGATCCGGTCAGCCAGGACATCGACGCCCTGCGACGGCTCTCGGACTACCACCAGGTGCCGATCCTGGCCGTTCACGCCCCCTGTCTGCTGATCACCCAGCGGGTCTGGTCGACCGACCCGTGGGTGAAGCTCCAGCGGGCCAGAGCGGCGGCCGAGAAGCTGGGCGCCTCCACCGTGGTGGTGCACCCGCCCTTCCGCTGGCAGCGCCAGTACGCCCGCGACTTCGTCACCGGCATCTGGCGGATGGCGGACGAGACGGACGTACGGTTCGCCGTCGAGAACATGTACCCGTGGCGCTACCGCGACCGGGAGATGCTCGCGTACGCCCCCGACTGGGACGTCACCAAGGACGACTACCGCCACTTCACGGTCGACCTCTCGCACGCCGCGACCGCCCGCACCGACGCGCTGGCCCTCGTCGACCGCATGGGCGACCGGCTCGCCCATGTCCATCTCGCCGACGGCAAGGGCTCGGCCAAGGACGAGCACCTGGTGCCCGGCCGGGGCGGCCAGCCGTGCGCCGAGCTGCTCGAGGGGCTCGCCCGCACCGGCTTCGACGGGCATGTGGTCATCGAGGTCAACACCCGCCGGGCGATGTCCGCGGCCGAGCGCGAGGCCGACCTCGCGGAGGCGCTCGCCTTCACCCGGCTGCACCTGGCGTCGAAGGTGCGCCGGTGACCGGAACCGCCCCGCCGTCCGCGTCCGCCCCGCGCCGCCGGGGCCGGGGCCGCCCCTCGCGCGCGGAGGCCGACAGCGGCCCCGGCGCGCGCCAGCGGATCCTGGAGGCGGCCCGCGCGGAGTTCGCCGCGCGCGGCTACGACAAGACGTCGGTGCGCGGCATCGCCAAGGCGGCCGAGGTGGACGCGGCCCTCGTCCACCACTACTTCGGCACCAAGGACGAGGTGTTCGAGGCGGCCGTCGAGATGACCCTGGAGCCGGTCCAGCTGGTCCCCGCGGTAATCGGTGGCGGCGCCTCCCTCGACGGCGTCGGCGAACGCATGGCCCGCTTCTTCCTCGGCATCTGGGAGAACCCCGCCACGCGCGCGCAGATCCTCGCCCTCTTCCGCTCGGCCGTCACCCACGAGGCGGCGGCGAAGGTGCTGCGCTCGTTCGTGCTGCGCCGCGTCCTGGAGCGGGTGGCCGCGGACCTGGACGTACCCGACGCCCACTTCCGCGCGGAGCTGGCGGCGTCGCACATGGTGGGCATCGCGGTCCTGCGCTATGTGATCAAGGTGGAGCCGCTGGCGTCGGCGGAGCCGGAGGAGATCATCACGATGGTGGCGCCGACGTTGCAGAGGTATCTGACGGATCCGGGGTGACGGATCCGGGGTGACGGGAGTCGCGGCGACGGGGGCCGCGGCGACGGGGCGAGGGCGACCGGATGGCGAGTCGGCCGTCCCGCCATCCGGACAACCTGTCCAGATCTTGGAGCCGAGGCGTAGGCTCGAAGCAGCCCGATATGGCTCTCTGGATGCTGAGGAGCGACCGCAATGCCCGAGCTGAGGTCCCGCACCGTCACCCACGGCCGCAACATGGCCGGCGCCCGCGCCCTGATGCGCGCCTCGGGCGTAGCCGGCGCGGACATCGGCAAGCCGATCATCGCGGTGGCCAACAGCTTCACCGAGTTCGTGCCCGGGCACACCCACCTCGCCCCCGTCGGCCGCATCGTCTCCGACGCGATCCTGGCCGCCGGCGCCGTCCCCCGCGAGTTCAACACCATCGCGGTCGACGACGGCATCGCCATGGGTCACGGCGGCATGCTCTACAGCCTCCCCTCCCGCGACCTGATCGCGGACAGCGTGGAGTACATGGTCGAGGCGCACTGCGCGGACGCGCTGATCTGCATCTCCAACTGCGACAAGATCACCCCGGGCATGCTGATGGCCGCGATGCGCCTCAACATCCCCACCGTCTTCGTCTCCGGCGGCCCCATGGAGGCCGGCCAGGCCACCCTCGTCGACGGCACCGTCCGCAAGCTCGACCTGATCGACGCGATGGTCGACGCGGCGAACGAGAAGATCTCGGACGAGGACGTCCTGCGCATCGAGGAGAACGCCTGCCCCACCTGCGGCAGCTGTTCCGGCATGTTCACCGCCAACTCGATGAACTGCCTCACCGAGGCGATCGGCCTGAGCCTGCCCGGCAACGGCTCGGTCCTCGCCACCCACACCGCCCGCCGCGCGCTGTACGAGAACGCGGCCCGCACGGTCGTCGACATCACCAAGCGGTACTACGAGGACGACGACGCCTCCGTGCTGCCCCGCTCCATCGCCACGCGCGCGGCGTTCGAGAACGCCATGGCCCTCGACATCGCCATGGGCGGCTCCACCAACACGATCCTGCACCTGCTCGCCGCCGCGCAGGAGGCCGAGCTCGACTACGACCTCAGGGACATCGACGCGGTCTCGCGCCGCGTCCCGTGTCTGGCCAAGGTCGCGCCCAACGTGGCGCCCACGACCACGTACTACATGGAGGACGTGCACCGCGCGGGCGGCATCCCCGCGATCCTCGGCGAGCTCTACCGCGCCGGTCTGCTCAACGAGGACGTCCACACCGTGCACTCCCGCTCCATCAAGGAGTGGCTGGACGCGTGGGACGTGCGCGGCGGCTCGGCGACGCCGGAGGCGGTCGAGCTGTGGCACGCGGCGCCCGGCTGCGAGCGCTCCGCGACGGCGTTCTCCCAGTCCGAGCGCTGGGAGACGCTCGACACGGACGCGGCGGGCGGCTGCATCCGCGACGCCGCCCACGCGTACTCGAAGGACGGCGGCCTCGCGGTCCTGCGCGGCAACCTCGCCGAGGACGGCTGCGTCGTGAAGACGGCCGGCGTCGACGAGTCCATCTGGACGTTCGAGGGACCGGCGGTCGTCTGCGAGTCGCAGGACGAGGCGGTCGACAAGATCCTCCGCAAGGAGGTGAAGGAGGGCGACGTCGTCGTCATCCGCTACGAGGGCCCCAAGGGTGGCCCCGGCATGCAGGAGATGCTCTACCCGACGTCGTTCCTCAAGGGCCGGGGCCTGGGCAAGTCCTGCGCGCTCGTCACCGACGGCCGCTTCTCCGGCGGTACGTCGGGCCTGTCCATCGGCCACGCCTCGCCCGAGGCGGCGTCCGGCGGCGCGATCGCCCTGGTCGAGGACGGCGACCGCATCCGCATCGACATCCCCGCCCGTACGATCGAACTCCTCGTCCCCGAGGAGGAGCTGACGGCCCGCCGGGCGGCGCTGGGCGGCGTCTACGCCCCCCGCTCCCGCGAGCGGAAGGTGTCGGCGGCGCTGCGGGCGTACGCGGCGATGGCGACGAGCGCGGACCGGGGCGCGGTCCGCGACGTCTCCAACTTGGGCTAGCCCACCGCCCCCGTCTGTGCCCGGCCTTTGTCAGCGGGCCGGTGGCGGGCTGGTCGCGCAGTTCCCCGCGCCCCTGCTTGTGCCCGGCCTTTGTCTGCGGGTGAGTGGGTGGTTGCTCGCGCAGTTCCCCGCGCCCCTGAAAGGACGGGGCCTGCGGCCCCTGTCCCCGCTCCCGGCCGCGCGCTTCCGCCCGCCGCCCGCTGTCCCCGGCCGTCCGTCTCCCGCCCGCCGCGCGCTCCCCCCCCCGCCGCCGCTGTGGGCATGCGTGCCGCTAGGGGCGGCACGGGTGGGCACAGCGGCACCCCGGCCCCGCCGGACCCCGCAACCTCCCTGGCCCCGGCCCCGCCGCAGGCACCCCCACCTCAGCCCAACCCCCGCACCCCCACCCCGAACACCACCCCGTCCGGCGCACCCCCGTACACAACCGCCCCCGCCACCACCGGCGACGACAGGCTCGGTGTGAACGTGTCGCGGCCGGAGGCCATCCGGGGCGGCGTCTGGCCGGTCAGTACGCCTCGCGCCGCGTCGACCGCCAGGAGACGGCCGTCGGAAGCCGTCACGTACACCCGGCCCCCACCCACCACCGGCCGGGACGCCCGCGCCGCCCCCGTCTCCAGCCGCCACAGCTGCGCCCCCCGCCGCGCGTCCACCGCGAGCAGCGCCCCGCCCGCCCCGAACACGTACACCGCGTCCCCGTCGACCGTCGCCTGTGCCTGGTCGACGGGCGCGGGCAGCGGCGTACGGCGTACGGCCCGGGTCGCCGCGTCCAGCCGTACGACCGCCGTCGTGAAGCTGTCGGCGTCCGCCGCCAGCAGGACGAGCGCCCCGCCGGAGACCCCCACCGGCCCCAGCCCACCCGGCAGCCGCTTCGTCCACAGCACCTTGCCGGTGTCCGCGGCGACGGCGGTGACCAGCGAGGTCGCCCCGTCCGCGGCCACCGACACGGCATACAGCGCGCCCCCGCCGGGGACCGCCACCCATTGGGCGCCCGCCGCGGCCGGCCGGCCTCGCCAGCGCTCCTTGCCGGTGGCGCTGTCGAGGCAGCGGACCTCACCGCTGTCCGTGGTGAACACGACGGACGCGTCACCGTAGGCGAGCGCGCCGCGCGTCGGCACCGGCCGCGTCCAGCGCGTCGCACCGGTCGCCGGATCGAGTGCGTCCAGCCGCCCCGCGCCCGGCGGCGTGACCAGGACGAGCCCGCCGGACACCCGCGGCTGCCCGTCGTCGGCCACCCGCCCGCCCGCGCCCCTGGCCTTCACCGACCACAGGACGCGCCCGTCCACCGGATCGAGCCGGGCGGCCGTGACGCCGGGAGCGGCGCAGTACAGCGCCTTGCCCGCCGCGTCGACCGAGCAGGCGGGCGTACGGTTCCCGCTCCCGCCGGCCGCGAGCGGCACGGCCCACGGAGCGAACGGGCGCCCGACCTCACCGGCCGGAGCCGTGGGAGCCGCCGCGGGGGAGTCACCCCCGGCCATCCGTACGCCCAGGACCGTGCCCCCCGCCACCGCCACCAGCGCGGCAGCGGCGGCGGCCCACCGCAGCGGCCGCCGCGCCCGCGGGGCCACCGAAGCCGCCTCCCGCCGGTGCGTGGGCACGTCCGCGCCCCCGCCGCCCGCCTCCCCACCCGGCCACGGCCGCCCCGGCACCTTCTCCACCGGGTTGCGGAACCGCTGGGTCGGGATGAACGCCTCGGTCCCGTACGCCGCCGACCGGAGCTCCGCCATCAGCTCGTCGGGCGTGGGCCGGTCCTCGGGCTTCTTGGCGAGACAGCTCCGCAGCACCGGCACCAGGTCGTCCGGAACCCCCGTCAGATCGGGCTCGTTGTGGACGACCTGATACGCGACGATGTAGTGGCTGTCGGAGTCGAACGGCCCGTTCCCGGTCGCCGCGTGCACGAGCACCGCGCCCATCGCGAACACGTCGGCGGCCGGCCCGACCTCGCGCGGCGCCTGGAACTGCTCGGGCGCCATGAACGGCGGCGTGCCGATGAGCTTCCCGGTCTCGGTGCGCAGATCGCTGTCGTACGGGCGCGAGATGCCGAAGTCGATCACCTTGGGCCCGTCGGCGGCGAGCAGCACGTTGCTCGGCTTGAGGTCGCGGTGGACGACCCCGGCCCGGTGGATGTCCCGCAGCGCCTCGGCGAGCCCGGCGCCGAGCCGGCGCACCTGGGCGGCGTCGAGCGGCCCGTTCCGCTTCACTTCCTCGGCGAGGGTGGGCCCGGGGATGTAGAGGGTGGCCATCCAGGGCCGCGCGGCCGCCGGATCGGCGTCGACGACGGACGCGGTGAACGCCCCGCTCACCCGCCGCGCGGCCGACACCTCCTGCCGGAACCGCGCCCTGAACTCGGGGTCCTTGGCGTGCTCGGCGTGCACGACCTTGACGGCCAGACGCAGGCCGGAGGCGGACGCGGCCAGATGGACCACACCCATGCCGCCGGTGCCGAGCGTCGACTCCAGCAGATACTGCCCGGCGTACTCCGGCTGCTCCGCTTCTGGGCCCGGCCCCGTGCTGCGCAGCGGCGGCATCGCCCACCCCCGTGTGTTCGTCCCCGAGCGCGACGCTCGGAGCCTAGTCGATGATGCGTGCGAGACCCGAGGGGCTTGCTAGCCTGCGGGTCGCGTGCGTGGCGTACGCAGAGTGACGGTGATGGGGGAGGACCGGAGATGAGCACGGAAGAGCTCGCGGGTGTGGTGGCGGAGGCCGCCGAGTCGACGGCGAAGCGGTACCCGGTGGCGCCGGACGTACGGCTCAACGTCCGCAGCGGCCCCGGCACCGGGTACCCGGTGGTCAAGGTGCTCCCCGCCGGGGTGAGCGTCCCGATCAACTGCCAGTGCCCCGGCACGACGGTCTCCGGCCCGTACGGCACGAGCAACATCTGGGACAACATCGCCAACGGCCAGTACGTGGCGGACGCGTACGTGAAGACGGGCAGCGACGGCTACGTGGCGGTCCGCTGCGGCTAGCGTCCCTCACTTGCTCAGCAGGGATAATCGCTTCATGAGTGACCAGACAGGCGGAGGCGGCGGCCCCGAGCCGGAGCCCATCCGCTTCTTCGGCACGACATGGGTCGACCACGACCGCGGCTACGGCCTGCGCCGCGCCGGGGTGGCGGTCGGCGCCCTGGCGGCGGCGGTGGCGGCGGCCTTCGTGCTGCGCTTCGCGTACGAGGGCCTCCAGATCGCGGACACCGGCTCCTTCGTGACGGTGCTGGTCGTGGTGATGTTCGCGCTGTGCAGCGCGATGGCGTTCCGCAAGACGTGGGAGGGCTTCTCGGCCCGCCCCACGGACCCGGAGCGCGAGCGCTCCCTCCAGGGCCTGAAGGCGATCGGCTTCATCGGCTCCCTCCTGGCGTACGCGTTCCGAGCCCTCCACGAGGCCCCCGGCGAGTCCCTGCACCGCAGGGAGTACGAGGAGGCGCTGAAGCGCCACGAACGCCGCAAGCCGAACCCCCACTCCCGCAAGAAGCCAAGGCGCAAGCAGTAACCCGTTACCCGGCTTGCCATTGGGCCCGGCCTTCGTCTGCGGCTGAGCGGTGGGTTGCTCGCGCAGTTCCCCGCGCCCCTTAGGTAGACGGCCTCCTCCGGCATGCGCCGGGGAGCCCCGCCAGGGGCGAGGGGCAGGGGCCGCAGGCCCCGTCCTCGCAGGGGCGCGGGGAACTGCGCGAGCAACCATCCACTCACCCGCAGACAGAGGCCGGGCCCTAAAGGGGCGCGGGGAACTGCGCGAGTAACCCGCCCCTCACCCGCAGACAGCCCCGCCCCAGCGCCACCCCCCGGCCGCCCGCCCAGGGCTTTCGGGAAGGGGCGGGGTGGGGAAAAACCACCCCCGCACACCCACACCCACCCTTGACGCCCACCCCACCCCCGCGCAATATTCATCACATGATGAATTACACCCACGACAACGGCCCCCCCGCCCTCACCGCCCACGCCCTATCCGTCACCCGAGGCCCCCACCAGGTCCTGAAAGACCTCCACTTCACCGTCCCCAGGGCCCGCATCACCGGC
Source organism: Streptomyces crystallinus (assembly GCF_039521265.1). Taxonomy (NCBI): domain Bacteria; kingdom Bacillati; phylum Actinomycetota; class Actinomycetes; order Kitasatosporales; family Streptomycetaceae; genus Streptomyces; species Streptomyces crystallinus. The sequence goes on along the minus strand of NZ_BAAACA010000037.1, from coordinate 3,082 downwards.
CTCCTAGGCCCCTCCGGCTGCGGAAAGTCCACCCTGATGCGCTCAGTCGTCGGCACCCAGGCCAAGGCCACCGGCACTCTCACCGTCCTCGGCCACCCAGCCGGCGCCCCGGCCCTACGCCCCCTGATCGGATACGTGACCCAGTCACCGTCCGTCTACGACGACCTGACGGTACGTCAGAACCTCGACTACTTCGCCGCCGTACAACAGCCCGGCCGCAAACACCGCAACACCCGCGCCGCCGCAGTCGACCGAGCCCTCACGGACGTCGCCCTCACCACCCACGCCGACGCCCTCGCGGGCCGCCTCTCCGGCGGCCAGCGCAGCCGCGTCTCGCTCGCGGTCGCCCTGCTCGGCACCCCCGAGCTCCTGGTGCTCGACGAGCCGACCGTCGGCCTCGACCCGGTACTGCGTCGCGACCTGTGGAACCTCTTCCACGCCATCGCCGCCGACCGGGGCACCACGATCCTCGTCTCCTCGCACGTCATGGACGAGGCCGAGCGCTGCCACAGCCTGCTCCTGATGCGCGACGGCCGGATCCTCGCCGAGGACACCCCCGAGGCCCTGCGCACCCGTACCGGCACGGCCACCGTCGAGGAGGCCTTCCTGACCCTCGTCGACGAGGCAGACCTCGACCACCCCACCCCGCGCCAAGAGCAAGAAAAGAAGGCAGTGCGATGAACACGACGCCCCCCACCCGCACGCCCGCCCTGACCCCACCCCGCACCCTCGCCACCGCCGCCCGCGTCCTGCGTCAGCTCCGTCACGAACCCCGCACCATCGCGCTGATGGTCCTCGTCCCGGTCCTGATGATCACCCTGCTGCGGTACGTGTTCGACGCCTCGCCCCGCACCTTCGACAACATCGGCGCGTCCCTGCTCGGCATCTTCCCGCTGATCACGATGTTCCTGGTGACCTCGATCGCCACCCTGCGCGAACGCACCTCGGGCACCCTCGAACGCCTGCTGGCGATGCCGCTCGGCAAGGGCGACCTCATCGCGGGCTACGCCCTCGCCTTCGGCGCGCTCGCCATCGTCCAGTCGGCCCTGGCCACCGGCCTCTCGTTGTGGTTCCTGGGCCTGGACGTCCTCGGCTCCCCGTGGCTGCTGCTCCTGGTCGCCCTGCTCGACGCGCTCCTCGGCACGGCCCTCGGCCTCTTCGTCTCGGCCTTCGCGGCCTCCGAGTACCAGGCGGTGCAGTTCATGCCGGCCGTGATCTTCCCCCAGCTGCTGCTCTGCGGCCTGTTCACCCCGCGCGAGTCCATGCAGCCCGCCCTGCGCGCCGTCTCCGACGCCCTGCCCATGTCATACGCGGTCGACGCGATGGACCAGATCCTCCACCACCCCGACCCGACCGGCACGTTCGTACGCGACATCCTCATCGTCGCCGCCTGCGCGCTCCTGGTCCTGGCCCTCGGCGCGGCCACCCTCCGCCGCCGCACGCCGTGAACTCGCACGCCCTGAACCCGTACGCACTCAACCCGCACCCACACGACCCGTACCGCTCCTCGGACACCCCACCCCCCACGCCCCGCACGGTGCGAGGATGACGACGTCAGGCCCCGCACCACGGAGAGACCCCGCACCACCCGGAGGGTGACCGCATGACCCACACCGTCGCAGTCCTCGGCACCGGCAAGATCGGTGAAGCCCTCCTGAGCGGGATGATCCGCGCCGGCTGGAACCCCGCGAACCTCCTGGTCACCGCCCGCCGCCCGGAGCGCGCCGAGGAGCTCCGCACCCGTTACGGCGTCGACCCGGTCAGCAACGCCGACGCGGCCAAGCGCGCCGACACCCTGATCCTCGCCGTGAAGCCCCAGGACATGGGCCGCCTCCTCGACGAGCTCAGCCCGCACGTGACCTCCGACCGCCTGGTCATCAGCGCCGCCGCCGGCATCCCGACCGCGTTCATCGAGGAGCGGCTCGCGGCGAACACCCCGGTCGTACGGGTCATGCCGAACACCCCCGTCCTCGTCGACGAGGGCATGTCCGTCATCAGCGCCGGCAGCCACGCGACCCCGACCCACCTCGCCCACGCCGAGGAGATCTTCGGCGGCGTCGGCAAGACCCTGCGCGTCCCCGAGTCCCAGCAGGACGCCGCCACCGCCCTCTCCGGCTCGGGCCCGGCGTACTTCTACTACCTGGTCGAGGCGATGACCGACGCGGGCATCCTGCTCGGCCTGCCGCGCGCCCAGGCCCACGACCTGATCGTGCAGGCCGCCATCGGCGCCGCCGTGATGCTCCGCGACAGCGGCGAGCACCCGGTCAAGCTCCGCGAGGCGGTCACCTCCCCGGCGGGCACCACCATCAGCGCGATCCGCGAGCTGGAGAACCACGGCGTACGGGCCGCACTCATCGCCGCCCTGGAAGCCGCCCGCGACCGCAGCCGCGAGCTGGCGTCGGGCAACGGCTGACCCGCCCTGCTGACCCGCCCTCAGAACCAGCCGGACGGCCCAGGGGCCGGGGTTGACACGCACTTGACCCGTACGTAGTGTTCTCCGAGTTGTCCGACGTGAGCGCCGACTCCGGTCGGTCCCCGGACAGCCATTCCGCACCAACCACTTGATCCGAACGACGATCTCCGTCGTTTCGTTTTTCGTGCGCTTTTGCGAAATGAGGAATCCGCGTTCGACAGGACGCAACCCCGATTGGCATCGGGAGCCAGGATTCCGCTAAAGTCTCACTCGTCGGAACGGCCCAACAGCCGGGAAGACAAACCGACTTGACCCGGGAGACCGGAAATCAGGCCCGAAAGGATCTGATAGAGTCGGAACCGCCGGAAGGCCGAAAGGCCGGAAAGCACCGAGGAAATCGGATCGGAAAACGATCTGATAGAGTCGGAAACGAAGGAAGCGCCCGGAGGGCCCGGAAACGGGAACAAAGGAAGCGTCCGTACCTTGAGAACTCAACAGCGTGCCAAAAGTCAACGCCAGATTGACAACCCCGGCCCACCGCTTGCCGGTTGGGTTGGAGGTTCCTTTGAAAAGTCCTGCTGATTCTTGTGATCGGTAGGCAATAACACAGCGAGGACGCTGAGGACGACTGGTCATATTCCGACCTGGTCGTCCCGCTCTTTCGTGGTG
>NZ_BAAACA010000036.1:0-23385 GCF_039521265.1 Streptomyces crystallinus | reverse complement strand
GGCGCCTTCAGGGGCGCGGGGAACTGCGCGAGAAGAGACCACCGGCCCGCAGACAAAGCCCGGGCATAAACAGGGGCGCGGGGAACTGCGCGACCAGCCCACCACCCACCCGCAGACAAAGGCCGGGCACAAAGACACCGCGTCCGAAATCCGCCAGTCCCGCTCCGCCCCCACCCGCACACTGGACACGTGACGACGCACGGACAGACCGACGACACCCGGTACGAAGCCGTCAGCAGCCGGGACGCGCGGTTCGACGGGGAGTTCTTCTTCGCCGTGGCGACCACCGGCATCTACTGCCGGCCCAGCTGCCCGGCCGTGACCCCGAAGCGCAAGAACGTCCGGTTCTTCCCGACCGCGGCCGCCGCCCAGGGCCACGGCTTCCGCGCCTGCCGCCGGTGCCGCCCCGACGCGGTGCCGGGCTCGGCGGAGTGGAACGTGCGCGCCGACGTGGTGGGCCGCGCCGTCCGGCTCATCGGCGACGGCGTGGTGGACCGCGAGGGTGTGCCCGGCCTCGCGGTCCGGCTCGGCTACAGCACCCGCCAGGTGCAGCGCCAGCTCACCGCCGAACTCGGCGCGGGCCCGGTCGCGCTCGCCCGCGCCCAGCGCGCCCACACCGCCAGGGTGCTGCTCCAGACCACCGGCCTGCCGGTCACCGACATCGCCTTCGCCGCGGGCTTCGCCAGTGTGCGGCAGTTCAACGACACCATCCGGCAGATCTACGCCCGTACCCCCAGCGCGCTGCGCGAGGAGTCCGGCACCAAGGCCGGACCCGGCTCGGCCGCCTTCGCCGCCGGCATCCCCCTGCGCCTGGCGCACCGGGGCGCGTACGCCGCGGGCCCGGTCTTCGACCTGCTCGCCGAGGAGGCCGTCGCCGGGGTCGAGGAGGTGCGGGGCGAGCCGGGCGCCCGCACCTACCGCCGCACCCTGCGGCTGCCGTACGGCACCGGCATCGTGGCCGTCGAGGAGGCGCGCCCGCGCCGCGGCGGCTGGCTGGAGGCCCGGATCCACCTCACCGACCTGCGCGACCTGACCACCGCCGTCCAGCGTCTGCGCCGTCTCTTCGACCTGGACGCCGACCCGTACGCGGTGGACGAGCGCCTCGCCGCCGACCCCCGCCTCGCCCCCCTGGTCGCGGCCCGGCCCGGGGTGCGCTCCCCGGGGGCCGCCGACCCGGACGAGTACGCGATCAGGGCGCTGGTGGGCCGCGCCGCGGCGAGCGAGCTGACCGAGGCGTACGGGAAGCGGCTCGACCTGCCGTGCGGCTCGCTCACCCGTCTCTTCCCGGAGCCCGCCACCCTCGCCGCGCACCCGGATCAGCCGCTGGCGGAGCTGGCCGCCGCGCTCGCCGACGGGCGGCTGCGCCTGGACGCGGGCGCCGACCGCGAGGAGGCCGTCCGGATTCTGCGCACCCTGCCCGGCCTCGACGAGCGCGCCGTCGCGCTGATCCGTATGCGGGCGCTCGGGGAGCCCGACGTGGGCTTCCCCGGCCTGCTGGGAGAGGGCTCCGACGACGGCGAACGGTGGCGCCCGTGGCGCTCGTACGCCCATCAGCACCTGCTCGCGGCCACGGCGGAGAGCCGCGCGAAGCCCGGCGGATGACCTCGGCCGCCCGTCGGCAGCCCCACACACTCTGCGACGCCGTCGGGGGCGGCACCGGACGGCGTCGGCCGACGGGCGCGGGGCGCCGCCGTCTGGGAACGTCGGTACATGATCCGTCTCGTCCGCGTCCCCCTGGAGCGGTGGTCCGCGTTCGTGCCGGCGCTCGCCGTGGTGCTGCTCGCGCTGACCTGGGGGCGGTCGCTGCCCTCGGGCCTGGTCGCGCTGGTGGCCTGCTTCCTAGCGGGCGCGGTGCTCGCGGCGGTGCACCACGCCGAGGTGGTGGCGCACCGGGTGGGCGAGCCGTTCGGCTCGCTGGTGCTCGCGGTCGCGGTGACGATCATCGAGGTCGCGCTGATCGTCACCCTGATGTCGGACGGCGGCGACAAGAACGCCACGCTGGCCCGCGACACCGTCTTCGCCGCCGTGATGATCACCTGCAACGGCATCGTCGGCGTCTGTCTGCTCGTCGGGGCGCTGCGCCGCAGACTGGCCGTCTTCAACCCCGAGGGCACCGGCGCCGCCTTCGCCACGGTCACCACGCTCGCCGGGCTCAGCCTGGTGCTGCCGACCTTCACCACCAGCAAGCCGGGCCCGCAGTTCTCCACCGCCCAGCTGGTCTTCGCCGCCCTCGCCTCGGTGGCGCTGTACGGGCTGTTCGTGGCCACCCAGACCGTGCGCCACCGGGACTACTTCCTGCCCGTCACCCAGCAGGGCGAGGTGCTCGAGGAGGAGCACGCCGACCCGCCGTCCGCCCGTACCGCGCTGGTCAGCGTGGGGCTGCTGGCGGTGGCGCTGGTCGCCGTCGTCGGCCTCGCCAAGGGCGTCTCGCCGACCATCGAGCGCGGGGTGGCGGCGGCCGGGCTGCCCGCCTCCGTCGTCGGGGTGGTCATCGCCCTGCTCGTCCTGCTCCCCGAGACCATCGCGGCCTCCCGGGCCGCCGCCCGCGACCGGGTGCAGACAAGCCTCAACCTGGCGCTGGGCTCCGCGATGGCGAGCATCGGACTGACCATCCCGGCCGTCGCACTCGCCTCGATCTGGCTCTCGGGGCCGCTGGTGCTGGGGCTCGGCGCCAGCCATATGGTGCTGCTCGCGCTCACCGTCGGGGTCGGCATCCTCACCGTCGTCCCGGGCCGCGCGACCCTCATGCAGGGCGGCGTCCACCTGGCGCTCTTCGCCGGATACCTGGTGCTCGCGGTCAGCCCCTGAGCCGTCGGCCCGAGCACGGCGTCCCCGAGCCGCTTGTCCGGCGGCCTTGTCCGCGGCCCCGCGCCGGGGCGGGCGCACGACGCCGTCCGGTTCGACATGTACGCGTCGAGGATTACACTCGCCTGGACCTTGATTCGGTGCGGGGGGCGGCGGACAGGCGATGATCATCGACGATGACGCGGCACTGCAACTGGTGGTCTCGCTCCACCGGCTGCTGCGCAGTCTGCGCCGGGCCGCCCCGGCCGACGGGATCCAGCCCACCCAGACAGTGCTGCTCTCGCTGCTCACCGAGAGCGGGCCCGCCCGGATCGGCGAGCTCGCGGCCCGGGTGCCGTGCTCCCAGCCGACCGCCACGGCGGCCGTCTCGGGCCTGGAGGCGACGGGTCTGGTGCTGCGCGAGAGCGACCCGACGGACGGCCGCGCGGCCCGGATCGTGCTCACCGAACGCGGCGCCCAAGCCCTGGTGGACGCCGCCCGCGCCGAGGCGGAGGTGCTGGCCTGGCGGCTGGGCGCGCTGGGCGCCGAGGAGGCCCGGGCGGTCGTCGCGCTGGGCCCGCTGCTGCGCCGCCTGGCCGAGGCGGCGCACGACGGCTCCGACCCGGCCAGGCGCGCGTAGCCGCGCCCCGAGCGTCTACTCGCCCTCCAGCCCCCAGCTGTGGATCTTCTCCGGGTGGATCCGGATCAGCTCCTCGCTGAAGTGCGGGCCCAACTCGTGCGGCCCGGTGAGCAGTTCGGCCCTGCCCCGGACCTCCACGCCCCGCACCCGCCACGGCCGTACGCTCACCACGTCGTCCACGACCAGCGCGAGCCGGGGATCGGCCAGCAGGTTGCGCCACTTCTTCGTGGTGCCGAGCGCGTACCCGCCGATCAGGATCGTGCCGTCGTCCTGCGGGAAGAACCCGACCGGGTTCGCCTGCGGCTGCCCCTTGGGGTCCACGGTCGCCAGCCTGCCCAGCCGCTGGGTCCTGAGGTACGCGCGCTCAGCCGCGCTGAATTCGCTCATGGCCCCAGCGTCACACGGGTGAGCGCGGAAAACATCGGCTCCGGGGACCAGCGCGCCCCGGGTCGCGGGACCTCCACCCCGTCCGCGCCCCGACGCGCGGCGGACGGGCGCTCAGGCCCAGATCACCACACCCGCCCACACGCCCACCACGGTCAGACACGCCAGGAGCTCCACCAGCACCGAGTAGCCGCCGGACCGCAGCACCGTACGGGCCGAGGACCAGCCCGCCCCATGGCTGCCGAGCCGTATCCGCTCCGCCCCGTACAGCCCGCCCAGGAATCCCACGACCGCGCCGACCACCGGCAGCAGGAAGAAACCGGCGATCGCCGCGAGGCCGCCCGCGAGCAGGGAGCGCCGGGGCACCCCGGCCGCCTTCAGCCGCCTCGGCGGCAACATCAGCTTGACCGCCTGGGCGAGCAGGAGCAGGCCGGTGGCCCCGGCCAGCACCGCCCAGGCTGTGCCGGTGGCCTCGGTGAGGGCCCACCACGCCACGGCCGCCCACACGATCGCCTGCCCGGGCACCCCGGGCACCAGCACGCCGAGCAGCCCGAGGAGCATCACCAGTCCCATCACCAGGAGCTGCCACACGCCCACCTGCCCAGCGTGCCGGAATCGGGACGTCTGTGCAGGTCGGGGCGGATCGACCGGCGCGGGCCGGCGCGGGCCGGCGACAGCGCGGGCCGGGCGCCGCGAGGCGGACGGGAGTGCGGCGACCGGCCCTACCGGGCCACCCAGCCGCGCTCGTACGCGTGCCAGCCCAGCTGGAGCCGGGTGGTGACGCCGGTCAGCTCCATCAGGCCCTTCACCCGGCGCTGTACGGTCCGCAGCCCCAGGCCCAGCTGTTTGGCCACACTGGCGTCCGTCATCCCGGCCAGCAGCAGCGACAGGACCTCCAGGTCCGTGGCATCCGGTCCCGTCGACTCCTCCCGTACCGCCGAGCCCGCCAGCCGCAGCGGCAGCGCCTCCCGCCACACCGCCTCGAAGAGCCCCATCAGGGACTCCAGGAGGCCGCTGGCGTGCACCACCAGGGCGGCGGGCTCCGCGTCCCGGCCGGTCAGCGGCACCATCGCCAGGCTGCGGTCGGCCACCACCAGCTTGGTCGGCACCCGCTCGACCGTGCGCACCTGCTCCTCGCGCCCCAGCGCCGCCGTGACCTCCACCATCCCGGCGGGCAGGGCCAGCACCTCGCGCTCGATCACCACCCGGTAGGCGACGCCCCGGGTCGCGGCCCGCTCCTCGGACTCGTTGTCCCTCCCGGTCACCGCGACCGGGTTGCCGGTGACCAGCGCGCACACCTCCTCGGCCGCACCGAGCTGGAGCTGGTGGAAGCGGTGGGCGACGGCACTGGCACCGGTCACCACCTCCACCAGGTCGTGCACGGCGGGCTCGGAGGCCCCGGCCCGGAACTCCTCGGCGAGCAGCGCCGCCGCCAGCTCCGCCTGCTTCAGCTCATGGCGCTGCTGGGTGAGCAGGGCGCCGAGCGCCACCCCCGGCGGGGCCGCCACCCACCGGCCGGTCCGGGCCGAGGACTGGGCGGCCAGGCCCTGGCGCTCCAGACGCCGCAGCGCCCGTTCCGTGTCGGGCTCGGGCAGCGCCAGCCGGTGCGCCAGATCCACGACCTCCGCCGCCCCCAGCGCCACCAGCGTCCGGTACGCCGACTCCTGCGTCTCGTCCAGGCCTATCGCTCCGAGCACCCTCGTCCGCCCCTCTCGCGTCCGCCGTCCACGCGTGGCGGGAAACGGCCACGGCGCGAACCCGCCGCACAACATCGTCCCCGCACCTTCCGACGCTCTGCCAAGGTGGCGCAACCGCAGGACCAACAGCCGTCGGCAACAAGGCATTTGCGTGCTTTGTGCGCGGAGTGCTTTGTTCCGGATTCACCTGGGGAGGGGCGATGCGTCCGATATCGCGCACGGCGCCGGGGATGGCGACCGCCGCCGTCCCGGCCGCCACCGCGGTCTCGCCGTCCGCCCACCACCCAAGAACTCGCCGGGCGGCCCTCTCGTGGGGGGAAGGGCCGCCCGGCGTCGGTGCGTTGGGTCGTGTCCGCGTGCGGGCTGCGGAATTGTGTGCTGACCACTTTTACCCGTTCCACGGTTTTCGTACGGCCCGTCCGGTGGACAATAGGGGCATGAGTCAGCAGGGGGAGAGGCGCACCTCGGACGACGACTGGTGGGCTCGGCTGTACGACGAGCCCGCCCCGGACAGCTCACCCGCAGCCGCGGGCGACACCCTCGACGACCGCTTCAAGTCCGTTGCGGAGGCGGTGAGTCCGCCCGTTCCGGACCCCCGGGCGCAGACGCCGTACGAACCGGAGGACCTGCCGGACGCGCGGCCGCCCGCCCCCGACCAGGTCCTGCCCCGGGTCCCCTGGCAGCCGCCCGGCAGCAGGGCGCGGCCCGGCCCGGCCCGTACCTCCGGGTGGTGGGAGCCCTCGGACGCCCTCCCGCCGATGGCCCCGCCGCCGCCCGGGTACCGGCCCGCCGTCCCCGCGCCGCCGCCGAAGCCGCCCGCGGCCCGGCCCACGGCCGAGCCACCGCCGGCGCCGCCGCCCGATCAACCCGCTGCCCCCACCGTCCCGGCCCCGCAGGAGGCAGCCCCCGCTGCCCCCACCGTCCCGGCCCCGCAGGAGGCGGCCCCCGAACCGCCGCCGCCCCCCGCGCCCCGGCCCCAGGTCGGCCATGTGGGGGACCGGCCGCCCACCTACGACGCCGAGCCCACCGCCCTGCCGAACGCACGGCCCGACGGCCTCGGCGAGCTCGTCGCGGACACGGTCCTGGACGGCGCCCGGTACGGGGCGTACGTCCTGCGCGCGGCCTCCGTACGCGGTGACTCGGCCCGCTATCGCGGCGAGCCCCGCCGCGACGCCCTGCTCACCGCCCGGTTCGGGAACGGCGAGGACGCGCTGGTGCTGGTCGCCGTCGCCAGCGGAATGCGGGCCTTCGAGGGCGCGCATCTCGCCGCCGCCGACGCCTGCCGCTGGATCGGCGGCGCCATCGGGCGCAGCCACGCCCGGCTCGCCGACGACATCAGGGCCGGGCGCCGGGGCGACCTCAAGTCCGGGCTGCACCGGCTCACCGACCGCAGCTACGGCAGACTCCGGGCCCGCGCCGCCGAACTGGGCGCGGAGCCCGAGGAGTACACGGCGGGCCTGCGCTGTCTGCTGCTGTCCGCCGATCCCGGCTGCCGCACCCGGGTCTTCTTCGGGGTCGGGCCCGGCGGGCTGTTCCGGCTGCGGGCGGGCGTCTGGCAGGACATCGAGCCCGTGGCGCCCGAGCCGGGCGAGATCAGCGGAGAGCCCGTGGTCGGCTTCGGCTCACCGCCGTCGGAGACCGCCGAGGGCGACCGGCTCACCATGGACCTGCACACCGTGGAGCCAGCCCGCCCCTACATCGACCCGCCCGCCCCACCGGCCGAACCGTTCCGCTTCCGCGCCTCCGTCGCCCGGCCGGGGGACACCCTGCTGCTGTGCAGCGGCGGGCTCGCCGAGCCGTTGCGGGGCGAGCCCGCGCTGGCCAAGGAGCTGGCCGAGCGGTGGGCGGGGAACGGGCCGCCCGGCCTCGCCGGCTTCCTCGCGGACGTCCAGCTGAGGGTGAAGGGCTACGCCGACGACCGTACGGCGGTCGCCGTCTGGGAGGCGTGAGGCGGCGGCCCGTGGATGAATGGGAGCCATGGCCAAACAGAACGTGGCAGAGCAGTTCGTGGACATCCTCGCCCGCGCCGGGGTGCGGCGGATGTACGGCGTCGTCGGCGACAGCCTCAATCCCGTCGTGGACGCCATCCGCCGCACCTCCGGCATCGACTGGATCCAGGTCCGCCACGAGGAGGTGGCCGCCTTCGCGGCCGGCGCCGAGGCCCAGCTCACCGGCACCCTCGCGGCCTGCGCCGGCTCCTGCGGCCCGGGCAACCTCCATCTGATCAACGGCCTCTACGACGCCCACCGCTCGATGGCGCCGGTCCTCGCGCTGGCCTCCCAGATCCCCTCCTCCGAGATCGGTTTGGGTTACTTCCAGGAGACCCACCCCGACCAGCTGTTCCAGGAGTGCTCGCACTACTGCGAGCTCATCTCCAGCCCCAAGCAGATGCCCCGGCTGCTCCAGACGGCCATCCAGCACGCCATCGGCCGCGGCGGCGTCAGCGTGGTCGCGCTCCCCGGCGACGTGGCCTCCGAGCCCGCCCCGGACAAGGCCGTCGAGCACGCCCTGGTCACCTCGCTGCCCTCGGTGCGCCCCGGCGACGAGCAGATCGACAAGCTGGTGAAGCTGGTGGACAGGGCCAAACGGGTGACGCTGTTCTGCGGCAGCGGCACCGCGGGCGCCCACGCCGAGGTCATGGAGTTCGCCGAGCGCGTCAAGGCCCCGGTCGGCCACGCGCTGCGGGGCAAGGAGTGGATCCAGTACGACAACCCGTACGACGTCGGGATGAGCGGGCTGCTCGGCTACGGCGCCGCCTACGAGGCCACCCACGAGTGCGATCTGCTGATCCTGATCGGCACGGACTTCCCGTACAACGCCTTCCTGCCCGATGACGTCAAGATCGTGCAGATCGACGTCCGGCCGGAGCGGCTGGGGCGGCGCTCCCAGCTCGACCTGGCCGTGTGGGGCGACGCCAGGGAGACACTGCGCGGTCTCACCCCGAGGGTGAAGGCCAAGACCGACCGCCGCTTCCTCGACAAGATGCTGAAGAAGCACGCCGACGCGCTGGAGGGCGTCGTCAAGGCGTACACTCGCAAGGTCGACAAGCATGTCCCGATCCACCCCGAGTACGTGGCCTCCGTCCTCGACGAACTCGCCGACGACGACGCGGTGTTCACCGTGGACACCGGGATGTGCAACGTCTGGGCCGCCCGCTATCTCTCGCCCAACGGCAAGCGCCGGATCATCGGCTCGTTCAGCCACGGCTCGATGGCCAACGCGCTGCCGCAGGCGATCGGCGCCCAGTTCACCGACCGCGGCCGCCAGGTGATCTCGATGTCCGGCGACGGCGGGTTCTCCATGCTGATGGGCGACTTCCTGACACTGGTCCAGTACGACCTGCCGGTCAAGATCGTGCTGTTCAACAACTCCTCGCTCGGCATGGTGGAGCTGGAGATGCTGGTGGCGGGTCTGCCGTCGTACGGGACGGACAACCACAACCCCGACTTCGCGGCGATCGCCCGCGCCGCCGGTGCGTACGGCGTACGGGTGGAGAAGCCCAAGCAGCTCGCGGGCGCGCTCAAGGACGCCTTCCGGCACAAGGGGCCCGCCCTGGTCGACGTGGTCACCGACCCCAACGCGCTCTCCATCCCGCCGAAGATCAGCGCCGAGATGGTGTCCGGCTTCGCGCTCTCCGCGAGCAAGATCGTGCTGGACGGCGGGGTCGGCCGGATGCTCCAGATGGCCCGTTCCAATCTGCGCAACGTGCCCCGTCCGTAGACCTGTAAGGCAGATGTCCACCCGGCCGTCTGGCGATGGGGTGATCCTCCATGGTCAGCGCGTCTCTTGGCCGGGTGGCCGCGATGCGTGCCGAACCGCAGGACTTCGCGGCCTTGAGGGCTTGAATCGCGGGCCGGGAGCCCTCTCCACCCTGTGACTCGTCTGTGCGTAAGGGGCGCTGCCCTTCAGTGCCCTCCTCGCGCGTGACCTGCCGCATCCGGTTGCGCGCGCCGTGGAACCGCTCCCGCCGCGTATCCCGTCGGTCGTTGCGGAATCACCATGCGTGACGGGGGGTCGGTGGGGCATGCATCCCGTGAGGGTGTTCGAGACGGAGAGGGACGTGACGACGTGCGGGTGGGGGCTATGACAGAGCGTCAGGGAGGGGGCGGGCCCGAGACGAACGGGGCGTTCCGCAAGGCGAGCGCGCATGCGGTGCTCCAGGGGCAGCTGCGGCGCAGGGTGGGGCGGTCGGACCTCACGGCGGTGCCGGAAGTGCGGCGCGCGCTGCGGGAGTTGCTGGGGCACTGGAAGCACTCGGGGCCGGTCGACGTGGCCGAGCTGCTCACCTGTGAGCTGGTGACCAACGCGCTCATACACACGGACCAGGGGGCGGTGGTGACGGCCACGGTGGCACCGGCGGGACTCCGCGTCGAGGTGCACGACTTCACCCCGGCGCTCCCCGAGGCGTGCGTACCGTCCGCCGACGACGGTACGCACGGCCGGGGCCTGCTCCTCGTGCAGGCGCTCGCGGACGCCTGGGGCGTACGCGCGCACGAGGCGGGCAAGGTCGTCTGGTTCGAGCTCGGCAACGGGACGGCGGGAAGCCTCTGACGCCGTCCGCACTCAGCCGAACTGCTGCTCCAGATCCTTGAGCTTGCGCTCCAGGTGGTCCAGGCGCGGCAGCGTCTGGGTGTCGTCCTCGGCGGTGAGGTCGACGGTCCTGGGCGCCGTCGCGGACTCAGCGTCCGTGACGGCCTGAAGGGAGGGCCGGTTGCGCAGAGGCAGCTGTCCCGGCTCCGGTATGGCGGGCTCCGCGACAGCTTTCGGCTGCCCGGAGCCCGTCCCCGTCCCCATGGACGGGACGTCGATCTGACGGCCGCCGGGCCGCACCCGGCCCATGTGCCGGCCCTGTCGGCTCAGCGCCTTCAGATGCGCCCGCTCCAGCTTCTCCTGCTCGCGCCGGCGCAGCCGGTTCTGCTCCTTGGCCCGCCGGTCCTCGCGTACCTCCTCGACCGCCTCGTCCAGCGTCCGCACCCCTTCGAGGAGCATCAGCGACCAGGCGCCGAACGTCTCGCGGGGGGCCCGCAGCCAGCGGACGATCCGGATCTGCGGCAGCGGGCGGGGCACCAGGCCCTGCTCGCGCAGCGCCGCCCGGCGGGTCTGCTTCAGCGCGCGGTCGAAGAGCACCGCCGCCGAGAGCGACATGCCGGCGAAGAACTGCGGGGCGCCCGCGTGGGCGATGCCGCGTGGCGCGTGCACCCAGTTGAACCAGGCGGCCGCGCCCGCGAACGTCCACACCAGCAGCCGCGAGCCGAGCGCCGCGTCGCCGTGGCTGGCCTCGCGCACGGCGAGCACCGAGCAGAACATGGCGGCGCCGTCGAGGCCGAAGGGGACGAGGTACTCCCAGCCGTCGGTGAGGCCGAGGTTCTGCCGGCCGAAGCCGACCAGACCGTGGAAGGAGAGGGCCGCGGCGACGGCCGCGCAGCAGAACAGGAGCACATAGGAGGCCGTGCCGTAGACGGCTTCCTTGCGGCGCCTGCGCTCCTCGCTGCGCTCCCAGCTGTCGTCGCCGGACGCGCTCTCACCGGTGCGCCTGCCGCGCGTGAGGACGACCAACGCCACGACGACCCCCACGATCATCACGCCGCCCGGAAGCAGCCAGTCCAGAGATATGTCGGTCAGTCGCATGCGGTGTCCCTTGAATCACGTAAGGCGTTCCGGGCGCCATAGTGCTCCTGCCGCACAGGGCCGCAGGCGTTTTCGGGGGAAGAGGCCGTCATTGGCGGCCGGTGGCATACGGATAGGTGCGATCTGCTCGAACTCGCTTGCCAGCGGGGTGAGTTAGGTTCGAATCCGGCTCACCCGGACGAGTGGCGTGGATTCAGGAGGCGGCGCTGAGCTTGGCCACCCGGTCGGCGTCGCAGGTCCGCGGACAGGTGACGCAGGTGTCCTCGGGACGCAGGGTGTAGAAGAGGCAGCAGCTGGCCCGGTCGCGGGTCGGCAGCGGCTCGCCGGCCGGCCCGCTCAGCTCACGGAAGCCCGCGGCGCCCACGTACGGCTTGGTCGAGCCCGGCAGCAGCAGCTCCAGCTCGCCCATCGCCCGGCGCTCCTCGCCCAGCAGCGCGGCCACGTACCAGAGGCCCTCGACGACCTCGTCGGTCGCCATGCCCCACAGCGCCCGCCTGCCGCGCCGCATCCGGGGCCCGAAGCCGTCCAGGACCGGCCCGAGGTGCTCGGCGACGGCCGTGCGGACCTCGGCGCGCAGCGCCTCCTCGTCCGGGACGACCCGGGCGCCGGGCAGCCCGGCCGCCGGGTCCCCGGGCAGACAGGCGAACTCCCGCACCCGTACGGTCAGCCGTCCCAGGGTGCGCTGGAAGGACACGTCCTCCACGGGCACCCGGGGCACCCGGCGGTGCAGGAACCACGGGACCGTGATCAGCAGACAGGCGGGCCAGGCGTAGCGGTGGAAGCCGAAGGAGGCGACGACGTCGGGGCGGGCGCGCTGTCCGTAGTCGCGCAGCACCTGCTCGTCGTCCCAGCCGAGGAAGGCGTCCAGGGCGGCCCCGCCCGCGGCGAGCTGGTGGGCGCCGACCCAGCCGGGGGAGTGGGGGGCCCGCTCGCCGTCCGCCAGCTCTTGGACCCGGACGCCGGGGTAGACGTCGGCCAGCCGCGCGTAGGACGCGGCCAGGGGGCTCGGGAGCAGCGTCGACACAGTCATGCAGGGACCACCGAATCACGATCGTTTGCAGGTAAGGCTTACCTTAGCGGATGCGCGCGATGTTTGAACTGTCGCTTTGTCCGCCTATGGTGCTGGGGGAATACCGAGCGGTAGGAGGGTCTGGGGTGGAGCAGGGCAGAGCGCGCGAGGCGGCGCAGGCGCCGTCCGGGGCTGCCCCTGTGCCCGCGCAGGCCCGCGCGGAGGGCGCTTCCTTCGGGCCCCCGGTACGGGGGGAGCACACCCACAGTGAGCCGCCCGCGCCGCAGGTCAGACGGCACTCGGTGCGCGGCCAGATCCTGGAGGCGCTGCGGGCGGCGCTGGTCGACGGCGAGCTGGTGCCGGGCGAGGTGTACTCGGCGGTGGTGCTCGGCGAGCGGTTCGGCGTCTCGGCCACCCCGGTGCGCGAGGCGATGCAGCGCCTTGCCTCCGAGGGCGCGGTCGAGGTCGTGCCCAACCGGGGCTTCCGGGTCACCGAACGCAGCCCGCGCGAGCTGGCCGAGCTGGCGGAGGTGCGGGCGCTGATCGAGGTGCCGGTGATGCTGCGGCTGGCGCGGTCCGTGCCGGCCGCGCGCTGGGCCGAGCTCCGGCCGCTCGCGGAGGCGACCACGCAGGCGGCGGCGGTCGGTGACCGGGCCGGTTACGCGGAGTCCGACCGCGCGTTCCACCGGGCGGTGCTGGCCCTGGCCGGGAACGAGCAGCTGCTCCAGGTGGCGGAGGATCTGCACCGCCGCTCCCAGTGGCCGCTCTCCGCCGCCCCGGTCGCCCGGCGGGCGGAACTGGTCGCGGACGCGGCGGAGCACCATGCGCTGCTGGACGCGCTGAGCGCGCGGGACTTGACTGTGGTGCAGTCGCTTGTGCGGGAGCACTTCACGGGTTCAGCGCTTTAATGTCGTGCCCGGCCTTTGTCTGCGGCTGAGTGGACGGTTGCTCGCGCAGTTCCCCGCGCCCCTGAAACCCTCGTTCGTCTGCGGGCCGGTGGTCGGTTGCTCGCGCAGTTCCCCGCGCCCCTGGAAACCCGCTTTCGTCTGCGGGTCGGTGGTCGGTTGCTCGCGCAGTTCCCCGCGCCCCTAGGGGGTTGGCCGCGGTCGGAGAACTCAGCTCAGCCACCGATCTTTTAGGGGCGCGGGGAACTGCGCGAGCAACCGCCCACTCACCCGCAGACAAAGGCCGGGCCAAAAAGGGGCGCGGGGAACTGCGCGAGCAACCCACCACACACCCGCAGACAAAGCCCGGGCACTTCAGAACGTCGTCGCCGGGGACGGCGCGAGGTGGGCCGCCAGCCACGTCGGTACCCCGCCCAGCAACCGGAACAGACGCGCCGCCTCCGTCCGCAGACGCGCAGCCTCCGGCTCCGGCTCGGCCTCGGCGAGCGCCGCGAGCGCCGGAGCCGTACCGACCAG
Organism: Streptomyces crystallinus; assembly: GCF_039521265.1. NCBI lineage: Bacteria > Bacillati > Actinomycetota > Actinomycetes > Kitasatosporales > Streptomycetaceae > Streptomyces > Streptomyces crystallinus. The sequence goes on along the minus strand of NZ_BAAACA010000036.1, from coordinate 9,822 downwards.
ATACCCCAGCTCCTCCCGGATCCGCAGCGACTCCGCGAACCCGTGCCGCGCCTCCGCCAACTCCCCGTCCCGCAGGGCGAGTCCGGCCAGATGGCGCCAGGTGAAGGAGAGCAGCAGCGTGTCGCCGTGCGCCGTGGCACCCGCGTGGGCGCGGCGGTAGGCGGCCCGGGCCGCCTGCGGCGCGTCCGCCACGTTCTCGGCGAGCAGCCCCCGCCGGAAGTCGAGCAGCGCCCGCCCCCGCGCCGCCGGGGCGATCAGCGCGGCCGCCCGGCCGAGCGCCGAGCGCGCCTCGTCGGCCCGGTCGCGCACCCCCAGCAGCGTCGAGGCGTACGCGAGCTGCCCCCGCTCGCACGCCGCCGCCCCGCGCTCCTCGTCGTCCCCGGCCACCGCCTCCGCGCCGCGCAGCGCCTCCTCGGCCTCGGCCCAGCCGTCCCCGGTGTACAGACACCGCTCGGTGAGCAGCGCGGCCCGCTGGAGCGCCGCGCCCGGCTCGGCGCTGTGCGGTTCGAGCAGGGCCGCCGCGTCCGTCCAGCAGCCGCGCGAGCGCAGCCGCCACACCGCGATCTGGAGCGGATGGTGCGGATCGAGCGGATCGCCGTTCTCTGCAGTCGTTCCGGAATCAGACATGGCGGAGTACGCCACGTTGCCCTCCCCGAGCGCGCCATCGAGCCGTTGAGTCCGAGCTGTTGAGCCGTGTGGCGAATCTCAGCACGGATTGGCACGCCGGGCCAAGGGCCACGCGTGAATTCCTTCACAAACGGCGAATTGCGGCGCGTCCAGGTGGTGTTCCCTCCCAGCCGCGCCCGCCGCGCGCCCCCTGAGCGCCGGTCTTCGCACCCCCGTCTGCGCCCCGACGCCCGGCGCTCAGCTCATCCGCAGGGCCAGGAAGAAGTCCAGCTTGTCCTCCAGGCGCGAAAGATCACGACCCGTCAGTTGCTCGATCCGGCCCACCCGGTAGCGCAAGGTGTTGACGTGCAGATGCAGCCGGGTCGCGCAGCGGGTCCAGGAGCCGTCGCAGTCGAGGAACGCCTCCAGGGTCGGGATGAGCTCGGCCCGGTGGCGCTGGTCGTAGTCGCGCAGCGGGTCGAGGAGGCGGGCCGTGAAGGCGCGGCGCACGTCGTCCGGGACGAACGGCAGCAGCAGGACGTGCGAGGCCAGCTCGTGGTGGCCGGCGGCGCAGACCCGGCCGGGGCGGGCGGCGGCGACCCGGCGGGCGTGCCGGGCCTCCTCCAGGGCGCCGCGCAGCCCCTCCGCGGAGTGCACGGCGGCGCTGACACCCAGTGTCAGGCGCCCGTCGTCGGCGAGCCCCGCCGAGAGCGGCGCCTGGACCGCCGCGAGCAGCGCGTCCGCGTGCAGCCCGCTGTCGCTGCCCTCGGCGGCGACGGCCGGCAGCGGCACCAGCGCGATGGCCTCGTCGCCCGCGTGGGCGACCGCGATCCGGTCCGAGGACTCGGAGCCCGAGACCGCCGGGTCGACCAGTATCTCCTCCAGCAGGGCCTGGGCCACCGGGCCGCCCGCGACCTCGGCGGCGGTGGCCGCCGACGGGCTCCAGTCGACCCGGGCCACGATCACCTGCCAGTGCGGCGCCGAGCCCAGGCCCGGCAGCAGTACGGGGGCGGCGACCCGCAGCCGGGCCGCGATCTCGGCGGGCGCGGCACCCGTCTGCACCAGTTCGAGGACCTCCTGGGCGAGCCGTCGGCGTACCGCACGGGCCGCGTCGCGGCGGTCGCGCTCCACGGCGATCAGCTGGGTGACGCCCTGGAGCAGGTCGAGCCGGGCGGCGGGCCAGTCGCCCGCGTCCGCCTCCACGGCGAGCAGCCAGTCCGACAGGACCGTCTCGCGCACGTCGCGGGCGGCCGGGGCCGCCCCGCGCCCGCTGTGGCGGATCGGGAAGAGCGAGTACGTGGTGCCGTGGACCACGGCCCGGTGCGGCCCCCGGCGGCCGGTGCGGGTCGCGCCGAGGTGTTCACCCGCCAGGGTGGCGCCGACGGACGGGGCGAGCGGTTCGCCCGCGCCCGCGATCTGCCGCCCGGTGGGGGAGAGCACCCAGGCCCGCAGGTCCAGGTCGGAGCCGAGCAGGTCCAGGACGACCTCCGGGCCGCCCCCGGCGGGCCCCGAGGTCATCAGCCGCCGGTGCCGGTCCACCACGGCCGCCAGGTCGCCGGCCCGCTCGCCGGAGACCTGGCGCACCACGTGCTCGGTGATGGTGGCGAAGGCGACCGACTCGTTCACCGCGAACAGCGGCAGCCGGTGCTGTGTACACGCACGGATCAGGTCATCCGGGATCGCGCCCAGCTCGGCCTCGCCGGCCGCCAGGCCCACCACCCCGGCTCCGGCCAGGATCCGTACGAATGGCTCGGAATCGTCGGCGTCACGGCGCCAGGCGAGGCCGGTCAGGACCAGCTCGCCGCCGGAGAGATAGCGGCTCGGATCGCGCAGGTCAGTGGTCATCACACCGCGTACGGTGCGGTCCAGCTCGTCCTCGCCGCCGAGCAGCCGCAGCCCCAGCGCGTCGGTCTCCAGAAGTGCGCGCAGCCGCATCGCGTGTCGCCGCCGATCTGTCTTGTTGTTGCCGGTGGAAAACGGTGGGGTAACTGAGCACCGCCTTTCATACGAATCTACAAGACGTAGATGGAGACCAGCCAACTCCTTCATGGTTTCGGTGACTGCACCCGGCGGAGTGAGGCTTGTGTACTGGGGCCACACAGCGTTAACAGCACATGAACGACTTCATCAGCCAAGGGCCTGCCGTCCCCGGGACCCGCGCGAACGACCCCGATTGAGAAGAAGAGAGCCACTCATGGACTTCCTTCGCCCCGCCAGCTGGGAGGAGGCGCTCGCCGCCAAGGCCGAGCACCCCACGGCTGTGCCCATTGCGGGTGGCACCGATGTGATGGTCGAGATCAACTTCGACCACCGCCGGCCCGAGTACCTTCTGGACCTGAACCGCATCGAGCTGCTGCGCGCGTGGGAGACCGGCGAGGAGACCGTACGGCTCGGCGCGTCCGTGTCGTACACCCAGATCATGGAGAACCTGCGGGCCGAGCTGCCGGGCCTGGCGCTCGCCTCGCACACCGTCGCCTCCCCGCAGATCCGCAACCGCGGCGGCGTCGGCGGCAACCTCGGCACCGCCTCCCCGGCCGGTGACGCCCACCCGGCGCTGCTCGCCGCGGGCGCCGAGGTCGAGGTGGAGTCGGTGCGCGGCTCCCGGCTGATCCCGATCGACGAGTTCTACACCGGTGTCAAGCGCAACGCGATGGCGCCGGACGAGCTCATCAAGACCGTCCACATCAAGAAGGCGGACGGCCCCCAGCAGTACTCCAAGGTCGGCACCCGCAACGCGATGGTCATCGCGGTCTGCGCCTTCGGCCTGGCCCTGCACCCCGAGACCCGGACGGTCCGCACCGGTATCGGCTCCGCCGCCCCGACCCCGGTCCGGGCCACGGCCGCCGAGGAGTTCCTGAACGCCGCGCTCGACGAGGGCGGGTTCTGGGAGAGCGGCAAGATCATCACTCCCTCGATCGCCAAGCAGTTCGCGGAGCTCGCCTCCGCCTCCTGCAACCCGATCGACGACGTACGAGGCACTGCCAAGTACCGCCGGCACGCCGTGGGCATCATGGCCCGCCGCACGCTGGGCTGGACCTGGGAGCAGTACCGCGGCACCGGCCGCTCGCTTGAAGGAGCTGCATAACCATGCGCGTCAATTTCACGGTCAACGGCCGCAAGCAGGAAGCCGACGACGTCTGGGAGGGCGAGAGCCTTCTGTACGTCCTGCGCGAGCGCATGGGTCTTCCGGGTTCGAAGAACGCCTGTGAGCAGGGCGAGTGCGGCTCCTGCACGGTCCGCCTGGACGGTGTGCCGGTCTGTTCGTGTCTGGTTGCGGCCGGTCAGGTCGAGGGCCGCGAGGTCGTCACGGTCGAGGGCCTGGCCGACTACGCCAAGCACCGCGAGGAAGCCCACCCCGGCGGCGCCTGTGCCTCGGGTGCCTGCGGCACCTCCATCGACGCCGCCCAGCGCTGGCAGGCCAAGCCCGCCGACGGCCGCAGCGCCGAGTCCGGCGAGCTCTCCCCGGTCCAGCAGGCGTTCATCGACGCCGGCGCCGTGCAGTGCGGCTTCTGCACCCCGGGTCTGCTGGTGGCCGCCGACGAGCTCCTGGAGCGCAACGCCTCCCCGTCCGACCAGGACATCCGCGAGGCCCTGTCCGGCAACCTCTGCCGCTGCACCGGTTACGAGAAGATCCTCGACGCGGTCCGCCTCGCGGCCGCCCGTCAGGAAGAGGCGGTCTGACGATCATGGCCACCACTGGTACTCCCACCAACATCACCCAGGGCTCCAAGACCAAGGGCGGCATCGGCGAGTCGACGCTGCGCCCGGACGGCACCCTCAAGGTCACCGGTGAGTTCGCGTACTCCTCGGACATGTGGCACGAGGACATGCTCTGGGGCCAGACCCTGCGCTCCACGGTCGCCCACGCCGAGATCCGCTCCATCGACATCTCCGAGGCCGTCGCGATGCCCGGCGTCTACGCCGTGCTGACCTACGACGACCTGCCGGCCGAGATGAAGCACTACGGCCTGGAGATCCAGGACACCCCCGTCCTGGCCCACGGCAAGGTCCGCCACCACGGCGAGCCGGTGGCGCTGGTCGCCGCCGACCACCCGGAGACCGCGCGCCGCGCCGCCGCCAAGATCAAGATCGACTATGCCGAGCTGCCGGTCATCACGGACGAGGCGTCCGCGACCGCCCCCGACGCGATCCTGGTCCACGAGGGCCGCGACGACCACCACATCGGCCATGTACCGCACCCCAACATCGTGCACCGCCAGCCGATCGTGCGCGGAAACGCCGACGAGGCCGCCGAGCGCGCCGATGTGATCGTCAAGGGCGAGTACACCTTCGGCATGCAGGACCAGGCCTTCCTCGGCCCCGAGTCCGGCCTGGCCGTGCCGTCCGAGGACGGCGGCGTCGAGCTGTACGTCGCCACCCAGTGGCTGCACTCGGACCTCAAGCAGATCGCTCCGGTCCTCGGCCTGCCCGAGGAGAAGGTCCGGATGACGCTCTCCGGCGTCGGCGGCGCCTTCGGCGGCCGCGAGGACATCTCGATGCAGATCCACGCCTGTCTGCTGGCGCTGCGCACCGGCAAGCCGGTCAAGATCGTCTACAACCGGTTCGAGTCCTTCTTCGGCCACGTCCACCGCCACCCGGCGAAGCTCTACTACGAGCACGGCGCCACCAAGGACGGCAAGCTCACGCACATGAAGTGCAAGATCGTCCTGGACGGCGGCGCCTATGCGTCGGCCTCCCCGGCGGTCGTCGGCAACGCCTCCTCGCTCAGCGTCGGCCCGTATGTGATCGACGACGTCGACATCGAGGCCATCGCCCTCTACACCAACAACCCGCCCTGCGGCGCCATGCGCGGCTTCGGCGCGGTCCAGGCGTGCTTCGCCTACGAGGCGCAGATGGACAAGCTGGCGGCGAAGCTGGGCATCGACCCGGTCGAGTTCCGGCAGCTGAACGCCATGGAGCAGGGCACGATCATGCCGACGGGCCAGCCGGTCGACTCCCCGGCCCCGGTCGCCGAGCTGCTGCGCCGCGTGAAGGCCCGTCCGCTGCCGCCCGAGCAGCAGTGGGCGACCGCCGGCGAGCAGGCCGACGTCCGCGCGCTGCCCGGCGGCCTGTCCAACACCACGCACGGCGAAGGTGTCGTGCGGGGTGTGGGCTACGCGGTCGGCATCAAGAACGTCGGCTTCTCCGAGGGCTTCGACGACTACTCCACCGCCAAGGTGCGCATGGAGGTCGTGGGCGGCGAGCCGGTCGCCACCGTGCACACCGCGATGGCGGAGGTCGGCCAGGGCGGTGTCACCGTCCACGCGCAGATCGCCCGCACCGAGCTCGGCGTCACCCAGGTGACCATCCACCCGGCCGACACCCAGGTCGGCTCGGCCGGCTCCACCTCGGCCTCGCGCCAGACGTACGTCACCGGCGGCGCGGTCAAGAACACCTGCGAGCACGTCCGCGAGGCCGTCCTGGAGATCGGCCGCCGCAAGTTCGGCTCGTACCACCCGGCCTGGGCGACGGCCGAACTCCTCCTGGAGGGCGGCAAGGTCGTCACCGACGGCGGCGAGGTCCTCGCGGACCTCGTGGACGTCCTGGAGGACGAGGCGGTGGAGCTGGAGCTGGAGTGGCGCCACCGTCCCACCGAGGCCTTCGACCTGCGCACCGGCCAGGGCAACGGCCACGTCCAGTACTCGTTCGCCGCGCACCGCGCGGTCGTCGAGGTGGACACCGAGCTCGGCCTGGTCAAGGTCGTCGAGCTGGCGGTCGCCCAGGACGTCGGCAAGGCGCTCAACCCGCTGTCCGTCGTCGGTCAGATCCAGGGTGGCACCACCCAGGGCCTGGGCGTGGCGGTCATGGAGGAGATCATCGTCGACCCGAAGACCGCGAAGGTGCGCAACCCCTCCTTCACGGACTACCTCATCCCCACCATCCTCGACACGCCGACCATCCCGGTCGACGTGCTCGAACTCGCCGACGAGCACGCCCCGTACGGGCTGCGCGGCATCGGCGAGGCCCCGACCCTGTCGTCCACCCCGGCCGTCCTCGCGGCGATCCGGAACGCGACGGGCCTGGAGCTGAACAGGACGCCGGTCCGCCCCGAGCACCTCACCGGTACCGAGTCGTCCTGACCCCCGAGCCCTCCGGGCGGTGCGTGCCTTCACCTGGAACGTCACACTTCCGAACGGCCCGCACCGCCCGGAGCACAGAAGTACCGCACCGCTCGCGGTCCTTCACCGCCCCACCCGCAGTACCACCGGCACCACCAGGCACACCGAATGACCAGCACCGCACCCGTACCGCGGTACCGCGACCGGTACCCCCGCCGTACGAGGAAACGTTCGTCTCGGGCCGTCCCCCGGGTCGTGCAGCCCACGCACCATCCCAAATCCCGCAGCTTGTCTGACTGAGATCTCAAGTCTTATGCGGGTGCCCCTTTGAACCTTGGGAGTAGGCACCATGACCCAGCAGTCTGTGGAGCCCAGGACCACCGCCGAGGAGGCGGGCTCCGGCTCGCGCGTCCCCGCCGGCAGGTCCTGGCTCGACCGGTACTTTCACATAACGGACAGAGGATCCACGGTCGCGCAAGAGGTGCGCGGCGGCATCACCACCTTCATGGCGATGTGCTACATCCTCCTGCTCAACCCGCTGATCCTCTCGACGCCCGACGTCGACAAGCACACGCTGGGCCATGCGGGCCTGGTGACCGCCACCGCCCTCGCGGCCGCGGCCAGCACGCTGCTGATGGGCTTCTTCGGCAAGGTCCCGCTCGCGCTGGCCGCCGGACTGAACGTCTCCGCGGCCCTGACCACCCAGGTGGTCCCCAACATGACCTGGCCGCAGGCCATGGGCATGTGCGTCATGTACGGCGTGGTCATCATGCTGCTGGTCGTCACCGGCCTGCGCGAGATGATCATGAACGCCATCCCGCTGCCCCTCAAGCACGCCATCACCATGGGCATCGGCATGTTCGTCGCCCTGCTCGGCCTGGTGAAGGCCGGCTTCGTCGGCAAGGGCCAGGGCGGCCCCGTCACCCTCGGCGCCACCGGCGAGCTGGTCGGCTGGCCGGTCCTCTTCTTCGCGGTGACCCTGCTCCTGATCTTCGCCCTCCAGGCGCGCAACATCCCCGGCGCGATCCTGATCGGCATCGTGACCGGCACGGTCCTCTCGCTCGTGGTCACCAAGGTCGCCGGGCTGAGCGACAAGGACTGGGGCGGCCTCGCCCCCGGCCTGGACGGTAGCGCGGTCGCCAAGCCCGACTTCGGCCTCTTCGGCGACGTCGAGTTCGGCGGCTGGGGCCAGATCGGCGCCATCAGCGTCGGCATGATCGTCTTCACCCTGGTGCTGGCCGGCTTCTTCGACGCGATGGCCACCATCATCGGCGTCGGCCAGGAGGCCAAGCTCGCCGACGACAAGGGCCGGATGCCGGGCCTGTCCAAGGCCCTGTTCATCGACGGCGCGGGCGGCGCGATCGGCGGCGTCTCCGGCGCCTCCGGCCAGACCGTCTTCATCGAGTCCGCCACCGGCGCCGGCGAGGGCGCCCGCACCGGCCTCTCCTCGGTCGTCACCGGCCTCTTCTTCGCGGCCTGTCTCTTCTTCACCCCGCTCACCCAGTTGGTCCCGGCCCAGGTGGCCGCCGCCGCGCTGGTCGTGATCGGCTCGATGATGATGAGCGCGGCCAAGCACGTGGACTGGAACGACCGCTCGGTGTCGATCCCGGTGTTCCTCACCGTGGCCCTGATGCCGTTCACGTACAACATCACCGCCGGTGTCGGCGCGGGTGTCATCTCCTACACCGTCATCAAGGCGGCGCAGGGCAAGTGGCGGGAGATCGGCGGGTTCATGTGGGCCCTGTCCGGCATCTTCCTCGTCTACTTCGCGCTCAGCCCCATCGAGAGCTGGCTGGGCGTCAAGTAGGCCACGACCAGGGCGTACGACCGGACGCCCTCCACCATCCGTTCGTTAAGGAGACCGCACATGCTGGACATCGCCGAAGAGCTCAGCCGGTGGGTCGAGCAGGGTCGCGACTTCGCGGTGGCCACCGTGGTGGCCGTCGGCGGCAGCGCGCCCCGCCAGCCCGGCGCGGCGCTCGCCGTCGACGGCGAGGGCACGGCGATCGGTTCGGTCTCGGGCGGATGTGTGGAGGGCGCGGTCTACGAGCTGTGCCAGCAGGCCCTGGCGGACGGCGAGCCCGTCCTCGAACGCTTCGGCTACAGCGACGAGGACGCGTTCGCGGTCGGTCTGACCTGCGGCGGAATCATCGACATCCTGGTGACCCCGGTGCCCGCCGACTCCCCTTCCCGGCCGGTGTTCGCCACGGCCCTGGCGGCCGCGGCGCGCGACGAGGCCGCGGCCCTGGCCCGTGTCACCGAGGGCCCCTCCGACCTGGTCGGCCGCCCTCTTCTGGTCCACCCCGACGGTACGTACGAGGGCGCCCTCGGCGGCCACCCCGAGCTGGACCGGGCGGTGGCGGACGAGGCGCGGGCCATGCTGGACGCGGGCCGCACGGGCACGCTGACCCTCGGCGCCGACGGTCGGCTGTGCGGACAGCCGCTCACGGTTTTGGTCGAGTCGAGCGTCCCCCCGCCCCGGATGATCGTCTTCGGCGCGATCGACTTCGCCTCGGCGCTGGTACGGGTGGGGAAGTTCCTCGGCTACCGCGTCACGGTGTGCGACGCCCGCCCCGTCTTCGCCACGCCGGCCCGCTTCCCCGAGGCGGACGAGATCGTGGTGGAGTGGCCGCACCGCTACCTGGCCTCGACGGAGGTCGACTCCCGTACGGTGCTGTGCGTCCTCACCCATGACGCGAAGTTCGATGTGCCGCTGCTGGAGCTGGCGCTGCGGCTGCCGGTCGCGTACGTCGGTGCGATGGGCTCACGCCGTACGCACGAGGACCGCAACGCGCGGCTGCGCGAGGTCGGCGTCACGGAGCTGGAGCTGGCCCGCCTCCGCTCGCCGATCGGCCTCGATCTCGGTGCGCGCACCCCGGAGGAGACGGCGCTGTCGATCGCGGCGGAGATCGTGGCGAACCGGCGCGGGGGTACGGGGGTGTCGCTGACGGGTGCGCACACCCCGATCCATCACGAGGGGCCTGACGGGGCGGTGGGGCGGATAGGTTCGGTGGCGTAGCTCTCCCCACCCCGCCCGTTCCCTGAAGCCCTCGGCCGGGCGGCTCGGTTCGTCGTCTGCGGACCGTCCCCAACTGGTCGCGCAGTTCCCCGCGCCCCTGAATGCGCCCCTGCGGGGCGCCCCAGGGGATTGCCGCGG
>NZ_BAAACA010000035.1:0-230101 GCF_039521265.1 Streptomyces crystallinus | reverse complement strand
GGGCGTGGTCCTCGGCGCCCAGAGCGCCGCCGCCACCGTGCGGCCGCCGGGCCCGGGCACCGGCCACGACCGGGCCGCCGCCGGGGGCGACGCCGTCGGCCAGGACAGCGGGCCCGCGACCGAGCAGGGGGTCGCCGGCGGGCTGCACGGGAGCGCCGCCGCGCGGCCCGAGGGGCTGGCGCCGCGCAAGCTCCAGCCGATGACCCGGGCCGACATCATCAACCGGGCGAAGAAGTGGGTGACCGCGCAGGTCCCGTACAGCATGGAGAAGTACTGGTCGGACGGGTACCGCCAGGACTGCTCCGGGTTCGTCTCGATGGCCTGGAACCTCGGCACCAACGAGTGGACGGGCAGTCTGGGCAGCTTCGCGGTGCGGATCGCCAAGGAGGAGCTCCAGCCGGGCGACATCCTGCTCTTCCACAACCCCGACAACCCGACCAAGGGTTCGCACGTGGTGATCTTCGGCGGCTGGACGGACTACACGCACACCTCCTACATCGCGTACGAGCAGACGCCCCCGCTGGCCCGCAGACAGGCCACGCCGTACACGTACTGGACCAACTCGGCCCGCTATCTGCCCTACCGGTACAAGGGCGTCGCCACCGGCACCAGCGGTGCCGTCGCCGCCGAGCAGCCCGCCCCGGCCGCGCTCGCGGCGGACTTCCCGGGGGTGGGCGCCTTCGGGCCGGGCGCCAACAACGCGTACGTCACGCGGCTGGGCCAGATGCTGGTGGCGCGCGGCGGCAAGCGGTTCTACACCGAGGGCCCCGGCCCGCTCTGGGGCGCGGCCGACCGCAGGGCGACCGAGGCCTTCCAGCGCGCCCAGGGCTGGACCGGCAGCGCGGCCGACGGGCTGCCGGGCGCCCAGACGTGGAGCCTGCTGGTGCGGGGCGCGGGCAAGGACATCCCGCCGGAGCGCGGCACCACGGGGGGCCTGCCGGCGGCCACCCCGCCCCCGCCGATGGGCCAGACCCCCGCGGGCCAGACCCCGGCGGGTCAGACCCCGGCGGACGTGCCGGGCAGGGCGGGTGCGCCCGCCGCGCCGACCACCGCCGGGTACGCGGGCTGGGTGCGGGTGCCCGCCTTCCCCGGGCGCGCGTACTTCCGGCCCGGTCGGTCCAGCGCGTATGTGACCGAGCTCGGGCGGCAGCTGCTGCGCAAGGGGTTCGGGCGGTACTACACCACCGGCCCCGGCCCGCTCTGGAGCGAGGCCGACCGGCGCAACGTCGAGGCGTTCCAGCGCGCCCAGGGCTGGCGCGGCGGCGCGGCCGACGGCTACCCCGGCCCCGAGACCTGGCGGCGGCTCTTCGCATGACGCAGGAGACATCGATGCAGAAGACGACGGACACGACGGACACCCCCGTGCCGGACGAGGGCGCTCCAGGCCCCGCCGCCCCCCGCCGGGTCGCGGTGATCAGGGGCGAGACCACCGCCGAGATCCCGGTGCACCTGCTGTTCCGGGACGACACCGCCCCCACCCCCGTGGTGCCCCAGCCGGGTCCGAAGCCGGCCGGGGCCGTCCCGGCCCGGCGTGCGCGGCGGCCGGTCCCGGCGCCCGCGCGGCCCGCCCCGCCCGGCGACCCCGACCTGGTCGAGCGGCCCGGGCCGGTGGTGCCGGGGGCGGTGGCGGTCGCGGCGGGCTTTGCCGCGCTGGCGGGGTGCGCGGCGGTCGTCTGGTCGGCGGGCCTGGTCCCGGGGGCGGTGACCCAGGCGCTGCGGCTGCCCCCGTCCCCGTACGCCGCTGGGCACGCCGTCATGGGGCCCGCGCGCTGGGCGCTGCTGGTGTGCGGGACGGCCGTCGCGGTGGTCTGCTTCGGCGGGCTGGGGCGCGGCCGGGCCGGGTACGCCTGGGTGCTCTCGCTCTGCGGCGACTATCGGGGGAGCGTGCGGCGCACGGGGCTGGTGTGGATCAGCCCGCTGCTGCTGCGCGAGCCCGTCGACGTACGGCTGCGGCACTGGCGCAGCGAGCCGATGCCCGCGGTCGACGCGGACGGCACGGCGCTGCGGGCCGTGGTGCTGGTGGTGTGGCGGGTCAGGGACACCGCGCGGGCCGCCCTGGCCGTCGACGACCATCTGATCTATCTGCGCGACCAGGTGGAGGCGGCGATGGCCCGGGTGCTCTCGCAGCTCCCGGCCGACGCCTTCCACGAGGACGCCCCGACCCTGCGGGACGCGGAGGCCGTCGGGGACGCGCTGACCCGGCTGCTGAAGGCGGAGGCGGAGCCGGTCGGGATCGAGGTGTACGCGGTGCAGCCGACCCGGATCGAGTACGCGCCGGAGGTGGCGGCGGCGATGCGGCGGCGGCGGGTCGCGGCGCTCGACGCCCGGCACCGGGACGCGGTGCTGGGCTCGGTGGTGGACGCGGTCGACGACACGGTGGCCCGGCTCACCTCGCGCGGCCTGGTGGAGCTGGACGACTACGAGCGGCGCGTGCTGGTGAAGGACCTGACGGTGGCGTTCTATACGGGCCGGGGCGGGGCGGAGGGCGCCTGAGCGCGGGCCCCTGAACGGGGGGAGCGGCGGCGTCGAAGCCGTGTGGTGATTGGTCTGGACATGCTCAACTGGCGGGAATAGCCTGTGAGTTGGTCCAGACCAGATTGCACGCGTGCCACGGCCCCAGAACTCCCCCACGTTCTCCAGGAGCGTCAGCATGCGCAAGAAGAAGCTGGGCGCGGCCGTCGTCGCGCTCGCGGCGGCGGGCACGTCGCTGCTCGCCACATCGAGTGCCAGCGGTCACGGGTACACCGACCAGCCGCTCAGCCGCCAGAAGGTGTGCGCCAACGCGCACGCCTGCGGCGAAATACAGTGGGAGCCGCAGTCCGTCGAAGGCCCCAAGGGGTTCCCGGCCGCGGGACCCGCGGACGGCCGGCTCTGCGCGGGCGGCAACGCGCGCTTCGCGGAGCTCGACGATCCGCGCGGCGGTACGGGCTGGCCGGCCACGCGTATGACGGCGGGTCAGACGTACACCTTCCGCTGGCAGTTCACCGCGCGGCACGCCACGACGGACTTCCGGTACTACCTCACCAAGCAGGGCTGGGACCCGGCCCAGAAGCTCACCCGGGCGGCGCTGGATCCGCAGCCGTTCCTGACGGTCCCGTTCAACGGCAAGCAGCCGCCGCCGACGCTGTCGCACGACGGCACGATTCCCTCCGGGAGGAGCGGGCATCATGTGATCCTGGCGGTGTGGACTGTGGCGGACACGGGGAACGCGTTTTACGCGTGCTCTGACGTGCAGTTCTGAGTGCCCGGTCTTTGGCTGCGGGTGTGTGGTGGGTTGCTCGCGCAGTTCCCCGCGCCCCTGCTTGTGCCCGGTCTTTGCCTGCGGGTGCGTGGTCGGTTGCTCGCGCAGTTCCCCGCGCCCCTAGGTAGTACGTCTCGCTCGGGCGGGTTTTCGCGCCGCGGGAAGCCCGTTGTCGTCTGCGGGTCGTGGCCGGTTGCTCGCGCAGTTCCCCGCGCCCCTAAAAGCCTGTGGCTGAGCAGGGTTCGAGAGCTGCGGCACACCCCCAACCGGCCACGCCCGACCCCCTGAGGGGCGCGGGGAACTGCGCGAGAAGCGGCCACCGGCTCGCAGCCGACGAACCACCCAGGGGCGCGGGGAACTGCGCGACCGGCTCGCCACTCAGCCGCAGACAAACGACCGCCGGGCGGGCTCACTCGGAGCCCGGCCGGCGGTCGTCGTAGCGCGGGGTTACCCCACCAGCTCCCCCTCCCGCGCAGGCGCAGCCACACTCGTCCCCCGGAGCAGACCCACCGTCACCCCCGCCGCGACCAGCAGCAGAACCGTCCCCCCGACCCCCGCGAACTGCATCCCGTGCACAAACGCCTCCCGAGCCGTGGTCACCAGCCCGTCGTCGCCGGTGGCGACCGCCGCGCCCAGGGTCTCGCGGGCCGCGGCCGGGGCCGAGTCGGGCATGTCCGCGCGGTAGACCGCCGTGCCGATCGAGCCCAGGACCGCCATGCCCATCGCCCCGCCGAACTCCTGCCCGGTCTCGAGCAGTGACGCCGCCGAGCTCGCCTTCTCGGCGGGCGCCGAGGCCAGCGCCATGTCGGAGACGAGCGCCATCACCGTGACGATGCCGCTGGCGATCACCGCGGCGCCGGTCAGTACCAGCCACAGCGAGTCGGTGCCGGTGAGGGCGAGCACGCCGTAGCCCGCGGAGCCGATCGCGAAGCCGGACGCGATGACCGGGGCCTTGCCCAGCTTGGCCGCGACCGCCGTGGCCGTAGGGGCGGCGATGCCCACCGCGAGCGAGGGGGCCAGCGACCACAGGGCCGCCTCCATGGTGCCCATGCCGAGCACCGACTGGAGGTACTGCGTGGTGAAGTAGGCCGAGCCCATCATCGCGAACGCCGCGATCGCGTTGAGCGAGATCCCGGCGCCGAAGACCCGGTCACGGAAGAGCTCACGGCTGATCATCGCGTCCCGCCGCACCCGCTGGCGGTGGACGAAGACCCAGCCGACCGCGAGGCCCACGGCCACCGACAGCAGCCGCGCCGCGCTGAAGCCCTCGGCCGCGAACTCCTTCAGCCCGTACACCACCGGCAGCACCGCGCCCATCGACAGCGGCACGCTCAGCAGGTCGAACCTGCCGGGGGCCGGGTCCTTGAACTCGGGGACCAGGACCGGGACGAGGACCAGCAGGAGCAGCATCGCCGGCACGTTGATCAGGAACACCGAGCCCCACCAGAAGTGCTCCAGCATCACGCCGCTCATCACCGAGCCGAGCGCGATGCCGCCCGCCATGGCGCCGGACCAGATGCCGATCGCCTGGCCGCGCTGCTTGTCGTCGCGGAACATGTTGCGGACCAGGCCCATGGTGGAGGGCATCAGGGTCGCGCCGCCGACACCGAGCAGGGCGCGGGCGGCGATCAGCATCTCGGCGCTGGTCGCGTACGCCGCCGTCACCGAGGCGAGGCCGAACGCCGCCGCTCCGATCAGGAGCAGCCTGCGGCGGCCGATCCGGTCACCGAGCGAGCCCATCGTGATCAGCAGGCCGGCCAGCGCGAAGGCGTAGACGTCGAAGATCCACAGCTGCTGGGTGGCGCTCGGGTCCAGTTCGCGGGTGATCGAGGGGATCGCGAAGTAGAGGACGGAGACGTCCATGGAGACCAGGAGGAGCGGCAGCAGCAGGACGACGAAGGCGGTCCATTCCTTGCGGCCCGCGCGGAGGTTGGTGCTCGGTGTGTGGGTCATGACAGGAACTGTACGGGCGTTTAATACGACTGTCTAGAACGAATGTATAGGACATGCGTATGGCCCCTCCGGAACCGTCCGGAGGGGCCATGTGCGAGGTCGGGCGAGCGGGGGAGGCGGGGGGCGGGTCAGCCCTGCCAGGGCGGGGTCTGGTTCCAGCCCCACCTCGGCACCTTCGCCCCCGTCCCCTCCACCGGCGGCGGATTGGGGCCGGAGTACACCAGCGCCATCCGCGTGCCCCACTCGATGTAGTACGCGAACACCGCCCGGAACTCCGGGTCGTCCGGCAGCCCCACCTCGTCCGCCGCGTCCATCAGCAGCGCGATCCAGCGCCGCCGCTGCTCCTCGGTGATGCCGCGGCCCAGATGGCGCCCGGCCATGTGGTCGTGGCCGCCGTGGGCCGCGGTGTAGTCGGCGGGGCCGCCGAAGACCTCGGCCAGCCAGACCGCCACGTGGTGGGCGTGCTCGGCCGGGGCGGCCGCGAACACCGGTGCCAGGACCGGGTCCTTGTGCACATGCCCGTAGAAGACCTCGGTCAGGCGGTCCAGCGCCTCCTGGCCGCCCATCCACTCGTAGACGCTGGGGATCCCCGGAGCGTCGCTCATGCGTTTTCCTCCTCGGCGGGCCCCGACGCGCGGTCGGGCCCCTGGGCGCGGACTTCCCGTACCCGCTCCAGGGAGTCGCGCAGCTCCCCGAGCCAGTCGTCGGTGTGACTCTGTACGAGCCGTACGCACCAGGCAAGGGCCTCGCTGCGACTGCGGACCACACCGCCCGCCACCAGGGTGTCCAGGACCTGGCGTTCGGGCTGGCGGAGCCGGGTCATGACCGGGGCCGAGACCTGGGTGAACATCGCGCGCCGGCCGCCGCACTCGGCGCCCCAGGAGACCTTGCGTCCATAGCGGTGCTCGGCCTCGCGGGCCACCGCGATCCGCTCGTCGCGGGTGCGCTCGCGGAACTCCTGGATACGGCCGTCGAGGGCGGCGGTGCGCTCGGCGGGGGAGGCGTCGTCGGCGAGCTTCGGCTCGGGGACGCGCCCGACGACGGTGATCTCCTCGCGGTCGACGACCACCTCGACCAGGCGCTCGAAGAGACCCTCGGGGATGCGGCCGGAGAACCAGCCGCGAAGCTGCTCGTGCTGTTCGGCTGTAATCATGTAATCAGCATTACGCGGGCAAGGCGGCCTGCCAAGGGTGTTCGCCGTGGGCCGGAAAGGTGTAAGGGCAACGCAAAAAGCCCTCCGCTTTCGCGAAGGGCTTCCTGCTGTCTGTGCGCCGCCAGGGACTCGAACCCCGGACCCGCTGATTAAGAGTCAGCTGCTCTAACCAACTGAGCTAGCGGCGCCTGCTGACAGAGAAAATACTACCTGGTCCGAGGGGGTGCTCCTGCCACCCTCGGATCACGGATCGGATTACGGAAACGAAACGCCTAGATCGCCAGTGAGAGCACCACGGGAGCGGCCCGGCGGTTCAGGGTGTCGGCCGCCGAGCGCAGCCGGTGGGCGTGTTCGATCGGGAGCGAGAGCGGCAGGCAGCCGACCGCCGAGCCCGCCGTGAGCGGGACGGCCGCGCAGACCGTGCCCACCGCGTACTCCTGGAGGTCGAGGACCGGGACCGTCGCCGGCTGGCTGTCCAGCTTGTTGAAGAGCACGCGTTCGTTGGTGATGGTCCGCGAGGTGAGCCGGGCGATCTTGTGGCGCGAGAGGTGGTCGCGCCGCCCGTTCTGGTCGAGCTGGGTGAGCAGGCACTTGCCGACCGCGCTGGCGTGGGCCGCCGAGCGGAAGTCCACCCACTCGTTCACCTTCGGGGCGCGCGGGCCGTCCGCGTACTGCGTGATCTTCACTTCGCCGTCGATGTACCGGCTGATGTAGACCGCCGCGCCGACCGAGTCGCGCAGCTCGGTGAGGGTGGCCTGGAGCTTGGCCTCCAGGGCCTGCTGGCGCACCACGCCGGAGCCCAGCAGGACGGTCGAGTCGCCGATCACATACGCGCCGTCGGCGACCTGCTCCACATAGCCCTCGCAGCGGAGCATGAGCAGGAGGGAGGCGAGGTGCGCGGTCGGCAGACCGGTCTCTCGTGCGATCTGGACGTCCGTCACTCCGCTCCCGTGCTTGGAGATCGTCTCCAGGACGCGGAAGGCGTACTGCACCGAGTGGAACGGCGCGGTCGGCTCGGGCTTCAGCGCCACGGTTTCCCCCTAGCAGGTCGAGGCTGCGAAGGTGGACAGCTTCACCGTTCCACGATAACCGCCAAGGCCCGTTTGCGGTGGGGGTGTTGACGAGATTGATGATGCGCCCCGGCTCGCGAGCAGGGGCGCATCCGCCTGGCATATGCCAGGGGTAAGGTCTCTGGCCGGAACCAGAGGTCAGAGCACCGCACCCAGGAACTCGCGCGTGCGTTCGTGCTCTGCCCCGGAGAAGATTTTCTCCGGCGGACCCGACTCGATGACCTTCCCGGAATCGAACATCATGACCTCGTCCGAGATGTCGCGCGCGAAGTTCATCTCGTGGGTGACGCACAGCATGGTGATGTCCGTCGTGGTCGCGATGTCCCGCAGGACGTCCAGGACCCCGGCCACCAGCTCCGGGTCGAGCGCGGAGGTCACCTCGTCGAGAAGCAGCACCTGGGGCCGCATCGCGAGGGCCCGGGCGATCGCGACCCGCTGCTGCTGGCCGCCGGAGAGCTGCGAGGGCTTGGCCCCGGCGCGGTCGGCGAGACCCACCAGCTCCAGCAGGTCCCGCGCCCGCGCCTCGGCCTCGTCCGGTGACAGCCCGAGCACCCGGACCGGCGCCTCGGTGAGGTTGCGCAGCACCGTCATGTTGGGGAAGAGGTTGAACTGCTGGAAGACCATCCCGATCTTCTTCCGGGCCTCCCGGCGCTCTCTCTCGGCGGCCGGAAACAGCCGGTCCCCATTGACCTGGATCGTCCCGGAGTCGGGTGTCTCCAAGGTCATCAGCAGCCGCAGGATCGTGGTCTTGCCGGAGCCGGAGGGGCCGATCAGCGTGACGTGCCTGCCCGGCCGCACCGAGAAGCACAGATCGTCCAGGACCGTGGTGGCGCCGAAGCGCTTGGTCACGTTGTCGAAGGTGATCAGGGGCGAGTCCGGGGCGGCGGCGGGGGAGGACGGGGCGGGCTTGGGGGAGAGGTCAGCGGGCAAGGCGGCGCTCCAGGGCTCGTACGAGAAGGGATGCCGGATAGGCGATGAGGATGAAGGCGACACCGACCACGGTCAGCGGCTCGGTGTACTGGAAGGTCGACGCGCCCTCCAGACGGGACTGCTGAAGGAGTTCGAGGACGCTGATCCCGGCGAGCAGCGGGGTGTCCTTCAGCATCGAGATGACGTAGTTGCCGAGCGCGGGAACGATCCTGCGGACCGCCTGCGGCAGGATCACCGCCAGCCAGGTCCGGTGCGTGGGCAGGCTGAGCGCGGTGGCCGCCTCCCACTGCCCCTTGGGCACGGCGTCGATGCCGGCCCGGTAGACCTGCGCGGTGTACGTCGAGTAGTGCAGCCCGATGGCGAGCACGCCGGTGGTCAGGGCGGAGAACTTCACGCCCCACTCGGGCAGCACGAAGAACAGGAAGAACAGCTGCACCAGCAGCGGCGTGGTGCGGATGAACTCGGTGACGGCGGTCACCGGCCACCGCAGGAGCCGGGAGGGCGCGCGCAGGCCGAGCGCCCACACCAGGCCCAGCGAGAACGAGATGAGCGAGCCGAGCGCCAGGACCTGGAGGGTGACGAGCACCCCGTCCCAGAAGCGCGGCATGAAGTCCGCGACGGCGGACCAGTCCCAGGAGGACTGCGCTCCTTGAGCCGACAGCGTCACTTGACCGTCACCCCCAGATTGGCCTTGGTGCGGCGCTCCAGCGCCTTCATGCCCCGGGTGATCCCGAAGGCGAGGACGAAGTAGACGACGAGCGTGACGCTGTAGATCTGGGCGCTGTCCTGGGTGGCGAGCCGGACCAGGTACGCGGCGAACGACACGTCGCCGACGCCGAGCAGCGAGACCAGCGCGGTGCCCTTGAGCAGCTCCACCAGCAGGTTGCAGAACGGCGGGATCATCTCCGGCACCGCCTGCGGCAGCAGCACCAGCCGCATCCGCTGCCAGGGCGTGAGGCTGAGGGCGATACCGGCTTCGCGCTGGGCGGTCGGGACGGCCTTCAGGGCGCCCCGGACGATCTCCGCGCCGTACGCCCCGTAGGACAGGCCGAGCGCGAGGACGGCCGCCCACATCGGCACCAGCTGCCAGCCGACCAGCGGCGGCAGCACGAAGAACAGCCAGAACATCAGGACCAGGGCGGAGGTGCCCCGGAAGACCTCGGTGTAGAAGCCGGCCAGGAACCGTACGAACCGGGAGCGGTGCGTACGGGCCATGCCGACCCCGAAGGCGACGGCGGCGGCCAGCGCCGCGCTGTACACCGTCAGCTGGATCGTGATCCAGATTCCCGGCAGCACCCAGTGCTGCCACAGGCCCGCCGTCATCGGCACAGCTCCTTGGCGGTGAGGGTGGTCATCTCGGCCTCGGTGAAGCCGAACGGCCGCAGGATCCGGAAGAGTTCGCCGCTGGCGCGCATCTTGTGCAGCTCGGTGTTGAAGGCGTCGCGCAGCGTGGTGTCGGTGGGCCGGAAGGCGAAGCCGCCGCCGTCGACCTTCTTCTTGCCGTCGACCACGGCGGCGAAGGGCGCGGTGGCCTCGGTGCGGCTGCTCTTGCGCACCACGGCGCGGGTGGTGAGCGCGGTCCCGGCGAAGACGTCGACGCGGCCGGACTCCACCGCGTTCAGCCCGGCGACCTGGTCCTGGAGGATCACGATGTCCTTCTCCGGGATGCCGGCGGCGACGGCGTACTGGATCTCCGCGTAGCCGGTCCCGGTGGCGAAGCGGGCGCGGGTGCGCACCACGTCCTGGTAGGTGTGCAGCCCCTTGGGGTTGCCCTTGCGCACGATGAACGCGTCGAGCATCTGGTACTCGGGGTCGGCGAACAGGACCTGTGCGCAGCGCTCCTTGTTGATGTACATCCCGGCCGAGACGACGTCGAACTGCTGGGAGTTGAGGCCGGGGACGAGGGAGGAGAAGTCGGTGGCCACCGGCTGGACGCGGTCGATGCCCAGCCGCTTGAAGATCACTTTGGCGAGCTCCGGCGCCTCTCCGGTGAACCGGCCGTCCTCGTCGACATAGCCGTACGGGACCTCTCCGGCGATCCCCAGCCGTACCGTGCCCTGCGATCTGAGGCGCCCGAGCGCGTCGCCGTCGGGCACCCGGGAGCAGCCGGCGGCGGCGAGGGCCGCCCCGACACCTCCGGCCAGAAACGTTCGTCGTGCAGTTGCTCGAACCATGGCGGCGCCGCTACCCGCGATCAGCGCCGCCATGCGTCCCTCTCATCCCTCCAGTGCCCGCGCCCCCCTCAGCACCAGCGTGTCGCGGTGGCGCGCGGCGACCAGCTGGAGGCCGATCGGCAGCCCGTCGGCGTCGGTCCCGACCGGCACCGTGAGCGCCGGCTGGCAGGTCAGGTTGAAGGGGTACGTGAACGGGGTCCATCCCGTCCACCGGCGCAGCCCGGAGCCGTGCGGAAGCTCCGCGCCCGCCTCGAACGCGGTGATCGGCAGGGTCGGGGTGACCAGCAGGTCGTAGGTGCGGTGGAAGCGCGCCATCCGGTGGCCGAGCTCCGCCCGGACGTCGAGGGCGGCCAGATAGTCGACCGCCGAGTACCGCGCGCCCTGCTCGGCGATCTCCCGCAGGCCCGGCTCCAGCGCCGCCCGCCGCTCGGTGGGGAGCCGGCCGACCATCCGGGCCGCGCCCGCGAACCACAGCGTGTGGAAGGCGGCGACCGGGTCCGCGAAGTCGGGGTCGGCCTCCTCGACGTACGCGCCGAGCCCGGCGAGCCGGGTCACCGCCGCCCGTACCGCCGCCGCGACCTCGGGGCGCACGGCCACCTGGCCGCCGAAGGAGGGCGAGTAGGCGATCCGCAGGCCCTTCACGCCCTCGCCGAGGCCCGGCGAGAGCGGCGGGGAGCCGTCGGCCGCCGACCAGTCGCGCCAGTCGGCGCCGCTGATCACGTCGAGCAGCAGCGCGGTGTCGGCCGCGTCCCGCGCGATCGGCCCGATGTGCGCGAGCGAGCCGAACGGGCTCGGCGGGAACAGCGGCACCCGCCCGTACGTGGGCTTCAGCCCGACCACCCCGCAGAACGAGGCGGGGATGCGGACCGAGCCGCCGCCGTCGGTGCCGAGCGAGAGCGGGGCCGCCCCGGCCGCCACCGCCGCCGCGCTGCCGCCGCTGGAGCCGCCGGCCGTGCGCGCGGGGTGGTGCGGGTTGCGGGTGATCCCCGAGAGCGCCGAGTCGGTGACCCCCTTCCAGCCGAACTCGGGCATCGTGGTCTTGCCCACGAACACCGCCCCGTGCTCGCGCAGCCGGGCCACGGCGGGCGCGTCCACGTTCCAGGGCCCGGGCCCCGGCGGGAGCGTGGAGCCGCGCAGGGTCGGGCCGCCGGCCACCGGGAGGGAGTCCTTGACGGACACCGGCACCCCGTCGAGCAGCCCGCGCGGCTCCCCGGCCCGCCACCGGGCGGTGGACTCCTCGGCGCGGGCCAGCGCCGCCTCGGCGTCGACCCGGACGAAGGCGTTGATCCGGGGCTGCACGGCGGCGATCCGCTCCAGCACGTCCCGGACCGCCTCGACGGGGGAGAAGTCGCCCTTGCCGTATCCGTACAGAAGTTGATGGGCCGTCAGGTCAGCGAGTGAGGTGGGGCCTCTCGTCGGATCGGTCATGTCCGGGGTCGTACCCGTGTTTGCTGATCGACAGCGTCCGGGGCGGCGGCCCGACGGGCGGGGAATAAAACGGAGACAGCCTCCTGTTAGCTTCGGGGTATCCGTACCGCCGTACCCGTACGGCATGAACTGGAGGAGCGGACCGGTGGACGTGGACGACATTCGAGGGACGGCGTTCGGCAGCGCGCCCGTGCCCCTGTCCGTGCTGGACCTGGTGACGGTCGGCAGCGGCTACACCGCGACCAGGGCCCTGCGCACCAGCGTGGAGATCGCCCGGCTCGCCGAGCGGCGCGGCTTCACCCGCCACTGGGTGGCCGAGCACCACTCCATGCCCGGCGTGGCCTCCTCGTCCCCGGCCGTCATCCTCGCCCACCTCGCCGCCCACACCGAGCGCATCCGGCTCGGCTCCGGCGGCGTCATGCTGCCCAACCACGCGCCGCTGGTGATCGCCGAGCAGTTCGGCACCCTGGAGGCGCTGGCTCCCGGGCGGATCGACCTGGGCCTGGGGCGCGCGCCCGGCACCGACGGCGCGACGGCGGCGGCCCTGCGCCGCACCGACCACCTCAGTGAGGGCGCGGACGAATTCCCGAAGCAGCTCAGCGAGTTGACCCGGTTCCTGGACGACGACTTCCCCGACGGGCACCCCTACGCCCGGATCCACGCCGTGCCCGGCCCCGTGCAGGGCCCCACCGGGCGGCCGCCGATCTGGCTGCTCGGTTCCTCCGGCTTCAGCGCCCGGCTCGCCGGGATGCTGGGCCTGCCGTTCGCCTTCGCGCACCACTTCTCGGCCGCCAACACCGTGCCGGCGCTCGACCTCTACCGCGAGTCGTTCCGGCCCTCGCGGGTCCTCGACGCGCCGTACGCGCTGATCGGCGTCTCGGCGCTGGCCGCCGACAGCGAGGCCGAGGCGCGCCGCCAGACGCTCACCAACGCCCTGTCGATGGTGCGGCTGCGCACCGGCCGCCCGGGCCTGGTGCCGACCCCGGAGGAGGCCGCCGCGTACTCCTTCAGCCCGCTGGAGCGGGAGTTCGTCGACGGCTGGCTCGCCAACGTGGTCTCCGGTACGGCCGAGGAGGTGCGCGACGGGCTCGACGCGCTCCAGAAGCGGACCGGCGCGGACGAGCTGATGCTGACCGCGAACGCGCACTCGCCCGAGGCGCGGCTGCGTTCGTACGAGCTGATCGCGGAGGTGTACGGGGCGCCCTCGGCGTGACCGCCCGGGGCCGCTCCCGGTGATCGTCGCGGCACCCACGCGGGGCTCACCCGCCGGTAAATCCTGGCTTCCGCGCGGTGGGTGGTCCAACCCGTTCACGGCCCCTTCCAAGATCCATAAGACAGCCTTAAACCGCTCGTCACCGATGGTGGCGAGCGGTCGGCGTATCCGGTCCACCTCCCTGACAAGCGGTTTCGCGCTCAAATTGGTCTAGTCCTCAATTTGGTTCAGACCATTGACGCGGGCATGGCGTGATCGCTATCACTGCTCCAACCGCCGTTCCGCTCAGCCCACCGGAGGCCGACCGTGCCCGTCCGCAGACCTCTAGCCGCAGCCCTGACGACCGCGACGCTCGCCGCGGGCGCGCTGGCCGCCTTCGCGGGCCTCGGCCCGGCCGGCGCCGCCTCGGCCGCCGACGCGCAGACCGTCGCCGCCTCCACCGGGGGCGTGAAGATCGCGTACTACGACCAGTGGAGCGTGTACGGGAACGCCTTCTATCCCAAGCACCTCGACACCCGGGGCATCGCGGGCAAGCTGGACGTCATCAACTACTCGTTCGGCAACATCCACCCCACCGACCTCACCTGTTTCGAGGCCAACAAGGCGGCGGGCGACGACAACAACGCGAGCGCCGGTGACGGCGCGGGCGACTCCTACGCCGACTACCAGAAGTCCTTCAGCGCGGCGGACAGCGTCAGCGGCGTGGCCGACAAGTGGGACCAGCCCATCGTCGGCGTCTTCAACCAGTTCAAGCAGCTGAAGGCGAAGTACCCCAAGCTGAAGATCAACATCTCGATCGGCGGCTGGAGCTACTCCAAGTACTTCTCCGACGCGGCCAAGTCGGACGCGAGCCGCAAGAAGCTGGTCGCCTCCTGCATCAAGCAGTACATCCAGGGCGACCTGCCGGTCGAGGGCGGCTACGGCGGCCCCGGCTCGGCCGCCGACATCTTCGACGGCATCGACATCGACTGGGAGTACCCCGGCTCGCCCGATGGCCACCTCGGCAACCACTACGCGCCCGAGGACAAGCAGAACTTCACCCTCCTGCTCGCCGAGTTCCGCAAGCAGCTCGACGCGTACGGGGCCGCGCACGGCGGCAAGAAGTACCTGCTGACGGCGGCGATGCCGGCCGGCCAGGACAAGATCAAGAACATCGAGACCGACAAGGTCGGGCAGTACCTCGACTACGCCAACGTCATGACGTACGACATGCACGGCGGCTGGGACGGCGACGGGCCGACGTACCACCAGTCGCCGCTGTACTCGGGCGCCAACGACCCGACCGACGTGATCAAGCCGGGTACGCAGAAGTACTCGATCGCCAACGCGGTCGACTCCTGGCTGGACGGGAACGCGGCGTACGGCATCGCGGGCGGCTTCCCCGCGAACAAGCTCACCCTCGGGTACGAGTTCTACTACCGCGGCTGGAAGGGCGTCCCCGCGGGCTCCGCGAACGGCCTCGCCCAGGCCGCGACCGGCCCGTCCGGCGCGCGTCCGCTGAGCCAGCAGCCGGGCATCGCCCACTACAAGGAGCTCGGCGGGATCGTCGACAACGCGGCGACGACGTTCTGGGACGACCAGGCGAAGGCGTCCTACTTCTACAAGGACGGCGAGTTCTTCACCGGCCTGAACCAGAAGTCGATCCAGGCGCGGGCCGACTACGCGCACAGCCGGGGGCTGGCGGGGGCGATGATGTACTCCCTGCTCGGCCTCGACGACCGGACGACGCTCCTGAACCAGATCGTCACGGCGGTCGGCTCGTCGCCGTCCTCGACGCCGGACCCGACGACGCCGCCGACGACGCCTCCGACCACCCCGCCGACCACTCCGCCCACGACGCCGCCCACCACCCCGCCGACGACCGGGTGCACGGCTGCGGCCTGGGACAAGGGCGGTACGTACACCGGCGGTACGCAGGTCTCCCACAAGGGCCACAACTGGAAGGCGAAGTGGTGGACGCAGGGGGAGGAGCCGGGGACGACGGGCGAGTGGGGGGTGTGGCAGGACCTGGGGGCGTGCTGACGCGTCTGCCCTGAGCCCCCTTCGGGGGGAGGCCGCCCCACCCCGTGCCGGGGGTGGGGCGGCCTTCTTGTCGCCCCACCCCGCCCCTTCCCTAAACCCTCCGGGGGTGGGGGGCCGGTTTGCCTGGGCCGCCGAGGGGGCTGCGGGCCTGCGGCCCGGTGGCGGGTTGCTCACGCAGTTCCCCGCGCCCCTGAAAACCCTCGTTCGCCTGCGGCCCGTGGCCGGTTGCTCGCGCAGTTCCCCGCGCCCCTGGGTGGTTGGTTGGCTGCGGGCCGGTGGCCTCTTCTCGCGCAGTTCCCCGCGCCCCTGGCGGCCTGGGGCTGAGCTGGTTCCCAGGGGGACGGCGTACACCCCAAGGGCCCGTGGCCGAGCAGAGTCCTCCGGCTGCGGCCGACTACCTAAGGGGCGCGGGGAACTGCGCGAGCAACCCACCACTCAGCCGCAGGCAAAGGCCGGGCGGGATCAGGGGCGCGGGGAACTGCGCGAGCAACCACCCACTCACCCGCAGACAAAGGCCGGGCACAAAAGGCCCCACTCAGCCGCAGACAGAGGCCGGGCCACTACGCCGGCACCCGGCGGACAGCATCGTCGCGATCAGTTCCGGCGCGATCGCCCGCGAATACAGCCACCCCTGCCCCGTATCGCACCCGATCCGCCGCAACCGCCCAGCCTGATGCACCGTCTCCACGCACTCCGCCGTCACCTTCAGCCCCAGGCGGTGCGCCAGCTGCACCAGCGCCTCGACGATCGTCTCGTCGGCGGGGTTGGGGTGCGTGCCGCCCTCGTCGTACTGGAAGCCCCGGACGAAGGAGCCGTCCAGTTTCAGGACGGAGACCGGGAGGCGAGACAAATACGCCAGGTTCGAGTAACCCGTGCCGAAGTCGTCGATGGCGATCCGTACGCCCATGTCGGACAGCGCCTGGAGGGCCTGGAGGGGGCGGCCCGCCGAGCCCATCACGGCGGACTCCGTGAGTTCCAGCTGGAGCAGGTGCGGGGCCAGGCCCGTCTCCGCCAGGATCTCCGCCACGTCCGCGACCAGGTCGGAGTCCCAGACCTGGCGCACGGCCACGTTCACGCTGACGAAGATCGGCGGCACCCCGGGGTGCTCGATCTGCCAGCGGCGCGCCTGCCGGCAGGCCGTACGAAGGACCCAGCGGCCGAGCTGGACGATCGAGCCGTCCTCTTCCGCAATTCCGATGAACCGATTCGGCGCAAGTGTGCCGAACTGCGGATGGTTCCATCGGACAAGCGCCTCGACGCCCTCCACGGCTCCGTCGGCCATCCCCACCAGCGGCTGGTACTCCAGGGTGAACTCGCCCCGCTCCACGGCGGGCCGCAGCGTGGAGGAGAGCGCCTGACGGGTCATCCGGTGCGCGTTGCGCTCGGGGTCGAAGAGGGTCCAGCGGGCCTTCCCGTCGGCCTTCGCCCAGTACAGCGTCGTGTCGGCGTCCTGCATCAGACCCGTCGCCGTCGTCCCCGCGACCGCCCGCTCCACCACGCCGATGGACGCCGAGACGGACAGCCGCTGCCCGGCGAGGTCGAACGGCTGCTGGAGCACGGCCAGTACGGACTGCGCCAGATCCGCCAGCTGCTCGGTGCCCGTCGAGTCCTCGACCAGGACCGCGAACTCGTCGCCGCCCAGACGCGCCACCAGGTGGCCGCCGCTGCGGGCGTACCCGCACTGGTCGGCGCAGTGCGTGAGGCGGGCCGCGACCGCGGACAGGAGCCGGTCGCCGATGCGGTGGCCCAGTGTGTCGTTGACGGCCTTGAAGCCGTCGAGGTCGAGGTAGCAGATGCCGATCCGGCCGGTGCCGCCGCGCCCGTACGTGGAGGCCTCCAGCGCGCCCGCCAGCCGCTCGAAGAAGAGCGTGCGGTTGGGCAGCCGGGTCACCGGGTCGTGCATCTGGAGGTGGCGCAGCCGGGCCTGGAGCTCGCGCCGGTCGCTGACGTCCGTGATCGAGAGCAGCGCCCCGGTGCTGTCGCGCACCGGCGAGACGGTGACCTCGGCCCACAGCGAGTGCCCGTCGGGGTGCTTGAGGCGGCGGGTGCAGCGGAACCGGGAACGGCTGCCCTGGAGCACGTCCTGGTAGATGTGCCAGGTGCGGGCGTCGGCGGCGAGGTCCACCAGGTCGGCGGCGGCCTGGCCGCACAGCTCGGCGGGCGTGGAGCCGAGCAGCTCGGCCAGCGCGTGGTTGGCGGCGGTCACATGGCCGTCCCGGTCGACGACGGCCATCGCCAGGTGGGCCGCGTCGAAGGCCGCGCGGTAGTCGCGCGGCTCGGCCGTGGTGCGCCCGACCGCGTGATGTTCGGGCGGTCGGCCGAAGGGCCCCGCAGGCCCCTCCGGATGACGCTCTGTGACCGGCGGCCGCATGGTCCCGGGGGCTGCTCCCGGTCCTTCGGGGGTTCCGCTCACCGCTCGCTCCCGCTGTGCATTCGAGTCGTACAGAGATGTGGTCGGGGCCGTCGGCCGGGTGGAGGACAGCCGCCCGGGGCTGAATCCACGCAGGAAAGTGTGCCGATCATAGAGGCAGGCGCAAGAGCCGATCCAGCTCCACGACGGTGATCATGCGCACCGGGCGCCCGAGGCCGATCGTTTCTGCACGCGCCTGGCCAGCGGCGATCCCCATGTGACCAATTGTGACTTTCCGTAAGGCATCGGGGTGTCGGGCTGGTGTCGGGCCCCTCACCCACCTGGGGCAGCGGAACAGGGCGTAATCACACAAACCATCACAAGGTGGGTGAGGTGTCCCGCATTCCGTACCCGGAGGTCGACGTGGAGCGTCAGCTGACACCCGGGGGAGTGGAGCGTGCCCGGCTGCGCAGTGCCGCCGCCGCGCTCACCTCCCTGACGGCGGTCGCCGCCACCACCCTCGCGGCCGGCCCGGCCGTGGCCGCCAAATCCGCGATGCCCTGCGCCCTGCCCCGTACCGCCGCACACCACTCGCTGGGAGTGGACACCTGGAACACCGCCTATCCGCGCCCGGTGCGCACGCTGAAGGCGGTGATGGTCTTCCTCTCCTTCCCGGACTCGTCGCCGGTCGCCGCCCCCAAGGACCTAGCCACCGACTACTTCCCCGCCACCAGCGACTTCTTCGCCCGTGCCTCGTACGGCAAGTTCCGGCTGAGGGCGGAGGCGCGGCCGCACTGGGTGAGGATGCCGAAGCCGTCCACCGCGTACCGCATACAGCGCGACTGGGACCCCGACCGGCGCACCGAGTATCTGCGCGACGCCGTCACGGCCGCCGACCCGGACGTGGACTTCTCCGCGTACGACGTCGTCTACCTGGTCGCCGACCCGGACGCGCCGGGCGTCGACTCGGACGCGACGAAGGTCGTCAACTTCGACCAGCCGCTGCGGGTCGACGGCACCGATCTGAAGCGGGTCGTCACGGTCTTCGAACAGCACCCGCCGGACCGCAACGTGCTCGCCCACGAGACCGGCCATGTCTTCGACCTGCCGGACCTCTACCACCGTCCGACGGACGGCAAGGGCGACTGGGACACCTACGTCGGCGACTGGGACGTGATGGGCAGCCAGTTCGGGATGGCGCCGGACCTGTTCGGCTGGCAGAAGTGGAAGCTGGGGTGGCTGGACCGGCGCCAGGTCGCGTGCGTGGCGACGCGCGGCTCCACGCGCCTCACCCTGGCGCCGCTGTCGGAGTCGCCCGCGCGGGTGGGGCCGGGCGGGGTCCGGCTCGCGGTCGTACGGACCTCGCAGGACAGCGCGATCGCCATCGAGGCCCGGGACGCGGCGGGCAACGACCGTACGACCTGTACGTCCGGGCTGCTGATCTACCGGGTCCGCAGCGAGACGGCGTCCGGGACCGGGCCCGTGGAGGTCCTGGACACGCATCCGGACTCGGGGGCGTGCTGGGAGCACTCGGTCTACCCGGCGCTCGCGGACGCGCCGCTGAACGTGGGCGAGACGTACACCGTGCCCGGGGACGGGGTGCGGATCGAGGCGACGGGGCGGACGCGGTCGGGGGGCTGGACGGTCCGGGTGACGCCGTAGGGGTGTCCTCCCGGCGCACGAAAAGGCCCCCCGCTCGCGCGAGGGGCCTTTTCCGTCTGTGCGCCGCCAGGGACTCGAACCCCGGACCCGCTGATTAAGAGTCAGCTGCTCTAACCAACTGAGCTAGCGGCGCCTGCTGACGTCGTAGACCTTAGCATCCTGATCGGCGGGAGGAAAAATCGATAAGCGCCGGTCCGTGGGGGTGGGGTTTCGGGCGGCTCGGACGCAGGCCCAGAGCAGTACGTCGGGGCCCGGGAGCCAGGGGTGGCGGCTGTCCGGGGCGACCAGCCAGCGGGGGGCGCCGGGGTGCTCGGGGCGGCGGAGACCGGGCACGGTGACCGCGTCGCCGGCGCCGTGGCACAGCAGCGGCGGCACCTCGGTCCACTCCTCCCAGCCGAGCAGGGCGGGCAGGCGCTGGGCGGTGCCGGGGGCGGCGAAGAGCAGCGTCCGGCCCCGGTGCCGGGCGACCGGGCCCGATCCGGCGCCCTCGCCCCACAGCAGGTCGAGCATCCGGCGCCCGAAGACGGCGGTGACGTTGACCACGTCGAAGGCCGAGCCGCAGGGCAGGACGACGGGGGCGCCGGGCCGGTCCTCCCACAGGGCGAGGGTGCTGCGCGGGTACGGCGCGGCCGAGGCCAGCCAGGTGGCGCCCTCGGGGGTGACGGTGACCAGGGCTTCTTCGGCCTCTTCGGTCTCTGCGGCCTCTTCGCGCTGCCTGATGCTCATACGCACTAGATGTACGGGGCTGGGGGTGGGGGGCCTTCGGGATTGGGGGAAAGCGGGACGGGGTGGGGTGGGGTATGGTGCGGGGTTTTTTGCCCGGACTTTGTCTGCGGGCCGTCTTGGCTGCTCGCCCGGTTCCCCCACCCCGCCCCTTCCCTAAACCCTCCGGGGGAGCCCTTTCGTCTGCGGCTGAGTGGCGGGCTGGTCGCGCAGTTCCCCGCGCCCCTGAAACGCCCCTGCGGGGCGACCAGCCCCGGACGACCAGGGGCGCGAGGAACTGCGCGAGCAACCGTCCACGGTCCGCAGACGAAGGCGGGTTTAGGGGCGCGAGGAACTGCGCGAGCAACCGTCCACGGTCCGCAGACGAAGGCGGGTTTAGGGGCGCGAGGAACTGCGCGAGCAACCGGTTACGGTCCGCAGACGAAGGCGGGTTTAGGGGCGCGAGGAACTGCGCGAGCAACCGTCCACGGCCCGCAGACGAAAGCGGGTTTAGGGGCGCGAGGAACTGCGCGAGCAACCGGCCACGGCCCGCAGACAAAGGCGGGTTTCAGGGGCGCGGGGAACTGCGCGACAAGCCCCCCACTACGCCGCAGACGAAGGCCGGGCAACAGGCTATGGCGTCCCGCGTGACAGGTCCCGGCCGAACTCCACCATTTTCTTCGCGTAGTCCTCGGTCCACTGCGCCCGCCGCGCGATGTCCGCCGCCGTGAGGCGGTCGAAGCGGCGGGGGTCGGCCAGCTGGGCCGCCGCGATCGCCTGGAACTCCACCGCCCGGTCCGCCGCCGCGCGGAACGCCAGTGCCAGCTCCGTGGAGCGCGACAGCAGCTCACGGGGGTCCTCGATCGACTCCAGGGCGAAGAAGTGCTCCGGGTCGGCGGCGGCCTCGGCCGGCTCGAACAGCAACGGCGCCGGCCTCAGCCGCTGCTCTTTCCGCTCGGGCTCCGCCATCGGGGTCTCCTCCTGCCGCAGTTCAACGGCCCGGAGTCCGCCCCGGGCCACCCACCATTGTCCCGCGCCCCGCAAGTGGGCCTCGGTCACCCCGCGCGCCCCCTACGAGCGCCAGACCACCCGGTGCTCCGACAGATGGGTCAGGACCGCGTGGTTCGCCTCCCAGCCGTCCGGGAACTTCACCGTGACGCCCAGCTGGACCGGCTCGGTCGAGGGGTGCTCGTCCAGCAGGTCCGCCACGCCCGCGCGGCACACCACGATGCAGGCGTGCCGGTGCCGGGAGGCCAGGACGCACAGCCGGCCGGTCTCCAGGTGGAACGCCGTCGCGTCGGGGCGGCCCGAGAGCGGGTGCAGCACCACCGTCACGTCGAACTCGCGGCCCTGGAGCCGGTTCGCCGTGTCCACCGCGACCCCGGTCACCCCCAGCTCCGCGAGCGCCGCCCGCACCGCCGCGGCCTGGTCGCGGTGGGCCGTGCCGACCGCGATCCGGGCGGCGGTCAGCGGCACCGGGTCGGGCGAGCGCTCGCTGGTCGCCGCGCCGCCCCGGTCGAGCAGCCTGCGGACCACCTGGGCCACCGCCCGTACCGCCTCGGGGTCGGTGCGCGGGGTGTGGCGCGCCGGCAGCTCGAGGAGGGCCCAGCCCGCCTCGGCCGCCTCGTCCAGCGCCCGGTCCGGCGCCGAGCCGTCGGATGCGACGCCGAAGGAGAGCCGCCGGTCGCCGTGGTCCGTACCGCTGCGGAACGGGGTGTACGGGTAGAACGCGTCGGAGACCAGCGGCGCCGCCGACGCGGGCAGCCGCCAGGAGACCGGCAGCCGGTGCTGCGGCAGCTCGGGGTTGTGCGCGAGCAGCGTGGTCACCGCGCTCGCCGACGGGTCGTAGGAGAGCCCCGCCCACTGCTCGGAGTCCGCGATCGCGAACGGGTCCAGCTGGCCCGGGTCGCCCACGAACAGCGCCCGCTCGAACAGCCCGGCCACGGCCAGCAGCGCGTCGGAGCGCATCTGGTAGGCCTCGTCCACGATCGCGTGCGCCCACGGCTCGACGTCCTTGACGTGCGCCCACTTCGCGGCCGTCGACAGCACCACGTCCAGGCCCGCCAGATCCCCGGCCTTCGACGACTTGCGTACGTTCGCGAGGTCGTCCAGCGCCTTGTCGTACGGGTCGGCGTCGCTGCTGTGCAGCCGGCCCACCGGCAGCTCCGGCTCCTTCTCGGCCAGCCGCAGGACGAGGTCGTCGACCTGCGCGTTGGTCTGCGCCACCACCATCAACGGGCGCCCGGCGGCGGCCAGTTCGAGCGCCGCGCGCACCACCAGCGTCGACTTGCCGGCGCCCGGCGGGGAGTCCACGACGACGCCCCGGGCCTCGGCGTGCAGCGTGTGCTCCAGGATCTTCCCGGTGGCCTCGGCCGCCGCCGCACCGGGGTCGAAGCCGCGCTCGGCACGGGTCACAGGACGTCCTCCGGGGTGAGCGGGTCGGGGTGTTCCGCGGCCGTGCCCGGCGGGCCGCCGTGGGTCCACGGGGTGGCCTCCGGGTCGGGGAGCTTGGGGCCGCCGCGCTGGTCGTGCTCGAAGAGCGTCCAGCACACCCGGTCGCCCTTCTCCGGCACGGAACCGGGCGCGGGGTCCTTGCTCCGGCCCATCTTGTCGAGCAGCCGCAGCACCAGGGCGCCGTCCGCCTCGTATCCCACGAACTCCGCCGACTGCGGCTTGCCGTCCAGCGAGCGGAACACCTTCGCCCGCTCGGCCAGGTGCGGCGTGTCGTCGGTGCGCACGGTCACCAGGGGGCGCGGGCTCGGCCGCTTCGACTCCGAGAAGGCCATCACCACGTCGACGACCTCGCCCGCGAACGCCTCCCCGGCCAGTCGCCGCCCGGCCATCACCAGCGGGTCGTCCAGCGCCTCCTGCGCCTCCAGCTGCGCCTGCGCGCTCTCCCGGGAGGCCAGCTTGGCCGCCGCCGTCACCGCGTCGTCGCGGCGCGGCTGCGGCGGCTCACCGGCCCGCACCCGGTCGCGGTGCGCGGTGAACGACCAGCGGTCCCGGGTCCAGCGGTCCACCGCGCGCGGCGCCGCGGGCAGCTCCCGCAGCAGGTCCAGGGAGCGCCACACGGCGTCCCAGGTGGGCCGCAGCTGGCCGCCGACCAGGCGGCGGATCTCCTGCTCGGCCCGGCTCAGCTCGGCCAGGCGCGCGTCGGCCGCCCCGCCGTCCTCGGCCGCGTACAGCGACTGGCGGGCGCGGTCGTAGCGGTCGATCGCCGGGGCGAGCAGCTTGTTGTCGAAGGCCGGGTCGGTGGCGGGGCCGGCCGGCGGGCACAGCAGCTGACCGTCCCCGTCCCGGGCGAGCTCGGCCCGCAGCGCCGCCTCGGCGCCCGTGGCCCCCTCGGGCGGGTCGATCCAGGCGAGCAGCGCCCCCAGGTGCTGGTCCTCCAGGCTGGACTGGCCGGTCGCCCAGTGCCTGGCGAGCAGATCGGTGGCGGCGAGCAGCAGCGCGGAGCCGGGGACGCGGGCGCGCTCCCCGTAGTGCGTCAGCCAGCGGCCGAGCAGGGGGACGCGCGGCGGCGCGGGGTGCGGGGTGTCCGGGTCCTGCTCGGCGGTCCGGCGAAAGCGCATGGACCGGCCGAGCAGCCGTACGAAGTCGACCGCGGCCCGGCCCGGCACCACCAGCTGCGGCGCGTCGGCGCACAGCTCGACCTCGACCTTGACCTTCTTGCCCGTCTCCGGGTCCGTCTCGCTGCGCTCGGCGGCCTCGACCTCGTCCGCGTACGCCTCCAGGTGCGGCAGGACGGCGTCGGCGAGCTCGGCGAGGAACGCGAACCGCAGCTCGCGGTCGCGCGGCTGCGGCACGACGAGGAGCCGGGGCGCCTCCCGGTCGGTCCCGACGAGCGCCCCGAGCGGCGCCCCGGCCTCTCCGGAGGTGGTCAGCGGGACCAGCACGAGCGGCTGCTCGGACAGGTGCCGGTGGCGCACGGTGGCCAGCGGCGCGGCCCGTCCGGCCTCGACGGCCTCCAGCCGGGCCAGGGTGGCGATCAGCGACATACGGCGCCTCCCACGGTCGCGCCCGCCAGCGCCTCGGCGCGCAGGGCGGCCGCCCTGCGCAGTGCGGCCACCGCCGGGTCCGCCGCGTCACCCGCGTGCCCGCGCGCGGCGTCCAGGACCGCGCCGACGCTGGTCAGACCGCCCAGCTCGGCCCGCAGCCCGCGGCCGAGGGCCGTCACCGCGTCCACCGAGCGGGCCCGGTCGCGGCAGTGGAAGGCCAGCTCGCAGGCGGACAGGCACTCCGGGGCGTACGTCGCCGGGACCGACTCGACCGTGTCGGTCAGCTCGGGGGCCGGCTGGTCGAGCGCGAAGCTGGCGCCCGGCGCCAGGGCGTCGGCGATCTCCTCGATCCGGGTGAGCCTGGCCAGCTGGCGCCGGGTCACCGACAGCTGCTTGCGCACGTCGACGAGGGAGGCGGTGGGCAGGTTGGAGAAGTCCTTGGGGCAGACGAGCAGCACCGAGTGAGCGACGGCGGGGGCCGGGGAGCCGGTGTCCTGCGCTGCGCCGCTGACCAGCCCGGCGACCCGTTCGAGCGCCAGCACGTAGACCGCCGCCTGGCGGGCCGCGGCGCCCACCTTGGCCGGGTCGGCCGCCGCGTCGATCATCGGGAAGGACTTGATCTCGACGACCGTCCAGCGGCCGTCGGGGGCGACCACCACCGCGTCCGGCTCCAGATAGGCGGGGGAGCCCGCCACCTCCAGCGCCAGCATCGGGTGGTCCAGGAGCGTCCAGCCGCCGGAGGCGGTCGCCTCCCGCAGGGCGAGCGCGGTACGGGCGGCGCGGCCCTCGGGGCCGGCCGCGGCCAGATCGGGCACCGCCGCGTCCCGGGGCTCCTCGCCGCCGGTGCGCTCGTGCAGCAGCCTCAGCAGTTCCGTACCGCCGTCGGACTTCACCCGGGACTCGAAGGTGTTGCCGCGCGCGATGGCGAACTGGGACTGGCCGAAGGCCGCCGACGGGGAGCCCAGGGCCTCGGCGAGCGCGCCCTTGTCGACGCCCGCCCCGTCGAGCAGCGCGCGGCGGCGGCAGCCCGGGTTGGCGGCGAGCGCCGCCAGCGCCCGGGCGTCCAGCGGGCGCGGCACGGCCGTGGGGCCGCGCAGCTCAGCGAGCCGCTGACGGATGGCTGTCGTCCGCTCCCGCGGTGGAGTCTTCGGACGTGCGCTGCCCTGGGATTCGCTCACCCGTGGAAGTCTTGCATCCGGCACTGACAATCGGGGCCCGTGCGCCGAACGAGCCGGGTGCGACACGGGCGCGCACGAGGTCCGCGAGCCGCATCGCGGGCTTGGAGAGCAGCAGGCCCAGGCCCATCACGACGGCGCCGGCGACCGCGTCGAGCAGATAGTGGTTGGCGGTGCCCATCACCACGAACGTGATGGTCAGCGGGTACAGGACGCCCAGGACCCGGGTCAGCCGGCTGCCGCCGAAGCGCCACAGCATCACCCCGCACCACAGCGCCCAGCCCACGTGCAGGCTCGGCATCGCCGCGTACTGGTTGGTCATCCCGCCCATGCCGCGCGGCGCGCTGGCGTCGCCGCCCCACCAGCCGTACGAGCTGTACTGCGCCATCGTGTCGACGAACCCGTGCGAGGCGTCGAGCAGCCGGGGCGGGCACGTCGGCATCAGCGAGAAGCCGACCAGGCCCATGAGGGTGGAGAGCATCAACCAGGTGCGGGCGGCGCGGTAGCGCACCGGGCGGCGGCGGAACAGCCACACCAGGATCGCGGGCGTCACCAGGTAGTGCAGCGACGCGTACGCGAAGTCGGCGGGTATGCCCAGCTCCGGGGTCCGGGTGAAGAGCCGGTTGAGCGGGTGCTCGGCGTTGATGTGCAGGTACTTCTCTATGCGCAGGATCTCCAGGCCGTGGTCGACGGCCTGCGACTCGTTGCCACTCACCAGAAGGCGGCCCGCCGAATAGGCGGCATAGACGATGGCGATGAGCGGCAGCTCGGTCCACCAGCGGGGCCGAGGCGCGGGGTGCTGCATCTCCGGACCCTCTCCATCTTCTCTTCAGGGCCCCGTCGGGCCCCGTTCAGGTGTTCAACCGTACGGTGGTCGTGGGCGCGCTCGTGCACCCACCCCCAAGGGACGCGGGAGAGCGCCGCGAGGGTGCGCGATGATGGAGGTGAACCTCCGCCGAACCCTCGGCATTCTGCACGCGCCCCGGGAGTGACCTGACATGCCAGCCGCCGAACCGCGCATCCTGCTCGCCCGGCACGGGCAGACCGAGTGGTCGCTCGCCGGCAAGCACACCGGCCGTACCGACATCCCGCTCCTCGAAGAGGGCCGCCGGGGCGCGAAGCTGCTCGGCGAGCGCCTGCACCGGGCGCCCTGGGACGGCCTGGCGGACGTCGAGGTCCGTACGAGCCCGCTGGTACGCGCGCGTGAGACGTGCGACCTGGCGGGGTTCGGCGACCGGGCGACCGACTGGGACGCGCTGATGGAGTTCGACTACGGGGCGTACGAGGGGCTCACGCCGCCGCAGATCAAGGCGGGCCGGCCCGACTGGTTCATCTGGCGCGACGGGGTCGAGGGCGGGGAGACGCTGGCGCAGGTCTCCGCGCGGGCGGACGAGGTCGTGGAGTGGGCGCGGTCGGGGCGGCGGGATGTCCTGGTGTTCGCGCACGGGCACATTCTCCGGTCGATCGCGGCGCGGTGGCTGGGGGAGCCGATCGGGTTCGCCGCGCGGATCAAGCTGGATCCGACGTCGTTGTCGGTGCTGGGGTGGGCGTATGGGGAGGCGGCTGTGGAGCGGTGGAACGATACGGGCCACCTGGAGGTCTGACCGGGGTTTTTGCCCCCACCCCGCCCCTTCCCTAAACCCTTCGGGGGTGGGCGGGGCGGGCCCCCGGGCCCCGTATGCCGCTGCGCGTTCGTCTGCGGACCGCCTTCGGCTGGCCGCGCAGTTCCCCGCGCCCCTAAAAGCCTGCGGCTGAGCTGGACTCTCCGGCTGACCCCTACCCCCTAGGGGCGCGGGGAACTGCGCGAGAAGCGGCCACGGCCCGCAGACGAAAGCGAGCGTCCAGGGACGCGGAGAACCGCCCGAACGACCCGTACTACCCAGGGGCGCGGGGAACTGCGCGACCAGCCACCCACTCATCCGCAGACAAAGGCCGGGCTCACACACTCGCTCGGCGGTCCAAGAACGACCCCACCTCGGGGCACGTCGCGTGGGGGGCCAGGATTCGGGCCGTGTCGGCGAGCATCGCCTGGATACGGGTGGACTGGACCTCGGGCAGGAGGTCCAGGACCTGGTGGCCCGCCGCCGCCGACTCCGTCGGCGCCCCGGCCCGAGCCAGATCGTCCGCCAGCTCCGCCCGGTACAGCGCCAGGTTGCGGGCGAAGTGCGGATCCTGGAGGGACGCGGCGCGCCGGGCGTGCCGGGACGCGCGCGGCCAGTCCCCCAGCGCCGACCAGCACTGCGCCTCCAGCATCTCCAGCTCCGCCTCCACGAAGAACGTCATCCACTCCGGATCCCGCTCGGCCGGCCCGCGTGCGAACAGCGCGTGCGCCCGGGCGAGCGACTGTTCGCACGCCGCCCGGTCCCCGAGCCCGGCCCAGCCCCCCGCCTCCCGCAGGCTCAGCAGCGCCAGCAGCCGGGGCGAGCCCAGCCGCCGGGCCGCCCGCCCGCCCGCCTGCGCGGCCCGCAGCGCCTCGCGCGGCCGCCCCGCGTCCCTGGCCAGGAACGACATATTGCAGAAAGCGTGCGCCTCGAGGGCCGGGTCGCCCGCGAGCCGGGCGGTCGCGAGCGCCTCGGCGTAGTGCGAGCGGGCCTCCTCGTAGTGCCCCGAGTCATGCGCGAGCCACCCCACCGAGAT
Source organism: Streptomyces crystallinus (assembly GCF_039521265.1). NCBI lineage: Bacteria > Bacillati > Actinomycetota > Actinomycetes > Kitasatosporales > Streptomycetaceae > Streptomyces > Streptomyces crystallinus. Next base: position 202,393 of record NZ_BAAACA010000035.1, on the reverse strand, counting down.
GGCCAGCTCCCCGGCGCCCGCGTGCAGCCGGTCGGCCGTGGAGCGGCGCGCGGTGCCCGCGTCGAGCAGCGCGTACGCCGTCCGCAGGGGCTGCGCGGCCCTGCGGTAGAGCCCGTTCGCGCCGTGCCGGTCGTCGAGCAGCCGGATCCGTCGCACCGCCTCCTCGACCGCGCTCACCTCGGCCTCGCCGACCAGTCGGACCGGCTGCCGGGCGCAGTCGTGGGGCGCGGCAGCCGCGTGCTCGGGCAGCAGCCCCAGGGAGACGGCCGCCAGGGTGGCGGAGCCGCCGGTCATGAATGCGCGACGCAGCACGTCGCTCTCCTCGTCGTCACGTTCAACTTCGTCACGTTCAACTTCGTGGTGGTGGTCGATGGTGCCGCAGCCGTGTTGCGGGTACGGCGGATGCGTGGCGTACGCCGGGGTCGCACCACACCCCGCACGCGCCCCCCGGCCCCGTACCGCCTCACGCGACGAGAACCCCATGTCGGCCAGCGTCAAACCCGGGAACATATGGCGGAACACGCGTTCGTAGGCGTAGTTGGGGCAGCGGATCTCGCCGGCCTCCACGCGTCCGACGTACCGCGCGTCACAGGCGACCTGCTCGCCGATCTCACGCGCCGCCCTGCGGACCGCCGCCGCGAACTCGCCGGGCGAACGCTGTCCCCGCAGCTCCCGGAACGCGGTGTTGGGGCCCTTGGCGGGGCCCCGGCCGGGGGCCTGGGCGGCGGAGTTCGCTCCGGCGCTGGGATCCGTTGACGTCGCCATGGCTCAGCAGCTCTCTTTGGCGGGGTGGTGCGGAGGAAGAACGTACCGGCAACATCGGCTCCGACAACCGAAGTTTGGCTACAAAAGGGATATCTCACCCGCGATCTGCTATGAACTGCCATCCTTTGCGGCGGCGTAGCGCCGTAGCCGTTGACAGGGGCCCGCGTTGAACCATGCGGATACCGCCAACCCGCAGAAACCACGTGGGGGTTGCCTTGTTGGAGGCCGGCATGGACATCAATGGCACCGGGACGACCACGACGACAGCGCGGCACCGGCCCACCCGGGACCTCAGCGGACCGCCGGGCGGCGAGGAGCCCTGCGACCTCGTCACCGTGCCCGCCCGCCAGGGCCTGGAGGCGGTGGACATCCTGCGCCGCGCCGTCGCCCCCGCGGCCGTCGGCCCGGTGGTGCACGACGGTGCCTGCGACACGCTGGGCTTCCTGGTGCCGCCCGGCACCGCGGCCGCCTGGGACGTGCCCGGCAGCGCCTGCACCGAGACCAGTGGACGCGGCCTGCGCATCCCGGGGCTGCCCGCCGAGCCGCCGGTCTCCGGCGGCGGCTGGCTGCTGCCGCCGGACGCGGCGCGGGTCACCGACCCCGCCGTGCTGCGCGTGGCGCTGAACGCGGCGGCCCGGCTCATCGAGGCCGCGGACGGCATCACCGAGGCGGGCGGCCGATAATGGTCGGATGGCGGCACGAAGCGGTACGAAGAACACGGCGAAGGGCGGGCCGAAGGCCGCGCAGGGCGGGCGGCGCGGCCGCCCGGCCGCCCCGGAGGCCGTCGTGGAGGCGGTCGACGGCGGCCTCGCCGAGCTGATACCCGACCGGGACCGGCCGCACGGCTGGACCCTGCTGCTCGACGGCGCCCCCCAGTCCCACGTCGACCTGGACGCGCCCGAGCGCCTCACCTTCGAGTACCAGCGCCGCCTCGGCCACGTCATCGACCTCGCCGGCGAGCCGGGCCGCCCCCTCCAGGTGCTGCACCTGGGCGGCGGCGCCCTCACCCTGGCCCGCTACACGGCCGCCACCCGCCCCCGCTCCACCCAGCAGGTCGTCGAGGTCGACGCGGCGCTGGTCGGCCTCGTCCGCCGTGAGCTGCCGCTCGACCCGCAGGCCCGCATACGGGTACGCGCCCTGGACGCGCGCGAAGGGCTCGCCAAGCTCCCGGACGGCTGGGCCGACCTGGTCGTCGCCGATGTCTTCAGCGGCGCCCGCACCCCCGCCCATCTGACCAGCGCCGAGTTCCTGGGCGAGGTGCGCCGGGTGCTGCGGCCGGGCGGGATCTACGCCGCCAACCTCGCCGACGGGCCGCCGCTGGCGCATCTGCGGGGCCAGATAGCCACCGCCGCCCAGCTCTTCCCCGAGCTGGCGCTGGCCGCCGACCCGACCGTGTGGCGCGGCAAGCGGTTCGGCAACGCGGTCCTGGTCGCCTCGGACGTGCCCCTGCCGGTGGCCGAGTTCACCCGGCGCATAGCGGGCGACCCGCACCCGGGGCGCGTCGAACACGGCCGTGCGCTGGCCGACTTCACGGGCGGGGCGGCCCCGGTGACGGACGCGACCGCGAAGCCCTCTCCCGTACCGCCGCCCGCGGTCTTCCGCTAGCGGGCGCTCAGCCCCGGTCGTCCAGCTCCACCGTCGGCGCGTGGTTGTACCAGGTGCAGAACACCGACACCTCGCGCGTGCCCTTGCTGAACGTCACCCGGATCCAGGTCGGCTGCTTCCACACCTGCATCTGCCAGCCGCTGTCCGGCGTCGCCGTGACCAGCTCCGCCGAGGCGGTGCCGATGTCGAAGACGACCCGGCCGCCGGCGACGTTGTACCCCTTCACGTTCCCGGAGGAACGGGATGAAGGGGGTGAAGGGGAGTACGTGGGTGGGGCCTCCGAGTGGCCCGGCTTTCCGTCGCCTGGCTTCGAGGGCGTACGGGAAGGGCTGCCCGGCCCGGACGGCGACGGCGGGTCCTTCGGCCGCCGCGTCGAGGAGGCGAGCGGCCGTACCGCGCCCTGGGTGGTGTGCCCGTCGCCGGTGAGCGGGACCGCGCGCGGCGGGTCGTACGCCGTTCCGGCCATCACCGTGTGGACGCCCCACCAGGAGAGCGTGACCGCCGCGCCGGTGGCGAGCGACCAGGCGCAGACGTGAACGATTCCTCGGTGCAGCGGGGTCATATCGGGGCCCATACTGCACCACGCGCCCCACGCGTGTCCCCTCTCGCCGCTCCCGTCCCAGCCGGGACCGGCGTACTCCGGATGGCGTACGGTGCCGCCCATGGCAAGTGTGCTCGTGGTCGAGGACGACCAGTTCGTTCGCTCCGCCCTCATCCGCCACCTCACCGAGGCCTCCCACACGGTACGGAGCGTCGGCACGGCCCTCGAGGCGCTGCGCGAGGTGGCCCATTTCCGTTTCGACGTGGTCGTCCTCGACCTCGGACTGCCCGATCTCGACGGGGCCGAGGCGCTGAAGATGCTGCGCGGCATCACCGACGTACCGGTGATCATCGCGACCGCGCGGGACGACGAGACGGAGATCGTCCGGCTGCTCAACGACGGTGCCGACGACTACCTGGTCAAGCCGTTCTCGGTGGAGCACCTGTCCGCCCGGATGACGGCCGTGCTGCGCCGCGCGCGGGCCGCGGGCGCCGAGCCGCCGCCGACGCTGATCCAGGTCGGCGGGCTCTCCATCGACCCGCTGCGCCGCCAGGCCGAACTGGACGGCGTACGGCTCGATCTGACCCGCCGCGAGTTCGACCTGCTGGCGTTCCTCGCCGGGCGGCCCGGGGTGGTCGTGCCGCGCAAGGAGCTGCTGGCCGAGGTGTGGCAGCAGTCGTACGGCGACGACCAGACCATCGACGTCCATCTGTCCTGGCTGCGCCGCAAGCTCGGCGAGACGGCCGCGCGGCCCCGCTATCTGCACACTCTGCGCGGGGTGGGCGTGAAGCTGGAGCCACCGAGGGCGGAGAGCGGCCGATGAGATGGGCGCTGGTGAAGGTCGCGGTCGCCGTCACGCTGATGGTGGTGCTCGCCTTCGCCGTACCGCTGGGCCTGGTCATCAAGGAGATGGCCCGCGACCGCGCCTTCTCCAACGCCGAGCGCCAGGCCGCCGCCATCGGCCCGACCCTGTCGATCACCACCGACCGGGACGCGCTGGAGCGCGCGGTGGCCTCCACCCAGGCGGGCGCGGCGGGCCGGATGGCCGTGCACATCCCGGCGCCGCCGGGCGGCGCGCCCGCCGAGATCGGCCGGCGGCGGGCCTCGCAGAAGTCCCTGGACGCGACGCGCAAGGTGGTCCGCGCGTACATCTCCGGTGTCCCCGGCGGCTCCACGCTCCTCCAGCCGACCGCGCTGAGCTCGGGCGAGATCGCGATCGTCGAGGTGTACGTGCCCGAGGCCGAGGTCACCAACGGCGTGGCCACGGCGTGGCTGGTGCTCGCGGGAGTCGGGATCGCCCTGGTCATCGGCTCGGTCGCGGTGGCGGACCGGCTGGGCGTACGGATGGTGCGCCCCGCACAGCGGCTCGCCGGGGCGGCGCACGACCTGGGGGAGGGGAAGCTGGGGGCGCGGGTCCCGGAGGAGGGCCCGGCGGAGCTGCGCTCGGCCGCGGTGGCCTTCAACTCGATGGCCGACCAGGTGGTCCAACTCCTCGCCAACGAACGGGAGCTGGCGGCGGACCTGTCCCACCGCCTGCGTACGCCGCTGACCGTGCTGCGCCTCAACGCCGCGTCCCTGGGCGAGGGTCCGGCCGCCGAGCAGACGCGGGCGGCCGTCGAGCAGTTGGAGCGCGAGGTCGACACGATCATCCGCACGGCCCGGGAGGCCAAGCCGCAGACCCAGCCGGCGGGGGCGGCCGCCGGGTGCGACGCGTCGGAGGTCATCCGGGAGCGGATGGCGTTCTGGTCGGCGCTGGCGGAGGACGAGGGCCGGGAGGTACGCCTCGCGGGCGTCGACCGGCCGGTGCGCATCCCGGTCGCCCGGCCCGAACTCGCCGCCGCGCTCGACGCGATGCTGGGCAACGTGTTCCGGCACACGCCGGAGGGCACGGCGTTCTCGGTGGACGTCCACAACGGGGAGGACGCGGTGATCGTCCTGGTCTCGGACGCGGGGCCGGGGATCGCCGATCCGCGCGCGGCGCTGGCGCGGGGGTCGAGCGGGGGTGGCTCGACGGGGCTCGGCCTGGACATCGTTCGCCGTCTGGCGGAGTCGACGGGGGGTGACGTGCGGCTCGGGCGGTCGGTGCTGGGCGGGACGGAGGTCCGGGTGTGGATCGGGCTGGGGACACCGCGGTCGACTCCGTCGCGGATCCGGGGCCGCCGGGGGAGGTCGCGCCGCGCGACGCCACCACGGGGCGCGTCCCCCCTCCGCGAGTGAGCCCGCCCCGGCCCGGGGCCCGTGCGACGCGGTGCCGGGCGGGCCTTCGTCTGCGGGTCGTGCCCGGTTGCCCGCGCAGTTCCCCGCGCCCCTGAATGGCCCGGACTTTGTCTGCAGGTGTGTGGGTGGCTGGTCGCGCAGTTCCCCGCGCCCCTAAAGGATCGGTGGCTGAGCTGGGTACTCCGGCTGCGGCCAACCCCCTAGGGGCGCGGGGAACTGCGCGAGCAACCCATCACCATCCGCAGACGACCGGTATCCGCCGGAGGCTTTCGGGAAGGGGTGGGGTGGGGAATTTAACCAGACCCCATCGCCCCCTTAAGCGAACCCTAAGATCCCCAACCCCCACCCCCCACACCCCATTTGCCCGTTTCCCAACGGCTAGCGTGCTGCCCGCACCCCACCCCCACCCCCACCCCCACCCCCACCCCCACCAAACCCCACACCCCCAAGGGCAGGCGCACAAACAATGACCCGCACCCACCGCCGCCACGCGTCCCGTAAGGCGAAGGCGATCGGCGCCATAGCCACCGCCGCCGCCATCGCCGGCACCGCCGTCGTCCTCACCGGCACCGCCCACGCCGCCTCCGTCGCGGCCGCGTACACCAAGACCAGCAGCTGGGGCGGCGGCTACACCGGCCAGTACGTCATCACCAACGACAGCGGCGAGGCGCTCGCCGACTGGACCCTGGAGTTCGACCTCCCGGCCGGGACCAGGATCTCCTCGCTCTGGAACGGTGAGCAGACCGTCAAGGGCCAGCACATCACCGTGAAGCCCGCCGCCTGGGACAAGAACGGCCTCGCCCCCGGCGCATCCGTCACCGTCGGCTTCGTCACCAGCTCCTCCGGCACCGCAGCCGACCCCACCGGCTGCCTCATCAACCAGGAGAAGTGCTCGGTCGACACCGGTGCGACCCCCGCCCCGACCGGCCGCCCCACCACCCAGCCGACCCCCACCACCAAGCCCACCCCCACCACGAAGCCCCCGACCGCCACGCCGACCCCGACCGGCACGCCCACCCCCACCAAGACCAGCACCCCCCAGCCCCCCACCACCAACACCTCCTCCCGCTTCGCCCCGTACGTCGACACCTCGCTCTACCCCGCGTACGACCTCGTCGACACCGCCACCAAGACCGGCGTGAAGGAGTTCCACCTCGCCTTCATCACCTCCGGCGGCGGCTGCGCCCCGCTCTGGGGCGGTGTCAGCGACCTGAACAGCGACGCCGTGGCCGCGCAGATCGGCGCGCTGCGCGCCAAGGGCGGCGACGTACGCGTCTCCTTCGGCGGCGCGGCCGGCTCCGAGCTCGGTCTCGTCTGCAAGAGCGCCGGCGACCTCGCCACCGCGTACGGCAAGGTCGTCGACGCGTACAAGCTCACCAAGGTCGACTTCGACATCGAGGGCGCGGCCCTGCCGGACACCGCCGCCAACACCCGCCGCGCGCAGGCCATCGCGCAGCTCCAGAAGTCCCACCCGGGCCTCGACGTGTCGTTCACGCTGCCGGTGATGCCGGAGGGGCTGACGCAGCCCGGCGTCGACCTGGTCGCCGACGCCAAGAAGAACGGCGTAGCCGTCTCGGCCGTCAACATCATGGCGATGGACTACGGCCCGGCGTACAGCGGTGACATGGGCACGTACGCCATCCAGGCCGCCACCGCCACCCAGGCCCAGATCAAGGGCGTCCTCGGGCTCTCCGAGGCCGCCGCCTGGAAGGCCGTGGCCGTCACCCCGATGATCGGCGTCAACGACGTCAACACCGAGACGTTCAAGGTCGACGACGCCACCCAGCTGGTGGACTTCGCCAAGTCCAAGGGGCTCGGGCGGCTCGCCATGTGGTCCGGCGCCCGGGACAAGCAGTGCGCGGGCGGTGCCAAGAACTCCGCCGACCCCACCTGCTCCTCCATCGTCCAGGAGCCCCTCGCCTTCACGAAGGCCTTCGCCGCCTTCAAGTAGCCGACCGGGACCACCCCCGCGCGCGCCCCGCCGGTTCACCCCCCACCCGGCCGGGGCGCGCGCTCCTTCCGTACGCATACGAGCACCAGGGCGAGCAGGCCCAGGGCGAGCGCCACCGCCGCCACCGCTCCCCAGGGAACCGCCCCCACCGCCGCCAGCAGGCACAGCAGCGGCAGCCCGATCAACAGCAGCGGCAGCACCGGCACCATCGACAAGACCCTCATGCGCCCTCGCCCTTCCTCGCCGCGTCCAGATAGTCCGCCAGGTCGTCCCACCGGCCGGGACGGGCCGTCGCCTCGCCGCTCAGGGCCGCCGGGTCCGCGCGCCAGGCCGCCCGGACGCCCGCCGAGATCGTCGCGTCCCCGCCGCTGAACAGCGCACTCAGCTCATCCATGCGCGCCACCAGCTTCCGTACGGCGGCGGTCGTCGGCGGAGTCCCGGACACGCGCAGGGCCTCGGCCCGCCGGTAGAGCGCGGGCCACTCCACCTCCAGGAGGTAGTGCGCGGCCGGCCCGAGCGCGGCGGCGTGCGCGCCCAGGGCACGGATCCGGTCGTCGTCCAGATGCTGCCGGAGCGCGCGCTCGGCCGCCGGGCCCGCCGCCCCGGTCGCGCGCAGCGCGGCGAGCACGGCCTCGGTCGTGGGCGCCCGTCCGTCGGCGACCTCGTCCTCGATGTGGACCAGCCGCTGCCGCAGCGCCTCGAGCGCCGTCAGCGCCTCCTCGACGCTCGCGCGGTGGTCGCGCAGCACCCGCACCGGGTCGACCCCGGAGTCGAGGCAGAGGGCGATGGACTCCAGCCCGAGGCCCAGGCCGCGCAGGGCGAGCACCTGGTAGAGGCGGACGATGTCGTCCTCGGTGTACTCCCGGTGCCCGCCCGCCGTGCGGCGCGACGGGGAGAGCAGCCCGATGGTGTCCCAGTGGTGCAACGTGCGGACGGTCAACCCGCTGGCCTCGGCCAGCGGGCCCACCTTCCAGGTCGTGGAAGCGGTCATGGCCCCACGATGCCTCCTCACGCGACGTGAGGTTCAAGTGCCGGCCCCTCCCGGGGCGCTACGGCTGCGGCGGCACCTGGGGCAGCACCCCCGTCCGCGCCAGCTCCCCGTACCACCGCGCGCTCGACTTGGGCGTACGGGCCTGGGTCTCGTAGTCGACGTACACCGCCCCGAACCGCTTGCCGTAGCCGTACGCCCACTCGAAGTTGTCGAGCAGCGACCACAGGAAGTACCCGCGTACGTCCGCCCCGTCCCGCATCGCGCGGCGCACCGCCGCGAGATGGCCGTGCAGATAGCGGATGCGGTCGGGGTCGTGCACCGAGCCGTCGGGGGCGGGCTTGTCGTCGTACGCGGCGCCGTTCTCCGTGATCATCAGCGGTACGCCGGGCGCCTCCCGGGAGTAGCGCATCAGCAGGTCGTACATCCCGGTCGGGTCGATCGACCAGTCCATCGCCGTCCGCTCGCCCGGCGGCTGGTGGAAGACCACCGAACCGGCCCCGGGCCAGGGCGAGTGCGCGCTCGCGCCGTGCCCGTCGGGGCGGGGTACGCGCAGGTCAGGGCCCTCGTCGGGGCCGTTGTCAGTGGTGGCGGATACAACTGAGGGTGCGTAGTAGTTGATGCCCAGCAGATCGAGGGGGTGCTTGGTGACGTTCAGATCGCCGTCGTGGACGAACGACCAGTCGGTGAGCCGCGCGGTGTCCCCCAGCAGGTCGTCGTCGTACGCGCCCTTGAACAGCGGCCCGGTGAACACCCGGTTGGCGAGCGCGTCGATGCGCCGCCGCGCGTCCAGGTCGGCGGGCGACTGGGTGCGGGCCCTGACCGCGCTCGGGTTGAGGCTGATCGCCAGCCTGGCGGCCTTCGGCAGCGTGGCGCGCAGGGCCCGGGCCGCGAGTCCGTGGCCCAGGTTGAGGTGGTGCGCGGCGCGCAGCGCGGCCACCGGATCGGTGCGGCCGGGCGCGTGGACGCCGGAGCCGTATCCCAGGAAGGCGCTGCACCAGGGCTCATTGAGGGTGGTCCACATATCCACCCGGTCGCCGAGCGCCTCGGCGACCAGCCCCGCGTAGTCCGCGAACCTGTGGGCGGTGTCCCGCTCGGGCCAGCCGCCCGCGGACTCCAACTCCTGCGGCAGGTCCCAGTGGTAGAGCGTGAGGGAGGGCGTGATGCCCTGCTCCAGGAGCCCGTCCACCAGCGCGCGGTAGAAGTCGAGCCCGCGCTGGACGGCGGGGCCGCGCCCCGTCGGCTGCACCCGTGACCAGGACACCGAGAAGCGGTACGCGTTGAGGTCGAGGTCCGCCATCAGCCGGACGTCGTCCCGCCAGCGGTGGTAGTGGTCGACGGCGATGTCCCCGCTGTCCCCGCCGGACACCTTCCCGGGCGTACGGCAGAAGGTGTCCCAGATGGACGGCGTGCGACCGCCCTCGGCGACCGCGCCCTCGATCTGGTACGCGGAGGTGGCGGCGCCCCAGAGGAAGTCGGCCGGGAAGGCCTCGGCCTCGGTCTCAGCCTCGGCCTCGGTCTCGGGTGCGGAGTCGGACATGGAGACACTCCCATCGTGGTGGTACGGAAGGAGGTTGCTGTCGGGCGGGGAGGCGGGGGCGGACGAGGGGCCGGGCGCGTGGCCGGGCGCGCCGCCGGGCCCGTGGCCGGGCGTGCCGCCGGGCGCGTGGCCTCGCCCGTGGTCGCCGCTCATCCCTTGACCGCGCCCTGCATGATCCCGCCGACGATCTGCCGCCCGAAGAGGACGAACGCCAGCAGGAGGGGGAGGGTGCCGAGGAGGGCGCCGGCCATGATGACCGACTGGTCGGGGATATAGCCGCGGCCGAGGCCGGTGAGCGCCACCTGGACCGTGGGGCTGCCGTTCTGGGTCAGCGCGATGATCGGCCAGAAGAAGTCGTTCCAGGCCATCACGAACGTCAGCATCCCCAGGACCGCCATCGCGGGCCGGGCGGCCGGGAAGACCACGTGCCACACCACCCGCCAGCTGCTCGCGCCGTCGACCCGGGCGGCCTCGATCAACTCGGTGGGCAGCGCCTCGATCAGGTACTGCCGCATGAAGAACACCCCGAAGGCGCTGACCAGGGTCGGCAGGATGACGGCCTGGAGCTGGTCGGTCCAGGACAGCTTCGCCACCAGCATGTAGAGCGGCACGACGCTGAGCTGCGGCGGGATCATCATCGTGCCGATGACCAGCAGCAGCAGCGCGTTCTTGAAGCGGAACCGCAGCTTGGCGAAGGCGAACCCGGCGAGCGTGGAGAAGAAGACCGTGCCCAGCGCGATCGAGCCCGCCACGACGGTGGTGTTCAGCAGGGCCGTGCCCATGTTGGCGTCGGTCCAGGCGATCTTCAGGTTCTTGAAGAGGTTCCCGCCGAACCAGAAGGGAGGGGGAGTCTGGGCGAGCCGCTCGTTGGAGCGGGAGGCGGCGACCGCCGTCCACACCAGGGGGAACAGCGAGCCCGCGGTGAAGAGGATCAGGATCGTGTACGTCAGCCGCCCGGCGTGCAGCTGGCGGCCGGCGCGGTGGACGGACCGGGGGGAGGCGGAGCGGCGGCCGGTGGCGGTGGGGGATGTCGTCTTGGCGTTCATGACGTCTCCTTGCGCAGGGCGCGCGAGACCAGCCAGTTCACCGCGCCGATCAGCAGCAGGATCAGGAACATCGCCCAGGCGATCGCCGAGGCGCGGCCGAGATGGAGGTTCACCCAGCCCTGCTCGTACAGATACAGCCCGAGCGTCTGGAACTGGTGGTCGGAGCCGCCGGTGGCTCCGGCGCCGCCGTTGAACAGCAGCGGCTCGCCGAACAGCTGGGTCGCGCCGATCGTCGACACGACACAGGTGAACAGGATCGTCGGCCGCAGCGCGGGCACGGTGACGTGCCGGAACTGCTGCCAGCGCGAGGCCCCGTCGAGCGCGGCGGACTCGTACAGATCGGGTGGGACGGCCTGCATCGCGGCGAGGTAGATCAGCGCGTTGTAGCCGGTCCAGCGCCACACCACGATCGTGGAGACGGCGAACTGGGAGGTCCAGGTGCCGTTCTGCCAGTCGACCGGGCCCAGGCCGGCCTGCCCGAGCGCCCAGTTGACCATGCCGTAGTCACGTCCGAAGAGGAGCACGAAGACGAGGGTCGCGGCGGCGACGCTGGTGGCGTACGGGGTGAGGACGGCGACCCGGAAGAACATCGAGCCGCGCAGCTTGTAGTTGAGGAGATGGGCGATACCGAGGGCGATCAGCAGCTGGGGGACGGTGGAGATGACGCCGATGGTGAACGTGTTGCGCAGCGCGTTCCAGAAGAACTCGTCCGACAGGAGGCGGGAGAAGTTGCGCAGCCCGACCCAGCGCATGTCGTTGGGCGCGGTCAGCTCGACCTGGTGCAGGGAGGCCCAGCCGGTGTAGAGGAGCGGGAAGAGGCCGAAGGCGGCGAAGAAGAGGAAGAAGGGCGCGACGAAGGCGTACGGGCTCCAGCGCACATCGCGCCGGTAGCGCCGGCTGCGCCGCTCCCGCCGCCGGGCCTCGGCGGGGTCGGCCGCGTCGGCGGCGGAGCCCGGCGGGGCGGGGGCGGCCACGCCGCCCGGGGCCGCCGCACCCCCCGCCCCCGGCCCGGCCAGGTCCGCCCCGGTGTCGCTCGCCATCCTCACTGGTCCAGCGCGTTGTCGATGGCCTTGACCGCGGCGTCCCAGCCCGCCTGCGGGGAGCGGCCCTTCTGGTCGACCTGGAGCATGCCCACGTCGGCCAGGTTCTGCGCGATGATCAGGTCCTTCGGGCCGAGGACCTGCACCGGGGTGCCCTCGGCGGCCTTGGCGAAGATCTGGCCGATGGGGGCGCCGCCGAAGTAGTCGTGGTGGGCGTTCGCGACGGTGGGCAGGGCGTACGCGGCCTTGGCGCTCGGGAAGCTGCCGCGCTTCTCGAAGAAGGTCGCCTGCTGGGCCGGGGCGGTCAGCCAGGCCGCGAGCTCGGCGGCCTCGGCGCGGTGCTTGCCCGCGGAGGGGACGACGAGGAACGAGCCGCCCCAGTTGGACGGCTTGGGCGCGGCCGCCACGTCCCACTTGCCCTTGCCCGCCGCGCCCGCCTTGTCCTGGATGTAGCCGAGCATCCAGGCGGGGCAGGAGACGGTGGCGAAGGTGCCGTTGGCGAAGCCCTGGTCCCAGCTGGGCTGGAACTGCTGCAACTTGGCGGTGAGCTTCTTGGTGGCGAACGAGGCCGCCGTGTCCCAGGCCTCCTTCACGCCCGGGCTGGACTTGTAGACGACCTTGCCGCCGCTGTCGTAGAAGCGGGTGGCGCTGCTGCCGGTGATGGCGTTCATCACCCCGGAGGCGGAGTCGACGAAGGCGGTGCCCTTGGGTGCCTTCGCCTGGTAACGCTCACCGGCCGCCAGGTACTTCTGCCAGTCGCCCGCCCACAGCTTCCCCACGGCCTCCCGGTCGGTGGGCAGCCCGGCGGCGGCGAACAGGTCCTTGCGGTAGCAGATGCCCTGGGGCCCGATGTCGGTGCCGAGCCCGACGGTCTTGCCGTCCTTGGTGGTGGCCTGCCCCCACTTCCAGGGCAGGAAGGCGTCCTTGTCGACGCCCTTGGCCTTGCCGAGGTCCTCCAGGTGGGCCGCCTGGGTGGCGGTGACCTCGGCGATGTTGTTCACCTCGACGGCCTGGATGTCGGCGAGCCCGCTGCCGGAGCCGAGGTGGGTGAGCAGCTGCGGGTAGTAGTTCTCGTTCCGCTCGATCGACGTCTGCTTGATCTCGATGTCCGGGTGGAGCTTCATGTACGCGTCGTAGAGCCCGGCCTCCTTGAGGCCGAAGGCCCCGAAGACGCCGACCGTGAGCGTCGTCTTCGCCCCGCCGCCCCCGCTGCCGCCGGAGGAGGACGAGCCCGAGCCCGAGTCCTTGCTGTCGCCGTCGTCGGCGCAGCCCGCGAGCAGCCCGGCGCCGAGCACCGAGACGACGGCGAGGGCGGCGAGCCGCCGGGAGGCGCGGGCGCTCGTACGCACCCCCTCACTCGTTCTCGTACTCACTCTCGTGTTGATTCTCGAACGCATGATGGTCCTCCAACTGGCTTGCCGTGCAGGGTGATTGACGGTGCGTCGTGCAGTGGGGGAAGGTGCGGAAGGTGTACGTACGCATAGGGGTGGGAGCGCTCCCAGTCGTGATGTGTTGAAGGGTGGCGACTGTCCGGGAGGGTGTCAAGGGAGCGGACAAAGGCAGTCCGCCGACGGGGTGGTGCTGTTAGTTTTCACCCGAGTTCCACGATGCGCGGCGAGACGGGGAGGCAGGCATGAGAGCAGCTCGCACGGTCCGGGGCCGTGGAGCCGGGCGGCCCACCCTTGAAGAGGTGGCGGCGCGTGCCGGGGTGGGCCGGGGCACGGTCTCACGGGTGATCAACGGCTCGCCCCGGGTCAGCGACCGTACGCGCGCGGCCGTCGAGGCGGCGGTGGCCGAGCTCGGCTACGTCCCCAACCGCGCGGCCCGCGCCCTGGCCGCCAACCGCACGGACGCGATCGCCCTGGTCGTCCCCGAGACGGAGACGCGCTTCTTCGCGGAGCCGTACTTCTCGGAGGTCGTCCGGGGCGTGGGCCAGGCGCTCGCGGAGACGGAGATGCAGCTCCTGCTGACCCTGGTGGGCAGCGACCGGGAGCGCCGCAGGCTCGCCCAGTACCTGATGGGCCACCGGGTCGACGGCGTCCTGCTGGTCGGCGTGCACGCCGACGACCCGCTGCCCGAGCTCCTGGAGCAGCTGGACATGCCGGTGGTGATCAGCGGCCCGCGCTCGGAGGAGGAGCCGCTGGCGTCGGTGGACTCGGACAACTTCGCGGGCGCCCGGGCGGCGGTGGCCCACTTGGTGGCACGCGGCCGCCGCTCGATCGCCACGATCACCGGCCCGCTGGACGTGTACGGGGCCCGGCGCCGCCTCGACGGCTACCGCGCGGCCCTGGCCGAGGCCGGGCTGCCCGCCGCCGCGCAGCTGATATCCCCCGCGGACTTCACCGAGGAGGGCGGCCGCCGGGCGATGGCGGACCTGCTGGCCCGGGCTCCGGAGGTGGACGCGGTCTTCGCGGCCTCGGACGTGATGGCGTCGGGCGCCCGCCAGGTCCTGCGCGAGCACGGCCGCCGCGTCCCCGAGGACGTCTCCCTCATCGGCTTCGACGACTCGGCGATCGCCCGCCACATGGACCCGCCCCTGACGAGCGTGCGCCAGCCGATCGAGGAGATGGGCCGGGCGATGGCCCAGCTGCTCCTGTCCCAGATAGCCGCCCCCGAACCGTCCCGCCCACGGCTGGTCCTGCCCACGGAGTTGGTGGTGCGGGCGTCGACGTGAGGGCCGGGGGTCACGTGCGTACGCATCCGGGAGTACCGCGCGGATGCCGACAGCCGCCCGGCCGGGCCCCGCACGACGAGAACCCCGACACGGTCTCGGCCTCACCGGTGACGGGCCTGTGGCAGACGACACAGATCCGGGGCCGCGCGTGCCGCAGGTAGGCCCGGGGGTACCAGTGGGTCCGGTAGTCCAGGATCCGCAACGGACGCGGCCCGAGGTCGATGGCGGTGGCGGTGGCGAAGGGTATTCGCGAGGGCGAGGCCGTCGTGCGGATCCCCGGCGAGGACACGGACCCCGGCAACGAAGAAGGCCCGGTCCGCCGAAGCGGACCGGGCCTTCCCGATCAGGGTGAGTAACGGGACTCGAACCCGCGACATCCTGGACCACAACCAGGTGCTCTACCAGCTGAGCTATACCCACCATGCGTGGCCGGACTGTTGTGGTCTGGGAAAGTCCCTGGGGGCTTTCCTTACCGGCCGAGAAAAAGTGTACAGGGTCCGGGAGGGTGCTCGCGCACATGTTTCGCGGCACCCTCCCGGGGTGGTCCTGCACTGCCCCCGGAACCACCCCGAAGGGCTACTCCGCAGGCAGGACGTGCTTCGCCGCGATCGCCTTCGCCGTGTCCGAGTCGGG
Source organism: Streptomyces crystallinus (assembly GCF_039521265.1). Lineage (NCBI taxonomy): Bacteria > Bacillati > Actinomycetota > Actinomycetes > Kitasatosporales > Streptomycetaceae > Streptomyces > Streptomyces crystallinus. Next base: position 187,393 of record NZ_BAAACA010000035.1, on the reverse strand, counting down.
GCCCGGCTGGGCGACGAAGATCGCCTCGCGGTAGTAGCGGAGCTCCGCGATGGATTCGCGGATGTCCGCCAGCGCGCGGTGGTTGCCGTTCTTGTCCGGGCTGTTGAAGTACGCCCTCGGGTACCAGCGGCGGGCGAGCTCCTTCACCGAGGAGACGTCCACGATCCGGTAGTGGAGGTACTCCTCCAGGGCCGGCATGTCACGCAGGAGGAAGCCGCGGTCGGTGCCGACCGAGTTTCCGCACAGCGGGGCCTTGCCCGGCTCCTTCACATGCTCGCGGACGTACGCCAGGACCTGCGCCTCGGCGTCGGCCAGCGTGGTTCCGCCGGCCAGCTCGTCGAGGAGCCCGGAGGCGGTGTGCATGGCGCGCACCACCTCCGGCATGGTCTCCAGCGCGGCGTCCGGGGGACGGATCACGATGTCCACCCCTTCACCGAGCACGTTCAGCTCCGAGTCGGTGACCAGCGCGGCCACCTCGATAAGTGCGTCGTCCGTCAGCGAGAGCCCGGTCATCTCGCAGTCGATCCACACCATGCGGTCGTTCATGTGTCTCAGCCTACGGGGCCGCTCCGCTGCCCCGGCAGACTCGGACGCATGTAACCGGTGGCGTACATCTCGGCGACGGACTTCCCCGGGTGGTCCGGCGGCGCCGCGTGGGTGATCGCCGGTGGACCGACCAGCGCGCTGGCCGCCGCGCGCCGGGACTGCGGCATGGCCTGCGGCGGCACCGTCTCCAGGGTCGGCGGACCCCCGGACGGCTCCGCCTGCGGCCGGCGCGCCCGGTACGCCGCCCGGTAGGACGCCGGGGACGAGCCGAGCTGGCGGCGGAAGTGCCCGCGCAGCGCGACCGGCGAGCGGAAGCCGCAGCGGCCCGCGACCTCGTCGACCGAGTAGTCCGACGTCTCCAGGAGACGCTGGGCCTGGAGCACCCGCTGGGTGATCAGCCACTGGAGCGGGGCCGATCCGGTCAGCGAGCGGAACCGCCGGTCGAACGTACGGCGTGACATGTACGCGCGAGCGGCGAGCGTCTCCACGTCGAACTGCTCGTGGAGGTGCTCCAGCGCCCAGGACACGACCTCGGCCAGCGGGTCGGACCCGATCTCTTCGGGTAAAGACCTGTCGAGATAGCGCTCCTGGCCGCCACTGCGCCGCGGCGGGACGACGAGCCGGCGCGCGAGGGCTCCGGCGGCGTCGCTGCCGTGGTCGGTCCGCACGATGTGCAGACAGAGATCGATTCCGGCCGCCGTGCCCGCCGACGTGAGGACGTCCCCGTCGTCGACGAACAGCTCCCGCGGGTCCACATGGACCGACGGATAGCGCTTGGCGAGCGTGGGCGCGTACATCCAGTGCGTCGTCGCCGGGCGGCCGTCGAGCAGCCCCGCGGCGGCGAGGACGAACGCCCCCGTGCAGAGGCCCACGATGCGGGCCCCTTCCTCGTGCGCCCGGCGCAGTGCGTCGAGCGCGGCCGCCGGCGGCGGCGAGGTGATGGACCGCCAGGCGGGCACCACCACGGTGCCGGCCCGGTTGATGGCCTCCAGCCCATAGGGCGCGGTCAGTTCGAGCCCGCCTGTGGTCCGCAGGGGGCCCTCCTCTCCGGCACAGACCAGCAGGCGGTAGCGGGGTACGCCCGCGTCCTGCCTGTCGATCCCGAACACGGAGAGCGGAATGGAGCTCTCGAAGATGGGGCCGCCACTGAACAGCAGTACGGCAACGACTTCCCGGCGTCGACGGCCGGCGAGCTTCCTTGTGGCCTCCGGTGATGCGGCAGCGGAGTCCTGGCTCATTTTGCTAAGCCCCCCTCGGTGTTCGCGGCTCCCCGTTCTTGTCGGGCTTGTCGCTCCTGCACTTTTCCCCTTGGTTTTGCACGAGTCCCCCAGCCTTCGATACGCATGATCGAATCTACTGCGTTCTGTGGCGTCGGCGTGACAAGTCCGGTACTCAGCGCTATGTCGACTTGGCAACTTGGCGCGAAGCATTCGATCACGAAGGGTTTCACTCAGGGCGCCCTGAGGGAAGTGGGCGTCGCATGCATGGCCCGTACCCGTATGGCGAAACCCGCCACCGCTGCCCGTTTTTCGCTGGTGGCAAGGGGGTTGGCAGGCCATTTCGGGCAGGGGAGAGGGGGGAGGGGAAGTTGGCTGAAAACATACGGGTCCGTGTGTACGAACGCGTCAGTCCAACGGCGAACTTTCGCCGTTCGCCCCGCCGTCGCGGTGCCGGCCGGGCCCCGGCCGGGCCGCCGCCCGCTCCGCCGCCCGCTCCGACTGGCGCAGCAGCAGCCGGCAGACCGCGGTGATCGCCGCGAGCCCGACCGCGGAGCCGGTGGCCCCGGCGAACGAGGAACCGTAGACGACGAGCACCACGGGCACCAGGACGCAGCTGAACGCCGCCCAGCGCACGATGTCGCCCGCGCAGTCGCTGGTGCCCGCTTGGGGCCTTCGTACGCCGTGCGCGCCCCCTTCCGGGCGTCCGCGGTCGCACGGCGAGCCCGCGGCGGGCGCGGGCGCGCCGCGCCTTCGGGGGGCGTACGCGACCCGGGGTGAGCCGCCGGGCGGAGTGGGCGGGCAGCTGTCCTGGGCGAGCGGCGGGGCGGGCACGGGCATGGGCTCCCTGGGGGGTGTCGGAACAGCGTCGCGGCGGCCGCGTGTCTAACGGGCGGGCGCGGGTTCCGGTCACTGCGCGTGCACAGCGGGGCCACAGCCGCCGCACAGCCGGGAGGTCACCGAAGTGGATCGAACGTGCACAGAATGTTGAAGAACAGACCTCTGTACCGGCCATCGGCCATTGCCATCCGGGGCGGGCTCGTGCATGCTCCGGGGAACGCCGTGCAGCATCGGCGGCTCTGGGCAGGAGAGGAGTGTCGCCGTACCCTTGGGGGTATGGGCTTGGGAAGATGATTCCCGGACACAGCTCCGCCGCCAACTGTCGCCCTCCCATGAGGATCCAAACGCCGAGACACCCATGGCCGGTCAAGAATTTTCCGAACCCGCGGACCGCAAGCAGGTAGCCGACCCGACGTCGGACCTCCAGGCGGCAGAAGAGCCACGTCTGTCCTGTGACCCCGCCTTCCGGCACGGAGTGGTGGTCGGCTTCGACGGCTCGACGTCGAGCGAGCGCGCCCTGGCGTACGCCATCGGGATGGCCAGACGCTCCGGTTCCGGTCTGATCATCGTGCATGTCGCCAACCGGCTGCCCACCACCGTGTGGGCGGGCTGCGAGCCGCCGGTCTTCGTGGACGTGCCCGACCACCGTACGGAAGTGCTCGGCCTGGAGCTCGCCTGCGCGGACTACCTCGCCGAGGTCTCCTGGATCCTGGTCGAGCGCGGTGGGGACATCTGCCACGAACTGGAAGAAGTCGGTCGGGAGTACGCGGCGGACGCGATCGTCGTGGGCTCCACGCACGGCATCGTCGGCCGGATCTTCGGCTCGGTCGCCGGCCGGCTGGCCCGGCGCGCCCAGCGGCCCGTGGTCGTCATCCCGTAGCCCGCTTCGTCCCAGCTGAGACGCTGTCAACTCCCCTTGTTCCAGGGTGAATCTACCCTTCGGTAGGTGGTGGATTGTGCCCTTGTGAAGGGTACATAAGGGTCGCTGGGAAGCAGCACGACCGCAGCACCACCGCACATGAAGGGAGCCCGCCGTGGACCACGAAGCCCCTGCGGGAAGCGTCACTTCCACTCTCGGCCACCTCGCCCTCGGACTCACCCTGCTCGCCTTCGGCCTGGGGACCACCAAGGTCGTCGACGGCGTCACCGTGGCCGACGCCGTGTCGATCGCGACCTACGTCGGCGGCATCGGCCTCTTCGTCCTCGGCATCGTCGCGTTCCGTGACCAGGACGCCTTCACCGGCACCGCGTTCGCGGGCCTGGGCGCCTTCTGGTTCACCTGGGCGAGCGGCGCGGACGACAAGTTCTCCACCAACGCGGCAGGCCTGTTCCTGCTGCTGTTCGGGCTGCTCGCGCTGAGTCTGGCGGTCGGCTCGGCGGGCTATGGGCCCATCCGGCAGGGCGCGTACGCGCTGCTGTTCGTCTCCCTGGTGCTCCTCGCGATCGCCGACTTCGCCACCAACGACGGCCTCGCCAAGGCCGGTGGCTGGGTGGCGGCGGTCGCGGGCGCGGTGTCCTGGTACGGGGCGACGGCGGCCCTGGCCAACTGGCCGACCGCGCTTCCACGACGCGCTGCCGGCCGGGGGGTGACGGCCGCCGGCTAGGCAGCCGCAGCCGGTGCGATGGGCGGCACCGGCGGGCAAGGGAGCGGCCCCGCACGCCTGGTGGCGCGTGCGGGGCCGCTTCTGCTGCGGGTGCCGTACGAGCGGTACGGAATCCGCCGTACCGGTACTGGACTACTCGACCGTGACGGACTTCGCCAGGTTGCGCGGCTTGTCGATGTCACGGCCCATGGCCAGCGCCGTGTGGTACGCGAAGAGCTGGAGCGGGATGCCCATCAGGATCGGGTCCAGCTCGTTCTCGTTCTTCGGGACGACGATGGTGTGGTCGGCCTTCTCCTGCTCGCGGTGGGCCACGGCGAGGATGCGGCCGCTGCGGGCCTTGATCTCCTCCAGGGCCGCGCGGTTCTTCTCGAGCAGGTCGTCGTCGGGGACGATGGCGACCGTGGGCAGCGCGGGCTCGATGAGCGCCAGCGGGCCGTGCTTGAGCTCGGAGGCCGGGTAGGCCTCGGCGTGGATGTAGGAGATCTCCTTGAGCTTGAGGGAGGCCTCCAGGGCGACCGGGTAGCCGCGCACACGCCCGATGAACATCATCGACTGGGCGCCGGCGTACTCCTTGGCCAGCTTCTCGATCTCCGGCTCCATCGCCAGGATCTCCGAGATCTGCCCGGGCAGCTTGCGCAGGCCCTCGATGATCCGCTTGCCGTCGGCCACCGACAGGTCGCGGATGCGGCCCAGGTGCAGCGCGAGCAGCGCGAAGGCGACCACGGTGTTGGTGAAGCACTTGGTGGAGACGACGCAGACCTCGGGGCCGGCGTGCACATAGGTGCCGCCGTCGGCCTCGCGGGCGATCGCCGAGCCGACCACGTTCACCACGCCGAGGACGCGGGCGCCCTTGCGCTTGAGCTCCTGGACGGCGGCGAGCACGTCGTAGGTCTCACCGGACTGGGAGACCGCGATGTAGAGCGTGTCGGGGTCCACGACCGGGTTGCGGTAGCGGAACTCGGAGGCCGGCTCGGCGTCCGCGGGGATGCGGGCGAGCTCCTCGATGAGGCCGGCGCCGATCAGACCGGCGTGGTACGAGGTGCCACAGCCGAGGATCTTGATCCGGCGCACGCCGCGGGCCTCGCGGGCGTCCAGGTTGAGGCCGCCCAGGTGGACGGTGGAGAACCGGTCGTCGATGCGGCCGCGCAGCACCCGGTCCACGGCGTCGGCCTGCTCCGACATCTCCTTGTGCATGTACGTGTCGTGGCCGCCCATGTCGTAGGAGGCGGCCTCCCACTCGACGGTCTCGGGGGTGGCGTTGGTCAGCGTGCCCGAGGTCGTGTACGTACGGAAGTCGTCGGCCTTCAGGGTGGCCATCTCGCCGTCGTTGAGGGTGACGACCTGACGGGTGTGGGCGATCAGCGCGGCCACGTCGGAGGCGACGAGCATCTCCTTCTCGCCGATGCCGAGGATGACCGGCGAGCCGTTGCGGGCGACCACGATGCGGTCGGCGAAGTCGGCGTGCATCACGGCGATGCCGTAGGTGCCCTCGATGACCTTGAGCGCCTCGCGGACCTTCTCCTCCAGGGAGTCGGCCTGGGAGCGGGCGACCAGGTGGGTGATGACTTCGGTGTCGGTCTCGGAGGCGAAGACGACGCCCTCGGCCTCCAGCTTGGCGCGCAGCTCGGCGGCGTTGTCGACGATGCCGTTGTGGACGACGGCGACCTTGTTCTCGGGGTCGAGGTGCGGGTGCGAGTTCACGTCGCTGGGGGCGCCGTGGGTGGCCCAGCGGGTGTGCGCGATGCCGGTGGTGCCGGTGAAGCGCTTGGGGACACGGGCCTCCAGGTCGCGGACGCGGCCCTTGGCCTTGACCATCTTCAGCGCGCCCGACTTGGGGCTGTTGATGACCACACCCGCGGAGTCGTAACCCCGGTACTCCAGCCGCTGCAGGCCTTCCAGCAGCAGGGGAGCCACATCACGCTTACCGATATAACCGACGATTCCGCACATAAAGGCTCTGCCCCTCCATCGACGTACAGGTTCAACAAGTCCACTGGCCCGAAGGCGTGTGCTCGGCCGTCGCTCAGCCGTAGACGATGCGGCGCAGCTGCCGGAGCGAGAGCTCCGGTGGCGCCACGGCGCGGTGCGGCAGCTCGGCCGCGATCCGCTCGAAGATCTCCGCGTTCACCAGGCCGCCGGACTGGAGCTCACGGTGGCGGCGGCGGACGAACTCCTCGTACGTCTCGTCGAAGTACGCCAGCACATCGAGGACCACCCGGGCGGCCTCACCGCGCTGGAGCGCGGTGCTGCGCACCAGATGGTCGATGAGGTCGTCGTGGGACGACGGGCTGCGGCGTTCGAGCACCCGTCGATATTGCGGGGAATCCGGCCCTCATGCAAGAATCCTGCCCGATATCGGGCAGGATTCTCATGATCATACGCAGCCTGGTACAGACCAGGCGGGTTTTCGGGCTCAGAGCCGCTTCAGTACGGCCTGCTTGGCGAAGGTGAACTCCTCCTCCGTGAGGATCCCGGCCTGACGCAGCTCACCGAGCTCGCGCAGCCGCCGCAGCAGGGCGTCCGGGTCGTCGGTGGCCGCGGGCGCCGGCCCGAGCGCCTTGGGCTCCGCCACGGGCAGCGGCTCCGGCGCGTGCGGATGCGGCATCCGCACCACCACGGCCGAGGCCAGCAGCGCCATCAGCGGGTCCTTCTTGAACCCGTTGAGCTCCACGGCGTGCGGATCGCGCCCGGCGGGCAGCCGGGGCGCGTTCGGCGAGCTCACGAAGCGCAGATGGCCGTCCTCCAGACCGCGCGCCGGCTGCCACTCCACCGCGTGCAGATCCTCCAGGGCGATGCCGGCCGGGCCACTGCTGGTCTTCGCCTCGTCGGTGTGCCAGGTCCACTCCAGCCGGACCGTGCGCCCGTCGAAGCTCGCGGTGCCGTCGCCCGCGCCCACGGTCATCGGCAGCGAGGGGCCCGGCAGCAGATAGCGGTCGACCGGCCCGGTGGGCACCGAGTCGAGCAGCAGGGCGTTGCGGACCTCGTCCACCAGGTACTCGGCTATCGCGGACGCCTTCGTCTCCACGGTCAGGGTGTACGGGTCGGAGGCGTCGTCCAGCTTGCCGCCGGTGACCTGGAGCAGCGGGCAGGCGCCGTCGCGCAGCCTCAGCCGCAGCCGCCCGGTCCTGCGCCCCGGCTCGTACGCCACCCCGGCCAGCGCCACGAGCGGCACGGTGACCTCGCCGAGGGTGCGGCGCAGCAGGCTGACGCCCTTGTCGCTGCCGGGCACGATGCGGACGCCGTCCCCGTCGAAGGTCCAGGTCCCGTCCTTCTGGATGATTTCCGCCATGCGGGGATTGTTCCATCAGGTGTACGTGAGCTGGCAGTTGACCTTCTGCGCCGGGCCCGAGGCCGGGCCGGGGATCAGACCGCCAGCGGGTTGCTCAGCGTGCCCACGAGTTGCAGCGCCCCCGACGGATCCGTCAGGTCCACCATCTGGCGGTTGTTCCGCAGCTGCAACCGGTTCAGGCACGACAGCGCGAACTCCGGCGCGAACATGTCGTACTGCTTGAACTTGTCGGCGAGCTCCGGCACCGACGCCTGGTAGGACGTGACGCACGACGACACCGCGTCCCAGAACTCCGCCTCCTCCAGCACCCCCTCGCTCACCAGCGTCGCGTTCAGGAAGCGGAAGAAGCAGTCGAAGACGTCCGTGAAGACGGACAGCAGCTTCATGTCGTCGGGGACGTCCGCCCGGATCCGCTCCACGGCCGGGGGGAGGACCGCGTCGGGGTCCATCACCGCGATCTCCTCGGCGATGTCCTTGAAGATCGCCCGCGAGACCGTGCCGTCGGCCGCGAGCACCAGGATCACGTTCTCGCCGTGCGGCATGTAGACCAGGTCGTAGGCGTAGAAGGAGTGCAGGACCGGGACGAGGTAGGCGTCCAGGTAGCGGCGCAGCCACTCCGTCGCCCCCACCCCGGACTCCGCGATCAGCGCGCCCGCGAACGACGCCCCGGCGCCGTCGACGTGCAGCAGCGACGCCATCGTGGCGAGCCGCTCACCCGGCGCCAGGGTCGGCACCGGGCTCTCGCGCCACAGCGCCGCCAGCATCTTGCGGTAGGGCGAGTAGCGGTCGGTGGCCCGCTCGTACTGGCGGTGGTGGTAGCCGATCGCCGCCCGCTCGCGGATGATCGAGAACCGGGCCGCCTGGAGCACGGAGTCGCGCTCCACCAGCCCCGCCAGCCAGTCGTTGATCGCCGGCGTCGCCTCCATGTACGCCGCCGAGAGGCCGCGCATGAAGCCCATGTTGAGGACCGAGAGGGCGGTCTTCACATAGTGCTTCGTCGGGTCCGACGTGTTGAAGAACGTACGGATCGACTGCTGGGCCAGATAGCTGTCGTCGCCGACGCCCAGCGGCACCAGTCTGTCCTGCGCCACCTCCGCCGCGAACGTCACCGACAGCTTGTTCCACCACTGCCAGGGGTGCACCGGCAGCAGCTGGTAGTCCGCGAGGTCCAGACCCCGGGCCGCCAGCGTCGCGGCGAAGCGCTCCAGCGTCGCGGTGCCCAGCTCCGCCTCGATCAGCGTCTCGTAGTCCAGGCCCGCGCCCGAGGTGAAGGTCGCCCGGTCGCGCCGCGCCGCCAGCCAGATCAGCTGGATGGGAGAGGCGGCCTCCGGCGCGTACGCCGCGTACTCGTGCACACCGAACCCGAGCCGCCCGTTGTTGGCGACGAAGCACGGGTGCCCCTCGGTCATCCCCGTCTCGATCGCCTGGAAGTCCGACCGGGCGAGCTCGGCCGCCGGGATCTGCTCCTTGGTGAGCTTGTACGCCGTACCGGAGAGCGTGGAGGAGATCTCCTCCAGGTACACCGGCAGGATCTCGTCGCTCAGGCCCAGCGTGGCGCGCAGCTCGATGAAGAAGTCGAGGGCGTCCAGCGGCAGCGGGCCCTCGGCGCCGTGCCGCGTCACCGACTCCGGGTCGACCTGCCAGTGGTCGAGGGCGTACAGCGCGGCCGTGAAGCGGTACTCCACCGTGCCGTCGTCGCTGTGCACGCGGTAGCGGTCCTCGCCCAGCGGCACCGGCTTCAGCAGCCGCTCGTGGGCGAACTCGGCCAGCGCCTTGCGGATCAGCAGCCGGTTGGCGCGCGCCCACAGCTCGGGGGTGAGGTGGGGGACCGCGATGTCGGTGGTCGTCGTCATCGGGCCGCTCCCTCGGTCGCCGCCTCGAACGCGGCGCGTGTGCAGACGCTCAGCAGCGCCCTCTTCTCCGGCTTGGTGATCTCCCCGACGACCTCGAAGCCGACGGCCGCGTTGAGCGCGTGGACGGCCTTGTTGCCGACGTCGGGCTCCACGACGACCCGCCGGGTCGCCGGGTCCTCGAAGAGGTGCGCCATCACGGCGGTGATGACGGCCCGGGTGAAGCCGTGGATCGGCGCCCCGGTCGGCGCGACCAGGAAGTGCATACCGACGTCGCCGGGCTCCGGCTCGTAGAGCCCGACCAGCTCGCGGTGGGCCGGGTCGTACTTCTCCATCAGGAAGGCGGGCTCCCCGTCGTGCAGTCCCAGCAGCGCGTGGTGGTGCTCGTCGGCGGCGATCTCCATGTACGCCCGCTCGACGTCCTCCAGTCTCGCGTCCTGCATCATCCAGAACGCGGCCTTGGGGTGGGTGACCCAGCCGTGCAGCAGCTCGGCGTCCTTGAGCGGGTCGAGGGCGCGGACCGTGAAGGTGCCGACGCCGGGGGATATGTGGGTGGTGCTCATACGGCGAACTCCTGGAAGGCGATGGACTTCTCGACCGGGTAGTGCTCGCGGCCGAGCAGCTCGCCGATGATGTACGCGTTGCGGTAGGCGCCCATGCCCAGGTCGGGCGAGGTGATCGAGTGGGTGTGCACGGCGGCGTTCTGGAGGAAGATCTCGCGGCCGTTGACGTCGACGGCGTAGTTGCGCGCCACGTCGAACCGGCCGTGGCCGTCCCGCTTGATCCGGTCGGCGACGGGCTTCAGGAACTCGGGCTCGGCGTACTTGTAGCCGGTGGCCAGGACCAGGCCCTGGGTGTCCAGGGTGTAGTCCTTCTCCTGCTCCTCCTGGCGCAGCCCCAGGGTGTACGTACCGGTCGTGGTGTCGTAGCTGGCGGCGTTCAGGGAGGAGTTGGTGAGCAGTCGCGTCCCGACCGGGCCCTTGAGGCTCTTCTGGTAGAGCAGGTCGAAGATCGCGTCGATGAGCTCCGAGTCGATGCCCTTGAACAGGCCCTTCTGCTGCGACTCCAGGCGGTAGCGCGTCGACTCGGGCAGCGCGTGGAAGTAGTCCACGTACTCCGGCGAGGTCATCTCCAGCGTCAGCTTGGTGTATTCGAGGGGGAAGAAGCGCGGTGAGCGGGTGACCCAGTTCAGCCGGTAGCCGTGGACGTCGATCTCGCTCAGCAGGTCGTAGTAGATCTCCGCCGCCGACTGCCCGCTGCCCACCAGGGTGATCGACTCCTTCTTCTGGAGCGCCTCCTTGTGGTCCAGATAGCGGGAATTGTGCAGATAGTCGCCGCCCAGGCCCTGGCAGGGCTCCGGGACGAACGGCGGGGTGCCGGTGCCAAGGACCAGCCGCCGGGCGCGGAACTCGGAGCCGTCCTCGGTGCGTACGACGTACACCTCGTCCTCGTACGTCACCGTCTTCACCGTCTGGTTGAAGCGGATCGAGGAGAGCTTCCCGGCGGCCCAGCGGCAGTAGTCGTTGTACTCGGTGCGCAGCGGGTAGAAGTTCTCGCGTATGTAGAACGAGTAGAGCCGGCCCGACTCCTTCAGGTAGTTGAGGAAGGAGTACGGCGAGGTCGGGTCGGCCAGGGTGACCAGGTCCGACATGAAGGGGGTCTGGAGGTGGGCGCCCTCCAGGAACATCCCCGAGTGCCACTCGAAGTCCGGCTTGGTCTCCAGGAAGAGGCCGCTGAGCTCGTCGACCGGCTCGGTCAGACACGCCAGGCCCAGGTTGAAGGGCCCGAGGCCGATCCCGATGAAGTCGTACGGCTCACGAGGCTGCGTGGACAAGGTTCTCTCCCAGGTACTGCTCGGCGTGGCCGGCGATCAGATCGAGGACGGCGGCGATGTCACCGGCCGTCGTCTCGGGGTTGAGCAGGGTGAACTTCAGGTACTGGCGCCCGCCGGTCTTGGTGCCGGCGACGACCGCCTCGCCGGACGCGAACAGCGCCTTGCGGGCGTAGAGGTTGGCGCGGTCGATCTCGGCGGGCGAGGTGACGGCGTCCGGGATGTAGCGGAAGACCAGGGTGGACAGCGTGGGCTCGACGACCACGTCGTAGCGCGGGTCGGCGGCGAGCAGCCGCCAGCCCTGGACGGCCAGGTCGCACACCTCGTCGAAGAGCGAGCCGATGCCGTCGGCGCCCATCGTGCGCAGCGTCATCCAGAGCTTCAGGGCGTCGAAGCGGCGGGTGGTCTGGAGGGACTTGTCGACCTGGTTGGGGATGCGCTCCTCGGCGGCCCGGCGCGGGTTGAGGTAGTCCGCGTGGTACGTGGCGTGCCGCAGCGTGCTGCCGTCCTTGACCAGGATCGCGCTGGAACTGACCGGCTGGAAGAAGGACTTGTGGTAGTCCACGGTGACCGAGTCGGCGTGCTCGATGCCGTTGAGGAGGTGACGGCGGGTCGGCGAGACGAGCAGCCCGCAGCCGTACGCGGCGTCGACATGGAACCAGGCGCCGTACCGCTCGCACAGCTCGGCGATCTCCGGCAGCGGGTCGAGGGAGCCGAAGTCGGTGGTGCCGGCGGTGGCGACGACGGCCATGGGCACATTGCCCTCGGCGGCGCACCGCTCCAGGGCGCGGGCCAGCGCCACGGTCTGCATCCGCTTGTCGTGGTCGCAGGGGATCGACACCACGGCGGACCGGCCGAGACCGAGCAGCTGCGCGGACTTCTGGACGCTGAAGTGGCTGCACTCGGAGGAGAAGATCCGCAGCTTCGCCAGGTCCTCGGTCTTGGCCTCCTCGCGGGCGAGCAGCAGCGCCTGGAGGTTGGACTGGCTGCCGCCGCTGGTGAACACCCCGTCGGCGGCCGGGCCGTAGCCGACGCGCCCGGCGGTCCAGTCGATCAGACGGCGCTCGATGAGGGTGCCGCCGGCGCTCTGGTCCCAGGTGTCGAGCGAGGAGTTGACGGCCGAGAGGACCGCTTCGCCGAGGACGGCGGGGATGACCACCGGGCAGTTGAGGTGGCCCAGGTAGCGGGGGTGGTGGAAGTAGACGGCGTCGCGCAGATACACGTCCTCCAGCTCGTCCAGGACGGCGGAGGTGTCGCCCAGTGGCCGGTCGAGGTCGACGCGGTCGATGAGCGGGGCGATGTCCTCGACGCCCGCGCCCGTGAACGGGCGCCGGGTCGCGGCGAGTTTCGACGCCACCCGCTCGACTCCCTCGGTCACGGAGCGCCGGTAGCTCTCCGCCGTCGTGTCATTGAGCAGGTGCGAGCGCATGAACTGTCCTCCCGGATCGGGGACTTCGTCGGGCCCTCCGGGCAGAAAGGAAGGGGGCGAGGACCGCGATCTCGAAGTAAGGTTAGCCTAACCTAACTTTGATCTCAACAGTGCCTCGCCCCCTGGGCGCAGCCCCGTCAGGGGCGCGGGGCTGTGACATGTGCGGCTCCGCCGCGCGGGCGCGACCAGCCCACCACCCAGCCGCAGCCGCGCAACCGGCCTACGCCGCCTCTTCCTCGCGCAACTGGTCCTCGGAGCGCCCGCGACGCCAGTACCCCACGAAAGTGACGTTCCTGCGGTCGACATGACGCTCATTCACGAAGTGCCGCCGCAGCTCGCGCATGGTGGAGGCCTCCCCGGCGATCCACACATACGGGTCGACACCCGGCAGCGCGGGCTCCGCCCGCACCGCGTCGAGGACGGAGGGCGCGCCCTCCTCCTTCACCAGCCAGGTGATGTCCGCTTCCGCCGCCGTGGGCAGCGCCATCCGGTCCCCGCTGAACGGCACTTCGAGCCACACCCGCGCGTGCGTACCGGCGGGCAGCCACTCCAGGATGGCGGAGACGGCGGGCAGCGCGGTCTCGTCGCCCCAGAGCACGACCGCGTCCGTACCGGCCGGCGGCCGGAACCGTACCGCCGTGTTGTCGGCGACCGCCGGACCGAGGACCGCCACACGGTCCCCGGGCTCGGCGCGCGCGGCCCAGCGGCACGCCGGACCGCCGTCCTCGTGGAGCGCGAAGTCGATGTCGACCTCGTCGGGGTCACGCCGCTGCTCGCGCAGGGTGTACGAGCGCATCACCGCCCGTACGTCGTCCGGCAGCGCCCGGTAGTCCGCGAACCAGGTCTCCGGGTTCTGGGTGAGCGGCAGTACGGGCGCGTCCTGGCCGGGGTGCGGCAGGAAGAGCGAGAGGCTCTGGTCCCGGCCGCCACCCTCGAAGTACGCCAACTGCTCGCCGCCGAAGGTGATCCTGACCAGCGACGGGCCGAGCCGCCGGGTCCGTACCACGCTCAGATCGAAGAGACGGAAGGGGACGGTGGCGGTCTCGGCTGTCAGCGTCATGGTCAGGCAACCTTCTTCGCGGTCTCGATGGCCTTGGCGAGGGTTTCGAGGATCGGGGCGCACTTGTCGTACGAGTAGATCGGCTCGGTGGTGCGGGGGGTGATCTGGCCGGCCTTGACGGCGGGCAGGCCGGTCCAGGTGGGCTTGGACTTCAGGGCGTCGGGCTGAAGGGCCGTGGAGCGGTTGTCCATCATGATCACGTCGGCCTTGTACTTGCCGACGTTCTCCCAGCTGAGCTCCTCGAAGAAGCCCTGCGCGTTGACCTTCGGCTCGACGAACCTGACGCCCAGCTCCTGGAAGTACGCGGTGTCGGCGGAGGTCTTGGGCGCGGAGACGTAGAAGAGGTCGGCGCTGGCGGAGCCGATCATCACCGTGACGTTGGGGTTGGCCTTGGTGGCGGCCCTCAGCCGGGCGGCGGCCTTCTCGAAGCGGTCCTTGGCCTGGGTGACCTTGGCGGCCTTGAGGTCGGCGCCGAGGGAGGCGGCGAGGTCGGCGCGGCGCTGGAGCGCGGCCGGCATGCTCAGCTGGGCGGCCCACAGGGCGACGCTCGGAGCCAGCTTGAGGATCTTGTCCTTGCTGTTGTCCGGCACGTACCAGAGGGCGTCCTTCTCCCACATGTCCGTGACGAGCAGGTCGGGCGCGAGGGCCGCGTACTTCTCGACGCTGAACTCGCCCCAGACGTTGCCGAGGATCTCGACCTTGTTGATGTCGAGGTCGCCCGCCTGGACGTCCGGCTTGCCGTCCTTCGTCTTGGTCGGGCCGAACACGGCCTTCACCTCGACGCCGTAGTCGTGGAGGGCGGCGGCGGTGCCGGTGAAGGCCACGATGGTCTTGGGGGTGGACTTGGACTGCGCGGTCTTGCCGCGGTCGTCCTTGAAGGACCAGGGGCCGGACTTCCCGGCGGTCTTGTCCGCGTCGCCCTTTTTCTTGTCGTCGTCGCTGTCTCCACAGGCGGCCAGCGCGGCGCCGAGGCCGATGGCGCCGCCGGCGGCCAGCAGGCCTCGGCGGGAGAGGTGGGACGATCGGGAAATGGGCATGACGATCCGCTTTCGTACGTGCCTGGGTCGGCCTCTGGCAGTTCCTGGGTAGGTTAGCCTAACCTCACAAGGATCTGTAGAGGGGTCTCCCGGTCCTTGCTCACCGCCGCAGCGGGGCGTACGTGAAGCGGACTTTGTGGGACGCGGTGGGTTCGTAGAGGGTGCGGCAGGCGGCACAGTGCCAGTGCCAGTGGTCCGCGGCGCCCGGGGCCGTGGTGGAGGTGTCCTTCCACAGGGGTGGGCGGGTGGGGCAGGCGGGGCAGGTGGGTGGGGTCACGGGGTTCAGGGTGGGGGTGGGGACGGCTTCGGGGTTGCCGTACGCCCCCGGGCCACCCCTTCGAGCGATATCCCCCACCCCGCCCGTTCCCTTAACCCTCCGGGGGCGGGCGTGGGTTGAGCCGCTTTCCCGGGGGTTACACCCCCGGCCCCCTTCGCGGCGCCTGCGACCCCTGCGCCCGCAGGTTCGTCCGCGGACCGTGCTTTGTCTGCGGGTGAGTGGTGGGCTGCTCGCGCAGTTCCCCGCGCCCCTAGGCAGTCCGGCCCCTCGGGCGGGCCCCGTGACCCCGAGACCCGCTTTCACCTGCGGGCCGGTGGCCGGTTACTCGCGCAGTTCCCCGCGCCCCTAAAGGACTACGGCTGAGCTGGGTTCGTTGGGTGACCGGGGCCCCTGAAGGTCTGTGGCTGAGCTGGAACTCGCCGGCCGACCGCAACCCCCAAGGGGCGCGGGGAACTGCGCGAGAAGCGGCCACCGGCCCGCAGTCGACGAACTACCCTAGGGGCGCGGGGAACTGCGCGAGCAACCCACCACACACCCGCAGACGAAGGCCGGGCGCAACAGGGGCGCGGGGAACTGCGCGGCCAGCCCACCACTCAGCCGCAGACGAAGTCCGGGCACATCACACGGCTACGCCGGCAGGCCCAGCTCCCTGGCGATCAGCATGCGCTGCACCTCACTCGTCCCCTCCCCGATCTCCAAGATCTTGGAGTCCCGCCACATCCGGGCGACCGGGTACTCGTTCATGAACCCGTACCCGCCATGGATCTGCGTCGCGTCACGCGCGTTGTCCACCGCCACCGTCGACGAGTACAGCTTCGCCAGCGCCGCCTCCTTCTTGAAGGGCTCGCCGCTCACCAGGCGGGACGCCGCGTCGCGCCAGCCCACGCGGGCCATGTGCGCGCGCATCTCCATGTCGGCGATCTTGAACTGGATCGCCTGGTTGTCCCCGATGGGGCGGCCGAACGCGTGGCGCTCCTGGGCGTACTTCACCGACTCGTCGACACAGCCCTGCGCCAACCCCGTGGCCAGCGCCGAGATGGCGACGCGGCCCTCGTCGAGGATGCGCAGGAACTGGGCGTAGCCCCGGCCCTCCTCGCCCAGGAGGTTGGCCACCGGGACGCGGACGTCCGCGAAGGACAGCTCGCGGGTGTCCGAGGCGTTCCACCCCACCTTCGAGTACGGCGCCGCCACCGTGAAGCCCGGCGTGCCGGACGGGACGATGATCGAGGAGATCAGCGGGCGGCCGTCGGGCTTGCGGCCGGTCACTGCCGTCACCGTCACCAGACCCGTGATGTCCGTACCGGAGTTGGTGATGAAGCACTTGGTGCCGTTGATGACCCACTCGTCGCCGTCGCGCACCGCCGTCGTGCGCGTGCCGCCCGCGTCCGAGCCGCAGTCCGGCTCGGTCAGACCGAACGCGCCCAGCAGCTCGCCGGAGCACAGCCGGGGCAGCCACTCCCGCTTCTGCTCCTCCGTGCCGAACCGGAACACCGGCATCGCGCCCAGCGAGACCCCCGCCTCCAGGGTGATGGCGACCGACGAGTCGACCCGCGCCAGCTCCTCCAGGGCGATGCCGAGGGCGAGATAGTCGCCGCCCATGCCCCCGTACTCCTCGGGGAAGGGCAGCCCGAACAGACCCATGCGGCCCATCTCGCGGACGATCTCGTACGGGAACTCATGGCGCTCGTAGAAGTCGCCGATCTTCGGGGCGACGACGTCGTGCGCGAACTCCTCGACCGTACGGCGGAGTTCTTCGTGCTCTTCGGAGAGCCGGTGGTCAAGGGACATGGGGGGTCACTCCTTGTGGGAGTCGGGGGAGAGGGCGCGGACGGTGCGGGACGGGCTCGGCCGTCCCAGCTGCTCGGCGAGCCACACGCTGGTGGCGGTGAGCCTGCCGAGGTCGACCCCGGTGTCGACACCGAGGCCCTGGAGCATCCACACGAGGTCTTCGGTGGCGAGGTTTCCGGTGGCGGACTTGGCGTAGGGGCAGCCGCCCAGGCCGCCCGCCGAGGCGTCGACCGTACGCACGCCGTGCTGGAGCGCGGCGAAGGTGTTGGAGAGCGCCTGGCCGTACGTGTCGTGGAAGTGCACCCCGATCGCGGAGGTCGGCACGCCCTCCTCGTTCAGGGCCGCGAGCAGGCTCCGCACATGCGCCGGGGTGGCGACCCCGATCGTGTCGCCGAGGCTCAGCTCGTCACAGCCCAGGTCCATCAGCGACTTGGCGACGCGGACGACCTGGTGGACGGGGACGGCTCCCTCCCACGGGTCGCCGAAGCACATCGACAGATAGCCCCGGACGTGGCCGCCCTGCTCCTTGGCACGGGCCACGACCGGCGCGAACATCTGGAGCGACTCGTCCACCGTACGGTTCAGATTGGCCTTGGCGAACGACTCCGTGGCGCTGGCGAAGACCGCGATCCGGTCGGCGCCGAGTGCGAGGGCCCGGTCCAGACCCCGCTCGTTGGGGACCAGGACCGGCAGGGCCACCCCCTGGAGGCCGTCGAGCATGGGGAACAGGCGCTCGGCGTCCGCCAGTTGGGGCACCCACTTGGGGTGCACGAAGCTGGTCGCCTCGATCGTGGTCAGGCCCGCCTGCGCCAGGCGGTGGATGAACTCCGCCTTGATCTCGGTGGGGACGACCGCCTTCTCGTTCTGGAGGCCGTCGCGGGCCCCCACCTCGTGGATCCGCACCGAGGCGGGCAGGTCCCGCGCCGGAACGACCATGGGGAGCGTCACTGGTCCTCCTTCGGGGTCACCACGGCCAGGACCTGGTCCATGGCCACGGTCGAGCCGGGGGAGACGTCCAGCTCGGTGACGGTGCCGGCGTGCGGGGCGGAGATGACGTGCTCCATCTTCATCGCCTCGACCACCAGCAGGCTCTGACCGGCCGCGACCTCGTCCCCGACCGCCACCTTGACCACGGTGACGGTGCCGGGCATCGGGGCGGCCAGGGTGTCCGCGCCGCCGTGCCCGGCGCCGGTGAGGCTCGCCGCCACGGGGTCGTGGTCGAGCACGTGCCAGCTGTCGCCGTCCCGCCCCAGCCAGGTCCCCTCCGGGGAGGGGGCGGTGGTGAAGGTGTGGGTGAGGCCGTCGAGCTCTACGGAGACCTGGCCGGGGGCGATCCGCCCGGCCGCCTTGCCGCGCACGGTGTGGGTGACGGGTTCGAGTCCCGGTACGCGGAACGGGAAGGCCAGGGGCGCCGGTTCGCCACCCATGCGCCAGCCGCTCGGCACCGCGAACGGGTCCAGCCACCCGCCCGTGGCCGCGGGCCGCAGCCCCTCCTGGCGCACCAGGGCCGCCGCCGCGTAGACCTCCTCGGGCACCCCGTCCGGCACCAGGCCGTCCGCCTCGCGCTCCACCAGGCCCGTGTCCAGGTCGCCCGCGACCACGGCCGGGTGCGCCAGCAGGCGGCGCAGGAAGCCCGCGTTGGTGGGGACGCCCAGGGTGACCGTGTCGGCCAGCGCGGCACGCAGCCGGCGCAGCGCGGTGGCGCGGTCCGGGCCGTACGCGATGACCTTGGACAGCATCGGGTCGTAGAGGCTGCCGACCTCGGTGCCCTCGCTCAGGCCCGAGTCGGTGCGCACCCCCTCGCCCTGCGGTTCGCGCAGCGCCAGGACCGTGCCCCCCGAGGGCAGGAAGCCGCGCGCGGGGTCCTCGGCGCAGATCCGGGCCTCGACGGCGTGGCCGGTCAGGGTGATGTCGCCCTGCCCGAACGGCAGTTCCTCGCCGGAGGCGACCCGCACCTGCCACTCCACCAGGTCGAGGCCCGTGATGAGCTCGGTGACCGGGTGCTCGACCTGGAGGCGGGTGTTCATCTCCATGAAGTAGTACGAGGACGGGTCGTTGCCCGGGACGATGAACTCCACCGTGCCCGCGCCCGCGTAGCCGCAGGAGCGGGCCGCCTGGACCGCCGCCTCGCCCATCGCGGCCCGGGTCCGTTCGTCGAGCAGGACCGAGGGGGCCTCCTCGATGATCTTCTGGTGGCGGCGCTGGAGGGAGCACTCGCGCTCGCCCAGGTGGACCACGTTGCCGTGGCCGTCCGCCAGGACCTGGATCTCGATGTGGCGGGGGCGGTCGATCCACCGTTCCACCAGGAGGGTGTCGTCGCCGAAGGAGGCGCGGGCCTCACGCCGGGCGGCCGCGATCTCGTCGGCGAGCGCCGCCTCCTCGCGGACCAGCCGCATGCCCTTGCCGCCGCCGCCCGCGCTGGGCTTCAGCAGCACCGGCATCCCGATCTCGCGCGCCGCGTCGGCCAGTTGGCCGTCGCTCAGGCCGCTGCCCGAGGAGCCCGGCACCACCGGGACACCGGCCGCCTTCACGGTCTCCTTGGCCCGGATCTTGTCGCCCATCAGGGAGATCGCGTCCGCCGGGGGCCCGATGAAGACCAGGCCCGCCTCGGCGCACGCGCGCGCGAAGCCGGCGTTCTCGGCGAGGAAGCCGTAGCCCGGGTGGACGGCCTGGGCGCCGCTCCTGGCGGCGGCCTCCAGGAGCCGGTCGATGGAGAGATAGCTCTCGGACGCGGCCGCGGGGCCGATCCGTACGGCCGTGTCGGCCTCGCGCACATGGCGGGCGTCCGCGTCCGCGTCGCTGAACACCGCGACCGAGCGCACCCCGAGGGCGCGCAGGGTGCGGATGACGCGGACCGCGATCTCGCCCCGGTTGGCGACGAGGACTGTGTCGAACATCGTCATGGTCCGCCTCACATCCGGAAGACGCCGAAGCCGGGCGCCGAGTAGTCCCGCTGGGGGAGGGGGGCGTTGGCGCAGGCCGTGAGGGCGAGCCCGAGGACCTGGCGGGTCTCCATCGGGTCGATCACCCCGTCGTCCCACAGCCGGGCCGACGCGTAGTAGGCGTTGCCCTGCTGGTCGTACTGGGCGCGGATGGGGTCCTTGAAGGACTCCTCGTCCTCGGCGGGCCAGGACTCGCCGCGCCCCTCCAGCTGGTCGCGCTTGACGGTGGCCAGCACCGAGGCGGCCTGCTCGCCGCCCATCACCGAGATCTTGGCGTTGGGCCACATCCACAGGAAGCGGGGCGAGTAGGCCCGGCCGCACATCGAGTAGTTCCCCGCCCCGTACGACCCGCCGACCACGACCGTCAGCTTGGGGACGCGGGTGCAGGCGACGGCGGTGACCATCTTGGCGCCGTGCTTGGCGATGCCTCCCGCCTCGTAGTCCCTGCCGACCATGAAGCCCGAGATGTTCTGGAGGAAGACCAGCGGGATGCCGCGCTGGTCGCACAGCTCGATGAAGTGGGCGCCCTTCTGGGCGGACTCGGAGAACAGGATGCCGTTGTTGGCGACGATGCCGACCGGGTGGCCGTGGATCCGGGCGAAGCCGGTGACCAGCGTCTGGCCGAACTCGGCCTTGAACTCCTGGAAGCGCGAGCCGTCGACCACGCGCGCGATGACCTCGCGGACGTCGTACGGCGTGCGCGAATCGACCGGGACCGCCCCGTACAGCCCGAAGGGGTCGACCTTGGGCTCCTCGACCGGCTCCACGCTCCAGGGGAGCTCGCCGCGCGCGGGGAGGGTGGCCACGATGTTGCGCACGATCCGCAGCGCGTGCGCGTCGTCCTCGGCGAGGTGGTCGGTGACGCCGGAGGTGCGCGAGTGGACCTCGCCGCCGCCGAGCTCCTCGGCGGTGACGACCTCGCCGGTGGCGGCCTTCACCAGCGGGGGGCCGCCGAGGAAGATCGTGCCCTGGCCGCGGACGATCACGGCCTCGTCGCTCATCGCCGGGACATAGGCCCCGCCCGCCGTGCAGGAGCCGAGGACCGCCGCGATCTGCGGGATCCCGGCGCCGGACATCCGGGCCTGGTTGTAGAAGATCCGACCGAAGTGGTCGCGGTCGGGGAAGACCTCGTCCTGCATCGGCAGGAAGGCGCCGCCGGAGTCCACCAGGTACAGACACGGCAGCCGGTTCTCCAGGGCCACCTCCTGGGCGCGCAGGTGCTTCTTCACCGTCATCGGGTAGTACGTGCCGCCCTTGACCGTGGCGTCGTTGGCCACGATCACGCACTCGCGGCCGCTGACCCGCCCGATCCCGGCGATCACCCCGGCGGCGGGCGCCTGGTCCCCGTACATCCCGCCGGCCGCCAGCGGCGCGAGCTCCAGGAAGGGCGAGCCGGGGTCGAGCAGGGTGTCCACCCGGTCGCGCGGCAGCAGCTTGCCGCGCGCGACATGGCGCTCGCGCGCCCGCTCACCGCCGCCGAGGCGGGCCGCGGCCAGTCTGGCGCGCAGCTCCTCGCCGAGGGCGCGGTGCGCCTCCTCGTTGGCCCGCCACGCCTCGGACGCGGGATCAGCCGCGCTCCCAAGGACCGGTGCCTGCTGCATCGTGTCGAGCCCCCTTGCCCGTACGAAGTCCTCCGGCGTCTGCCGGTGAGATCCGGCCTGATGTTAATGACCGTTAACTCATTTCCTCCAGGTTAACGAGCGCTAACCGCGTTGTCTAGAATGAATTCTCATGAGCACCCGGACCGATGCCCCCACCCGACGCGAGCAGATCCTGCGCGAGGCCGCGCGCCTCTTCGCCGAGCGCGGCTTCCACGGAGTGGGCGTCGACGAGATAGGCGCGGCGGTGGGCATCAGCGGCCCCGGCCTCTACCGGCACTTCGCGGGCAAGGACGCGATGCTGGCGGAGCTGCTGGTGGGGATCAGCGGGCGGCTGTACGACGGCGGCCGCAAGCGGGTCGCCGAGGCGGACGGGGGCCCCGAGGCGGTCCTCGGCTCGCTCATTGACGGCCACATCGACTTCGCCCTCGACGACCGGGCGCTGATCACGCTGCACGACCGGGAGCTGGACCGGTTGCGCGAGAGCGACCGCAAGCTGGTGCGCCAGCTCCAGCGGCAGTACGTGGAGCTGTGGGTCGCGGTCGTCCGCGAGCTGTACCCGCACGGCACCGAGGCCGAGGTCCGGACCGCCGTCCACGCGGTCTTCGGCCTCCTCAACTCGACGCCGCACCTGGGCTCGTACGGGGCCGGGCTGCCGGGGCGCCCCGCCACGGAGGCGCTGCTGCGGCGGCTGGCGCACGGGGCGTTCGCGGCGCTCGCGGGCTGAGCGGCCACGCGCGCGTAGGCGCTCGTGCGTGTACGTGGGCGTACGGCGGGCGTACGTCAGATGTGTGTCCGGTGCGTCCGGTGTGTGCGGGCGTACGTCAGGAGTGCGTCCACTGCGCGGACGACGGCGCCCGGCGCCCCGCACCGGGGCAGAATGGGGCGCATGCCGATACCCAGCCGTGCCGCTCTCGTCGACCACCTCGTCCGCACCCGTATCGCCGGAGACGTCGCCACCCCCCGCGACAACAACCTCTCCCACTACCGCAAGCTCGCCAACGGCGACCGCCACTACTGGCTGGGTCTGGAGCTGGGTGAGCGCTGGACCGACGAGCAGGACGTGCTCGCGGTGATGGCCGAGCGCTGCGGGGTCGTCGACGACCCCGAGTACCGCACGGGGCAGGACACCATCGACCCGGAGCTGACCGTCGACGCGCTGGAGCGGATGGCGGCGCGGCTGCGCAAGGCCGTGGCCGGGCGCGAGCGGGTGCTGTTCGCGACCGGGCACCCGGGGGCGCTCATCGACGTGCACAGCCGGACGGCGGCGGCGCTGCGGTCGGCGGGGTGCGAGGTGGTGCGGATTCCGGACGGGGTGCTCGCCGACGAGGGGTGTGTCGTCCAGTTCGCCGACGTCTCGCTGTACGAGCGCGGCGCGTCCCTGTGGCACACGCACTCGCCCGCGCCGATGGCGGCGATTCTGGATGCGCTGGAGCGGGAGGGGCGGGCGCTGCCGGATCTGGTTGTCGCGGATCACGGCTGGGCCGGGTGTGCTGCCCAGCGCGGGATCGACGCGGTCGGGTACGCCGACTGCAACGATCCCGCGCTGTTCCTGGCGGAGGCGGAGGGGACGCTCCAGGTTGCCGTGCCGCTGGACGACCACGTGGTCGACCCTCGGTTCTACGAGCCGATGATCGAATACTTGCTGGGTGCGGCCGAGTTGGTCTGAAGTCGCGCCGTGGGGGCGGGGGCTCGTGGTCGCGTGCGGACCGTGCGGGGCTGGTCGCGCAGTTCCCCGCGCCCCTATAGGGCGCCCCAGGACATCGGGGACCCAGGAAGGCGCGCGGCCAGGCCTAGCGCGGGACCCTGACCACGCCCTCCTGGATCACCGTGACCGCCAAGTGGCCGTCCTGGGTGTAGATGCGGGCCTGGCCCAGGCCACGGCCCGCCGCGGACGTCGGGGACTCCTGGTCGTACAGGAGCCACTCGTCGGCCCGGAACGGGCGGTGGAACCACATCGCGTGGTCCAGCGACGCGCCCACCACGTCGCCGACCGCCCAGCCGCCCCGGCCGTGGGCGAGCAGCACCGAGTCGAGCAGGGTCATGTCGGAGACGTACGTGGCCAGCACGATGTGCAGCAGCGGGTCGTCCGCGAGCTTGCCGTTCGTGCGGAACCAGACCTGTGAGCGCGGCTCGCGCGGGGTGCCGGCGGTGGCCCATGGAGGCGCGTCGGCGTAGCGCAGGTCGACGGCCGCGCGGGCCTCGATCAGACGCTCGGCGACGTCCGCCGGGAGGTGGCGCGGCAGCATCTCGGCCGCCGTCGGCAGCGACTCGGGGTCCGGCGCGGGCGGCATGTCCGCCTGGTGCTCCAGCCCCTCCTCGTACGTCTGGAAGGACGCCGAGAGGTGGAAGATCGGCTGGCCGTGCTGGACGGCGACGACCCGGCGGGTGGTGAAGGAGCGGCCGTCGCGGATGCGGTCGACCATGTAGACGATCGGCGCGCCCGGGTCGCCGGCGCGCAGGAAGTACGCGTGCAGGGAGTGCGCGAGGCGGTCCGCGGGGACGGTGCGGCCCGCGGCGACCAGCGCCTGGGCCGCCACCTGTCCGCCGAAGACGCGCGGGACGAGCGCCGAGCGGGAGCGGCCCCGGAAGTAGTCCCGCTCGATCTGCTCCAGGTCGAGCAGATCGAGCAGGGCATCCAGAGCCTTCGTCACAGACCCATGTCCTTGGCGATGATCGTCTTCATGATCTCGCTGGTGCCGCCGTAGATCCGGTTGACGCGGTTGTCGGCGTACAGACGGGCGATGGGGTACTCGTTCATGAAGCCGTAGCCGCCGTGCAGCTGGAGGCACTTGTCGATGACGCGGTGGGCGACCTCGGTGCAGAACAGCTTGGCGGAGGCGGCCTCGGCCGGGGTCAGCTCGCCCGCGTCCAGGGCCTCCAGCGCGCGGTCGGCGACCGCCTCGGCGGCGTCCACCTCGGCCTGGCAGGCGGCCAGTTCGAACTTGGTGTTCTGGAAGTGGGCGACCGGCTTGCCGAAGACGGTGCGCTCCCGGACGTACTCCTTGGCGAACCGCACGGCGGCCTTGGCCTGCGCGTAGGCGCCGAAGGCGATGCCCCAGCGCTCGGAGGCGAGGTTGTGGCCGAGGTAGGAGAAGCCCTTGTTCTCCTCGCCGAGGAGGTCCTCGACGGGGACCTTCACGTCGACGAACGCCAGCTCGGCGGTGTCGGAGGTCTTCAGGCCGAGCTTGTCGAGCTTGCGGCCGATGGAGTAGCCCTCGGACTTGGTGTCGACGGCGAAGAGGGAGATGCCGTGACGGCGGTCCTCGGCGGTGGGGGCGGCGGTACGGGCGCACACGATCACGCGGTCGGCGTGCACACCACCGGTGATGAAGGTCTTCGCGCCGTTGAGGACGTAGTGCGTGCCGTCCTCGGAGAGCTTGGCGGTGGTCTTCATGCCCGCGAGGTCGGAGCCGGTGCCCGGCTCGGTCATCGCCAGCGCCCACATCTCCTCGCCGGAGACGAACTTGGGCAGGAAGCGCTTCTTCTGCTCGTCGGAGGCGAGCATCTTGATGTACGGCAGGCCGAGCAGCACATGCACGCCGGAGCCGCCGAACTGGACGCCCGCGCGGGCCGTCTCCTCGTACATGACGGCTTCGAACTTGTACGAGTCGATGCCCGCGCCGCCGAACTCCTCGTCCACGCGGATGCCGAAGACGCCGAGCTCGGCGAGCTTGTAGTAGAAGTCGCGCGGCGCCTGGCCGGCGGCGAACCACTCGTCGTAGACGGGGACGACCTCGGCCTCGATGAAGGCCCGGATGGTGTCCCGGAACGCCTCGTGGTCCTCGTTGAATACGGTGCGGCGCACGGACGCTCTCCTTCTGACGGTGGCGACGGCTTGGGCCAGGCTATGGCTAAGCGCTTGCTCAGAGTTTGAAATACGAAGTTACCCGGCGGTCACTCGCACTGTCCAGAGTGAGCCTGCGCACGTCCTTCCGCACTGCGCAGCGCGAGCCACAGCTCGGTGCGGACGTCCATGTCGTCCAGGTCCGCGTCCAGCAGCGCCGCGCAGCGCGCCAGCCGCTGGCGGACGGTGTTGCGGTGCACCCCGAGGGCCGTGGCCGTACGGTCCCAGCTGCCGTGCAGCGAGAGCCAGGCGCGCAGGGTGGTGAGCAGCGGCTCGGTGAGCGGCGCGAGCAGCACGCGCGCGTGGGCGGCGGCCTCCTCGGGGTCCACCAGCGAGGCGTACCCGCCGGGACGGTGGCGCACCAGCGGCGAGCGGGTGGCCTCGGCCCGGCGCAGGGCCCGGCCGGCCTGGGCGTCGGCGGCGGCCAGCTCCCCGGCCGGGACGGGCGCGCTGACGCCGAGGGTCCAGCCGGGGCGCGCGCCGACCTCCTGCCCGCCGGGGACGAGCACGCGCGCGTGGCCGTCGCCCGCCTCCACCAGCGGGCTGCCGAGGTCGGGCGGGGCGCCCTCCCCGCGCGCGTGGACGACGCTCCACGGCGGCTCGCCCAGCAGCGGCGCCACCTCGGCCGGATCCGCGCCGAGCAGCAGCCGCACCAGCGCCGCCGAGCGCATGGCCTCACCGGCGCCCTGGCGGGGCGCCGTGAGCAGCGAGAGCAGCACGCAGGCGACTCCCGCGACGGTGTGGTCGCCCGCCTCGCGCTTCTCGGTCGCGGTGCCGAGCACCAGCCCCTGCGGCCCGGCCAGCGCGTACGCGGCCAGATGGGCGCCCGCGCCGGTGTCGGTGGCGGACGCGGGGGAGCCGGGGGTGCCCGGGGCCAGTACGGCCGCCAGCCGCCGCAGGGCCGCCGCCGCGCCCGGCGCCGGCTCCCGGCCCGCCGCGCGCAGGACCTCGCCCTCGGGGTCCAGCAGCCCCGCCCAGCCGCCGAGCCGGGTCGCGAGCTGGTGCAGCACCGCCGGGACCGGGTCCGGCCGCGCGGCCGCGGCGGCCAGGCCCTGCTGGGCCTGGGCGACCCGGCGCAGCTCGTGGTGGCGGGCCCGGGTCATCAGATCCCACACCGCGCGAGCGATCGCGCTGAACGTGGTGGGCGGCGGCACTTCGAGCAGCGGCAGGCCGTGTCGCTCGCACGCCTCGACCAGCGCCGCCGGGACCGTGTCGTACACCGGCGTGACCCCGAAGCCGAGCGCCGCCGCGCCCGCCTCGGCGACCCGCGCCGCGAACCGCCGCGCGTCGGTGAGCTGCACGCCCGCCGTCAGCAGCAGCTCCCCGCCGAGGAGGTACGGATACGGGTCGGCCATCTCCGAGGCGTGCACCCCGTGGACGTCGGCCTCGGCCGGCCCGGCGATCCGCCGCAGCCCGAGGTCGGCCCGCGCCAGCAGGGCCGAGAGCGGGACAGGAGGGGTGGGTGGGACGGAGGTGTCCGGCATGGTGGATGGTCCATCCATCACTGGGGGAGCGGAGTGGAGGAAACGTACACTTCAGTGTCGCCGCCCGGCCACCTATCGTCGTAGTGAACTGCATGAAGTGCGTGAACCGAATAAACCGCACATAGTGCATGAATCGCTGAAACGAAGGGCAATTCACATGAGCAGCAACGAAAAGCCGCGCGGTCCGATCGACTCGTCCCGCATCCCGCGGTACGCCGGCCCCGCGACCTTCGCCCGGCTGCCCCGCCTCGACGAGGTCGGCACCGCCGACGTCGCCGTGGTCGGTGTGCCCTTCGACAGCGGTGTCTCCTACCGCCCCGGCGCCCGCTTCGGCGGCAACGCCATCCGCGAGGCCTCCCGGCTGCTGCGCCCG
Source organism: Streptomyces crystallinus (assembly GCF_039521265.1). NCBI lineage: Bacteria > Bacillati > Actinomycetota > Actinomycetes > Kitasatosporales > Streptomycetaceae > Streptomyces > Streptomyces crystallinus. The sequence goes on along the minus strand of NZ_BAAACA010000035.1, from coordinate 160,381 downwards.
TACAACCCGGCCCAGGACGCCTCGCCCTTCGCGCTGGCCCAGGTCGCGGACGGCGGCGACATCGCCGTGAACCCGTTCAACATCAACGAGGCCGTCGACACCATCGAGGCCGCCGCCGACGACCTGCTCGGCACCGGCGCCCGGCTGATGACGCTCGGCGGCGACCACACCATCGCGCTGCCGCTGCTGCGCTCGGTCGCCAAGAAGCACGGCCCGGTCGCGCTGCTCCACTTCGACGCGCACCTGGACACCTGGGACACCTACTTCGGCGCCGAGTACACCCACGGCACCCCGTTCCGCCGCGCGGTCGAGGAGGGCATCCTCGACACCGAGGCGCTCTCCCACGTCGGCACCCGCGGCCCGCTCTACGGCAAGCAGGACCTGACCGACGACGAGAAGATGGGCTTCGGCATCGTCACCTCGGCCGACGTCTACCGCCGGGGCGCCGACGAGATCGCCGACCAGCTGCGCCAGCGCATCGGCGACCGCCCGCTCTACATCTCGATCGACATCGACTGCCTCGACCCGGCGCACGCCCCCGGCACCGGCACCCCGGAGGCGGGCGGCATGACCTCCCGCGAGCTCCTGGAGATCCTGCGCGGCCTGGCCTCCTGCAACCTGGTCTCGGCCGACGTCGTCGAGGTCGCCCCGGCGTACGATCACGCCGAGATCACCTCGGTCGCGGCCTCCCACACCGCGTACGAGCTGACCACGATCATGAGCCGCCAGATCGCGGCGGCGAAGGCCAAGTAACTCGGCGAGAAGGGCGCGTACAGCGTGACGCACGACCACGACCTGGTGCTCCGTCCGACCGAGGCCCAGACGGCGGCAGCCCTGGCGCCGCCGCCCGGCCGCACGGGCGGGGACCTGGTCGTGGAGACCCTGCGCGGCCTCGGCGCCACCACCGTCTTCGGGCTGCCCGGCCAGCACGCGCTGGGCCTCTTCGACGCGGTGGGGCGCTCGGACCTGCGGCTGATCGGGCTGCGGGTGGAGAACAACGCGGGCTTCGCCGCCGACGCCTACGGGCGGATCACCGGCGAGGCGGCCCCGCTGCTGCTGTCCACCGGCCCCGGCGCGCTCACCTCGCTGGCCGCCCTCCAGGAGGCGGCCGCCGCCTCCGCCCCGGTCGTGGCGATCTCCAGTCAGGTGCCCGCCGAGGGGCTGGGCGGCGGGCGCCGCGGCCATCTGCACGAGCTGCGCGACCAGGCGGCGTCCTTCCGTGACGTCGTGAAGTCGGTGCACGTCGCTCGTACCCCGTCCCAGATCCCGTCGGCGGTCGCGGCCGCCTGGGAGTCCGCGCTGAGCGCGCCGCACGGGCCGGTCTGGGTGGAGATCCCCGAGGACGTGCTCCGCGCCGAGACGGTGATCCCGCAGGTCACGGGTGTGGACGCGACCCCGCACGAGCTCGCGCCGCGCCCCGAGCTGACGGCCCTCGCGGCCCACTGGCTGGAGCACGCGGCCCGGCCCGTGATCATTGCGGGCGGCGGTGTCGTACGGTCCGACGCCTCCGGCAAGCTCCGCCGGCTCGCCGAGCGGCTGAACGCCCCCGTGGTCACCACCTTCGGCGGCAAGGGCGCCTTCCCCTGGCACCACCCGCTCTCCCTCCAGTCCTGGCTGGAGGACCGGCACATGACCGACTTCCTGGAGGACGCCGACGTCCTCCTCGTCGTCGGCTCGGGCCTGGGGGAGCTGTCCTCGAACTACCACACGTTCTTCCCCGGCGGCCGGGTGATCCAGATCGAGGCCGACCTCGGCAAGCTGGAGTCCAACCACGCCGCCCTCGGCATCCACGCGGACGCCCGGCTCGCCCTCCAGGCGCTCCTGGAGACGGTCGGCGAGCGCGGGGACCCGTACGCCCCGGCCCGCGTCCAGCTGGTCCTCGCCGAGATCCAGGCCCGCCTCGCCGGCCAGGACCTGGAGCTGGAGCAGTCCCTCCTCGCCTCGATCCGCTCGGCGCTGCCGCCCCGCTCCCCGTCCTTCTGGGACATGACGGTCCTCGGCTACTGGGCCTGGTCCGCCTTCGACGCCGGGCACCCCAACACCATGCACTCCGCCCAGGGCGCGGGCGGCCTCGGCTACGCGTTCCCCGCCGCGCTCGGCGCGGCCGTCGCCGAACCCGGCACCCCCGTCCTCGCCGTCTCCGGCGACGGCGGCGCCATGTACTCGATCGCCGAGCTGGCCACCGCCCGCCAGCACGACCTGGACGTCACCTGGCTCATCGTCGACGACGGCGGCTACGGCATCCTGCGCGGCTACATGACCGACGCCTTCGGCCGCACCACCGGCACCGAGCTGACCGGCCCGGACTTCGTCGCCCTCGCCGAGTCGTTCGGCGTACCGGCGGCGCGCACCACCGCGCAGACCCTGGCCGCCGACCTCAAGAAGGCCCTGGACACCCCCGGCCCCTCGGTCGTGGTGCTGCCCGCCGTCCTGCGGATGTTCGCCCCGACACATCAGTGACGCCCGGATCTGTCCCGTATCTGACTGTTATCAGTCGGTAAGTGTTTGTCAGTGACAGAGCTGTGACAGAGTTCAACGACTTTGCGAGGCAACTTTCCCGTCCTCGACTAGTCATCTCAGGTGGGCGCGCCACAGAGGCGCGCCCACCTCACGACTTTCAGGGGACGGGGACGCTTTGCCCAGAAAACTCCGCACAACCCGGATATCCCGCCGCGCCCGCCGCGGCGCGCTCTCCGTGGCGGTCGCCGCGGGCGTGCTCGCGCCGGTGGCCGCGGGTGCGGCGCCGGCCGCCGCCGCGACGACGGTGAGCTGCACCTCCGCCAAGGCCGGTCTCGCCGCCAGGCTGTCCAAGGACATCACCTCCGCGCTCGGCGGCCGCTCGTCGCTGACGGCCGTGGCGCTGTACGACCGCTCCACCAACACCAAGTGCGAGCTGCGGGCGACCGACACCTTCGACTCCGCGAGCGTGGTCAAGGCGACCGTGCTGGCCACGCTCCTGTGGGACGCGGGCAACCACCACCGCTCGCTCACCTCGGACGAGCGCGCACTGGCCACCAAAATGATCACCGCGTCGGACAACGCCTCGACGAGCACGCTCTGGAAGCAGCTCGGCACCTCCAAGGTGTCGGCCTTCCTCAAGGCCGCCGGGATGACCCAGACGACGCCGGGCTCCGACGGCTACTGGGGTCTGACCCGGATCACCGCCCGCGACCAGGCCAAGCTGCTCGCGCTGCTGACCTCGCGCAACTCGGTGCTCAGCGACGACGCCCGGGAGTACGAGCTGGGCCTGATGAACCGGGTCCGCTCCGACCAGCGCTGGGGCACCCCCGCGGGCGTCCAGGGCGGGACGACCGTCCAGGTGAAGAACGGCTGGCTGCCGCGCGCCACCCACGGCTGGCGCGTCCACAGCATCGGCGCCTTCACCGACGGCGGCCACGACTACGGCCTGGCCGTCCTCACCGAGGACAACAGCTCGATGGACCAGGGCGTCGCCACCATCGAGGCGGTCGCCCGCGCCGTCCACGCCGACCTCGGCCGTCCCTTCGAGGGCGGCAAGCCCTGGCACCCGCCGAAGTGGCAGCGGCCGACCGTGGCCAGCGAGGCCATCCCGCCGGTGCCGGAGGCACCCGCGGGCCGCGACCTCGTCACGGCGCCCCCGGTCCGCTAGGACCCGCAAGGCACGCCAGAAAGACCCGCCCGGTCCTGGGACCGCAGGCGGGTCTTTCGCTGTCCTTTGTTACAGCGGGATGAAATCCGCCGGTGACGGCGTTGCAGCCTTCCGGCGGAGCGGACACTCAGGAGGCAACCAGTGGCGGCGGCAGAGCAGGGGTGGGCACGACGGCTCACCGGGTACGCCTGGCGGTACCGGCGTGATGTCGTGCTGGCGCTGGGGTCGTCGCTCGGCGGCATGGCGGTGATGGCCCTGGTCCCGCTGGTCACCAAGGTGATCATCGACGATGTGATCGGGGCGCACACGCGTTCCCTGGCCCTCTGGACCGGTCTGCTCATAGCGGCGGCGGTCGTCGTGTACGTACTGACGTACATCCGCCGCTACTACGGGGGCCGCCTCGCCCTCGACGTCCAGCACGACCTGCGTACCGAGATGTACGCGACGATCACCAAGCTCGACGGGCGGCGCCAGGACGAGCTCTCCACCGGCCAGGTCGTCGGCCGGGCCACCAGCGACCTCCAGCTCATCCAGGGCCTGCTCTTCATGTTGCCGATGACCATCGGCAACATCCTGCTCTTCCTGATCTCGCTGGCCGTGATGGCCTGGCTCTCACCGCTGCTGACGCTGGTGGCGCTGGCCGTGGCGCCCGCGCTGTGGTTCATCGCCAAGCGCAGCCGCCACCGCCTCTTCCCCGCCACCTGGTACGCCCAGGGCCAGGCGGCGGCCGTCGCGGGCGTCGTCGACGGCGCCGTCTCCGGCGTCCGCGTCGTCAAGGGCTTCGGCCAGGAGGAGCAGGAGACCGGCAAGCTGCGCGAGGTGGGCCGCAGGCTCTTCGCGGGCCGGCTGCGCACCATCAAGCTGAACTCCCGCTACACCCCGGCCCTCCAGGCCGTCCCCGCGCTCGGCCAGGTCGCCATGCTGGCGCTCGGCGGCTGGCTCGCCACCCGGGGCGAGATCACGCTGGGCACCTTCGTGGCGTTCTCCACCTATCTGGCGCAGCTCGTCGGGCCGGTGCGGATGCTGGCCATGGTGCTCACCGTGGGCCAGCAGGCCCGGGCCGGCGTGGAGCGCGTCCTGGAGCTGATCGACACCGAGCCCTCCATCGAGGACGGCACCAAGGAGCTGCCCGCCGACGCCCCGGCCACGGTCGAGTTCGACGACGTGCGCTTCTCCTACGAGGACGGCCGCCCGGTCCTGGACGGCTTCTCGCTGGAGATCCGGCCCGGCGAGACCGTCGCCGTGGTCGGCGCCTCCGGCTCCGGCAAGTCCACCGTCTCGCTGCTGCTGCCGCGCTTCTACGACGTCACCCACGGCGCCGTCCTGGTCGGCGGCCACGACGTGCGCGAGCTCACCCTGGCCTCGCTGCGCGCCGCCATCGGCCTGGTGCCGGAGGACAGCTTCCTCTTCTCCGACACCGTGCGCGCCAACATCGCGTACGGCAAGCCCGACGCCACCCAGGAGGAGATCGAGGCCGCCGCGCGCGCCGCGCAGGCGGACCGCTTCATCGCGGAGCTGCCCGAGGGGTACGACACCACGGTCGGCGAGCACGGTCTGACCCTCTCCGGCGGCCAGCGCCAGCGCGTGGCGCTGGCCCGCGCCATCCTCACCGACCCGCGGCTGCTGGTCCTGGACGACGCCACCTCCGCCGTCGACGCGCGCGTGGAGCACGAGATCCACGAGGCGCTCAAGTCGGTGATGGCCGGGCGCACCACGCTGCTCATCGCGCACCGCCGCTCCACCCTCAACCTCGCGGACCGCATCGCCGTCCTCGACGAGGGCCGCCTCGCGGCGCTCGGCACCCACGAGGAGCTCCAGCGCGACTCGGCGCTCTACCGCAGGCTGCTGACCGACCCCGAGGAGCTGGGCGCGGTCTCGCCCGGCCATGTGCCGCCCGCCGAGGCGGTGGAGGACCACACCGTACGGGACGAGCTGGACGCCGAGTTCGACGCCGAGCGGGGCATCACGCCCCCGCTGTGGATCCGCGACGACAAGCCCGCCTCCTCGGCCCCCGGCGGTATGCCGGCCACCCCCGAACTCCTCGCCCAGGTCGATGCGCTGCCCCCGGCCGACGACACCCCGGGCATCGACGAGGCCAGGGCCGTCCAGCCGGAGAAGTCCTATGGGCTGCGCAGGCTGCTGCGCGGCTTCGGCAAGCCGCTCGCCGTGAGCCTCGCGCTGGTCGCGGTCGACGCGGGGATGTCGCTGCTGCTGCCGGTCCTGATCCGGCACGGCATCGACCAGGGCGTCAGCAAGCTGGCGCTCGGCGCGGTGTGGGCGGCGGCGGGCCTGGCCCTGCTGACCGTGCTGATCCAGTGGGCCGCGCAGTTCGGCGAGACCCGGATGACCGGCCGCACCGGCGAGCGCGTCCTCTACAGCCTCCGCCTCAAGATCTTCGCCCAGCTCCAGCGGCTCGGCCTGGACTACTACGAGCGCGAGCTCACCGGCAAGATCATGACCCGGATGACCACCGACGTGGACGCCCTGGCCACCTTCCTCCAGACCGGCCTGGTCACCGCGTTCGTCGCCGTCGTCACCTTCTTCGGCATCATGCTGGCGCTCCTGGTCATCGACCTCCAGCTGGCGCTCGTCGTCTTCGTGACGCTGCCGCCGCTGGTCATCGGCACCTACTACTTCCGCCGCCAGAGCGTGAAGGCGTACGAGCTGGCCCGCGAGCGGGTCGCCGGGGTCAACGCCGACCTCCAGGAGTCGGTGAGCGGGCTGCGGATCGTCCAGGCCTTCGGCCGCGAGCGCGACGGCGCCGAGCGCTTCACCGCCCGCAGCGCCGACTACCGCAAGGCCCGCATCCGCGGCCAGTGGCTGATCTCGGTGTACTTCCCCTTCGTCCAGCTGCTGTCGTCGGTCGCGGCCGCCGCGGTGCTGATCGTGGGCGCCCACCGGGTCGACGCGGGCACCCTCACCACGGGTGCGCTCGTCGCCTACCTCCTCTACATCGACCTGTTCTTCGCCCCCGTACAGCAGCTCTCGCAGGTCTTCGACGGCTACCAGCAGGCGTCCGTCTCCCTCAAGCGCATCCAGGAGCTGCTGCGCGAGCCGACCTCCACCGAGGCGGCCGAACAGCCGCAGGACGTCCGCTCGCTGCGCGGCGAGATCGCGTTCGAGGACGTCGACTTCGCGTACGGGGACGAGGAGGAGGCCCTGTCGGGCGTCAGCCTGCACATCCCGGCCGGGCAGACCGTCGCCTTCGTCGGCGAGACGGGCGCGGGCAAGTCCACGCTGGTCAAGCTGGTCGCGCGGTTCTACGACCCGACCGGCGGGCGGGTCACCGCCGACGGCACCGATCTGCGGGCGCTGGACATCACCGCCTACCGCCACCGCCTCGGCGTGGTGCCGCAGGAGGCGTACCTGTTCGCCGGGACCGTCCGGGACGCCATCGCCTATGGGCGGCCCGACGCCACCGACGCGCAGGTGGAGGCGGCGGCCCGGGCGGTCGGCGCGCACGACATGATCGCCACGCTGGACGGCGGCTACCTCCACGAGGTCGCCGAGCGCGGCCGCAACCTCTCGGCCGGCCAGCGCCAGCTGATCGCGCTGGCCCGCGCCGAGCTGGTCGACCCGGACATCCTGCTCCTGGACGAGGCCACCGCCGCCCTGGACCTGGCCACCGAGGCCCAGGTCAACCAGGCGACCGACCGGCTCACCGGCCGCCGCACCACCCTGGTCGTCGCCCACCGCCTGACCACGGCGGCCCGCGCGGACCGGGTCGTGGTGATGGACCACGGCCGCGTCGTCGAGGACGGCACCCACGACGAACTCCTCGCCCAGGGCGGCCGCTACGCGAGTCTGTGGCGCACCTTCATCGGCGAGGACGAGCCGGCGGCGGTGTGAGCGGGGCGTGAACGAGGGCTGTCCACATGGTGGGCAGCCCTCCGCCGGCACGCAACCGACGGTAGCCCCCGCGCGTCCGTACTCACATACGCTCATGTGACGGAAGGGGGCAAGCGTGTTCGGTGGGGGAGAACGGGGGCTGCGCGACCGGGCGGGACCGGGTCTTCTCGTGCTGCTCGCGACGGCCGGCCTGGCCGTGCTCGGACCGGGAGCGGGCAGCGCCGACGCGGCCGACTCGTGCGGCGGACGGCAGGTGAAGACGGTCCGCTTCGCCACCGGTGAGCTGCGGGTCTACAAGACGCACGGCTACGCCTGCGCACTGGCGATCGCCAAGACTCCGGGCGCCAGACGGCAGATGTCGGTGACCATCCAGGCGCGCGGCGGCGGCCCGGTCTCGGACAGTGGCCGGTTCACCCGGCAGGCGGGCCCGGTCACCGTGCACGCCATCAACCGCTGTGTACGGGCCTCCGGCTCGGTGGCGGGCAGCGGCGGCTCGACGGGCTGGATCCTGTGCTGAGAGGGGCTCGAGGACGCGGCTGAGGGCGGCATGACAACGCTGCCATGGGGCCCGGCGTTCCAACTGGGTCTGGTCGCACTGGTGTTGCCCCCGCTAGGTTCACGACGATCGCGTCACGTCGTGACCCCAGGGGAGAGTGCATGCGCAAGACGCTCAGATGGCTTCTTTCACTCGTCGTGCTCATAGGCACGGTGAGCGTGGCGGGAGCCACGGCAGGGGCGGCCACCGCCGCCGAGCCGGACATCAAGGACCGCATCCTGGCGATACCCGGGATGAGTCTCATCGAGGAGAAGCCGTACCCCGGCTACCGGTACTTCGTCCTCAACTTCACCCAGCCGGTGGACCACCACCGCCCGTCGGCGGGCACCTTCCAGCAGCGGATCACCCTGCTGCACAAGGACACCGCCCGCCCGACCGTGATGTACACCAGCGGCTACAACGTCTCGACCAACCCGAGCCGCAGCGAGCCGACCCAGATCGTGGACGGCAACCAGGTCTCGGTCGAGTACCGCTACTTCACCCCGTCCCGGCCCGCCCCGGCGGACTGGGGCAAGCTGGACATCTGGCAGGCGGCCAGCGACCAGCACAGCATCTTCGAGGCCCTGAAGCCGGTGTACGGCAAGAACTGGCTGACCACCGGCGGTTCCAAGGGCGGGATGACGGCGACGTACTACAAGCGCTTCTACCCGAAGGACATGGACGGCGTGGTGGCGTACGTCGCCCCCAACGACGTCGTCAACAACGAGGACTCGGCGTACGACCGGTTCTTCGCGAACGTGGGCACCAAGGAGTGCCGCGACAAGCTGGAGGGGGTCCAGCGCGAGGCGCTGGTGCGCCGGGGGCCGCTGGAGGCCAAGTACGCGGAGTACGCCAAGGCCAACGGCTACACCTTCGGCACGGTCGGCTCCCTCGACAAGGCGTACGAGGCGGTCGTGCTCGACTACGTCTGGGGTTTCTGGCAGTACAGCCTGCTCGCGGACTGCGCCACCATCCCGGCGGACGCCCCGCACGCCACCGACCAGGCGATCTGGGACAGCGTCGACACGATCTCCGGCTTCTCGTTCTACACCGACCAGGGTCTGGAGCCGTACACGCCGTACTACTACCAGGCCGGTACGCAGCTGGGCTCGCCCACGATCAAGCAGCCCTGGCTGGGCGGTCTGAGCCGCTACGGCTACCAGCCGCCGCGCAACTTCGTCCCGCGCTCCATTCCGATGCGCTTCCAGCCGATGGCGATGGTGAACGTGGACACGTGGGTGCGCCACCACGCCGAGAACATGCTGTACGTGTACGGCCAGAACGACCCGTGGGGCGCGGAGCGCTTCCGGCTCGGCGCCGGCACGCGTGACGCGTACGTGTTCACGGTCGCGGGCGGCAACCACGGCTCGAAGGTGGCGGGTCTGGCGGCGCCGGAGAAGGCGACGGCGACGTCGGCGATCCTGCGGTGGGCGGGCCTGCCCGCCGCGAGCGTTTCGGCTCGGCCGTTGGCGCGTTACGACGCGGTGCTCGACCGCCAGTCGGTCGAGCGCGAGCCCACGTTGAGGCCGTAGGGGCCGGGTGTTCGTCTGCGGGTGGTGGCCGGTTGCTCGCGCAGTTCCCCGCGCCCCTTGAGTTGCCGCTGCGCGGCAACCCCTTGGGGGCGCGGGGAACTGCGCGCCCAGCCCCCACCGACCCGCAGACGAACGCCATTCACAAGCGCCGCGCGCAACCCACTCCCGCCGAACCCCCCGGCAGCTCCACATACAGCGCCGTGGACGCGGGGCAGTCCACCCGGCGCGACACCGCCGAAGTGACCCGGTACTCGGGGGCGTTCGCCCCCGAGCCGTCACACGGCGTCTCCTTCACCTGCTCCGCCCCCGCGTGGTACACGCAATCCCCCACCACCGTGAACGGCCCGCCCCCCATCCCCGGATCCCCCGGATGCGGCGCCTCCAGATTGCGCATACAGGCGTAGCCCGACGCCCCGCCCCCGATGTACAGCACGAAGTCCGTGTCCAGCGGACACCCCGCCGCCCCGGAGGCACGGCCGCCCTCCCGGCGCACCAGCACCCGCCCCACCGCGCGCTCGCTGGTGCAGGGCACCTCGGTGAAGGACTGCCCGCGCGCCGCGCAGTCCCCGGCGCCCAGGAAGGTGGCGCCGTAGGACGGCGTGGACGGGGACGGGGAAGCGGGCGCCGCCGGTGCCTGCCGGCAGCCCGTCAGCAGGAGCGTTCCGGCCCAGAACGCGGCCGAAACGGCCCGAACCACTCTTGCGGCACCGTACTCGTACATGTCCGACCCCCCGCCCCAGCGTGACCGCTCACGCCGAGAACACGCCAGAGGGCCCGGGGGTTATCTCCGGTACGACAGCCCGTACCCGATCGGGTACAGCACCCGGGCCGGATCGTCCCCGCGCGGCACCGCCACCGGCAGCCGCCCGGCGGGCGCGGCCCGGCCCGCCACGACCCGTACCGCCGCGCGCAGTTCGACGTCGGTCCAGGAGTAGGTGGCCAGCGAGGCCGTGTACCCGCTGAGGTGCGCGATGTCGTACGGGTTGCGGATCGCGAGGTGCACCACCGGCACACCGGTCGCGCCGAGCGCCGCCACCAGCCGGGCCTGCGCCCCGCCCGGCCCGGCGTTGTACGTGCCCACGAGCACCGCGTCGCTGCCCCGCGCCGCCGCCACCGCCGCGTCGATCTGCGCCTGCGAGGGCAGGGTGCCGGTCGACAGGGCGCTCGCGGTGAAGCCGAGCTCGGTCAGGGCCTTGGCGAGGACGGCCGTCGGGGGACCGGTCGTCCCGGAGGGGGAGGCCGGGTCCGCGCCCACCACCAGCACGTTCCGGTGGCGCCGCCGCGACAGCGGGAGCAGCGAGCCGGTGTTGGCGAGCAGCGTCGTGGTCCGCTCGGCCACCGCGTCGGCGGCGGCGAGGTGCGGCCGGGTGCCGACCACCCGGTCCACCTCGGCGTCCGAGACGTACGGATGGCTGAACAGGCCCCGTCGCTCCTTGAGCGCGAGCACCCGCAGGATCGATTCGTCGAGCCGGGCCTCGCTGATCTCGCCACGGGTGACGGCCGCCATCACGCCGTTCCACGCCACCGCCAGGTCCGGCGGGTTGAGCAGCTGGTCGGCCCCGGCCTTCAGGGCGAGCACCGGAACCCGGTCGTCGCCGTACTTGTCCCGTACGCCCTGCATCCCCAGCGAGTCGGTGACGATCACCCCTCGGTAGCCGAGCTCCTCGCGCAGGATCCCGGTGAGGATCGGACGCGAGAGCGTCGCCGGGTCGTTGGTCGCGTCCAGCGCCGGGAACTGGATGTGCGCCGTCATGATCGAGTCGATCCCGGCGGCGACGGCGGCCCGGAACGGCGGCGCGTCCAGCTCCTCCCACTGCTGCCGGGTGTGGGTGATCACCGGGATCCCGGTGTGGCTGTCGACCGTGGTGTCGCCGTGCCCGGGGAAGTGCTTGGCGGTCGCGGCGACGCCCGCCTCCTGGTAGCCGCGCACCTCGCCCGCCACCAGCCGGGCGACCGCCGCCGGATCGGCGCCGAAGGAGCGTACCCCGATGACGGGGTTGGCCGGGTTGACGTTCACATCGGCGTCGGGGGAGTAGTTCTGCCGGATCCCCAGCGCCCGCAGCTCCGCTCCGGCGATCCGCCCGACCGTCCGGGCGTCGCGCGCCGAACCCCCGGCCCCCAGCGCCATCGCGCCCGGGAAGAGGGTGGCGGGGGAGCCGACCCGGCAGACGATGCCGTGCTCCTGGTCGGTGGCGATCAGCAGCGGTACGGGAGTGGGCTGGGCCAGGCCCGCCCGCTGGATGCCGTTGGAGAGCGCGGCGATCTGGTGCGGGTCGCGGGTGTTGTGCGCCCAGGTGAAGTAGATGATCCCGCCGACGTGGTACCTGGCGATGAGCTCGGCGGCGGTGCGTACGCCCATCTCCTTCATGTTGGCGTCGATGTCCACCTGGTCGGGCGCCGTCGCGGAGTGTCCGTACACCCGCATCACGAAGAGCTGGCCGACCTTCTCCGTGAGGGACATCCGGGAGACGATCCGGCGCAGCCGGGCGTCGGGGGCGCGCCGGGCTTCGGCGTACGCGGGGAGCGCGGGCCCCACGGCGGCCGCGGCGGCCGTCGCGGCGGCGCCGGCGAGGAGGGTGCGTCTGGAGGTGCGGTGCGACACGGGCACTCCATCCCTAGGTCTGGAAGAAACTTCCAAACCGAACCGATAACCGGAAAGTTATTGCCGGTCAAGGGGGCGCGCACCGCCGGACCCGGAATACGGGCCGCCACCGGCGCAGTCGGAGGGGGCGCACCGGTGGCGGCTGTGCTGCCGGCCGCAGACCGGTTGGAGAGGGGTGGTCGGACGTTCGCAGCCAGCAGCGAGGACCGACACCGCTCTGCGGAGACTCACCGGCAGTACGGCCCTTGGACGGGGGCCGTCGGCCCGGGGTTCCGGCGTCGGCTCGCTGCCGCGGAAAAGGTAGGTGACCGAGCTTCGGGGGGCGCACGGCCGAGGCGGCCCGCCCGGGGCTCAGCGCCGGACCAGCGCGGCCAGCCGCTCGCGCCCCGCCGTCAGCAGTCCCGGCAGCTCCGCCGCCCGCGGATACCACCGCTTCTCGTACTCCCAGCACACCCAGCCCCCGGGGTCGAGCGGCGCGAGGGCCCCGGCCAGCGGCAGCACTCCGGCCCCGAGCGGCAGCGGGGTGGTGTCCTCGGCCGAGGCGATGTCCTTGACCTGGACGTATCCCAGGTGCGGAGCGAGCGCCGCGTACGACTCGGCCGGGCTCTCGCCGCCCAGCCAGGTGTGCATCACATCCCACAGCGCGCCCACCGAGGGCGCGCCGACCCGGTCCAGGACACGGGCGACGGCCGCGCCCGTGCGGTGGGAGTCATGCGTCTCGAGCAGGACCCGCACGCCCCGGTCGGCGGCGAGCGCGGCCACCGACCTCAGCCGCCGCACGGCGACCCGGTCGTCGTCGGGGCCGCCCCGGCCGCCGGGGAAGACACGGACGTAGGGGGCGCCGAGGCCGGACGCGAGCTCCACCAGCGCGTCGAGCCGTTCGCCGTCGTCGGGGTCGGCCACGCGCGCGTACCCGGCGACCGTGAGCACCTGGACGCCGTGCGCGGCGAACTCGGCCGCCACCGCCGCCCGTCGGCGTGCGTCGATCCCGGGGTGCACCGGCTCCTCGGGGTGGGCGCGCAGCTCCACGCCCTGGTAGCCGTGCGCGACCGCGAGGCGGACGACCTCGGGGACGGGCAGGCCCGGCACCCCGAGGGTGGAGAACGCGTACCGCACTCCGCCGCTCACCAGCCGTACTCGGGGGCGCGGGGAGGGGGTGTCGGCCACGCGGCCAGTATGCCGGGCGGAGCTCACCGTACGGAGGAGCTCCGGGGCACGACCGACGCGAACCGCTCCACCGTCTGCCTGAGCACCTCCCGCCCGTCCCGCCGCCACAGCTCCTCGTTGAACAGCTCGACCTCCACCGGGCCGGTGTACCCCGCCGAGGCCACCCGCTCGTACCACGCCGCCAGGTCGATCACGCCGTCCCCCAGCTGCCCGCGCCCGGTCAGCACTCCGGCGGGCAGCGGCGTGATCCAGTCGGCCAGTTGGAACGCGTGGATCCGGCCGCCCGCGCCGGCGCGGGCCACCGCGGCCGGGGCCCGGTCGTCCCACCAGAGGTGGTAGGTGTCGACGACGACCCCCACTTCTTCGGCCGGAAACCGCTCGGCCAGCTCCAGGGCCTGGTCGAGGGTGCAGACGACACAGCGGTCCGAGGCGTACATCGGATGCAGCGGCTCGATCGCCAGCCGTACGCCACGGGCGCGCGCGTGAGGACCCAGCTCCGCCAGTGCGTCCGCGACCCGCTTCCGTGCCCCGGTCAGGTCCCGGCTCCCCTCGGGCAGTCCGCCGCAGACCAGCACCAGGGTGTCGGTGCCCAGCGCCGCCGCCTCGTCGACGGCCGCCCGGTTGTCGTCGAGCGCCCTTACGCGCGCGTGGGGCTCGCTCGCCGTGAAGAAACCGCCCCGGCACAGCGTGGTGACGCCGAGACCGGCCTCCCGGACCAGCCGCGCGGCGGCCTCCACGCCGTACGCCCGCACCGGCTCGCGCCACAGCCCGACGCCCGGAACGCCCGACTCGGCGCAGGCGCGGACCAGTTCGGGCAGCGGGAGCTGCTTGACGGTCATCTGGTTGATGCTGAGGCGGGCGAGGTGTGCGGGGTTCATGAGGTGACTCCATAGACCGTGAGCAGGGCGCGCATCCGGGCGGCGGCCGCCTCCGGGTCGGGGAAGAGGCCCAGGCCGTCGGCGAGTTCGTACGCCCGCGCCAGATGCGGCAGCGGGCGGGCCGACTGGAGGCCGCCGACCATGGCGAAGTGGTCCTGGTGGCCGGCCAGCCAGGCGAGCAGGACCACGCCCGTCTTGTAGAAGCGCGTCGGCGCCCCGAAGAGGTGGCGGGCGAGCCCGACCGTCGGGTCGAGACGCTCGCGGAAGCCCGTGGGGTCACCCGCGTCCAGCGCCCGCACCGCGTCCGCCGCCAGCGGCCCCAGCGGGTCGAAGATCCCCAGCAGGGCGTGGCTGAAGCCCTGTTCGTCGCCCTCGATCAGCTCGGGGTAGTGGAAGTCGTCGCCCGTGTAGCACTTCACGCCGTCCGGCAGCCGCCTCCTCAGCTCCACCTCGCGGCGGGCGTCGAGCAGCGACACCTTCACGCCGTCGACCCTGCCGGGGTGGGTGGCGACGAGCGCGAGGAACGCCTCGGTGGCCGTGTCCAGGTCGGCGGAGCCCCAGTAGCCGGCCAGCGCGGGGTCGAACATCGGGCCGAGCCAGTGCAGCACGACCGGCCGTGCGGTCTGCTCCAGCAGCCGCCCGTAGACGGCCGCGTAGTCCTCCGGGCCGCGCGCCGCCGCCGCCAGCGCCCGCGAGGCCATCAGGACCGCCCGCGCGCCCGCGCCCTCGACGACGGCGAGCTGCTCCTCGTACGCGGCGGTCACCTCGGGCAGCGAGGCGCCCGGCGGCAGTTGGTCGGTCCCGGCCCCGCACACGATCCGGCCGCCGACCGCCCTCGCCTCGGCGGCCGAGCGCCGGATCAGCTCGGCCGCCGAGGCCCAGTCCAGGCCCATCCCGCGCTGCGCGGTGTCCATCGCCTCCGCGACCCCGAGGCCGTGCGACCACAGATGGCGGCGGAAGGCGAGCGTGCTCTCCCAGTCGAGGGCCGCGGGCCCGTCGGGCGCGGTGTCGGCGTAGGGGTCGGCGACGACGTGCGCCGCCGAGAAGACCGTACGGGACAGCGGCGGGCCGCCCGGGGCGACGACGACCGGGTCCCGGCGCGGCTCGTACCGTACGAGCGTCCCGTCCGCGCGCGGCAGCGGCAGGCTCACAGCGCGATCTCCGGCACCTCGACGCGGCGGCCCTCGGCCGAGGACCGCAGCCCCAGCTCGGCCAGCTGCACCCCGCGCGCGCCCGCCAGCAGGTCCCAGCGGTACGGGGTGCCGAGGGCCACATGGCGCAGGAAGAGCTCCCACTGCGCCTTGAAGCCGTTGTCGAAGCCGGTGTTGTCCGGCACCTCCTGCCACTGCGCGCGGAACGGCTCGGTGGCGGGCAGGTCCGGGTTCCACACCGGCTTGGGGGTGGCGGCGCGGTGCTGGATCCGGCAGGTGCGCAGCCCCGCCACCGCCGAGCCCTCGGTGCCGTCCACCTGGAACTCGACCAGCTCGTCGCGGTGCACCCGGACCGCCCAGGAGGAGTTGATCTGGGCGACCGCGCCGCCCTCCAGCTGGAAGATCCCGTACGCGGCGTCGTCGGCGGTCGCGTCGTACGGCTTGCCGCTCTCGTCCCAGCGCTGCGGCACATGGGTGGCCGCCAGCGCCTGTACGGAGGTGACGCGGCCGAAGAGCTCGTGCAGCACGTACTCCCAGTGCGGGAACATGTCGACGACGATGCCGCCGCCGTCCTCGGCGCGGTAGTTCCACGACGGGCGCTGGGCGCCTTGCCAGTCGCCCTCGAAGACCCAGTAGCCGAACTCGCCCCGCACCGAAAGGATCCGCCCGAAGAAGCCGCCGTCGACCAGCCGCTTCAGCTTCAGCAGGCCCGGCAGGAAGAGCTTGTCCTGGACGACGCCGTGCTTGATCCCGGCGTCCCGGGCGAGCCGGGCCAGCTCCAGGGCGCCGGCCAGACCGGTCGAGACGGGCTTCTCGGTGTAGACGTGCTTGCCCGCCGCGATCGCCTGGGCGAGGGCCCGCTCGCGGGCGGAGGTGACCTGGGCGTCGAAGTAGATCTCCACGGTGTCGTCGGCGAGCACGGCGTCCAGGTCGGTGGACCAGTGGGCCAGGCCGTGCCGCTCGGCGATCGCCCGCAGCGCGGGCTCGCGGCGGCCCACCAGGACCGGCTCGGGCCACAGCGCCGTGCCGTCGCCGAGGTCCAGGCCGCCCTGGTCGCGCAGGGCGAGCAGGGAGCGGACGAGGTGCTGGCGGTAGCCCATGCGGCCGGTGACGCCGTTCATGGCGATCCGCACGGTACGGGCCGCGGGCGGCGGTGTCGTCCGGTGTGCGCGGGGCGCTGGCCCACTGGCGGGCGGCGGTGTCATCTGAAGTCCCCTCAATCCCATCGGCCCCTTCCGTCACGGTGTCAGGAGCCCGGTGATCCAGCGGTCATCTACTGGTAACAGGTCTAGCAAGCGCTTTCTATCGAGGGGGACGCTAGCCTGCGCACAGCGCCGCCGACAAGAGGCGCGCGGCGGACCGCTCCACGTGCCCGTGAGACGTGCCCACGAGACCTGCCCGGAGGAAGAGATGACAGCGACCCTGGCGGATGTGGCGGCGCGCGCCCGGGTGTCCCCGGCGACCGTCTCGCGCGTGCTCAACGGCAACTACCCGGTCGCCGCGGCCACCCGCGAACGCGTCCTGCGGGCCGTGGACGAGCTGGACTACGTCCTGAACGGGCCCGCGAGTTCGCTCGCCGCCGCCACCTCCGACCTGGTCGGCATACTCGTCAACGACATCGCCGACCCGTTCTTCGGGATCATGGCGAGCGCGGCCCAGTCCGAGATCGGCGGCGGCCCCGGCGCCCGCGAGAAGCTGGCCGTGGTCTGCAACACCGGCGGCTCGCCGGAGCGCGAACTCACCTATCTCACCCTGCTCCAGCGCCAGCGCGCGGCGGCGGTCATCCTCACCGGCGGCGCCCTGGAGGACCCCGACCACGCGGCGGCGGTCGCGGCCAAGCTGGGGCGGCTCGCGGAGGCCGGGGCCAGGATCGTGCTGTGCGGACGCCCGCCGCTGGCGGCTCCGGCCCAGGGCCCGGTCGCGGCGACCCTGACCTTCGACAACCGGGGCGGGAGCCGTCGGCTGACGGAGCATCTGCTCGCCCTCGGCCACCGCCGCATCGGTTATGTGGCGGGCCCCGAGGAGCGCACCACGACCCGGCACCGCGTCGAGGGCCACCTCGCCGCGCTCGCGGACGCGGGCGTGCCGCCGGGCCCGCTCGTCCACGGCTCCTACGACCGCCGCTCGGGCTACGACGCGGCCAACGAACTCCTGCGCCTCGACCCTTCGTTGACGGCCGTGGTCGCCGCCAACGACACGGTCGCCCTCGGCGCCTGCGCGGCCCTGCGCGACCGGGGCCTGTCCATCCCGGACGACGTCTCGGTGGCGGGCTTCGACGACCTCCCCTTCAGCACGGACGCGGCCCCCGCCCTGACGACGGTACGGCTACCGCTCCACGAGGCGGGCGCGAGGGCGGGCCGCCTGGCCATGGGCAAGGAACAGCTGCCCCCGGGCGGGATAGCTACGTTCCACGGCGAGTTGATGGTGAGGGGCTCGACCGGGGGGACGCGCGCGTAGCGACCGACCACGCCCCACAGCCGAACACCGCTCCTCCGGCGAACTCTATGTCTCCGGCTGCACCCAACCCGCCTAGGGGCGCGGGGAACTGCGCGAGAAGCGACCACGGCTGGCAGCCGAAAGGGGGGTTAGGGGCGCGGGGAACGGCGCGAGCAACCGACCACGCACCCGCAGACGAAGACCGGGCCCAAAAAATTGCGTGACGGATTCCCGCCAGCGGGAGGGGCCGGGGCGAACCAGGATCGTGTGCACGGCCCCCGGTTCGCCCCAGAACGGGGCGAGGGGCCGGACTCCAAGGAGCCCCCATGGACCTGCACCTTTCCGGCCGCACAGCCCTCGTCACCGGCGCCTCCAAAGGCATAGGCCTCGCCGTGGTGAGCACCCTGCTGGACGAGGGCGCCCGCGTGGTCGCGGTCTCCCGCCGTACCAGCCCGGACCTGGACAAGCTGGCCCGCCCCGAGCTCGTCCACGTGCCCGCCGACCTCATGGACCCCGACGCCCCCGCGCGCGTAGTGGCCCGTACCGTCGAGGAGTTCGGCGGCCTGGACGTCCTGGTCAACAACGCGGGCGGCCCGCCGCCGGGCGTGACCCTGCCGCGTACCTCGTTCCTGGACGCGGACGAGTCGGACTGGTCCTCGATCTTCGAGTTCAACCTGTTCTCGGCGGTACGGACGGTCCGCGCGGCCCTGCCGCACCTGCTCGCCGACGGCGGCGGCGCCGTCGTCACCGTCTCGACGGGCCTGGCGCGTCAGCCCGCGGTCGGCAACGCCGAGTACGGCGCGGCCAAGGCGGCCCTGACCAACCTCACCAAGGTCCTCTCGGAGGAGTACGCCCCCCAGGGCGTCCGCTTCAACACGGTCTCGCCGGGTGCGGTGCGCACCGCCTGGTGGACCGAGGAGGGCGGCGCGGCCGACGTGATCGCCGCGATGGCGGGCTCGGACCGCGACACGGTGATGGACACCCTGGCCCCGCAGATGATGAACGTCTCCACCGGTCGTCTGGTGACCCCGCAGGAGGTGGCCGACGCGGTGGCGCTGCTGGCCTCCCCGAGGTCGGGGAGCACCACGGGGGCCGACTTCGTGGTGGACGGGGGCTACCTGAAGGCGGTGTGACCGCCGAGACGCCAAGGGGGCGGACACGGGGCCGGGGCCGGGGCACCCGCGCGCGTCACCCGGACCGCTTGCGGCCCGCCGCCCCCCGCTTGCTCAGCACCGTGAGCACCACCGGCACCAACAGCTCCAGCCCCCGGGTGACGGTCGCGACCGGGAGCCCCGTCTTCTTCGCCACCGCCGTGGCCACCGGCTTCGTCGCCTTCGCCAGCACCCCGGCCATCAGCCCGCCGCCGACCGCCCCGAGCCCGCCGAGCGTGGCCACGCCCTGGAGGGGCGCGTCCTCGGGCGGGGCGGCGGCCTCCGACGCCACCGCGTCCGGGGGCAGCTCGTCCGCGAGGCCCGAGGCCGCCGACGCCACGACGTGCCGGGCGGCGACCGGGTCCGTACCGAGTTCCTGGGCGAGCCGGTGCAGCCCGTCGTCCCCCAGCTCGTTCAGTACGTCCTGTTCAAAGCTGGAATCATCACTCATGGGCGAAACGCTACGACCACCCCCCTTTGTCGGCACGTCGAGATTCCGGAAAAATTACTGCCCGCAGTTGTACAACCCTTCTGGCGTGACGGGTGTCTTACTTGGCGTCGGTGTTCCAGGGGAGGGATCTGGGGGGATCCGAGGGGACGCCGGCAGGGGAGGGAAAAGGGGAGGGAATCGAGGGGCCCGGTCATACGGACCGGGCCCCCTTGAGTTCCCGGCCCGCCGCACGGCCGCACCTGCGCACAGCCGCACCGCCGCCCGCGGGCCCGCAGCCACCCGGCCCCCGGCCAACCCCCGCCCATGCGCGGAAAGTTATCCACAGGCATCCCGCGGTGTCCGAGCCCACCGGTAGCGTCGGATCATGTCCAATCTCGCGGTGCTCGAAGGGGTCCTTGAGCGGATCACCTACGCCAACGAGGAGAACGGCTACACCGTGGCCCGGGTCGACACCGGCCGCGGCGGTGGCGATCTCCTCACGGTGGTCGGCTCGCTGCTCGGCGCGCAGCCGGGCGAGTCGCTGCGGATGGAGGGCCGCTGGGGCTCCCACCCGCAGTACGGCAAGCAGTTCACGGTGGAGAACTACACGACGGTCCTGCCCGCCACCATCCAGGGCATCCGGCGCTATCTCGGCTCCGGCCTGATCAAGGGCATCGGCCCCCGCATCGCCGACCGCATCGTGGAGCACTTCGGCACGGACACCCTCGACATCATCGAGCAGCACCCGGGGCGCCTGGTGGAGGTGCCGGGCCTGGGCCCCAAGCGGACCAAGCTCATCGGCGCCGCCTGGGAGGAGCAGAAGGCCATCAAGGAGGTCATGGTCTTCCTCCAGGGCGTCGGCGTCTCCACCTCCATCGCCGTGCGCATCTACAAGAAGTACGAGGACGCCTCGATCTCCGTGGTGAAGAACCAGCCCTACCGGCTGGCGGCCGACGTCTGGGGCATCGGCTTCCTCACCGCCGACCGCATCGCCCAGGCCGTCGGCATCCCGCACGACAGCCCGGAGCGAGTGAAGGCCGGCTTGCAGTACGCACTGAGCCAGTCCACCGACCAGGGCCACTGCTTCCTGCCCGAGGAGCAGCTGATCGCGGACTCGGTCAAGCTCCTCCAGGTCGACATGGGCCTGGTGATCGACTGCCTGGGCGAGCTGGTCGCCGAGGAGGGCGTCGTCCGCGAGCCGGTCCCCGGTCCGCCGGGCGGGGCCGAGCGGGTCAACGCCGTCTATCTGGTCCCCTTCCACCGCGCCGAGCTCTCCCTGGCCGCCCAGGTCGTCCGGCTGCTGCGCACCGGCGAGGACCGGATGCCGGGCTTCCAGGACGTGGACTGGGACCGGGCCCTGTCCTGGCTCGCGGGGCGCACCGGCGCCGAGCTCGCCCCCGAGCAGCAGGAGGCCGTGCGGCTCGCCCTGACCAGCAAGGTCGCGGTGCTCACCGGCGGCCCCGGCTGCGGCAAGTCCTTCACCGTGCGCTCGGTGGTGGAGCTGGCCCGCGCCAAGAAGGCGAAGGTGGTGCTGGCCGCGCCCACCGGCCGCGCCGCCAAGCGGCTCGCCGAGCTCACCGGGGCCGAGGCGTCCACCGTGCACCGCCTGCTCGAACTGAAGCCGGGCGGCGACGCGGCGTACGACAAGGACCGTCCGCTCGACGCCGACCTGGTGGTGGTCGACGAGGCCTCGATGCTCGATCTGCTGCTCGCCAACAAGCTGGTGAAGGCGGTCGCCCCGGGCGCGCATCTGCTGATGGTCGGGGACGTGGACCAGCTGCCCTCGGTCGGCGCGGGCGAGGTGCTGCGGGATCTGCTCGCCGAGGGCGGCCCGGTCCCGCGCGTCCGGCTGACCAGGATCTTCCGCCAGGCCCAGCAGTCCGGTGTGGTCACCAACGCCCACCGCATCAACTCCGGCCTCCCCCCGCTCACCCAGGGCCTCAGCGACTTCTTCCACTTCGTGGAGGAGGAGACCGAGGACGCCGGCCGGCTCACGGTGGACGTGGCGGCGCGGCGCATCCCCGCCAAGTTCGGCCTCGACCCCCGGCGCGACGTCCAGGTGCTCGCCCCCATGCACCGTGGCCCGGCGGGCGCCGGGAACCTCAACGGCCTGCTCCAGCAGGCCATCACCCCGGCCCGCCCCGATCTGCCCGAGAAGCGGTTCGGCGGAAGGGTGTTCCGGGTGGGCGACAAGGTCACCCAGATCCGGAACAATTACGAGAAGGGAAAGAACGGTGTCTTCAACGGCACCGTCGGCGTGGTGACCGCGCTCGACCCGGACGAGCAGCGTCTGACGGTGCTGACGGACGAGGACGAGGAGGTGCCGTACGACTTCGACGAACTGGACGAGCTGGCCCATGCGTACGCGGTGACGATCCACCGCTCGCAGGGCAGTGAATATCCCGCCGTGGTGATCCCGGTCACCACCGGCGCCTGGATGATGCTCCAGCGGAACCTGCTCTACACGGCGGTCACCCGCGCCAGAAAACTCGTCGTGCTGGTGGGGTCCCGCAAGGCGATCGGCCAGGCGGTGCGTACGGTTTCCGCAGGCAGACGCTTTACCGCACTCGCTCACCGGCTGGCAGGGGGTGTTTTGGTGTGAAACATCACCTGGGGCTTCCAGAACCGGGGCGAAGGGGGCAGGATGAGCAGGTTGACGGCACTGAGTGCCGCTAATAAGCCCAATGGGCGACCCCGAGTGCACTCTGCTGAGCCAAATGGGGGATGGTAGAGACAGTCAGGGCACCTCGAAGAAGAGGCACTACGTCGGTGAGGGATGACGTGAGCGACAACTCTGTAGTACTGCGGTTCGGCGATGGCGAGTACACCTACCCGGTGATCGACAGCACCGTCGGCGACAAGGGCTTCGACATCGGGAAGCTCCGGGCCCAGACCGGTCTCGTGACCCTGGACAGCGGATACGGCAATACCGCCGCCTATAAATCCGCCATCACCTACCTCGACGGCGAGCAGGGCATCCTGCGCTACCGCGGCTACCCCATCGAGCAGCTCGCCGAGCGCTCGACCTTCCTGGAGGTCGCCTACCTGCTCATCAACGGCGAGCTGCCGACGGTCGACCAGCAGGCGACGTTCAAGAGCGAGATCACCCAGCACACGCTGCTGCACGAGGACGTCAAGCGCTTCTTCGACGGCTTCCCGCGCGACGCCCACCCGATGGCCATGCTGTCCTCGGTCGTCTCCGCGCTGTCCACCTTCTACCAGGACAGCCACAACCCGTTCGACGAGAAGCAGCGCCACCTCTCGACGATCCGGCTGCTCGCCAAGCTCCCGACGATCGCGGCGTACGCGTACAAGAAGTCGATCGGCCACCCGTTCGTCTACCCGCGCAACGACCTCGGCTACGTCGAGAACTTCCTGCGGATGACGTTCTCGGTCCCGGCGCAGGAGTACGAGCTGGACCCGGTCGTCGTCTCGGCGCTCGACAAGCTGCTCATCCTGCACGCGGACCACGAGCAGAACTGCTCGACCTCCACCGTGCGCCTGGTCGGCTCCTCGCAGGCGAACATGTTCGCCTCGATCTCGGCCGGCATCAGCGCCCTGTGGGGCCCCCTGCACGGTGGCGCCAACCAGTCGGTCCTGGAGATGCTGGAAGGCATCCAGGCCAACGGCGGCGACGTCGACTCCTTCATCCGCAAGGTGAAGAACAAGGAGGACGGCGTCCGTCTGATGGGCTTCGGCCACCGGGTCTACAAGAGCTTCGACCCGCGCGCGAAGATCATCAAGGCTGCCGCGCACGACGTCCTGTCGGCCCTCGGCAAGTCCGACGAGCTGCTCGACATCGCGCTGAAGCTGGAGGAGCACGCGCTCTCCGACGACTACTTCGTCTCGCGCAACCTGTACCCGAACGTGGACTTCTACACGGGTCTGATCTACCGCGCGATGGGCTTCCCGACCGAGATGTTCACGGTCCTGTTCGCGCTGGGCCGGCTGCCGGGCTGGATCGCCCAGTGGCACGAGATGATCAAGGAGCCGGGCTCCCGTATCGGCCGCCCGCGCCAGATCTACACGGGTGAGGTCCTCCGCGACTTCGTCCCCGTCGAGGCTCGCTGAGCCCTTCGGCCGCGGTGCCCGAGGGGATGCGCCCGACCCCCGGCGAGTGAGCCGAAGGGGCGCGCCTGTGTCGAGAGACCGAACGCGCGGAGGCCCGACGAAGGAGGGTCGAGCACGATCGGGCTCTCGACACAGGCTTTTGCGCCCCGGAGGCGAACCGAGCCCCAAAAAGACATAGAAGCGCCCCGCCCACCAATCCCCCCACGGGTTGGCGGGCGGGGCGCTTCCCCTATACCCGGTGCGGATTCCCCCCACGGGATCCGGCCGGGAGTCCGGCGGTCTGCCGGGGTACGTACGTCACGGGTGGGCCGCTCAAAGCTTCCCGTTGTACGTGCCCCGGCCAACGCGCTGCCTGGAACGTCCCCCAAGACATTCCATGGACATCCCCCAAGACGTCCTCGGCATCGACCACTTAGACTCCCGAACCGGCCCGATGGTTACCTCATCATCTCTGTGATCTAGCTCTCTTTGTGGAGATCAGGTGAAGGAGCGCAACCGTAGGCTGTTGGTTACCACGAAGACGGATGAGAACGCCATAGCCGCGCCCGCGATCATAGGGTTCAGCAGGCCCGCCGCGGCCAGCGGAACCGCGGCCACGTTGTAGCCGAAGGCCCAGAACAGGTTGCCCTTGATGGTCGACAGGGTCCGCCGGGAGAGCCGGATGGCGTCGGCGGCGACCCGCAGATCCCCCCGAACGAGGGTCAGGTCGGACGCCTCTATCGCCGCGTCCGTCCCGGTGCCCATCGCCAGTCCCAGATCGGCGGTGGCCAGCGCGGCCGCGTCGTTGACGCCGTCACCCACCATCGCCACCGAACGGCCCTCGGCCTGGAGCCGCTTGACCACGTCGACCTTGTCCTCGGGCAGCACCTCGGCGTGCACGTCCTCGGCGGCGATCCCGACCCGGGCCGCCACCGACTCGGCCACCGCCCGGTTGTCCCCGGTCAGCAGCACCGGCCGCAGCCCCAGACCGCGCAGCAGGGACACCGCCTCGGCGCTGGTCTCCTTCACCGCGTCGGCGACGGTCAGCACGCCCCTGGCACTCCCGTCCCAGGCCACCACGACCGCCGTGCGGCCCTCGGCCTCCGCGGCCTCCTTGGCGGCGGCGAGGGAGGCGGGCAGTTCGACGCCCCGGCCCACGAAGACGGTGTGCCCCTCGACGACGCCCTCGACCCCGCGCCCGGGCAGGTTCCGGAAGGACTCCGGCACGGGCAGCTCGCCCACCTGCTCGGTGGCGCCCTCCGCGATCGCGCGGGCGATGGGGTGCTCGGAGGCATGCTCCAGGGCGCCGGCGTACCGCAGGAGCTCCTTGTCGTCGGCGCCCTCGGCCGCGTACACGTCGTACAGGCTCATCCGGCCCGTGGTGACCGTGCCGGTCTTGTCCAGGACGACGGTGTCGACGCGGCGGGTGGACTCCAGGACCTCGGGGCCCTTGATGAGGATGCCGAGCTGGGCGCCCCGGCCGGT
Source organism: Streptomyces crystallinus (assembly GCF_039521265.1). Taxonomy (NCBI): domain Bacteria; kingdom Bacillati; phylum Actinomycetota; class Actinomycetes; order Kitasatosporales; family Streptomycetaceae; genus Streptomyces; species Streptomyces crystallinus. The sequence continues at coordinate 135,487 of NZ_BAAACA010000035.1, read as the reverse complement.
GCCGACCATCAGCGCGGTCGGGGTCGCCAGCCCCAGCGCGCACGGGCAGGCGATGATCAGGACCGCGACGGCGGCCGTGAAGGACGCGGTGATGTCGTCGGTGGCGAGCAGCCAGGCCACCAGGGTGGCGAGCGAGACCAGCAGCACGATCGGCACGAAGACGCCGGAGATGCGGTCGACGAGGCGCTGGACCTCGGCCTTGCCGTTCTGCGCGTCCTCCACGAGGCGGGCCATCCGGGCCAGCTGGGTGTCGGCGCCGACCCGGGTCGCCTCGACGACCAGACGCCCGCCGACGTTGACGGTGGCGCCGGTGACGCCGTCGCCCGCGCCCACGTCGACCGGGACGGACTCGCCGGTCAGCATGGAGGTGTCCACGGCGGACGCGCCCTGAACGACCGTGCCGTCGGTCGCGACGGTCTCGCCGGGCCGCACCACGAACCGGTCGCCGACCCGCAACTCGCCGACGGGCACGCGTACTTCGCCGCCGTCGCGCAGGACGGCCACGTCCTTGGCGCCGAGTTCGAGCAGCGCCCGCAGGGCGGAGCCGGCCTTGCGCTTGGAGCGGGCCTCCAGATAGCGGCCGAGCAGGATGAAGGTGACGACGCCCGCGGCGACTTCCAGGTAGATGGTGGAGGCGCCGTCCGCGCGGCTGACCGTGGCGTCGAAGCCGTGGCGCATCGCGGGCATCCCCGCGTCACCGAAGAACAGCGCCCACAGCGACCAGAGGAAGGCGGCGAGGGTGCCCACGGAGACCAGGGTGTCCATGGTGGCCGAGCCGTGGCGCAGATTGGTCCAGGCGGCCCGGTGGAAGGGCAGTCCGCCCCAGACGACCACGGGCGCGGCGAGCGTGAGGCTCAGCCACTGCCAGTTGTCGAACTGGAGCGAGGGGACCATGGCGAGCAGCACCACGGGCGCGGCCAGCAGGGCGGAGACCTGGAGCCGCTGGCGCAGCGCGGCGAGCGCCTGCGCGGCCCGGCTCTCGGCGGCGCCCGCCGCGTCCGCCCGCGCGTCGGCGCGGGGCGCGGGCGGCTCCGGCCGGTCCTCTCCGGCCGCCTCCCGCCGCGGCCGGTCCACCGCGGGCGGCGGGGGCTGTGGCGGGGGCGGTGCCAGTGACTCGGCGGTGTACCCCATCTTGACGACCGTCGCGACCAGGCCCGCCACCTCGACCCCGTCGGCGAAGGCGACCTTGGCCTTCTCGGTGGCGTAGTTGACGCTCGCCTCGACCCCGTCCAGCCGGTTCAGCTTCTTCTCGATACGGGCCGCGCACGAGGCACAGGTCATACCGCCGATGGTCAGTTCGACCGTGTTCGTTTCCACCGTGTTCGTCTCCACGTGGGCTCCTGAAAAAGAGACCGGGCCGTACGGCGCGGATGCGCTGGTCGTACGGCCCGGAAGAGGAAGATCGGGCCGTTCAGGCCCGGCCGACCAGCTCGAAGCCGGCCTCGTCGACCGCCGCGCGCACGGCCTCGTCGTCCAGCGGCGCGGCCGACACCACCGTCACCTCGCCGGTCGAGGCGACGGCCTTGACCGAACCGACGCCGGCGATCTCGCCGATCTCGCCCGACACGGCGCCCTCGCAGTGTCCGCAGGTCATGCCGGAGACCTTGTAGACGGTGGTGACGGAGCCGACCCGCACGTCGGCCGGGCCCTCGCTGTGGCAGGAGCCGGCGGGCGAGCAGCAGGAGCCGGTCGTGGTGGCGGCGGCTTCGGTCTCGGCGGTCATGGGGTTCTCCTCTTCGGGGGTACGGATCCATGGTGCACCAGGGGGTCACGGGAAGGCCGGGACCGCCTGACGGCTCCACGTTATACCCCTGGGGGGTATAAATCCAGTACCCCCTCGCCGCTCCTCAGTCAGTCGTTCGCCCTGCGGCTGCGGTTCCCCGGGCGGCGCGCGACCCAGGCGCGGATGGTGTCGGCGTACCAGAAGGGCTTGCCGTTCTCGGTGAGGTCGGGCGCGGGCAGCAGTCCGTGTTTGCGGTACGAGCGGACCGTGTCCGGCTGTACCCGGATGTGTGCGGCGATCTCCTTGTACGACCAGAGCCGTCGGTCGGTCATGGTGGGCACCTCCCTGCGTGCGCCGCAGCGGCGGTCTGGCGGCCGTCGGGGGAGCTGGGCGCGGGACTTGACGATCACTCAGCCTGTGCCCGTTGAACGACGGAGCGTGAAGGCGGGGGTGTGGCTGTCGACCCTCTGTGACGCAAGACCCGCGTAACTGAGACATGTGTGACGGGAAGGGGACGGTTGTGACAGAGGTGAGGAAGGGGAGAGGGGGTGCGGGACCGGACATCCCCCACCCCCTCCTGGTGCCTCGGGCCCCGCCCTACGCGTAGAGCCCCGGCCGTTCGAGGGCCGGCTCCACCGGCACCCGCTCGCCCGAGCGCTGGGCCCGCACCCCCGCCTCGCAGACCACGGCCGCCATATAGCCGTCCCAGGTGCTCGGGCCCTCGACGTCCCCGCGCCGGGTGGCGTCCACCCACGCCTGCACCTCGCGGTCGTACGCGTCGGCGAAGCGGGCCGTGAAGTCCTGCGGGAGCTCGCCGCCCCAGCGCCCGCCGGAGCGGACGACCGGGCCGGTCCCGGCGCCGGTCGAGGCGGCCCCGCGCTCGCAGACGGCCTCGCAGCGCACCTCGTACCCGAAGCCGCAGTTGACGAAGATCTCCACGTCCACGACCGCCCCGCCGGCCGTCTCGAACAGCACCAGCTGGGGGTCGCCCAGGCCCTCCGGGGCGTACGAGGAGGGGCGCGGGCGCAGCACCTGGACGGCGGTGAGCTCCTGGCCGAGCAGCCAGCGGGCCGCGTCGACCTCGTGCACCACGGAGTCGCGGATCAGCATCTCGGTGGTGAAGAACGAGGGGGAGGAGGCGTTGCGGTGGCGGCAGTGCAGGAACAGCGGCCGCCCCAGCCCGCCCTCGTCGAGCAGCGCCTTCAGCCGTACGTACTCGGCGTCGTAGCGCCGCATGAAGCCCACCTGCGTCAGACGCCGCCCGAGCCGGGTCTCGGCCTCCAGGACGCGCAGGGCGCCGCCCGGGTCCGGGGTGAGCGGCTTCTCGCACAGCACGGGCAGACCGCGCCGGAACGCCTCCAGGAGCGCGCTCTCGTGGGCCGGGCCCGAGGAGGCGATCAGGACCGCGTCGACGCCCGGCGCGGCCATCGCGGCAGCCGGGTCGGTGTGGGCGGTGCAGCCGTCGATCGGGCCCGCCACGTCCTTGGCGCGCTCCGCGTCGACGTCGGCGACGGCGGCGACCCGGGCCCCGCCGATCACGGAGGTGAGGCGGCGCACGTGGTCGGCGCCCATCTTCCCGGTGCCGACGACGGCGATCCCGAGCGGTGCGGAGGGCATCGGCTCACGCCCCGCAGGAGCGCAGGAAGGCGCGGGTGCGCGTGGCGATGGGCAGCGGGCGGTCCGGGTCGCACGGGTACATGTCCTGCTCCACGATCGCGAACAGGTCCACGTCGAGGGCCTGCGCCGCGGCCAGCACCGGTTCGAGGGCCGGCACCCCGGCGGGCGGCTCGCACATCACCCCGCGCGCCACGGCCGGCCCGAACGGCAGCTGCTCGGCGTGCACCTGGGCCAGCACGTCCGGGTCCACCTGCTTGAGGTGCAGATAGCCGATCCGCTCCCCGTAGGTCTCGATCAGCTTGACGCTGTCGCCGCCGCAGTAGGCGTAGTGCCCGGTGTCCAGGCAGAGGCCGACCAGGTCGGGGTCGGTGGCGTCGAGGAAGCGGGCGACGTTCTCCTCGCTGTCGACATGGGTGTCGGCGTGCGGGTGGACGACGATCCGCAGCCCGTACCGCTCGCGCACCTCGCGGGCGAGCCGCTCGGTCTGCCCGGCGAGGTCGCGCCACTGCGCCGCGCTGAGCGTCGAGCTCTCCAGGACCTCGCCGGTCTTGTCGTCGCGCCAGAACGCCGGGATGACGACCAGGTGCCCGGCGCCGGTGGCCCGGGTCAGCTCGGCCACGTCCGCCACGTGCTCCCAGGTGGTGTCCCACACCGCCGGGCCGTGGTGCAGCCCGGTGAACACGGTCCCGGCCGAGACGCGCAGGTTCCGGCGCGCGGTCTCGTCGGCGAGGCGGGCCGGGTCGGTGGGGAGATAGCCGTACGGTCCGAGTTCGATCCACCCGTACCCGGCCCCGGCGACCTCGTCGAGGAAGCGGGTCCAGGGGACCTGGCGGGGGTCGTCGGGGAACCAGACGCCCCAGGAGTCGGGGGCAGAGCCGATCCGGATGCGGGTCTTGGCCGTCGTCATGGGAGCCAGACTCGCCGGGCCGCCGGAACGGTGTCAAGACTACGTCCGAATGTCAGGACAAAAGATTGACAGGGCCGGGGCGGGGCGGCTAGACCTGGGAGCTCCACGGGGCGCTGACGAAGGGGGCGTGCATGGAGGCGGATCCGTACGACGTGATCACCATGGGGCGGATCGGGGTGGACCTCTACCCGCTCCAGACCGGCGTGCCACTCGCGAAGGTGACGTCGTTCGGCAAGTTCCTCGGCGGCTCGCCCTCCAACGTGGCGGTCGCGGCGGCCCGGCTTGGGCGCCGCACGGCCGTCGTCACCGGCACCGGCGAGGACCCCTTCGGGGAGTATCTGCGCGCGGAGCTGGGCGGGTTCGGGGTCGACGCGCGCTGGGTGAAGAGCGTGCCGGGCCTGGCGACCCCGCTCACCTTCTGCGAGATCTTCCCGCCGGACGACTTCCCGCTGTACTTCTACCGCGCCCCCAAGGCCCCCGACCTGGAGCTGTACGAGGCGGACCTCGATCTGGACGCGATCCGCGCGGCCCGGATCTTCTGGGTCACCGGCACGGGCCTGAGCGTCGAACCGAGCCGGTCCACCACGCTCGCGGCGCTGGCCGCCCGGGCGGGCCGAGGCACCACGGTCTTCGACCTGGACTGGCGGCCCATGTTCTGGACGGACCCGGACGAGGCGCGCCCCCACTACCGCGAGGCCCTGCGCCACGCCACCGTGGCCGTCGGCAACCTGGAGGAGTGCGAGGTGGCCACCGGGGAGCGCGAACCGCTCGCCGCCGCCCGCGCGCTGCTCGCGGCCGGGGTGGAGCTCGCCGTGGTCAAACAGGGGCCGAAGGGCGTGCTCGCCGTGCACCGGGACGGCGGCGCCGCCGAGGTGGCGCCCGTGCCCGTCGAGGTGGTCAACGGGCTCGGCGCCGGGGACGCGTTCGGCGGCGCCCTCTGCCACGGGCTGCTGTCCGGCTGGGACACCGAGCGGCTGATGCGGTACGCCAACGCCGCCGGCGCCATCGTCGCCTCCCGCCTCGCCTGCTCCTCCGCGATGCCCGGCCCGGCCGAGGTCGAGCGCGTACTGGCGGGAGGGACGGCGTGAGCATCCGCATCAGCCCCGGCGAGCTCGCCCGGCTGCGCAGCAGCGAACCCGAGGCCGTCGCGGAGGCGGCTGCCCGGCGGACCCGGCGTCCGCTGGTCCGGGGCGCCGGACGGCTGCTGATCGTCGCGGCCGACCACCCGGCCCGGGGCGCGCTCGGTGTGGGCGACGACCCGTTCGCCATGGCCGACCGCTCGGTCCTGCTCGAACGGCTCTGTCTGGCGCTGTCCCGGCCCGGCGTCGACGGGGTGCTCGCCAGCGCGGACATCCTGGAGGACCTGCTGCTCCTGGGGGCCCTGGAGGACAAGGTCGTGATGGGCTCGATGAACCGGGGCGGGCTCGCCGGCGCCGCCTTCGAGCTGGACGACCGCTTCACCGGCCACCGCGCCCAGGACCTCGCCCGGCTCGGCTTCGACGCGGGCAAGCTGCTGCTGCGCCTGGACTACGACGACCCCGGCTCGCTCAGCACGCTGCACTCGGCCGCCCGCGCCGTCGACGAGATGGCGGAGCGTCGACTCCCCGTCTTCGTGGAGCCGTTCATCTGTCACCGCCGCGACGGACGGCTGTACAACGATCTCAGTGCGGCCGCGGTGACGCGCTCGCTCGCCATCGCCTCGGGACTGGCCGGCACCTCGGCGTACACCTGGCTGAAGGTGCCCGTCACCGAGGACCCCGACGCCATGGAGCGGGTGATGGCGACCACCACACTGCCCGCCGTGCTGCTCGGCGGGGACATCGGCAAGACGCCGGGGGAACAGGAGGCGGCGTACGAGAAGTGGCGCGGCGCGCTGCGACTGCCCACCGTGCGGGGGCTGGTGGCCGGGCGCACCCTGCTCTATCCGGCCGACGGCGACGTGGCGGGCGCGGTCGACATCGCCGCCGGGCTGCTGAAGGGGTAGGGATCGGGCATGGACGCGCACAAGGACGAGCTGTTCGTACGGGCCGGATCCGCCGCCCGTGAGGCGTACGCCCTCGACATCGGCCCCGAGCGGGCCGGCTGGGGGTACTCGGCGCTGCGGGTGCTGGAGCTGGCGCCGGGCGGGGAGCACTCCTTCGCCACCGGCGACAGCGAGTGGATCCTGCTGCCCCTCAGTGGTAGCTGTACTGTACAAGTGGATGGTCTGGCCCTGGAACTGCTGGGCAGGGAGAGCGTGTTCGCCAAAGTCAGCGACTTCGCCTATCTCCCGCGCGACGCCCACGCACAGATCGCCTCCGGCGCGGGAGGCCGCTTCGCCCTGGCAGGAGCGAGATGCGAGCGCCGACTCCCCGCTCGTCACGGCCCCGCGCCGGAGGTGCCCGTGGAACAGCGCGGCTCGGGGGTGAGCGCCCGCGAGGTGCGGGGCTTCGCCGCCGCCGACGCCTTCGCCTGCGACCGCCTCATCGCCGTCGAGGTGATCACCCCGGGCGGCAACTGGTCCTCCTATCCGCCGCACAAGCACGACGAGCACGTGCCCGGGCGGGAGTCGGAGCTGGAGGAGATCTACTACTTCGAGTTCGCGACCCCGAACGGCTTCGGCTACCAGCGCGTGTCGCCGTCGCGGCCGGGCGGCGCCGACGTGCTCGCCGAGGTCCGCGCCGGGGACGCCGTGCTCGTCCCCGACGGCTGGCACGGCCCCTCGATCGCCGCGCCCGGGCACCCCATGTACTACCTGAACGTGATGGCGGGGCCCGGCGAGGAACGCGAGTGGCGCATCAGCTTCCACCCCGATCACGCGGAGGGTTACCGATGAGCGGTACGACCAGGCGACTGACCACCGCGCAGGCGCTGCTCGCCTTTCTCTCCCGCCAGTACACCGCCCGGGCCGGCACCGAGCAGCGCCTGATCACCGCCACCTGGGGCATCTTCGGCCACGGCAACGTCGCCGGGATCGGCCAGGCGCTCCTGGAACCCGGCAGCGACATGCCGTTCCACCAGGGCCGCAACGAACAGGCCATGGTGCACGCGGCCGTCGGCTACACCCGCCAGTCGGGCCGGCTCTCGGCGCACGCGGTGACCACCTCGATCGGGCCGGGCGCCACCAACCTGGTCACGGGCGCGGCCCTGGCGACCGTCAACCACCTCCCGGTCCTGCTGCTGCCCGGCGACGTCTTCGCCTCGCGCCCGGCCGACCCGGTCCTCCAGCAGCTCGAAGTGCCGTACGCGGGCGATGTGTCGGTCAACGACTGTCTGCGCCCGGTGTCCCGCTACTTCGACCGGATCACCCGGCCCGAGGCGCTGATCCCGGCCGCGCTCGCCGCGATGAGCGTGCTCGCGGACCCGGCCAGGACCGGCGCGGTCACCCTGGCGCTGCCGCAGGACGTGCAGGCGGAGGCGTACGACTGGCCGGAGGAGTTCTTCCGGCGGCGGGTGTGGCAGGTGCGGGCCGCGCCGCCCGACCCACGCGAGCTGGACGCGGCCGTCGAGCTGCTGCGCGGCGCGCGGCGCCCGCTGCTCGTGGCGGGCGGCGGCGTCCACCACGCCCGCGCCGAGGAAGCCCTGCGCCGCTTCGCCGAGCGGACCGGCATCCCGGTCGCCTCGACCCAGGCGGGCAAGGGCTCGCTGCCGTACGACCACCCCTGCGACGTGGGCGGCATCGGCCACACGGGCACGGCCACCGCCGACGAACTGGCGCGCACCGCCGACGTCGTCCTCGGGGTCGGCACCCGCTGGACCGACTTCACCACCGCCTCCTCGACCCTGTTCCGGCATCCGGACGTCCGCTTCGCGAGCATCAACGTCAACGGCGCCGACGCCCACAAGATGGGCGGTCTGCAAGTCGTCGCGGACGCGCGCGTGGGGCTCCAGGCGCTCACCGAGGCCCTCGGCGGGCACCGCGTGGACCCCGCCTACCCGGCCGCGTACGGCGAGGCGAAGGCCGCCTGGGAGGAGCGGGTCACCGCCGCCTACGCCCCGGCCACCGAGGACGCCCGCCCCACCCAGGCCCAAGTCCTCGGCGCACTCGACACGTTGGTCACCGGCGACGACATCCTGATCAACGCGGCGGGCTCGCTCCCGGGCGATCTGCACAAGCTCTGGCGGACCCGCTCGCGCGACCAGTACCACGTCGAGTACGGCTACTCCTGCATGGGATACGAGATCCCGGCGGCGATCGGGGTGGCCCTGGCCGCGCCCGGCCGCCCGGTGTGGGCGCTGGTCGGCGACGGCACGTATCTGATGAATCCGACCGAGATCGTCACCGCCGTGCAGGAGAACCTGCCCCTCAAGGTGGTGATCCTCCAGAACCACGGGTACGCCTCGATCGGCGGCCTCTCGGAGTCGGTGGGCGGTGAGCGCTACGGCACCGCGTACCGCTTCAGGGCGGCGGACGGGGGCTGCACGGGCGAGCCGCTCCCGGTGGACCTGGCGGCCAACGCGGCCTCCCTCGGGATGGCCGTACTGCGCCCCAAGACCATCCGTGACCTGCGCGAAGCCCTCGCTGCCGCCCGTGGGGCGGACCGCCCTACATGTGTCTACGTCGAGACCGAAACGGCAGACACTGTGTCGGGCCCGCCCCCGGCGCAGGCGTGGTGGGATGTTCCCGTGGCCGAGACCGCGACCCGCTCGTCGGCGGTCGAGGCGCGCGAGGAGTACGAACGGCAAGTCGCAGCCCGACGCCGCCATCTCTAAGGAGTTTCCTGTCATGACGAAGACCGTCAACCACTGGATCGGTGGCAAGGCTGTCGAGGGCGCGTCCGGTTCGTACGGCCCGGTCACCGACCCCGCGACCGGCGCCGTCACGACGAAGGTCGCCTTCGCGAACGTGGACGAGGTGGACGCGGCCGTCGCCGCCGCCCGCGAGGCGTACACGACCTGGGGCCAGTCGTCCCTCGCCCAGCGCACCACGGTGCTGTTCAAGTTCCGCGCGCTGCTCGACGCCAACCGCGACGCGATCGCCGAGCTGATCACCGCCGAGCACGGCAAGGTGCACTCGGACGCGCTCGGCGAGGTCGCCCGCGGCCTGGAGATCGTCGACCTGGCCTGCGGCATCACCGTGCAGCTCAAGGGCGAGCTGTCCACGCAGGTCGCCAGCCGCGTGGACGTCTCCTCGATCCGCCAGCCGCTGGGCGTCGTCGCGGGCATCACGCCGTTCAACTTCCCGGCCATGGTGCCGATGTGGATGTTCCCGCTCGCCATCGCCTGCGGCAACACCTTCGTCCTCAAGCCGTCGGAGAAGGACCCGTCGGCCGCCATGAAGATCGCGGAGCTGCTGGCCGAGGCCGGGCTGCCCGACGGCGTCTTCAACGTGGTGCACGGTGACAAGGTCGCCGTCGACCGGCTCCTGGAGCACCCGGACGTGGCCGCTGTCTCCTTCGTCGGCTCCACCCCGATCGCCCGGTACATCCACACCACGGCCTCCGCCAACGGCAAGCGCGTCCAGGCGCTGGGCGGCGCCAAGAACCACATGCTGGTCCTGCCGGACGCCGACCTGGACGCGGCCGCCGACGCCGCCGTCTCGGCCGCCTACGGCTCGGCGGGCGAGCGCTGCATGGCCATCTCGGCGGTGGTCGCGGTGGGCGCGATCGGCGACGAGCTGGTGGCGAAGATCCGCGAGCGCGCCGAGAAGATCAAGATCGGCCCCGGCGACGACCCCACCTCCGAGATGGGCCCGCTGATCACAGCCGCCCACCGCGACAAGGTCGCCTCCTACGTCGAGGGCGCCGCCGCGCAGGGCTGCGAGGTCGTCCTGGACGGCACCGGGTACAGCGTCGAGGGCTACGAGGACGGCCACTGGATCGGCCTCTCGCTGCTCGACCACGTACCGACGTCCGCCGACGCCTACCGGGACGAGATCTTCGGCCCGGTGCTGTGCGTGCTGCGCGTGGAGTCGTACGACGAGGGCCTGGCGCTCATCAACGCCTCGCCGTTCGGCAACGGCACCGCGATCTTCACCCGCGACGGCGGCGCGGCCCGCCGCTTCCAGCTGGAGGTCGAGGCCGGCATGGTCGGCGTCAACGTGCCGATCCCGGTGCCGGTGGGCTACCACTCCTTCGGCGGCTGGAAGGACTCGCTCTTCGGCGACCACCACATCTACGGCAACGACGGCACGCACTTCTACACCCGCGGCAAGGTCGTCACCACCCGCTGGCCGGACCCCTCGGACGCCCCCTCGGGCGTCGACCTGGGCTTCCCGCGCAACCACTGAGCGGACGGCGCCTGCCCGGCGTGGCGCACGGCCGCGGCCGCGAAGCCCCGCACCACGGGGTGCGGCCGCGTGCCGTCCCCGTACAGCTCCGGCTGGAAGAGCGTGGCCAGGAAGAACGGGTGGCCGGGCAGCTCGGCGACGCGGACGGCGCCCTCGCCGTCCGTGCCGCTGAACCGCAGCCCGTGCGCCCGCAGGGTGTCCAGGTGCCGGGGGTCGGGGCCGAAGGAGCAGTGGTAGCGCTCCACCGTCCGCTCGGCGCCCAGGAGTTGCCGGGCCAGTGAGCCCGGCGCCAGCTCGACGGTGCCCTCGTGGCCGACCAGCGAGCAGGCGAGCGGGACGATCAGAGTCTGCTCCGGCGGCGCCGCCGGGTCGTTCTCGGCGTGCAGCAGATGGCTCAGCCCGCACACGGCGCGGGCGTATTCGAGCAGCGCGTGCTGGAAGCCGCCGCAGGTGCCGAGGAAGGGGACGCCGCCCTCGCGGGCGGTGCGGGCGGCGGCCACCGCCCCGGCCTCGCTGCGGTACGGGCTGCCAGGCAGCAGCCAGATCCCGTCGAACCCCGCGAGCCCCTCGGCCGCCTCGTCGGTGGGGATCCAGTACGCGTCCAGGTCGAGCCCGTCGCGCTCGCGCAGGGCGTCCAGCAGGCGCGGGATGCGGACGTGGGAGCGGACGCCCGGGGACCGGTCGCCGACGAGGGCGATCCGCGCGGTCGCGGCTTGCTGCGTTTTCTCCGTCATGGCCCCATCCTCGAAGCCCCGCGCCCATCGCGTCCAACGATGATGCCTGCACCGGCCATCAGCGATACTGATGGCCATGGATCCGCATCTGCTGCGCACCCTCGTCGCGGTCGTGGAGCACCGCTCCTTCTCCGCCGCCGCCCGCGCGCTCGGCTATACGCAGTCGGCCGTCTCGCAGCACATCGCGTCCCTGGAGGCCGACCTCGGCACCAAGTTGGTGGAGCGCCGCCCGGTCGGGCCGACCGGGGCGGGGGAGCGGCTGATGGAGCACGCCGGGCCGCTGCTGCTGCGCCTGGACGCGGCCCGCGCCGACATCGCCCGGCTGCGCGCGGCGCCCCCGACCCGCCTCACCCTGGCCTGCACCCCGGCCGCGCTCACCCCCTCCCTGGCCGCCGCCCTCGCGCGGGTGCGGCGGGGCGCGCCGGGGTTGGCGGCCGGGGTGCGGGTGCTCGGGCCGGACGCGGTGGTGCGGGCCGTGCTGACCGGGGAGGCCGACCTGGGCCTGGTGGACGGGGCCGCCGCCCCGAACGACCCGCTGCCGCTGCCCGACGCCGGGCCGATGGCCACCGTGGGCGTCGCCGAGGAGCCGCTGGCCGTGCTGCTGCCCGCCGGCCACCCGCTCGCGGGCCGGCCCGCCCTGCGCCTCGCGGACCTGGCCGACGCCCACTGGATCGACGCCCCGGACACCGCCGTCCCCCTCGCCCAGCTCCGCGCCGCCGCCCACACCGACGGCTTCCGGCCCCGGCTCGCGTACGGCGGCGGCGACCTGGCGGGACTCGTACGGCTCGTCGCGGCCGGGCACGGGCTCGCCGCCACCGGCCTCGCGGCGGCGGCCGGGCAGCCGGGAGCGGTCGCGGTGCGGATCTCGGCGCCGCGGCTGGTGCACCGTACGGAGGCGGTCCACCCGCGTACCCCCGCCGAGCCGGTCCGGGCGCTGGTCGAGGCGCTCGGGCACACCGCGTGAAGCGGCATGGTGACCCGCGGTAACCGCAGATATGGCACGGGGTGCCGAGAGTGCGCGCACGGGGTGCCAGTGGGTGTTCCGACATACGGAATCAGGCAATTTTTTTCCGCGCGGAGGCTGCGGTTCCCGTACCGGCCGAACATTGCGCTTTTGTTGCGCTCTTAACGCCGTATCAGTGCCGAGAGGTCGATGAGCCGACGGATTCCGTAGGTGAACAGCTATTGACCTGCGGATCGCGTGGAGATTGAAATGGCGGCCCGGGAGCGACCCACCACTCACCACCGGGGCCGGACGGGCCCCGGAGCACCACCCGGAGGTCGATAGCGCTCCCCGCTCACACCCCCACCCGCCGATCGGACGCACCTCGATGACCGAAACGCTCAGCCCGCCCCACGTCCTCTCCCCGGACACCGGCGATGCCCCGAAGAAGCTCAAGCGTTCCATCGGCGTCGTGGGCGGAACCCTGCTGACGCTGTCCTGCGTGACCCCCGCCTCGACCCTCTTCGTGGTCGTACCGGACCTCTTCTCCAGCCTCGGCACCTACACCGCGCTCACCATCGCCATCGGCTCACTGCTCTGTATCGGCGTCGCGTTCTGCTACTCGGAGCTGGGCACCCTCATCCCCAGCGCGGGCGGCGAGTACGCGATGGTCTCCACCCTCGCCGGACGGCTCGCGGGCTGGCTGGTGTTCGTCCTCTCGCTGCTCGTCGTGATGATCGTCCCCCCGGTCATCGCCATGGGCACGGCCGACTACCTGGCCCCGCTCGTCCATGTCCCCGCCCCCCTCGCGGGCGGCGGCGTGATGCTGCTGGCCACCCTCGCGGGCCTGCTCGACCTGCGGGCCAACGCCTGGATCACCGGGATCTTCCTGGTGCTCGAAGTGGTGGCCGCGGCCGTCGTCGCCGTCCTGGGCTTCGCCCACAGCGAGCGCGGCGCCTCCTCCCTGGTGCACGGCACGGTCGCCGCGGACGGCGGCGGCCACTCCACGGTCACCGCGATGATGGTGGTCTCGGGCCTCGCCATCGCCCTCTTCATCACCCAGGGCTTCTCGACCGCCGTCTACCTCTCCGAGGAGCTGGAGCACCCGCGCCGCAACGTGGCCCGGACCGTGCTCGCCACCCTCGCCATCTCCACCGCCGTCATCCTCGTCCCCGTCATCGCCATCACGCTCGGCGCCCCCGACCTCTCCGCGCTCACCTCCGGCGACCTCAGCGGCATGGTCACCGCCTGGTCCAACTCGGCCGTCGGCACCTTCGTCAGCCTCTGCGTGGCCCTCGCCATCGTCAACGCGGGCATCGTGATGGTCATCCAGAACTCCCGCGTCCTGTTCGCCTCGGCCCGCGACAAGGCCTGGCCCGAGCCGGTCAACCGCGGGCTCTCCCGCCTCGGCCGGTTCGGCTCCCCGTGGGTGGCCACCCTGCTGGTCGGCGTCCCCGGCGCGGCCCTGTGCTTCGTCAACCTGGACACCCTGTACGGCGTCACCGGCGTCTCGGTCACCGGCATGTACCTGCTGGTCGCCGTCGCCGCCCTGCTCAGCCGCCGCGGCGCGCACCGCGCCACCTCCGCCTGGCGGATGCCGCTGTGGCCCGCGGTCCCGGTGGTCCTGATCGCCGTGCTCGCGTACATCCTCACCCAGCAGGAGACCCGCTACCTGCTGTGGACCGGCGGCATCACGGCCGCCGCCACCCTCTACTGGGCGCTGTACCTGCGCCCGCGCCGCGAGACGCGGTGGCTGGTGAGCATCCCCGAGGACGAGCAGGTCTGAGGCGCCCGCACCGCACCCACACCCCGGCGGGGTCTGTCCGGATCCGGCGGTCGTTCCGCGGGACGCAACGGGCGGGCCCCGCCTAGGGTTTGGGTATGACTGCCGCGCACCCGCCTCTCGACCACGACTTCTACTGTGCCGAAATCCTGCGCCAGACCGACGCGTTGAGGTCCCACCTGACCGGCGCCGAGCTCACCGTCACCGTACCGACCTGCCCCGACTGGACGCTGAGGCAGCTCGCCGTCCATGTGGGCGGCGCCCACCGCTGGGTCGCCGAGATCGTCCGCACCAAGAGCACCGCGGCCGTCCCCCAGGAGCGCGTGCCCGGCTTCGAGGGCCCCGAGAAGGACGAACCGGAGGCGCTGGACGCCTGGCTGGCCGAGGGCGCGGCCCTGTGCGCCGACTCCCTGCGGACCGCCGGGGCCGACCAGGCCGCCTGGAGCTGGGCGGGCGAGGCGACCGCGGGGTTCTGGGCGCGCCGGATGACGCACGAGACGGTGGTCCACCGGGCGGACGCGGCCCTGACCGTGGGCGCGGAGTACGTGCTGGCGCCGGAGGTGGCCGCCGACACCATCGACGAGTGGCTGGAGATCGTCACCTACGTCCAGGCCGCCAAGCTGGCCCCGGCCGCCGCCGAACTGCGCGGCCCCGGCCGCAGCATCCATCTGCACGCCACCGACGCGCCCGGCGCCGAGTGGCTGATCGAGCTCGGCGAGGACGGGGTGAGCTGGCGGCGCGCCCACGAGAAGGCCACGGTCGCCCTGCGCGGCCCGCTCACCGACGTCCTGAGCGTCTTCTACCGGCGGCTGCCCGCCGACAGCCCGAAGGTCGAGGTCCTCGGCGACGCCGCTCTCCTGGACTTCTGGCTGGAGCGGGCCTCCTTCGGCTGACCGCTCGGGGCCGTACTCCCGCCGCGGTACGAGAACCCCGCCCCGTACGCCGCGAGTACACCCGTGACCTCCACCTGGCGGCAGGCTCGGTTGTCGGACCCGGCGCTTACCGTGGAGGCATGAGACTGCGCAGACCTCGTGGGAGGGCGGCGGCCGGGGTGGCCGCCGCCCTCGCGGTGCTCGCCGGAGCCGGCGTGTGGACGGCCACCGGCGCCGGCGGCGCGCCCGCGGTGCACCAGGAGGACCGGGTGATGGAGATGCCCGGCGCGAAGATCGACACGTCGTACTTCACGGCGGGCGACGCGAAGAAGAAGCGGCCCGCCGTCCTGCTGGGCCATGGCTTCGGCGGCAGCAAGGACGACGTCCGGGCCCAGGCGCGCGACCTCGCGCGCGACGGCTTCGCGGTGCTGACCTGGTCCGCGCGCGGCTTCGGCGACTCCACCGGCGAGATCGGCCTCAACGACCCGGACTTCGAGGTGAAGGACGTCTCGCGGCTCGTCGACTGGCTGGCCGGGCGGCCCGAGGTGCGGCTGGACGCGGCGGGCGACCCGCGCGTCGGCGTCACCGGCGCGTCCTACGGGGGCGCGATCTCGCTCCTGGCCGCCGGGTACGACAAGCGGATCGACGCGATCGCGCCGCAGATCACCTACTGGAACCTGGCGGACGCGCTCTTCCCCGACGGGGTGTTCAAGAAGCTCTGGGCCGGGATCTTCTTCTCCACCGGCGGCGGCTGCAAGACCTTCGAGAAGCAGCTCTGCGAGATGTACGAGAGGGTCGCCGTCAGCGGCAAGCCGGACCAGCGGGCGCGCGACCTGCTGGCGGCCCGCTCCCCGTCCGCCGTGGGCGAGCGCATCAAGGTGCCCGCGCTGATTGTCCAGGGCCAGAGCGACTCCCTCTTCCCGCTCGGCCAGGCCGACGCCATGGCCCGGCGGATCCGCGCCAACGGCGCCCCGGTCGCGGTCGACTGGATCACCGGCGGCCACGACGGCGGCGACCGCGAGTCCGGCCGGATCGAGGCCCGGGTCACCTCCTGGTTCGACCGCTACCTCAAGGGCGACGAGGGCGCCTCCACCGGCCCCGCCTTCCGGGTCACCAGGACCGGCGGCATCAGCTCCACCGACGGCGCCGCCCAGCTGCGCGGCGCCACCAGCGGCGGCTACCCGGGCCTGACCGACGGCACCCGGCAGGTGAAGCTCACCGGCCGCGAGCAGACCTTCGAGAACCCGGCGGGCGCCGCCCCGCCCGCGATCTCCGCCGTGCCCGGCGTCGGCGGGGGGCTCGCGGGCCTGTCCTCGCTCGGCGTGGGCGGCCTCTCGATCGACTTCCCCGGGCAGTACGCGCGCTTCGACTCCGCGCCGCTGAGGCCCGGCCTGCGCGTCACCGGCTCGCCCACCGTCCGCCTCAAGGTCACCTCCAGCGGTCCCGACGCGGTGCTCTTCGGCAAGGTGTACGACGTGAGCCCCGACGGCAAGCAGCAGGTGCTCCCGGCCCAGCTGGTCGCGCCCGTCCGGGTGGCGGGCGCCAAGGAGGGCAAGGAGGTCGAGGTCACCCTGCCCGCCGTCGACCACAACGTGGAGGCGGGCCACCGGCTGCGCCTCGTGCTCGCCGCCACCGACCTCGGCTACGCCTCCCCGGCCGAGCCGGGTACGTACAAGGTCGCGCTGGTGGACGGCTCGCTCACGGTGCCGACCGCGCCCGGTGTGAAGACCGAGCCCGCCGGGGTGCCCTGGTGGGCCTGGGGGCTGCCGCTGGCGGGCGCGGTCATCGCGCTCGGGCTGCTGGTCACCCGCCGCGCCACGGCCCCCGCCCCCGACCCGGAGCTGGCCGAGGTGCCGCTCCAGATCACCGGCCTCACCAAGAAGTACGCCAAGTCGACCGACCGGTACGCGGTCCGCGACCTCTCCTTCCGTGTCGAGAAGGGCCAGGTGCTCGGTCTGCTCGGGCCCAACGGCGCGGGCAAGACCACCACCCTGCGCATGCTGATGGGCCTCATCCGCCCCGACAGCGGTGAGATCCGCGTCTTCGGCCACGCCATCCGGCCCGGCGCCCCGGTGCTCTCGCGGGTCGGCGCCTTCGTGGAGGGCGCGGGCTTCCTGCCGCATCTGTCCGGCCGCGCTAACCTGGAGCTGTACTGGCAGGCCACCGGCCGTCCCGCCGAGGACGCGCACATGGAGGAGGCCCTGGAGATCGCGGGCCTCGGCGACGCGCTCCAGCGCGCGGTGCGGACGTACTCGCAGGGCATGCGCCAGCGCCTCGCCATCGCCCAGGCCATGCTCGGCCTGCCGGACCTGCTGATCCTCGACGAGCCGACCAACGGCCTGGACCCGCCGCAGATCCGCGAGATGCGGGACGTGATGATCCGTTACGCCCAGGGCGGCCGCACGGTCATCGTCTCCAGCCATCTGCTGTCCGAGGTGGAGCAGTCCTGTACGCATCTGGTGGTCATGGACCGGGGCCGGCTCGTCCAGGCGGGCCCGGTCGCCGAGATCACCGGCGGCAGCGACACGCTGCTGGTCACCGTGGGCACCCCGGTCACCGAGGTGCTCGCCGACAAGGTGGCCGCGCTGCCCGGCGTGGGCGCGGCGACCCCGACCGAGGAGGGCATGCTGGTGCGCCTGGAGGGTGCCTCGGCGACGGAGCTGATCGCCGAACTGGTCCGCCTCGACGTGCCGTTGACGGGCGTGGGCCCGCACCGCCGCCTGGAGGACGCGTTCTTGACCCTGATCGGAGGATCGGCATGAGTGCGCCGACGCACACCGGGGCCGGGGCCGCGGCCGACCTGAGGGCGACCGCCCCCGGCTACCGCCCGCGCCGCACCCTGCCCCTGCGGGTGGAGGCGGCCCGCCAGCTGCGCCGCAGGCGCACCCTGGTGATGGGCGGCATCCTGGCCGCGCTGCCGTTCATCCTGGTCACGGCGTTCGCCATCGGCGGCACCCCGTCCGGGCGGGACGGCCGGATCACCCTGATCGACACGGCCACCGCCTCGGGGGCGAACTTCGCAGCGACCGCCCTGTTCGTCTCGGCGGGCTTTCTGCTCGTGGTGCCCGTCGCCCTGTTCTGCGGGGACACGGTCGCCTCGGAGGCCGGCTGGTCCTCGCTGCGCTATCTGCTGGCCGCGCCCGTGCCCCGGGCCCGGCTGCTGTGGAGCAAACTGGCGGTCGCGCTCGGGCTGAGCGCGGCGGCGATCGTCCTGCTGCCGCTGGTGGCGCTGGCGGTGGGCACCGCGGCGTACGGCTGGGGGCCGCTGGAGATCCCCACCGGCGGCTCGCTGGGGTCCGGCGAGGCGATACCGCGCCTGGCCATCGCCGTGGCGTTCGTCTTCGTCTCCCAACTGGTCACCGCCGGGCTGGCGTTCTGGCTCTCCACCAAGACGGACGCGCCGCTGGGCGCGGTCGGCGGCGCGGTGGGCCTGACGATCGTGGGCAACGTCCTGGACGCGATCACGGCCCTGGGCGACTGGCGCAAGGCCCTGCCCGCGCACTGGCAGTTCGCCTGGGCGGACGCCCTCCAGCCGCATCTGGAGTGGAGCGGTATGGCCCAGGGCGCGGGGGTGTCGGTGGCGTACGGGCTGGTGCTGGTGGCGCTGGCGTTCCGGGGCTTCGAGAAGAAGGACATCGTGTCGTAGGGCGACGGGCCCGGGGCGGTGCGCGTCCCGGCCGGGCGCGGGGTGCCCGGGCGCGGGGCGCGAAAAGGCCCAAAGGGGCACCCCGTCGAGCGGAGTGCCCCTTTGGGCCGGTTCCCCGGTGTCAGGCGGCGGCCGCGGCCACGTCCTCGTACAGGAACTCCTGGAGCAGGACGGTCAGTTCGTCCGCCTTCTCGAAGAGGGCGAAGTGGCCGGCGTCCAGCTCGGCGTAGCGGCTGCCCGCGATCGCCTGGTGCAGCCCGCGCGAGTGCTCGACGGGGACGACGCGGTCCTGAGTGGCGCCGATGACCAGCGTCGGGGCGGTGATCTTCGGCAGCAGGTCGGTGATGTCGGCCTGGAGGTTCAGCGCGATCTGACGGCCGATGCCCGCCGGGATGCCACCGGCGAGCAGCCCCTCGACGCCCGCGACGCCGAACGCGTTGATCTGGTTGTCCGTCCAGCCGTGCAGCTGGAGGAAGCGGCCGAAGGCGTCGTGGTCGAGCTGGTCGAGACGGGCCCACAGGTCGAAGAAGAGGCGCTGGCGCTCGTCCAGGGCGGACCAGCCGGTGAGCAGCACGAGGCGGTTGACCAGCTCCGGGTGCTTGGCGGCGAGCGCGGCGGCGTTCAGCGCGCCCAGCGACCAGCCGACCAGGTCCACCGGGCCGGCGCCGGCGTCGCGGATCGCCGCGGCGACCTGCTCGACGACGCTGTCGACCGTGAGCGGCTCGCCGTTGTCCTTGGTCTGGCCGCTGCCCGAGTAGTTGGGCGTGATGACCGTGCGCTTGTCGCTGAACTTCTCGACGAGGTGCGCGAAGCCCTCGGCGGCGCCGCCGGTGCCGTGCAGCAGAACGAGGCCGGGGCCTTCGCCGGTGACGAAGTACTCCACCTCGGCGCTGGAAGTCTTGACGGTGGGCATGCGGGCTCCTCTGTGAATTCCCTTGCGGGACCGATCTCGTGAACGGGCGCGGCCCGAGGCTGGTCGGGCCGTCTGCGCCTGCGGGGTAAGTTACCTCTGGCTACATTGCATGCACAAGCATGGAATGAGAGGGTAATTGCCGCCCGATTACCGGTGGCGCCCGCCGGTCACCCGGTGGCGCCCGGCACCGTCCCGACGGCCAGCACGTTGCCCTCGCTGATGTAGCCGTCGGGCGCGTCCAGCGGGTGGTCGGGACCGGCCGGGTCGAGGAAGCGCCGCCACTCCTCGTCGAGCCCGAGCCCGGCGGCCTGCTCCGCGAGCCGGGCGCAGGAGAGCCCGTAGAACTCCCGGGCCGGGCCGGTCAGCGGGGCGTAGTGCTCGATCACCATGGTCTGCTGGCGCACCCCGACGAGCCCCGCCTCCCGCAGCCAGCGGTAGAGCTCACGGCTGCGCAGGAGCTGGGCCGCGTAACCGGGCGTGCTGCCCGCCGCGCGGAAGAAGTCGGAGAAGAGGTACGGGTCGGCCGGGCGCGCGGTGATCAGATGGGCGTCCAGGTCCTTGACGGCCACGACGCCGCCGGGGCGCACCACCCGCACCAGCTCCCGCAGCGCGAGCGCCAGCTGCTCGTCGTCCAGGTACTGCATGGTGTTGGCGCACCACACCGCGTCGAACGAGTCGTCCGCGTACGGAAGGCGGAGGAGGTCGCCCTGGCGGACGTCCACCGGGCACGGGGGCTTCCAGCGGGCGACGCGCTCGGTGGCGAGCGCCGCGTTCTCCTCGGCCAGGTCGATGGCGCGGACCCGGCCCTCGGGTCCGACCAGTTCGGCCAGCCACGGCAGGAACTCGCCCGGGCCGCAGCCCGCGTCCAGCACCCGCCAGCCGCGCTGGAAACGGGCCTGCTCCAGCAGCTCCTGGTAGGGGACCGCGCAGGCGCGGAAGTGGGCGTCGACGACGGTGTGGTGGGTGAAGCCGAGGCCGGTGGAGGTGGTGAACCCCCAAGCCTCGTGGTCCTCGGCGGGGCCTGCGGTCAGCATGCGGGGGTTCCGATCTCGTCGAGCAGTGCCAGGAGTTCCCTGGTCACGCGTTCGGGTGTCTCCAGCGGCTGGAGGTGCCCGGCGCCCGGCAGGGTCACCAGCCGGCCCCGGCGCAGCAGCGCCGCCGTGTGCCGGGTCTCCTGCGGGGTCACGAGCTCGTCCTGCGCGCCCGCGATCACCACGGCGGGCACGTCGGCCGCGCGCAGGGTCTCCGTCGCGTCGGGCCGGTCCGCCACGGCGCGCTGGGCCCAGGCGAGGGCCGCCGGGTCGGCCTTCGCCGCGTCGGCGAGGAGCCGGTCGACGACCTCCGGGCGCCGCGCCCGGGTGGTGGCGCCGACCAGCATCGGGGTCGTCCGGGCGATGAGGGCGGGGCGCGCCTGGTCGTCGCGGATCAGCTCCGCGAACTGGAGCCGCCCCGCCCTCGCCTCGGGGGAGTCGGCGGTGGTGCGGGCCGAGAGCAGGGCCAGGCCCGCGGTGCGTCCCGGGTGGCGGCGCACGAACGCCATCGCCGTGTAGGCGCCCATGGAGGAGCCCGCGAGCAGCACCGGTCCCGCCCCGACGCGGTCGAGCGTACGGGCCAGGTCGTCGGCGACCACGTCCAGCGAGGGCGGCTCCTCGCCGAGCGGTACGGATCCGAAGCCGCGCTGGTCAGGGGCGATGACGGGGTGGCCGATGGCCTGGAGGGCGCGGCGCTGGGCGTCCCACATCGACGCGTCCAGCGAGAGCGCGTGCAGCAGGACGACGGGCGTCCTCCTGGCCGCGCTCACCTGGACGCCGCCTCTTCGGCCGCCGTGACGAAGTCCCGGACATGAGCGGGCAGTTGCGTCCCGCGCCGCCAGGCGAGGAGCACCGGGGCGGGCGGCAGGTCGTGGATCGGGACGATCCGGATGGCGGGCGGGGCCACGTCGGCCAGCGAGGCGAGCGAGATGTGCACCGCCTCGCCCTCGGCGACCAGAGCCATCATGCGGGGGATGTCGCGGACCCGGTGGCGGCGGTCGACGGGCCGTCCGGCCGGGGTGCGCGGCGGGACGACCTCGTCCCAGACGTAGTCGGGGAAGCTCCCCGGGCGTTGGAAGGTGGCGTAGTCGGCGAGCTCCTCGATGGACACCGACGCGCGCCCGGCCAGCGGGTGGCCCGCGCCCACCACGGCGGCGCGGTCGTCGTAGGTGAGGACCCGGCTGGCCGCCAGGTCCGGCTCGCGCAGCGAGAACTTCACGATCATGAGGTCGAGGCCGCCCGTGCGCACCCCGTGGAAGGGGTCGACGACGTCGTACTGGCTGGTGCGCACCTCGGCGTGGCCCGGCCCGGCGAGCCGGGCGATCTCGTGGACGACCTCGGGCGAGCCGTGGTAGCCGAGCCGGATGGCGGGGGCGGCCGGGCCGCCGGCGGGGTCAGACAAGGAGTGCCTCCTCGGTCAGTCCGGCGGCGGCGCGGAGCCGGCCGGGGAGTGTGGGTTCGGCCTCGACGCGCAGGGCGGCGAAGCGGTCGGTGGGGTTGGTGAGCCGGGGCACATGACGGATCGTCAGCGTGTCGCCGGGGCCGATCAGGCCGTCCATCACCGCCTCCGTCAGCAGGTGGTTGAGGTGCACCAGGGCGTCCGAGATCCGGCAGCCGGCCGCCGCGATGTGGAGCTCGCGGTGGACGGCCGCCCGCTCGCCGCCGGGGCGCGGCGGGATCTCGACGACGGTGTCCGCCCGTACGGGAAGCGGGCGCGGACCGTCGAAGAGCTTGAGGAGCCTGCGCAGGGCGGCCGTGTCCGCCGCCGGGCCCGGAGCCGTCCAGGCGGCCGAGCCGTCCTCGGCGAGACGCGCGAAGGCGAAGCGCTCGCGGAGGTTGTCCGGATTGCCCGCGAGGAAGACCGTCCGCGTGAACGAGCGCCGCCACAGGGCCGTCTGCTCAGCACTGAGCCCGAGGGCGAACTCGCAGGTGGCGCGGGCCCAGGAGGCCAGGTCGAAGCGGTTGAGGACGACGGCCGCCAGGTGCTGGGGGGAGTCCTCGCCGAGCCGCTCCCGGACGGCGAGCAGCCCCTCGGCCGAGCCCAGGTCGTACGCGTCCGCCAGCTCGGGCCGGGCGGCGCGGATCCGGTCGGCGGCGGCCGCGCGCAGCCGGTTCTGGACGACGGGGTCGGCGCACGCCATCGGATCGGCCGCCTTCGCGGGGCCGTGGGCAGTCACGGCTTCGTCGCGGGTCACAGGAACACCGCCGAGAGCAGATCGTGGCCCGGCACCGGGCCGCGCCTGCCGAGCAGGCTCGACGTCAGCCGGTACGGGTCGACGTACACATGGTCCTTCCGGTGGCGGGCGAGGCGTTCGGTCAGCTCGTCCGCCGGATCCGGGTGCGCCGCGGCGGCCAGCAGCCGCTCGGCCCGTCGCAGGCACTGGCGTACGAGAGCGGCGTCGAAGGACTGCTGTTGGCCCGGCCCGAGCGTGGCGATGAAGTAGAGCCGCATCCCGAGCCGCACCACGGGCTCGCCGTACTCGGCGCGGGCCGAGGCGAGCAGCGCGCCCGCGTGGTTCTGCTCCCAGCCGCCGTGCCGGGCCGAGCGCACCCGCCCGTCGATCGGCACCCGGCCGACCGGGACGCGCCGGATACGGGGCCCGAGCCGCGCCAGCACATGGGCGAGCTGCTGGTGGTCCGGGTCGAGCTCGCGGTCGTAGAGGAGCACGATCTCGTCGAAACCGGCGGTGAGCGGCATGAGTTCGCGCAGTGCGCAGGCGAGGTAGTTGGGGCGGCCGTCGGCCGTGACGATCTGCCGCAGCGGAAGCCCGTACCGGGTGGTGTCGAGGTGGACCGGGCCGCCGACCTCGCGCTGGTCCACGCACAGGCCGAGCGCCCGCAGCCAGGAGATCGTCTCGTCCAGCCCCAGGCCGGGCGGCTGGTGGGCGAGCAGGCCCGGGTCGTGCAGCCCGAGCCCGGCGTAGTGCCCGCTCCACAGGTCGAGCACCCGGCGCCCCGCCGGGTGGACCCAGCCGTGCTCGACGGCGTCGGCGTACGGGCGCAGGGCCTCGGCGGGGGCGCGGACGCCCTCGGCGCGGAAGGCCATGTACAGCTCGCCGATCTCCTCCTCCGAGCACTGCCCGTACGCCCGGTCGCCGTGGCGGCGGTCCAGGAACTCCCAGAAGCCCAGGGTCTGTTCGGTGGGGTGGTAGGTGGTCTGGCTGGACCGGAAGGTGACGTCGGCCAGCTGCCGGGTGGCCCGGTACATCACGTCCGTCCAGAGCAGCCCCTTGAGATGGCTGGGCGTCAGCGGCTTGGACGGGGTCACGGTGATGGGAGCGAGCAGGACGCGCTCGCGCCGGGCGGCGGGAGCGGGCAGGCGCGGTCGCTCCAGGGGAAGGGCGGTCACCCGAGGGCCCCTTCCGCCGCGTGGACCAGCCGTACGAGCTCCTCGCGCTCCGGGGCCCGTGGGCGCGCGGGGGCCGGGGCGGCGGCCCGCACCCGGGCGAGCAGCTTCTCGTCGGCGAGCAGCTCGGCGGGGGTGGCCAGGCCCATCAGCATCCGGGTGAGCGCGCGCCACACCACGCCGTCGGTGCGGGCGGCCGCCGCCAGGGCCGACGGCCGGGCCTCGGGAGCGCCCGCCCCCTGGACGTGGCCGCGCCAGCGGGCGATGCGTTCGCGGTCGGCCGCCGCCGACTGCTCGTACCACGGCAGGAACAGGGCCTCGGCCGCCCGCGCCGCCGCCCGGCTCTGCGCCCGGTCCACGGCCGGGTGCGCGGCCAGCAGGTCCGCGAGGCGGAAGGCGTGGGCCAGGGCGAGCGACATCCCGCGCCCGAAGAGCGGATTGGTGAGACAGGCCGCGTCCCCGAGCGGGAAGAGCCCGGGGACCGGACGCTGGCGCGAAGTGGCCGTGCCGCGCAGGGCGTTGGGCGGGCTGGTGATGGCGTGCACGGGGGAGAGGGGCTCGCTCACCCCGTCCGCCAGCCAGGCGGCGAGGCCCGGTGTGGCCCGGGCCGCCGCGGTGAACCCCTCCGGGGTGCGCAGCCCGTGCAGGGCCCGGTCGCCCGGCAGGGTCGCCAGGGCGATGGAGAAGGTGCCGTTGTCGGCGGGGTGCAGCACACCGGCGTAGTGGTCGAAGATGTCGCCCGCCGCGTTGCCCCGGCCCAGCGGGCCGGGCCGCCCCTCGGCGCCCGTCAGCCGGTAGAAGCGGGTGTAGCCACTCAGCCCCGAGGGGCCCACCCGGTCCTCGGCCACCGGTACCCCGGCGGCGCGCAGCCAGCCGCGGGCGGCGGCCTGCCGCCCGGTGGCGTCGATCACCACGTCGGCCGCGATCCGCTCGCCGCCGTCCGTGCGCACCGCGCGCACCCGGCCGTCGTCCGGATCCAGCTCCAGGGCGTCGACGGTACGGCCGTGCCGGACCTCCACCCCGGGCAAGGCCGCGACGGCCCGGTACAGGACGAGTTCGAGCACGGTGCGGCGGCAGCCGAGCGCCACCAGCTCCTCGTCACCGGGCTCGCGGCCGCCGTCGCCCGGGGGCAGCGCCTCGGTGAGGTCGAGGAGTTGCGCCCTGGCGGCCAGGGCCGCCGCCAGGACCTGGGGCGCCCGCTCGCGCAGCACCTTCACCCCGAGCGAGGTGAGCGTGTGGGAGTGGCTGCCCTGGGGGACCGTCGGGCGGACCCAGCGCCCGGCCGCCGCGTCGACGGGTCCGGCCGGCGGCTCGGCGCCGCGCTCCAGGACCAGTACGCGGTAGCCGGCGCCGTGCAGGGCCAGCGCGCCCGCGAGCCCGGCGACGCCCGCGCCCGCCACGACGGCTGTCTTCTCCGTGGTCGTCATCTCAGCGCCTTCGGCCATTGACGAAGAACACCCGGCGCTGGTCGCGCTTGGCTCGCGGCGGCACCGGGTCGGGCCAGCGGCCGAAGTCGGCGCCGGGCTCGCCGGGCTGCGGGGCCGAGACCGTGAACCCGTACCGGTCGAAGAGCGCCTCCGGCTCGTCCGTACCGAACAGCCAGGGGCAGCCCCAGCCCGCGAACACCTCGAGCAGCGGGCGCATCCGGGGCAGTGTGAGCGCGTCCGAGTTGACGATGTCGGCGGCTATCCGGCTGCCGGGCGCCGAGATCGCGGCGACGCGCTCCAGGATGCGGTGGGTGTCGTGCTCGGGGATGTAGTAGAGCAGCCCTTCGAGGAGCCAGGTGGAGGGCAGGGCGGGGTCGTAGCCGGCGGTGATCAGGTCCCGCTCCCAGTCGGGCGAGGTGAGGTCGACGGCGACCGTGCGGTGGTCGGTGCGCGGCTCGACACCCGCCAGCCGGTCCTTCTTGTACGCGAGGACGGCGGGCCGGTCGATCTCGAACCAGCGGGTGTGGGCGGGCCAGTCGAGCCGGTAGGCGCGCGAGTCCATCCCCGCCGGGGCGAGCACGATCTGCCGCATCCCGGGCTCGCGGGCCGCCTCTTGGAGGTAGTCGTCGAAGAACCGGGTGCGGATCGCGTTGTAGTCCGGGGTGCTCGGCACACTGCGCCGCTCGTCCGGCGGGAAGGTGGCGGCGCGTACCTCCGCGAGGAGGGTGGGCCCGATGTCACCGGCGAGGTCCGCCGCGTACGGGTCCTCGTAGAGCCGGTCCGCCCGGCCGGTCTCGGCGGCGCGCAGGGCGGCGGTGAGCAGGGCGGTGCGCTCGACGGCGTCCAGGGCTGGGGTGGTGGGTGCGGTCATGGGGTGCTCTCTCCTCTATTGCGGGGTGCGGCCGGTGAGTCGTCGCCACTGCGCCGGGTCCTGGCGGAAGAGGCGGTCCTTGACCTGGGTGGGGCGGATGCCGCCGGCGACGGACTCCTGCCAGTCGCGCAGGAACGCGTCGGCGGGCAGCCGCAGCGCCGAGGGCGCGCCGAGCCGGCGGTCGGCCCGGGCCCGGCGGTAGCCGGGGGACTCCTGCCCCAGGGCCCGGTCGAGCCGGGCCGTGAACCGCTCGGTCTCGTCGTCGGTCCAGGGAGTGTGGGGCGCGAGGGCGAACTCGTACGCCGGTGTGCCCCGCTCGTCCCGGCTCACCCGGCAGGCGGCGTTGCGCAGTTCGAGGCCACCTGCGGTGAGGGCGGTGGTGAGGGCGCGCAGGACGTGGGCGTCGCGCAGGCGTTCTCCGGCAACGTTGGAGAGGGTGCTGCGGCCGGTGTATTCGAGGCGCGGCACGCCGTCCTCGTGGTCGACGACGCGGACGACGTCGCCCACGGCGTAGCGGTAGAGGCCGCCGACGTGGCTGAAGACCGTGTGGTAGTCGCGGCCGGGCTCCAGTTCGTCCGGTCGCAGGGTGGGCGTGTCCGGGGTGAGGTCCCGGTCGGCGTCGGCGAACTCGTACACCGAGGCCGACACCACCAGGCTCCCGGCCGAGCGGTGCCGGTCCAGGGCCACGCCCACCGGGCCCTCGGACGCGGCCACGGGGGCGGGCAGCAGCGCCACACCCGGCCCGAACTCCTCGCGCAGCCGGGGGAGATAGAGCGAGGCGAGACCCGTGGTCCAGCAGAACAGGGCGCGCATGTGGGGCCAGATGTGGGCCGGGCGGATGGTGGCGTGGCAGCGGGTGAGCTGCTGGAGCTCGACGACCCGTTCGGGGTTGGGCAGCAGCCCGGGGCGCCCGTCCAGGGTGCCGTCGCGGATGTCCTTGAGGATCCGTGGCCACCAGAGGTTCAGCTGGTACGGGAGGGCGGCGACCATGGCGGGGTTGATGCCGATGATGCAGCGGATGTCGCTTTCGACGGCCATGCGCAGGCGGAGGTACATCTTGTCGAGGTGGGCGTCTGGGGCGAGGGGTGTGGGGAGGGTGGCCCAGGGGGCGTGGGTGCCGGGTTCGGCGGAGAGGGGTTCGCCGAAGCGGGTGCCGAAGTCGGCCTGGCTGGCGCCGACGTGGGGTTTGCCGGAGGCGGTGGTGGGCGGGGTGGTGAGGGGGTCGTGTTTGAGGTTGAGGACGGCGTCGGGGCGGGCCAGGACGTCGGGGAAGTGGGTGATCAGGGGGGCCCAGGCGGCGTAGTAGAAGGGGAAGAAGGTGGTGTGCATGAAGCGGCGGGTGACGGGGATCTTCTTGCGGCTGCCGGTGGTGCCGCTGCTGGTGAAGAAGAGGGCGGGCCTGTCGGCGGTGAGGACGTTGTCCTCGCCGGCGGCGGCGCGTTCGATCCAGGGGGCCAGGGCGCTGTAGTCCTGGACGGGCACGGCCTTGCGCCAGTCGTCCAGGGTGCGCACACGCGCGAAGTCGTGGGCGCGCCCGTAGGCGGTGTCGGCGTTGAAGGCGAGCAGGTCCGCGAGGACGCGCCGCTGCTGTGCGCCGGGGTCGGTGAACGCGGCGCGCAGCCTGTCCCGCTCGGCGAACACCCGCGCCCGGTACCGCCCCACCCGCTCCGGATCCGCCCACGGCTCAGCCGAGTTCATGCGCCAGCACCTTCCGTATCGCCGCCGCGGTCCGCTCCGGGCCGGCTTCCTCGATCACGGTCACCGGCAGGTCCCGGATCTCCTCCCGCATGACCTTGCGCAGATCCGCCTGGTACCGCAGGAAGCCGTCCCGGTCCGGGACCTCCCCGTAGTGCTCCAGGCGGTTGAGGCGCGCGCCCTGGCGGCTGCGCCGCCAGGCGGTCTCCGGGCGCGCGTCCAGATAGATCACGCGCCGGGGCCTCGGGAACGAGCGCCACCAGGTGAACATCGGGTTCTCCGGCACGCCCGCCAGCCGGCACTTGGCCAGCGGCTTGTAGTAGTACGAGTCGACGAGGGCGGGGCCGTCGTCCTCCAGCAGCCGGTCCCGCAGATGCAGGACGGCGGTCTGGAGCATCGCCGCGAGGAACTCCGGCGACCACGCCGCCTCCCGCGCGGCCACGTCCCGTACGACCTCCCGGCGCAGCCGGCCGATCAGCGCGTGCTCGGGAGCGAGGAACGCGTCGTCGGCGGAGATCAGCCTGCGCGGCTCCGGGTCCTGCCGCAGGGCCGTCATCGCCGAGGACTTGCCCGCCAGATCGGGGCCCAAAAGGACGCAGAACGCGGGGTCTTGCAGGGGCACTGCCATCAACTCCTTCGGGCGACGGTCCTGATTCTCACCAAGATTACTTTCAAAATCAATGTAGACACATGAATTGTTTGCGCCTAGCATCGCCGTCGAACACCAGCCCTTTGGAGGGGAAGCAAGTGCGAACATCCATCCGCCCGGACGGGGTGCGGCCGTGCCCCTGAGACTGCTGGCGCTGACCCTGTGCGTCTTCTGCATCGGGACGGCCGAGCTGCTGCCCGGCGGAGTGCTGCCGGAGCTGGCGGACGACTTCGGGGTCTCCATCCCGACGGCCGGTCTGCTGGTGGCCGTCTACGCGGCGACGATGATGATCGGCGGGCCGCTGGTCACCGGGTTCACCCGCCGGGTGCCGGCCAAGACCCTGCTGGTCGGCCTGATGGCGGTCTTCGTCCTGGGCAGCGCCCTCGCCTCGACCGCCTCGTCGTACGGCGTGCTGGTGGCGGCCCGGATCGTCTGCGCGCTCACCCACGGCACCTTCGTCGCGGTGAGCATCGTGGTGGCGGCCGGAATGGTCCCGCCGCAGAGGACGGCGGCCGCGGTCTCCACGATCGTGCTCGGCTACAACCTGGCCACGGTGCTCGGGGTGCCCCTGGGGACCCTCGTCGGGCAGCAGCTGGGGTGGCGCTCCACCTTCGGCGCGCTCACCGTGCTCTCGGTGGCCGGCGCGGCGGTGATGTGTCTGCTGCTGCCGAGGGCCGAGACGGAGGAGACGGGTTCGCTCCGCGGCGAGCTGCGGGCCTTCCGCTCCGCCGGTGTGCTGATGTCCCTCCTCATCACGGTGCTCGCCACCGGCGGCATGTTCACCCTGATCACGTACATGGTCCCGGTGCTCAAGGACGTGAGCGGCTGGTCGGCGTCGGCGATCCCGGTGCTGCTGATCGCCTACGGTGTCGGCTCGCTGCTCGGCAACGCCGTCAGCGGCCGGATCCCGGCCCCGTCCCTGCTGCCCGCCCTGATCGCCGCCCTGGGCGTGCTCGTCCTGGTCTGCCTGCTGTTCTGGTGGGTCAGCCCGAGCCCGGTGCTCGCCGCCTGCGCCCTGTTCGCCTTCGCCTTCGTGACGTTCGTCGCGGCCCCCGGGCTGCAGACCTACACCCTCACCCAGGCCTCTGACGCCCCCACCTTCTCGGTGACCGTCAGCATGTCCGCCTTCGGCCTCGGCGCCGTCATCGGCTCCTGGTACGGCGGCTGGGTCATCGACGCGCTGAGCCTGCGCTCCGTCGCCCCGGCGGCCGGCGCGCTGGTCGCGGCCGCCGCCCTGACCGCGCTGGTCTGGCACGCCAGGACCCGCGCCCGCGCCGTGCCGACGGCCGGCGCACCCGACACGACCGAGCTCCTGACCACCCATGGGTGAGGAGCCCCACGCCCGCGCCCGCGCGGCGGCACGACTTCCCACCGGCCGCACCCGGCTTCGGTGCGTCCCGACAGAGCAAGGAGATTCCTCATGACCGTCAAGGCAGCCGAGCAGGATGCCGAGGCCAGACGGGCGCGGTTGTCACGACTGCCCTCGCTCACCGGAATGCGGTTCATCGCCGCCCTGATGGTGTTCTTCTTCCACGTCTCCCTGCCCGACTTCACGCCGTTCGGCGGGGACTTCGCGGACGGCGCGGAGTGGCTGTTCAGCAAGGGCGGCTGGGTCGGCGTCTCGTTCTTCTTCATCCTCAGCGGCTTCGTGCTGACGTGGTCCGCCCGCGAGGGCGACACGCCCCGCCGCTTCATGCGCCGCCGCCTGGTCAAGCTGTACCCGAACCACGTGGTGACCTTCGCCCTGTCGATGCTGCTCTTCGCGGGGGCCACCGCCACCTGGAAGCAGTGGCTGCCGAACATCCTCCTGGTGCACACCTGGATCCCGGACTACAACACCTTCTTCGGCATCAACCCGCCGAGCTGGTCGCTGGCCTGCGAGGTCGTCTTCTACCTCTGCTTCCCGGTGCTGCACCGCTGGATCAAGAAGATCGAGCCGGCCCACCTGTGGGGCTGGGCCGCCGGTCTCGCGGCGCTGGTCATGCTGATCCCGGCGTTCTCGTACGCCGTGCTGCCGTCCGACCCGCCGATGCCCAACGGCTTCCCGGTGGGCGTCAAGCAGGCCTGGTTCGTCTATCTGCTGCCGCCGGTGCGCATGCTGGAGTTCGCGATCGGCATCATCATGGCCCGGATCGTCCTCACCGACCGCTGGATCAACGTCAAGATGGTCCACGCCCTCGGTCTGCTGATCGTCGGCTACGCCATCGCGCTCAACGTGCCGTGGCTCTACGGCCTCAACGCGGTCTGCCTGATCCCGATCGCGCTGCTCATCCCGGCCGCCGCGGTCGCCGACGTCAAGGACCAGCCCTCGCCGTTCCGCGGCAAGGTCATGAACTGGCTCGGTGAGGTGTCGTTCGCCTTCTATCTGATCCACGGCGTCGTCATCATCTACGGCACCAAGTTCCTGCACGGCAAGCCGTACGGCATCCCGGCCGGCATCGGCCTCTGGGCGGCCTGTCTGGGCATCAGCCTGGTCCTCGGCCACCTCCTCTTCACGTACGTGGAGATGCCGATGATGAAGCACTGGAGCAAGCCGCGCGCCGAGCGCCGTGGCACCCGTCCCGTCGCTCCGGTCCCGGCCGCCCGCGCCGCCGAGGAGGCGACGCCGGTGGGAGCGGTCGGCTCGCGCGACTGACACCTGCCCCTGGCGCCCTTGTACGAGGTCTGTCCCCCGCCGAGCATCGGCGCGGGGACAGACCCGTTTGGCATTCGTATAAAGCGCTAAAAAAATACGGGCGTGCTGGTTTATGAAACTAGACTTGATAAAAGATTCAACCTCCTCGACCTCTTTCTAGGCTTACTAAAACGTACAAACCCTGCCATTGGATCGCCTGCGTCCGTATGGCGGCCGAAACTTGTCGTTTCAAAAACCGGCATGTAGGTTCTTTTATGTCGTCGACTGGGGGAGTCGGCAGCGTCCGCCTTCCCTCGGTTCTTCGCGTGACTGAGGGGTCTTGATGAGGCAGCACAGAGTCGGCCACGCCGTTCACCTGGACCTGGACGGGCTGGTCCACCCGGCGGGCGGTTGCGCGGGCCCGGGGGTCCGCGAGACGCCGTTCCTCCGCGCCCTTGAACGGTTCGTCGAATCGCTCAACTCGCATGCGCGGCTGACCCCGGACGGCGTCTCCGTCGCGGCCTCCCGCATCAGGTCGGCCCTCGTGGTGCAGGAGCGCATGGCGTTCCTGCGGCCGCCGTCCTCCCCGGCCCTCGACGCTCCCGTGTTCATCACCGGTATGCCCGGCAGCGGCGCCGCCCTGCTGCACAACCTGCTCGCCGAGCACCCCGGCGTCGACGCGCCCACGCTCTGGGAGCTGCTCGACCCCGCCGCCGCGGCCGCCTCCCCCGACGAGCGGCGCGCCCTGATCGCACTCGGCCGGGCCCGGACCTCGGCCGGCGCCCGGGCCACCGCCGGGCGCGCGGTCGGCCGGTTCCGCGAGGCGACCCGCCCGGGCTCCTGCCACTGGCTGCTGGCGAACGCCTTCCACAGCCCGGTGCTCGCGATGCCCTACCGGGTGCCCGGGTACGCCGACTGGCTGGAGCGCCAGGACCTGGTCCCCGCGTACGCCTTCCACCGCAGCCAGCTCCAGGCCGTGTCCCACCGCACCGGCGGCGGCACCCTGGTGCTGCGCGACCCCTTCCACGCCCCGCACCTGCGCGACCTGCTGCGCGTCTATCCGCGCGCCCGGGTCATCCGGCTGCACCGGGACCCCGCCGACCTGCTGGCCGCCACCGCGGGCATCTCCTGGTCGCAGCGCGCCGCCTGGTCCTTCGCGGGCGACCCCGCCGACGTCGGCCCCGAGTGGGCGGCCCGGCTGGAGCGCTACTTCGCCGCCTCGGAACAGGCCCGTACCGCCCTCGACGACGGCAGCGTCCTCGATCTGCGCCACGCCGAGGTCACCGGGGACACCGACAAGACGCTGCGCCGCGTCGCAGAGTTCATCGGACTGCCGATGGCGCCCTCGGTCGAGGCGAACATGCTGGAGCTGGCCCGGGGCGCCGCCGTCGCCGCCCGCGGCGCGCGGCACTTCGAGCCGGAGGAGTTCGGGCTCTCGCGGCGCCGGCTCGGCTTCCGGTTCGCCCAGTACCGCAGCGCGTTCGGGGTGTGATCCGGACGGCCTGATCCCGGATACGGCCGGTTCCGCACGGTCGAAACGCTCATTCCGGCCGGAATGGCCCGGTCTGCCGCTTGGTACATGCTTGTGAAAGCATTAGTGTTTCCCTTACAGGCCGGTAAACCGTCGGCCATGCGGGTTGCGGAGAGTGTCATGGTTGCTTCTGGCCGACGCCAGCGCGGCGAACTGGAGCTCTGGCGTCAGCTGACCCAGCTGACCAGTGTGCTGTCCAGCTCCCTGGACAAGAGACTCACGCGCCGGCACGGCGTCTCCGTGTCGGAGTTCACCGCCCTGTCCACCCTCGCCGAGGGCGGCAGCGACGGCGTCCAGATGCAGGACCTCGCCGACTCCATCGGGCTCAACCAGTCCACGGTGAGCCGGCTCGTGGCCCGCCTGGAGGGCAGCGGCCTCGCCACCCGCGCGGTCAGTGAACGCGACCGGCGATGTACGTACGCGATGATCACCGAGCGTGGCCGGGCCATCGTCGACGAGGCGACCGGCACCTTCCAGAAGGAGTTCGCCACCGCCCTCGACATCGCCGCCTTCGACGAGCGGACCGCACCGCTCGTCGCCCGGCTGCGCCACGACCCGGGCGTCACGCCCTCGAAGTGACCTGACATACGGGTGTGGGCCCCGGGTCGACGACCCGGGGCCCACACCCGTACGCGCTCAGGCGGCCGTCAGCGAGCGCACGCGCGGTTCACCTCGTACGGCCCCGACGAGCGCCTCCAGGGCCGCCGCCTCCAGGGACTTCGCCACCGCCTCGTGGGAGATGCCGAACCACGGCAGATAGCCGAGGACCCGCCGCGCGTCCGCGTAGTGCCGCCGGACCCTCTCCCCGTAGACCTCCGCGTGGTCCACGACGGCGTCCAGGAGCGCTCGTGGCAGTACGGCGACGGTGTCGGGCGCGACCAGCTCCTCGACGTACCGCGTGTCCCGGTGGGCGGGGTCGCCCACTTCGGTCGAGGTCCACGCCAGGCGCTGCGGACGGGCGCCCAGCGCGGCCAGCGCGCGCCACCTCGGCGTGGCCAGCACCTCCTCGTACCCCTCGTACGCCAGACGCGCGCAGGCGAGTGCCGTCCTGCCCGCCATCGCGCGGGCCTCGGGCGAACCGGCCCGTGCGAGACGGCCGTCGACCGCCGTGTCGAGCGGGGCGAGGGAGAACGACGCCACCGAGGAGATCGCGGCGAGGTCGTGCCCGGCGGCGCGGGCCCGCTCCAGACCGTCCAGGAAGGCCCCGGCGGCCTCGCGGTGGCGCTCGGGCGAGAAGATCAGGGCCGCGTCGACGCCGATGCCCTGCGCGAGGCAGGCGGCGACCGCCTCCAGGCCCTCGGCGGTGGCCGGGATCCGGACCAGCAGGTTGGGCCGGGCGACCGCGTGCCACAGCGCACGGGCCGCCGCGAGCGTGGCCTCGGCGTCCCGGGCGCACCCCGGGTCGAGCCCGGCCGAGACCAGACCGTCGCGGCCCCGGGTGTCCTCATGGACCGGCAGCAGCAGGTCACAGGCGCGGCGCAACTCCCGTACGGCCGACTCCGCCCGGTCCGGGTCACCGGCCCGCATGCGCGCGCCGGTGACCCCTGCGGCCCGGACGGCCTCGGCGAGCCCGTCGGCGTCGGCGCCGTCCAGCCACACCGAGACGCCCTCGGCGGCCAGCCGCCCCGGCACGTCCTTCATCTTCTTCCCTGACATCGTTCCCCCCGCTTCGTACGCCACGGTCACACCCGCTCCAGGACGGCGCAGGTCCAGCTGAAGCCGGCGCCGACGCCGACCGCCAGGACCCGGTCGCCCGGGCGCAGTCCGTCCTGTTCGAGCAGCCGGGCGAGCCCCGCGAACTGGTCGCCCGCGCCGAGATGGCCGATCTCCAGACCCCAGTCGTGCAGGGTGCGTTCGGCCGGAACGCCCAGCGGCTCCAGACACTGCCGCCGGGAGAGCTCCGCGCCGAAGAACGGCACGATCACCGCGGCCATCGAGGACAGGTCGCACTCCGCCTCGGCCAGGCACTCCTTGACGGCGGTCAGCATCCCCGCCTCGTTCCTGACGGTGACCTCGGCCACCGGCATCCGCCGCAGGAAGCCCTTCTTGCGGGCGACCAGGTCCAGCGGCTCGGCGTCCATGCCGCTGAGCAGGAACGGCTCGTCGCCCCGGTGCAGCCCCTCCAGGACGGGCTCGGCGTACGCGGCCGTGGCCACCAGCCGGAACCCGGCGGGCTCACCGGAGACCACGACCGCCGTGCCCGCGTCGCCGAAGACCAGGCCGCGATCGGTGGTCCAGCGGGGGAACGCGGGCTCGGCGAACCGGTCGCCCGTGGTGAGCAGCGCGGCCCCGGCGCCGGGCGCCGCCGAGAGCCGGCTCGCGGCCATCTCCAGGGCGGACATCCCGCCGTTGGACATCTGCCGCAGCTCGAACGCCAGGGCCCGGCCGTGGCCGAGCACCTCCTGCTGGACATAGGCGGCGACGTTCCAGAACTCCAGGCCCGGATACCAGCAGGCGGCGTGGATCAGCAGCCCGATGTCCTGTGCCGGGCGGCCGCCGCGCCGCAGCGCGGCCCGGCCCGCCGCGACCGCCAGCTCCGGGCCGCTGAGGCCGCTGACCGAGACGGAGTGCTGCCGGCTGCGGGCCGCCTCCTCGGCGTCGTACCGCCCGGCGGCGACGGCGTCCGCCGCGGTCTCCCGCTCGCCCGTGACCACGGCCGCCGACTCGACGTAGATTCCTTGCCAACGCATGCTGTTCGTCCTCGGTGCCGGTGGCTAGCGGTTGGTCCAGGCGGGGCTGGGCCCGTACCGGCGGGCGCTCGTGCCCTGCTCGTACGGCATGCCGTCGGGCATGTTCAGGACCTCCAGCTGGACGCCCCAGGGCCCGCGGAAGTAGACCCAGCGGTCGCCGTGGATGGGGCCGCCGTCCTCGATCAGCTGCGGTTCGCCGAGGACCTCGGTGCCCGCCACCTCGCTCAGCCGGGCGGCCGCGAGCTCCACGTCGTCCACGAAGAACGCCAGGTGGTGGCCGCCGACGTCGCTGTTGCGGGGCAGCTCGGTGCGCTGGTCCGCGACCGTGTACCGGGCGAGCTCCACATTGGTGACGGGGCCCAGCCGCACCACGGCCGTCTCGCGCACCAGCGGCTGGTCCACGCCCAGTTGGCGCCCCGCGAAGGAGGCGTCCGCCGTCAGTTCCTCGCGGTAGACGAGCTCGCCGCCCATCGGCCCGGTGAAATACGCGACGGCCTGCTCCAGGTCGGGCACGGTGTAGCCGACGTGACCGACCCCGCGCGAGCCGGGGATGCCCGCGCCCCGCCACTCGGGGTCGGGGCGGTAGAGCCGGGCCTCGGTGGTCTGCTCGTACGGCAGTTGGTCGGCGACCTGGCGCAGCTCCAGCTGGAGGCCCCAGGGCGCCCGGAAGTAGACCCAGCGGTTTCCGGCGGCCGGGCCGTCGGTGACCAGCTGGACGTCGCCCTGGACCTCGACGCCGGGCTGATCGCGCAGATACGCGACGGCCGCGTCGATGTCGCTGACGTCGATCGCCAGCAGATGGCCGCCGACGTCGCTATTGCGCGGCGGCACGGTGTTCTGGCCGGGAGCGGTGTACTGGAACAGCTCCAGGTTGCTCACCGGACCGAACCGCAGCAGCGCGATCCGGGCGCTGGCGCGGGGGTGCACGGCGAGCTGGCGGGCCATCCAGTCGGAGCCGGGCTCCTCGACCGGCCCCAGGGTGTAGAGGAGTTCGGCGCCGAGCGCGCCGACGAAGAAGTCGACCGCCTGGTCGAGGTCGGGCACGGTGTACGCGAAGTGGTCGACGTTGCGGGCGCCCACGATGCCCGTGGTGGCCGTCGTCGTGTCGAGCGACATGGATCTGCTTCTTTCTCGGCCGGGAACCGGCCCGTCGTCACAGAGGGGGAACCGGGGTGGCGGGGGTCAGACCTGGCCGGCCAGGGCCGCGTTGGCCACGGCGGCGGTCAGGGTGAGCCCGCCGTCGGAGACGATCGAGGTGCCCGTGGTGTACGCGGCGCCCGCCCCGGCCAGATAGGCGATGAGGGAGGCGACTTCCTGCGGGCGGCCGGGACGGCCCGCCGGGATGGCCGGGCGGGCGATGGTGGCGGCGTCCTGCCCGGCCGGCACGTTGTTCATCGGCGTGGCGGTCTCGCCGGGGGCCACCGCGTTGACGGTGATGCCGTGCGGGGCCAGCTCCAGGGCCATCACCTTGGTGAGCATGCCGAGCGCCGCCTTGGCCGCGCAGTAGGTGCTGCCGCCGACGATCGGGACGTGCTCGTGGACGCTGGTGACGTTGACGATCCGGCCGCCGCGGCCCTGCGCGATCATCCGGGCCGCCGCGCTCTGGGCGAGCCGGAACGGGCTGGTGAGGTTGACCGCGAAGACCCGGTCCCAGTTCTCGGCGTCCTCCTCGGTGACTGCCGCGCGCCGGTTGATCCCGGCGTTGTTCACCAGGACGTCGATGCCGCCGACGGCGTCGAGCACCGCGTCGAGCTGCCGCCGCGCCAGATCCGGGTCGGCGAGGTCCAGCGCGACGAGCTCGACCCGGGCCCCCGACTCCTCGGTGATCCTCTCGGCGAGCTCCTTGGCGGCCGTGGCGTTGCGGCCGTATCCGAGGACCAGGTCGTGGCCCAGCGCGCCGAGGGCCAGGGCGGTCTCGGCGCCGATGCCGGAGCTCGCGCCGGTGACGACAGCGATCGGTCGGGACATGGCAGAAGGTGCCTTTCTGGAAGGAGAGTTGGGGGAGATGGGGGAGGCGGGGAGGGGGCGCACCCGGCCGCGCCGCGGGGGGAGTCGCGGCGGCGGCCGGGGTGCGGGCCGGTCGGGCCCGCCTGCCCGGCGGGCCCGTGGGCGTCTTCGGACCCGAGTGGGCTCAGGCCGTCGGCGGCAGCGCCAGGGCGACCTTGGGCGCGGCCCGGCGGCCGTGCTCCAGCAGGTGGAAGGCGTCCGTGACCTCCTCGATCGGGAACACCCGCGCCACCATGCCCTTGGCCGTCAGCACGCCCTCGGCGAACAGGCGCAGCGCCCGCTCGTAGAAGTCGAGGCCGTGCCGCACCCCGGTGAAGCTCACGCCCCGCAGGACGAGTTCACCGGCGTCGACCGAGGGCAGCGGGTCGGTCGGCACGCCGATCGCCGCCACCCGGCCGCCGATGTCGGCCAGTTGCAGCGCCTCGGCGAGCGCGGCCGGGGACCCGGACGCCTCCACGACCACGTCGTACGTACCCGGCGCGGCCTCGCCCGGACGGAACGCGTGTTCCGCGCCGAGCCGCAGCGCCGCCCCGAGCCCCGCGTCGTCCACGCCGACCACGTCGACGGTCCCGGCCAGCCTGCGGGCCAGCTGGACGGCGAGCAGACCGATCGTGCCGGTGCCCAGGACCAGGACCCGCTCCCCGGGGGAGCAGGCGACCCGGTCGAGCCCGGCGAGTACGGTCACGGCCGGCTCGACCAGCGCGGCCGCGAGGTCGTCGACCGCGGCGGGCACCACGGTCAGCGTCTGCGCCGGGACCCGGATGTACTGCGCCGCCGCGCCCTGCTGCCCGTACAGACCGGTCTCGCGCAGCCGGGCGCACTCGTTGCGCCGGCCGCGCTGGCAGGCGCGGCAGGAGCCGCAGGAGATCATCGTCTGGCCGACGACCCGGTCGCCCACCCGCAGCGTCTGCTCGCCCTCGCCCTCGGCCGCCACCGCCACGACCCGGCCCACCCACTCGTGGCCGAAGACATGGGGGTGGGTGGCGCGGCCGTCGCGGAAGTAGCTGGCGGTGCCGTGCAGCAGCTCCAGGTCGGTGCCGCAGATGCCGACGACGCTGGGCGCGACCAGCACCTGTCCGCGGGCCGGTTCGGGGACCGGCACCTCGATCAGGTCGGCCTTCCCGCCGTCGACGATGGCGGCGGCCTTCATCAGGCCCCGCGGCCAGGTGCCGCGCACGGGGACGGCAC
Source organism: Streptomyces crystallinus (assembly GCF_039521265.1). NCBI lineage: Bacteria > Bacillati > Actinomycetota > Actinomycetes > Kitasatosporales > Streptomycetaceae > Streptomyces > Streptomyces crystallinus. The sequence goes on along the minus strand of NZ_BAAACA010000035.1, from coordinate 97,092 downwards.
CGGGTGGTGCGGCTTCGCGGTCTGCTGTCATGGCGCTCCCTCGAGCTCGAGAAGGTCGGGAATCGTTGCGGTGGGGTGGAAGAGGGAGGAGCGCTGCGGCTCGGGCAGGTCCGGGACGCGGCGGGGCAGCCGCTCGCTGACCCGCGCGGGCAGGGTGCGTACGGCGATCAGCTCCAGGCCGTCGCGGCCCGCGCGCAGCGTCAGCGGCGCGGCGGCCGGGGCGAGCAGCAGCGTGCCCTCGGCGACCGGGCGGCTGCCGGAGCCCTCGACCACCTCGCCGGCGCCCGCGACGACGTACAGCGCCTGCTCGACACCGTTGTCAGCGGTGTGCGCGAACTCGGCACCCGCCGCCAGGCGCAGCTGGTCGAAGCTCTCGGTCTCGCTGTGCAGCATCCCGCGCCGCGCCAGGCACCGCCAGGTGGTCCCGCCACCCTGCGCGAGCATCCGGCGCGAGGGCAGGTCGATACGGTTGACGATCACCGGGCGTGCTCCGGGGAGGCTGCGGCGGGGACGGTCAGCTCGGCGTGGAAGAACTCCAGCCGCTCCGACTTGTCCGCGCCCAGGCGCACTTCGGTGCCGAGCGGCAGCGTCACCGAGGTGCCCGCGCTCAACTCCACGGTGGCGGAGTCGGACTGGGCCCAGCCGGACCCGGAGGTGACGAACACGGTGTGCTCGACGCCGTCGGCGCGCAGCTCCAGCGTGCCGCCGGGCTCCAGGGACCGCAGGGCCGCCTGCCGCAGCGGCCCGGTGAAGACACCGGCAGGGTCGACGGTCTTCTCGGCCCGCAGGTCGTGCAGGCGTGCGTTCACCAGAGTCTCCTCAGTGTCGGGGCGCGCGGGGGAGGCGGTGTGCTCCCCGGCGGTGCGCAGGGTGTGCGCGGTGTGCGGGGAGCGGATCTCGATGACCAGCCAGTCGAGGTCGGTGGCGCCGGTGTTGCGCAGCCCGTGCACGGTGCCGACGCCGGTGAGCACCATCGAGCCCTCGTGGATCGGGCTCGCCACGCCGTCGAGCACGATCTCCCCGGAGCCGCGCAGGACGAAGTAGATCTCCTCGGTACGGGTGTGCCGGTGCTCGCCGCTCACGCCGCCGGGCGGCACGCTCGCCCACTCGACGGCCTCCCAGCCGGCGGCCAGGTCGAGCCCGCTCGCCAGGGCCTTCCAGTGGGTCAGGCCCGCGGTGCCGTGGACGCCGTAGATGTCGGCGGGACCGGTGGTGTCGGCGACGATCACCGGGTTCCTGAGCGCGGTGCGGTGGGTGTCGGCGGTGCTCACCGCGCCCCGGCCTGCCGTCGTGCGCTCAGACATGCGTGCCGCTCCGGGTGCTGCCGAGCTCGCGCAGGTCCCGCACGGCGCGGGTGATCTCGTCCTCGGTGACGTCGTTGACGAAGACCGCGCCGCCGATGCCGTCGGGCAGCGGCAGCCGCTGCTTGCCGTTGCGGTGGCGGACGGTGTCCTGGAGGGCCGCGGTCAGCAGCGACGGGTCCTCGAGGAGCGGGTCCCAGCTGGGCAGTTCGAGCCCGCGCATCACGGCGAGCACCCGGTCGCGGTCGTCGGCCGAGAGGAGGCCGCGCCGCCAGCCGAGCACCGTGGTGAGCGCCATGTCGACGCAGACGGCCTCGCCGTGCAGCAGCTCGGGCAGCGCCCGCATCTCCACGGTCGGGCTGAAGGTGTGGCCGTAGTCGACGGTCCGCTCCAGCTTCGCCTCCCAGAGGTTGGGCTGGAGCTCTTCGAGCATGCCGTGGATGGCCCGGCGCAGCACTTCCTCGGCCACCAGGTCGCCCCGCTCGCTCACGCCCTGGAACTTCTCGTCGAGGAGCACCGGACCGTACTGCTCAAGGAGGTTGAACAGCCGCGCGTCCTTGATGAGGGCGATCTTCAGGATCTCGGCGAGGCCGTTGCCGATGTGGCGGCGGTCCAGGGTGGCCAGGAAGCCGCGGTCGAGCAGGGTGAGATCGGCCGGGAAGTAGGTGCCGAGGCGGTTCTTGTGGCCGTTGAAGTTGACCCCGGTCTTGGCGCCGACACCGGCGTCCACCAGGCCGATCAGCGTGGTGGGTACGCGGACGAACGGGGTGCCGCGCCGGTACAGGCTGCCGACCAGGCCGACGATGTCCATCAGCACGCCGCCGCCGATGACGATGACCGGCTCACGGCGCCGGTCGATGCCGAACGCGTCGATCTCGCGCACGATCCGGGCGGCGGTGTCGAAGTCCTTGAGCGTCTCGTTGGCCGGGACCACGCAGATCTCGTACTCGGCGCCGTGGTGGTCGAGGTACGCCCGGATCCGGTCGCCGTGCAGCAGGTCCACGTCGGCGTCGATGACGACGAACCGCCGGATGCGCCCCTCGGGCGCGGCACCCGCGTCGAACAGGTCGGTGCGGGAGAGGCCGAAGAGGTCGTCCCGGATCCGGATCTCGTAGCTGACCGGCTTCGAGGTGCGGACCACCCAGGAGTCGACCTGCTGGCTGAACGTGTAGAGGCCCGCGTCGTCGTCGCCCGGCCCGGTGAGGGGGAGCCCGCGGGAGAGCCCGGGATCGGTGCCGGTGACGAGCTGACTGGAGTCCTCGATGGGGGAGACGGACATGACTCACCTCTCGGATATGCGTGGCCTGGGATGAGGCAACCATACCCAAATTCAATGCATGGTCAAGCAATAAAGTGCTGCTGCGTACGAAAGAGGCCCTGGTCCCGGGGTTGGACTAGACGGCGCGACTCATGGAATGATTTCATGCGCAAGCATTGAGTTATCGAGAGGTGTTCCCTGATGCGCGCCACTGTCCTGCCCCGGTACGGAGAGCCCGAGCGGCTCGTCGTCGCCGAGCTCCCCGCCCCCGCCCCCGCGCCCGGCCAGATCCTCGTCCGTACGGCCGCCTCGGCCGTCAACCCGGTGGACCTGGCGGTCCGTTCGGGAAGCGCCGCCGAGTATGTGAAGCTCCCCTTCCCGATGGTGCTCGGCTGGGACCTGTCGGGTGTCGTCGAGGCGCTCGGCGAGGGCGTGACCCGCTTCGTCGTCGGTGACCGGGTCGTCGCCATGTCCGCCCAGATGGCCACCGGCATCGGCACCCACGCCGAACTGGTCGCCCTCGACGCGGCCATCGCCGCGCCCGCCCCGGCCGGCGCCGACCTGGCGCACGCGGCGGCCCTGCCGCTGGCCGGACTCACCGCCGACCAGGCGCTGGAGGCGCTCGACGCCGAGCCCGGCAGCACCCTGCTGGTCACCGGCGGGGTCGGCGCGGTCGGCGGCTTCGCCGTCCAGCTCGCCGCCGCGCGCGGGATCCGGGTGACCGCCCTCGTACGCCCCGGCGACGAGGACCTCGCCCTCTCCCTCGGCGCGAGCGAGGTGCTCACCTCGGAGCAGCCGCTGCCCGAGGGCACGGTCGACGCGCTGTTCGAGACCGCGGGGTACGCGGGTGCGATCGCCGCCGTACGGGACGGTGGCCGGGCCGTCTCCATCGTTCCGGCGTCGGCTCCGCGGGCCGAGCGCGGGATCGAGGTGCGGATGTCGTTCGTGGAGCAGGACGGCGAGCGGCTGGCCAAGCTGTCGGGCCTGGTGGAGGCGGGGACGCTGACGCTGCGGGTCGCCGACGTACTCGACTTCGCGGACGCCGGCCTCGCCCACGAGCGCCTGGCGGCGGGCGGGACTCGGGGGAAGCTGCTGCTTGTGCCGGGGCCGCCTGCGGCGGCGAACTAGCGGGGGTTGTGGGGGCCCGGTCTTTGTCTGCGGGTGGGTGGGTGGTTGCTCGCGCAGTTCCCCGCGCCCCTGTTTGGGCCCGGCCTTTGTCCGCGGCCGGGTGGTGGGTTGCTCGCGCAGTTCCCCGCGCCCCCAAGAAGGCCGCGCCCCGGTGTTGTCTTCGGCGCGGGGTCGCCCGTGCCCCAAGAAAGCCGTCCCCGCGTTGCTTTAGTCCCCCCCACCGACCGGGTGCGAGCCGGGCCCCCGACCCCGGCTCGTACCCCGCCCTCCCCCTCGCCACGGAAGGCCGTCATGCCTCTCCCCTTGTTCGCCCTCATGCTGTGCGTGTTCAGCGTCGGCAGTGCCGAACTGGTCATCGCCGGAATCCTGCCGACGATCGCGCACGACACGGGGGTCTCCCTCGCCGACGCCGGGCTGCTGGTCACCGCGTACGCCGTCGGTGTGGTGATCGGTGGCCCGGTCATCACGCTCGCCACCAGCCGGATGCCGCGCAAGCCGCTGATCCTGGGCCTGATGGGCCTGTTCGTCGCGGGCAACGTGCTCGCGGCGCTGGCCCCGGGCTACTCCGTACTCATGGGCGCCCGGGTCATGTCCGCGCTCACCCACTGCACGCTCTTCGCGGTGTGCATCGTGGTGGCCAGCAGCCTGGTACCGCCGGGCAAGGAGGCGTCGGCGGTCTCCAAGGTGGCGGTCGGGCTCAACCTGGCCACCGTGCTCGGCGTGCCGCTCGGCGTCCTCGTCGACCAGCACTTCGGCTGGCGGGCCACGTTCTGGGGTGTGGTCGCCCTGAGCGCGGCCGCGGCCCTGCTCGTCGCCCTGTTTCTGCCGCGCGACGCGGTCCCGGTCACCGCCGCGGCCGTGGACGAGCTGCGGGTGCTGGGCAACCGGCGGGTGCAGCTCGCGGTGGTGATCACGGTGGTCGCGATGGCGGCCGTGTTCACCGCGTACACCTTCCTCGCACCCCTCCTCACCGATGTGGCGGGCTTCGACAAGTCCACGGTGACCTGGCTGATGCTGGTCTTCGGCGTCGGCTCGCTGCTGGGCAACCTGGTCGGCGGCCGACTGGCCGACCGCGCCCTGATGCCGGCGCTCACGGGCATCCTCGCGGTACTCGCCGCGGCCCTGCTGGCCCTGGCCGCCCTGGCGCCCACGCGCTGGGCGTGCGTGGCGCTGATGTTCGTCTTCGGCGTCGCCTACTTCGCCGTGATGCCCGGCCTCCAGGCCCGCATCCTCACCTCGGTGGCGGGCGGCGCGCCGACGCTGGCGGTCTCGGTGAACATCTCCGCCTTCAACATCGGCATCGCCGGCGGCGCCTGGTTCGGCGGCGGACTGCTCGACCTGGACCTCGGCCTGCGGGTGGTGGTCGCGGCGGGCGCCGCACTGGCGGGCCTGGCGGCGCTGGTGGCCCTGGGCGAACTGCTCAGGGACCGCCGGGCGACGGCGGCCGAGCCGACGGGGGCGGAGAAGAGGGAGACGGTGGCGGCGTAAGGGCGGGTCGTACGTCGCGTACGTACGGGAGCTCACACGTAACGGCCATCGAGGCCGGACCGCACAGCAAAAACCCCAGATCACCCACCCACACACACCCACCCACGCGCACGCAGATCACCCATTCCCACCCACACCCACCATCCACTCGCTGTCCGACGACCGACGGGGTGCACCTCACCATGAGCACGAGCACGAGCACGAGCACGAGTACGACGAGTACGAGTTCGACGCGTACGAGCAGGACGACGCGTCGCCGCCTCCTCCAGCACACCGCCGCGGTGGGGGGAGCCACCGCGGCCCTGACCCTCCCGGGTGTCGGATCGGCCGCGGCGACCGGCCCGCGGGCCGGGCAAGGCGCCGCGAACCCGGCCGACTTCGGCGCGGTCACGGTCCGGCGGGACGACCCGCGCTACCCGGAGCTGACCCACGGCACCAACCAGCGCTGGGTGGGCAGGCCGGAATACGTCCGCCTGGTCAGCTCCGCCGAGCAGGTGGTGGCGGCGGTGCAGGAGGCCGTACGCGACGGCAAGCGCATCGCCGTACGCAGCGGCGGCCACTGCTACGAGGACTTCGTCAACAACGCCGAGGTCCAGGTCGTGATCGACATGTCCGAGATGGCGGAGATCACGTACGACGCGGGCCGGCGGGCGTTCGCGGTCGAGCCGGGGGCGATGCTGTCGGAGGTGTACGACAAGCTGTACAAGGTCTGGGGTGTGACGATCCCCGGCGGCTCCTGCCCCTCGGTGGGGGCGGGCGGCCACATCGTGGGCGGCGGATACGGCGCGCTGTCCCGGAAGTTCGGGCTGACGGTGGACCATCTGTACGGCGTCGAGGTCGTCGTCGTCGATGAGTCGGGCAGGGCCCGGCGCGTGGTGGCGACCCGCGACAGCGCCGACCCGGAGCTGCGCGAGCTGTGGTGGGCGCACACGGGCGGTGGCGGCGGCAACTTCGGTGTGATCACCAAGTACTGGCTGCGCTCGCCCGGCGCGACCGGCGACGACCCGACCCGGCTGCTGCCGCGTCCGCCGGCGGAGCTGCTGGTGTCGACGGTGAGCTGGCCGTGGGAGGGCCTGACCAAGCAGGGCTTCCAGCGGCTGCTGACGAACTACACCACCTGGTTCGAGCGCAACAGCGCGCCGGACTCGCCCGCGCTGGGTCTGTTCAGCCAGCTCAAGCCGTTCCACCGGTCGGCGGGTTCGATCCTCATGGTCACCCAGATCGACGCGACGCGCCCCGAGGCGGAGCGGGAGCTGGCGGACTTCATCGCGTTCGTGTCGGACGGGGTGGGCGTGCCCGCCCAGGAGTCCAAGCCGCAGCGGCTGCCGTGGCTGCACGGCACCAAGTGGCCCGGCTTCGCGGGCGGCGACCCGACGCTGCGCTTCGAGGACAAGTCGGCGTACATGCGCAAGGGCTTCCCGAAGTCCCAGCTCGCCGCGATCCACCGCCAGTTGACGCGTACGGACTACGCCAACGGGGCGGCGCTGATGATCATCGCTGGCTACGGCGGCCGGATCAACGCGGTCCCGTCGACTGCGACGGCGGTGCCGCAGCGCGACTCGATCCTGAAGTTGCAGTACCTGGCGTTCTGGAGCGACCCGGCGGAGGACGCCAAGCACAGCGGCTGGGTACGGGAGTTCTACCAGGACGTGTACGCGGAGAGCGGCGGCGTCCCGGTCCCCGGTCGGGTCACGGACGGCTGCTTCATCAACTACGCGGACAAGGAGATGGCCGACCCGCGCTGGAACAAGTCGGGCGTCCCGTGGCACTCCCTCTACTACAAGGGCAACTACCCGCGCCTGCAACGGGCGAAGGCGACGTGGGACCCGAGGAACGTGTTCCGCCACGGGTTGTCGATCGAGGGGGCGGGTGCGCGCTAGCGCGCGTACGTACGCACCGGTCGGCCCGGCCCGGCCCGGCAACTCACAGCCGGGCCGACCGACCCGCCAACCGACAGCCACCTGCCACCTGCCGCCAGCCGTCGGCCACCGGCCGCCAGCCTCGACTCACTTCCCCCCCCCGCCACCCTCCCATCCACACAAGGAGAAGAACGCATGCCCGTCGTTTCGACGCCCGACTTCGAGGTGGAGTACTTCACGGCAGGCTCCGGCCCCGGGCTGGTCCTGGTCCACGGGACCGGAGGAAGCGCGGAGACGAACTTCGGCCACTTGGTGGACGCGTTCACGGACGTACGTACGGTGGTCCGCCCGAACCTCTCCGGCAGCGGAGCCACCAAGGACGCGGGCGGCCCGCTGACGGTGGACCTGCTGGTGGAGCAACTGGTGGCCACGGTGAGGGAGACGGGCACGGGTCCGACGGACGCGGTCGGCTACTCGCTGGGCGCGGTCGTGGTGGCAGCGGCGGCGGCGAGGCACCCGGAACTGTTCCGCCGGGTGGCCCTGGTCGGCGGCTGGGCCCACACGGACGCCCGCCTGCACCTCACGTTCGACGTGTGGCGCCGCCTGAACGAGGCGGACCATCCCGCCTTCATCCGCTTCCTGCACCTGACCGGCTGGACGAACACCCAGCTGAACCACTTCGGCCGCGAGGGCCTGGCCCCCTATCTGGAGGCCCCGATCCCCCCGGGAATGGGCCGCCAGATCGAACTGGACCTGACGGTGGACATCCGCGCCCTGCTCCCCACCATCACGACCCCGACCCTGGTCATAGGCTTCACGGACGACCAGATGGTCCCGGTGGAACACAGCCGGGCGCTCCACGCCTCCATCGCCGACAGCGTGTACGAGGAACTGGATGCGGGCCACCTGGGGATCTTCGAGCGGGCGGAGGAACTGACGGGGGCACTCCGGGGCTTCCTGGAGTCCTGATCCCTCCGGGCGCGGCGGCCAACTGGGCGCCCACCTTCCCCCCCCATGGCCCCGGAGCCATCCCTTACGCGGCCGCTACGACCACCGCGCTACGGTGCTGCGAGCAGCAAAAAGGCCCTCCCGGAGGGAGGGCCTGACACCGCACGGGCTGAAGCGCCCCCGGCAGGACTCGAACCTGCGGCCAAGCGCTTAGAAGGCGCCTGCTCTATCCACTGAGCTACGGGGGCCGGATGGCGGCCGCGGTGGCCTGGAGCCCCCGGGCGGGCAAGGCTGTGGTCCGGAGCGCGGCTCCGGGCCGTGACCTTGCCGGGGACAAGGATAGGGCTCCTGTCGCCTCGCCCCGGTTGCTTCACCTGCGTGGCACGATGTGGAGGTTCGGTGAAGCGAACCGATAATCGCAGGCGAGCGCGGAACATGCAGCGCTTTTGACGCTCGTGGCGCCGGGTGTTGTGTACTCGTTATGCCTGCGTCCCAGTCATCCCGTCTGTCCCATGTGTCCGATCGGCGCGCGAAGGCCTCCATACGCTTCAAAAAGGCGCCAAAATTGGGCATTCTTCGCATGTGGTGACCTTGGACGTACGGCCTCAGCTGATCGACGCACTCTCCGCCCTGCGCGACCGGGTCGCCGCCGTGCGTCTTCCGCTGCCCCTGCCGGGGGCGGCGCGGGCACGGCAGACCCGGAGCGAGCTGCTCGCCCAGCTCGACGACTATCTGCTGCCCCGGCTCAAAGACCCCGAAGCGCCGCTGCTCGCCGTCGTGGGCGGGTCCACCGGCGCCGGGAAGTCCACCCTCGTCAACTCCCTTGTGGGGCGGCGGGTCAGCGAGGCCGGGGTGCTGCGGCCGACGACCCGCACCCCCGTACTCGTCTGCCACCCCGACGACCACCACTGGTTCACCGAGATCCGCGTACTGCCCCAGCTCACCCGCGTCTGGCTGCCCCAGCAGAACGAGGAGGCGGAGGTCGACGAGGGTATCGGCGGCAACGACGCGGAGAACTCGCTGCGCGTCGAGACCTCGCGGAACCTGCCCGTCGGGCTGGCCCTGCTCGACGCGCCCGACATCGACTCACTCGTCGTCAGCAACCGTCTGCTCGCCGCCCAGCTGATCTGCGCCGCCGACATCTGGGTGATGGTGACGACCGCCTCGCGGTACGCCGACGCCGTCCCGTGGCATCTGCTGCGGACGGCCAAGGAGTACAACGCCATGCTGATCACCGTCCTCGACCGGGTCCCCCACCAGGTCATCGGCGAGGTGTCCCGGCAGTACGCGGCGCTCCTGACCAAGGCCGGGCTCGGTGACGTGCCCCGCTTCACCATCCCCGAGCTGCCCGAATCGGCCGGCGGCGGCAGCGGATTGCTGCCCTCCACCGCGGTCGCTCCGCTCGGCGAGTGGCTCACCCACCGGGCCCAGGACCCGGCCGCCCGCCAGCAGGCCGTCGTCCGTACCGCCGTCGGCGTCATCGACTCGCTCAACGCCCGGATGCCCGAGCTCGCCTCCGCCGTCGCCACGCAGTACGCCGCCGCCGTACGGATGACGACCGCGGTGGAGGAGGCGTACGAGCGGGAAGGGGCACGTGTGCGGCGCAGACTGCAGGCGGGGGGCGTACTCGCCGGGGACGCGCTCACCCGCTGGCGTGCGTACCCCCGGGACGCCACCTCCGTCGAGCTCCTCGACGCCCTCTGCGAGAGCCTCGCCGAGCTGCTCGGGTGCGCCGCGGACGCCGCCGACGAGCGCGTCCGCGAGGCGTGGGGCCGCGAGCCCGCGGCGGCCGAGCTGACCAGGAACGTACGCGACCGGGAGACCGGCGAGCGCATCGACCTGGTCCTACGGCGCTGGCGGCGCGTCCTGGAGGAGCTCGCCGAGGAGGAGGTCCAGGAGATGGACCGGGCCGTCGCCCCCTCCGCCGAGGCCGTGGCCGCCCTGCTGGCGGCCGCGCTGCTCGGCGGGCGCCGCGCCCGCAGGGCCGGGGAGCGGCTCGCCGAGCGCATCGGCGCCAAGCGCGCGCTGCGCCTGCGCGACCAGGGCGGCGAGCTGGTCACGACGTACATCGACCGTGTCCTGAACGCCGAACGCGACCGCCGGCTCGCCCCCCTGGAAGCGCTCCGGGTGACCCCGGAGCCGCAGGCCGGGCTGATCGCCGCGCTGTCCCTACTGCAGAAGGAGAGGTGAGCGGGGTGACCGCTCCGACGGATCGGCCGGGCTCCGACCAGCCCGAGTCCGAGCAGCCGCCCGACCCCGAACGGCCCGACTCCGAACGGCCCGACTCCGAACGGACGGGATCGGACTCCGAGGCGCGGAAGGCAGGTGCCGCGCCCGTGTCTTCCGCCTCGCCGGAGGGGGGTTCGGACGGAGGTTCGGAGAGGAGGTCGAAGGAGGGGGAGCGGTCTTCCTCCGGTGGTTCCCCCGCAGGTGCAAGCGCCTCGGCACCGGCGGCCGTGCCCTCCCTGACCGTCGAGCTACGAGCCACCGGACGGCCCCCGATCGGCGGACTCGACACCGTCGGGCCGACCTCCGGCTGGCTCGGCTTCGACCGCCCGTGGGCCGAACGGCCCGCTTCCCGGCGGCCCGGGCCCGAGGAGCGGGCGGCCGTGGTCAACGGATCCGCGCCCCCCACCACGGCGGCGCGGCCGGAACCCCTCCCGGGCGAGGCCGACACGCCCGACACCGACACCAACACGCCCGACACCGACACGTCTGGAGCCACCACATCCGGAGGTGATCCGTCCGAGCGCGACACGCCCGGGATGGAGTCCACGGAAGTCGACATGTCGGCGAGCGCCCCGGCCGAGAGCGCTGCTGTCACCTCAGCCGAGACCCCGGCTGTCAGGCCAGCCGAGACTCCGGCCGACACCTCAGCCGAGACCCCGGCCGAAACCTCACCCGAGCCCCCGACCACTGACGCCCTCACATCCGAGGCCCCAAAAATCGGCGCCCCCAAATCCGGTGCCGCCAAGCCCGCCGCACGCAAAGCAGGTGGCTCCAAGACCGACCCGCCGAGAGCCGAATCGCCTAAAGCCGCCTCGCCGAGAGCCGACTCACCCAAAGCCGCCCGGTCGAGGGCCGCCACGCCGAGAGCTGACGTCCCCGAGGCCGCCTCACCCAAGGCCGACGCCTGCGCAGCCACCCCACCCAAGTCCAGCTCACCCAAAGCAAGCTCACCCAAATCCAGTCGCCTCCCCCTGGGCGCCCGCGTACGCACCACCCGTACCACTCGCACCGAAACACCCCCGCGTTCCGAATCGCCCCCCACGGCCCCGCCGGTCTCGAGCCGCCCCGCATCGACGACCCCATCCGCACGGAACCGCCCCGCGCCCGAGGCCATCCCGGCCAAACCGAGCCGTCCCCCGACCCGCCGCGCCTTCGCCGGTTCCCCGTCCGGCTGGGACGACGGGCTGATCGCTCGACGGGTGAACGAGCCGGCCGAGGACGAAGTTCCCGTCGAGGAGCCCGAGCCGGTCGAGGAGTACGTGCCCATCGGGGGCCCCTACGGAGGCGAGTTGCGCGGGCGTCTCGAAGCGCTGCGGGAGCTCATCGGGTTGTCGCGGACACGGCTCGACGGGAAGACGCTGGCCGAGGCCGGCCGCGTACTGGACGAGGCCGCCGCACGGCAGCGGCTGTCCGCGCGGCACACCGTCGTCGCCATCGCCGGAGCCACCGGCAGCGGCAAGTCGACCCTCTTCAACGCCCTCGCGGGTACGCACATCTCAGAGACGGGACTGCGCCGCCCCACCACCGCCGCGCCGATCGCGTGCAGTTGGACGGACGGCGCGGCGGGCCTGCTGGACCGGCTGGGACTGCCGGGGCGGCTGCGGCGCCGACCGCTGCCCACCGACCCGAACGCCGAGGCCCTCCAGGGGCTGGTCCTCGTCGACCTGCCCGACCTCGACTCGGCGGTCGTCGAACACCGCCGCCAGGCCGAGCGCGTACTGGCTCTGGTCGACGCGGTGCTCTGGGTCGTCGACCCGGAGAAGTACGCGGACGCCGTGCTCCACGAGCGCTATCTGCGGCCGCTGGCCGGGCACGCAGAGGTCACGTTCGTCGTGCTCAACCAGGTGGACCGGCTGCCCGGCGAGGCCGCCGACCAGGTGCTCGACGATCTGCGCCGCCTCCTGGACGAGGACGGCATGGCGCTCGGCGAGCACGGCGAACCCGGCGCCACCGTGGTCTCCCTCTCCGCCCTCACCGGCCAGGGCGTCGGCGAACTGCGCGACCTCCTGAGCCGGTTCGTCCAGGAGCGCGGCGCGCCGGAACGCCGGGTGGCGGCCGACCTGGACGCGGCCGCCGCCGGCCTGCGTCCTCTGTACGTCGCGGACGGGCGTTCAGGGCTCGACGAGCGGGCCCGGGAGGCGTTCACCGACCGGCTCGCCGCCGCCGTGGGCGCGGCCGCCGCGGGCGAGGCCGCCGAACGCGAGTGGCGCCGCAACGCCGGCCGCGCCTGCGGCACCCCGTGGCTGCGACTCTGGCGCTGGTACGAGCGGATGCGCGTCCCGGGCCGCGAGTCGCCCCAGCCCGCTCCTCCTCCGGAGGAGGAGGTGACGGCCCGCCAGCGTGTCGAGCAGGCCGTACGCCTGGTCGCCGACGAGGCGGCCACCGGGCTGCCCGCCCCCTGGGCACAGGCCGTACGGGAAGCGGCGGTACGCGGCGCCGAGGGGTTGCCGCAGGCCCTGGACGAGCTGGCGGTACGGGCGGAGCTCGAACGGGGCACCTCGCCCCGGCCCGCCTGGTGGCCCGCGGCGGTGGTGGTGCAGGCGGCCATGACGCTGGTGCAGATCGTGGGCGGACTCTGGCTCCTCGGCCAGATCGTGGGCGTGCTCGAGCCCGGCCTCCTGGTGCCCGCGCTGGTGATGCTGGCCGGGATCGTCGGGGGTCCGCTGGTCGAGTGGGCCTGCGCGGTGGCGGCGCGCGGGCCCGGCCGACGCTATGGCCAGGAGGCCGAGCGAAGGCTGCGGGAGGCGGCGGCCGGGTGCGGCCGGGCGAAGGTCCTGGACCCGGTCGCGGCCGAGTTGCTGCGCTACCGCGAGGTGCGCGAGCAGTACGTGGCCGTGCGCGGGGGCGCGGGGACGGCGGTACGGGCGGGGGTGTCGTGACGGGGGTGGCGCACCCGGGGGCGTAAGGCGGCGCGCCCGCGAGGGCGAGCGGGGAGCGGGCCCCGCCGCACACCCCCGTACCCCGACAACCCCCGTACGGGTGAAGAGGTTTTCCACAACCGCCGGGCCGTCCACAGCCCCCGGCGCAAGGTCCTCCGTCCGGTCCAGCATGGAGATCGACAGCGCAAGGGTTCGATCGGCCGCCTGGGCCGGACGGAGTTGCGACGGGGACGCCGTGCGCGCGACGGGCGCGCACGGACAGGTGTGACGGGGGAGTGACGGGGATGAACGACACGCTGGTGACGCTGGTGGGGAACGCCGCGACGCGGGTGGAGTACCGGGAGACGGCGACGGGCGGGGTGGCCCGGTTCCGGCTGGCGGTGACTCCGCGCCGGTTCGACCGGCAGAAGGCCGCCTGGGTGGACGGGCACTCCAGTTTCTACACGGTCTGGGCCTGGCGGACGCTGGGCCTGAACCTGGCGAGTTCGGTCGCGGTGGGCGAACCGCTCGTGGTGCACGGCAGGTTGCGGGTGCGTGACGAGGACCTGGACGGACAGCGCAGGTTCTCGGCGGATGTCGAGGCGATCGCGGTGGGTCATGACCTGACCCGGGGCACCTCGGCTTTCCGACGGGTGATGAAAGCGGACCCGTCGCTGACGGAACCGCCCAAGGACCCTGCGGGAGAGGACGTTTCGCCGGATTCGCGAACACGGAAACAGGTCTCGCAACCGGTTTCCCAGCCCGCTCCGGAGTGGGCGGGAACGGGCGGTGCGGATGCGGTAGCTGGGGGTGACGGGGTGGAGGGGGTGAGCGTCGGAGTGACCGGTGAAAGCCCTGGTGAGGGGCGTGAAGCGGCTCTCGCGAAGGCGTCCGCGGGAGCGGCCGCGACGCCCTGAAAGTCCGTTTCCGCACTGGCGATTTGTCGATAACCCCAGGTGGGAACGGGTACCGGCGATAACGATTCCGATTCGGAATGGTTATCTGACCGTATGACAGGGGATCAGGAGGCGCGACCTCCATAGGATTCCCGGTACTCACGGGGCACTTGAGTCAGCAGGCGAGGCACTTCCCCCACGCGCACGTACGCGAAAGCTCCTCGCCCGAAGGGGAATTCTGTGTTTTCAGTCGTTCACGGGTTTTCTGTACCCAAGTCTGTACGCAAGCGCGGCGCGGCACGCCTCGCTGCCGCCGTCGCCGTCTCGGGTCTGGTCGCCGGCGGCGCCATAGCCGGTGCGGGCACGGCGGTCGCCGACTCGCCCGCCCAGCACCAGGGCGGCGCGTCGGCCACCATCAAGGGCCTGGACCCGAACGCCTCGGGCAAGGCCGTCATCCACCAGCAGGGCGGCGACCGGCCCGTCTCGGCCGGTCTGTTCCAGATGGTCGTCGACGGCGGCGGCACCCTGCGTACGTACTGCATCGACATCCACAACCCGACCCAGCAGGCCGCGAAGTACCAGGAGACCCCCTGGAGCGGTACCTCGCTGAGCGGCAACCCCGACGCGGGCAAGATCCGCTGGATCCTCGAGCACTCGTACCCGCAGGTGAACGATCTGACGGCGCTCGCCAAGTCGGCCGGTCTCAAGGGCCAGCTGACCAATGGCACGGCCGCCGCGGCCACCCAGGTCGCCATCTGGCGCTACTCGGACCACGCCCAGGTCGACGCGGTGGACCTGCAGGCCAAGGACCTGGCCGACTGGCTGACCAAGTCGGCGCAGAACGTGGGCGAGCCCAAGGCCTCCCTCACCCTGGACAACGCGGCCGTCTCCGGCAAGGCGGGCTCCAAGCTCGGCCCGGTGACCGTCCACACCAACGCCGACAAGGCCACGGTGACCCCGTCCGAGGAGCTCAAGGACTCCGGCGTCAAGGTCGTCGACAAGTCGGGCAAGGTCGCCACGACCGTCAAGAACGGCTCGCAGCTGTTCTTCGACGTGCCCGCGGGCGCCCAGCCGGGCTCCGCGTCGCTGACCGTCCAGGCCACCACCCAGGTGCCGGTCGGCCGTGCGTTCGCCAGTGAGTCCAAGAGCCAGACGCAGATCCTGGCCGGCTCCAGCGACTCCACGGTGACCGCCACCGCCAAGGCCACCTGGGCCAAGCAGGGCGCCATTCCGGCCCTGACGGCCGCGAAGAACTGCGCCAAGGGCGGCGTGGACGTCACGGCGACCAACAAGGGCGACGAGGCGTTCACCTTCAAGCTGGCCGGCTTCTCGTACACGATCGACGCCGGCAAGTCGAAGACCGTCACCGTCCCGGTCGCCGAGGACCAGGCCTACGACTTCGTGATCACCGGGCCGAACGGCTTCAAGCAGGAGTTCAAGGGCGTCCTGGACTGCAAGACCGCCGGCACCCCCAGCACCAAGCCGTCGTCGCAGCCCAGCCCCGCTTCCGCGGGCGGCACCTCGTCCGGCTCCACCACCGGTGGTGACCTCGCCGAGACCGGCTCCTCCAGCTCCACACCGATGATCGCGGGCGTCGCTGTCGCCCTGGTCGTCATAGGCGGCGGCGCGGTGTTCTTCCTCCGCCGCAAGAAGGCCGGGACCGCTGGGCACTGACCCCACGGCTCTGAGCCACCCCACCGTGGACTCAGAGTGACCACCCTGTGACAGTGGCCCCGGTGAGCGCAGGCGCACCGGGGCCACTGGCGTCCCGCGGGAAGTACCCGTTTCCGCCAGGGGGTGGCGGTACGGCAAGATGGGGTGTTACTAGCCTCCCGATCTCGGAAAACCGCCCCCCACCTGCGGCGGAACCGCAAGCAGGGGGCCGTCTCATGCCGCCTGGGCCGTCCCTGGGCCGTGATCATGGAAACCGGGCCCTTGGAAGGCGCGATCCACGGCCCTCCGCGTCCGCCCCTCACTGCTCGGCATGAGGTGCGTATAGACCCGGAGCGTGAATCCCGGGTCGCTGTGACCCAGGTACGTACTCAGCGCCTTGACGCTCTCTCCGGCGTCCAGCAACACGGACGCGTAGAAGTGCCTCAGCGCATGCATGCCGTGTTCACGCGCCGACTGGTACCGCTTCCCCAGCTCTGGCTCCTGGATGACGCCGGCAGCCGCGAGAGCGGGCTTCCATGATTGGTCGTTGAAGGCGCTGCGCCACACGGCTTTGCCTGCGGTGCTCGTGAACACCAGGGACTTGGTGAGAGGGGGCCCATCCGGTGTAAGCCATGGCAGGGTCACCGCGACCGGCGGGAATCGACGCATGTGCTCAGCGAGAGCCCTCCCCACCTGACTGGGCAGGGGAGCGCCTCGGACCTTGCCCCGTTTGGGCGGGGCGAACACGAGCGTGCCGTGCACGCGCTTCACCTGGTACGAGATATGAAGCCAGTTGGCCAGGAAGCCGATTTCGTCCACGGGCAGACCGAAGATCTCCCCCTGACGCAGTCCGCACCCAGCTCCGAGATCGACCATCGCTCGGTAGCGCTCAGGCAGAGCGGCCCGGACAGCGAACACCCTCTCTACCGGCCATGGCCGGACGCGGGTCAGCACCGGCTGCGGCGCCTTGACCGACGTGGCACGGCACGGGTTGCGCCGCAGGATCCCGTCGTCGACCGCCGCGTTCATGACGGATGAGACATTCTCGAAGATGGATCGCCGGTAGGTGGCCGACGGGATCGCCTGCTTCAACTCGCCTGACCAGTCGCGAATGTGCTCGGGCTTGAACGAGGAGAGCGGCCGCGACCCGATGTACGGGTAGGCATGAAGCCGCAGCCGCGACTCGACAGCCGCACGGCTGGTCTCGTCCGTGGTCTGACTCTTGACCCACTTCTCAGCGAACTGCCGGAACGTTGTGCGGCTCGCACGCGGGTCGATGTACTCGCCACGCGCCATGTCGGCTTCGATCTGCGCCAACCACTGGTCGGCGAGCCGCTTCTGCCTGTCGGGGAAGGACTTGGACTTCTCGGTGCCGTCCGGCCCGATGTAGCGGGCGCGGTAGCGCAGCCCGATGCCGTACCGGTCGCTCTTGATCCGGCGAGGCTTGCCGTCGGCGCCGATCTCGGTTTTGTACCAGCGGTCTTGGATATGGCCTGCCACTTCGGTACTCCTCTGGAACGTGAGCAGGGACGCGACCGGGGGTGGCCGCGTCCCTGTGATGGGGTGGTGGTGGGTTAGTCGTCGTCGTGGTCGGAGAGGTCGTCGACCCAGGCACGGACTGCGGCGGGGTCGTAGCGCACGTGCCTGCCGACGCGGAAGCCGGGCGGCCCTATGCGCTTCTTGCGCCAGGTGTAGAGCGTCTCGACGCTCTCCAGGGCGAACAGGGCCACCAGGTCTTCGGGGGTGAGGTAGCGGTCCGGGAGTCCGGCCCGCAGGGTGGTGCGCGGGTCACTGGAGGTTGGCGTTGCCATGCGGCGGGTCTCCTCGTGTCCGGTGGAGCGGGAGGAGGGCAGGGGCGGTACCCCTCCCCCCTGTCAGGTCCGCTACTTCCGCTACCTCCGCTACCTTCCTGGTCAGGGGCATGATCGAGGTAGCGGATAGGGGTAGCGGTAGCGGATGGGTGCCGCTACCGGCCGGGCGGCGGGCACCGGGCCGGTAGCGGCAAGGGGGCGTGCGGTAGCGGATGAATCTGGGCTTCCCGCTACCCGATCAAGGGCTCTGACCTGGGCGGTAGCGGAGGTAGCGGAAGTAGCGGACTTTCAGCGGGGGGTGGGCAGTAGCGCTGCCACGCGTCGTTCAGGTCGGTGGCGTAGTAGCCCTTGAGGACGGCTCCCCCGGCTTTGATGTTGCGGGCCACGATGGGGGTGTTGTCGCTGGTCATGTACTCGCGCAGCATCCGGGACAGGCCGCGTGCGTCCAGGGGCTTGCCGCCCATGTCGGCCCACGGTGCTTCGTCGAGGCTGTGGAGGCGTTCGAGGACGGACACGGTGGGCAGGCGGTCAATGCCATTGAGGACGTGATCGCGCAGGTCGGTCAGGAGCCGGATGCCGATGCTGCCCTTGTCGTCGGCCTTGGAGGCGTTGACCAGCTCGATACAGGCGGCGCGGGCCCGCTTGGGCCAGTCCCCGCCGGCCGCGTCGGCCACGACGATCAGCGGTTCCCACACGTCGGCGGGGCGGTCGGTGACCTCATCCGGCATGGACGGGAAGGCCCCGTCGACCACGTCCCGGACACTGTCGGCCCATGTGGCCAGCCGGTCCCGCAAGGCGTGTCCCTCGCCCTCGTGGACGCGCTGGCGGAACGGCTCCACTCGTTCGTTGCGGGCGCGCCGGCGCATGCGGATGATGACCGAGCGGGTCAGGATCGTGTCGGGCAGCGAGCCGAGCCCTGCGACCGCGACCGCGCAGAACGAGGGGAACTCCTGGACCTGCTGGTTCGCCCCGTCCCCCACGCACCGGTACATGACGCCGGAGCGGCGGTGTCCGGCGTTGAGGAAACCCCTCAGTTGTTCGTTGTCGCCGGCCTTGGGGCCGAAGACGGTGTCGATCTCGTCGAACAGGATCGTCGGCCGGGCGCTCATCCCCGATACAGCCCGGAACAGGGCTGAGGCGGACGCGTTGACCGCGACCATCGGGAAGGGGGCCACGGTTTCCACGATCTCCAGCGCCCGGGACTTGCCCGACGCGGGTTCCGGGGAGAGGAACGCCAGACGCGGGGTGGCGTCGAAGCAGTCCAGCAGGTGCGCGTGTGCGTCCCACAGGACTACGGCGACGTAGGCGGCTTCGGAGGGGAAGACGTTGAAGCGGCGGTGGAAGGCTTCCACCTCGTTCAGCAGCGCGGCACCGTCGTTGGTGTTCGTCATGCGGCGGCCCTTCCTTCAGCGGCGGGGGCGGCGGGCGTCCCGGTGCAGATGGATCGGTGGTAGGCGTAGGCGTCGACCAGTTCGGCCACGGCTTCGGCGCCGGTGGCCGTGGCGCTCTTTCCGCAGGCACACGCGTACGCGGCGGTGGGGGTACTGGCACAGCGCGTGGACCAGCGGGCCCCGTCGTAGTGGTGGCGGTAGACGGGCGGCGCGGAGATACGGATTCCGGGCCGGTACGGTGTCGGGTCGGCGGAGACGTGCGGGTCAGGGCGACAAGCTGAAAGGACGCCCTGACGGGCGACGCCCTTCGGGGCGCCCACGGCCGCCTGACGCGACGCCGGTCGGGCGGCGGACGGGGGCCCGGGGTGCTCGGGAGGGCTCTTCAGTCGGGGGCGTGGCGGGTGGTTCATGCGGCCCTCCGGGTCCCGTTGCGGGCGATGGACCAGTTCAGGGCGCTGCGGATCGTGGCGCGGCACTGTCGCTCTGCCAGTCCGGCCGCCTCCCCCGCCGACTGAAGAGCCTCCTCCACCAGCGAGCGGGGAAGGTCGCCCCACGCGACGAACCGCCCTAGGGCGCGCGCCGCCGCGAGCAGCGTCACGTTCCGCTCGCCCTCCACCGCCTCGTGCACGGAGCAGAGTTCGGCGCGCAGGGCGGCTTCTGCGTAGCGGGAGGCCCGAACCGAGGGTGTCGCGGGCAGAGCGGGCCGCGATGCCTGGCGGGGCGCGAGAAGGGCGTACAGCCAGTCCGGGAGCGGTACCGGCCCGCGAGGGTCGGTGACCGTGTAGGCGCCGGTGGCGGTGCGGCTTCCGGTGGCGACCACGTACCCGCCCCACGCCCGGGTGTCGATCAGTTTGCCCAGCTTGCCCGCGCTGTTGGGCAGGCGGATGCCGGGCGGGGCGGTGAAGTACAGGTGGCTTCCACCGCTTGCAGTCCGCACCGTGTGGGTGGCCGGCACGGCCTGTCCGGCGCGCTCGCAGAGCGCTTGGAAGGTCGTCACGCCGCAAGGCGTGTCCGCACTGCTGTTGCTGTTGCCCTTGTGCTTGGGCGTGTCGAGATCGACCACGACCAGGTGGGAGGGGCCGGTGGCGATGCCGACATTGAACGGAATGTCGGCCCAAGCCCGGCGGATACGGTCCGGGTCGGTGGTGGCGCGGTCCTCCCACTTGCGGTGACCGCCCGCGCAGTCCCGCACCCCGGGGCACGCGTCCTCACCATGCAAGGCGGGGCGCTTGTCGCACGGGCGCAACGGGAGGACGTGCCAACCGCGTTCGGCAGCCTCCAGCGCCGCCGACAGCAGCGCGGAAGCAGGGCGACGCGTCATGCCGCCACCCCCAGCGTGCAGGAGGTGAGGAAAGCGCGGCCGATCCATTCGGTGTAGGCCGGCGGCAGCGCTTCGCGCAGGCGGAAGTGGTCGGTGGACCAGTCGATGCCCTTGGCCGCGCGGATCTCCTCCACGCTGGCCTTGCCCCCGCCCTTGCCGTACGCCGCCACGTACGGGCCGTCGTGATATTCGCCGTGCCGCCACCCGCGCACCCGTCCCCGGTGCTTGGGATGCGGGGGCTGAGGAAACGTCCAGCCTCCGAGTTCGAAGTAGCGGTGCATGAGCACCCCGAGTCCGAACTGTTCTCCACACAGGCGGATGTCTTTGCGGACCTCTGAGCCCGGCACGTTCTCCATCACGTACGGCCGACCCGTCGCCTCCAGCGTCGCCCGGGTGGGCGTGATCAGACGCGGGTAGGTGCGGCCGATCGCGGCGTTGCGTGCCGCGTTGGTGCCCTTGGTCGGGGCACCCTCGCCCTGACAGGGCGGGGAGGCGTGAATGAAGTCGAAACGGTCGCCGTGGGCGCGGATGAACTCGATCGCGTCGCCCCGATGGAAGGCATCGCCCCGATAGTCGGGTTGGGCTTCCTTGTCGACGCCGGTGATGTGGCAGCCGGGGAACGCGCGCCGGTAACCCGCGGTCGCGCCCCCGATGCAACAGAAAGCGTCCAGAACCAGCAGCGGCCGGCCCGGGGCGAACGCTCGCCGGATGTCGGTGGGGTAGGTCATGCTGGAGACCTCCACTGTTGAGTTGATGGCTGGAGACCAGGGCGGCCCCGGACTTTGGCGAGACGGGGGCCGCCCTTGGATCAGCTAGCGGGGACGGTGTTCGGCACCGAAGGTGATCAGCCACGCGGGCCAGAAGTCGGGCCACGCGCGGTAGAAGCATTCGGTCGTGCGGCGCGGCCCTTGGGTGGAGCCGCGTGCGCTGCGGCACCGGCCTGTCACCTCGGCGCAGGCCGGGTAGATCCCGTTCACGGGCCCCGGGTTGTCGATCAGGTAGACGAAGGTGATCGTCTCGGGGGTGACGATCCGTTTGTTGCGGTAGTTGATCTCCGGTAAGCCCTGCCCCCGGACGTCGAGCCGGACTGTGATCGTGTCGGTCATGGCGCTCCCTCAGCCGTGGAAGTGGTTGCGTTTGAAGACCGCTTTGCGGATGGTGACGACCGTGCCGCCCTGTCCGTGGCGGGGTCCGAGGACCTGCGCGGCGATCCAGCCACCGAAGATCACGGCGGCCAGGATGATCAATTGGTGGACGAATGCGGCGAGTGCGGCGATGAAGCTCGTGAGCAGGAGCAGGCCGCCGCACACGGCGGCGAAGCCGACCCCTCCGAGCGCGACGTTCACGGCCGTACGGGACACGGCCGGTGCGGCGGTGATGGGCGCGGGGTGGGCCGGTTCGATGGCGTAGCCGGTGACGACCCGTCCGTCCGGCAGGACGATGCTCGCCACGGTCGGAATGTGGTCCGGGTGCATGGGGATGAGCGGTGCCGGAACGGGCTGGAGCGGGGTGGGCTGGTGGACTTGAACGGCCCGTTCGGCGGGCGCGTGGCGGGCGTGTTCGGGGTACATGCGGAATCCCTTCCGGGCGGGGGCAGGGAAGCAGAGACACCCCCTGCCGGGAGCGTGGTGGAGGGGGTTTCAGGGGTGCTGACCTGCGGGCCTCCCTGACTCCCTGCTGGATCATTCGCGCAGGTGAGAGGGAGGGAGGCAGGCCAGGGAGGGGGTCAGGGAGTTCTCCCTGCCTCCCTGCCCCGCCGGGGTGCGGCTCCCTGCCCTATGCGGCGGAAGCGGAACCGTCGTCGTCGCGGTTGGCGAGCGCCCGGGCAACGCGGTCACGGCCGACGACCATGACGCCATCGGACTTCCAGGGCTCCGCGCCAGCGTCGTCAAGTACGCGCTTGAGTTCCATGAATGACCAGGCGCTGTAGGCGTCGGCATCCAGCGCGGCGAGCCGGGCGAGAACGTCCTTCGTGCGCACCCGCTCCGCCGTGCCGACCACGGCGGCGATGTCATCGAGCGGGTCACGCTGCTCGCCCCGCTCGATGACGTGCAGGGTGGTGATCCCGTCGCGCAGAGCCTTGGCCCGGTCGGTGATGGCCCGGGCGTCCTCGTCGCCGATGAAGTGGGTGCGAACGGTGATGGACGACTGACCCTTGGGGATCTCGATCCCGTCCGAGGCGACGACCAGAGTTCCCTTGTCGAGCCCCTGACGCAACAGGTGCGGGGCTGCACCGCCGTTGACGGCTTTCTCTCCCAGAGCCATGACTGCCTGTGCCTCAGTGCCCAGCGCGAGGGACGCACGGGTGTGGGCACCCTCGCGGACCAGCTTGGGAAGGTTCTGGTCGGTGGGGTCCTGCGTGCCCTCGTACATGAGCACGTCGACCACGCGGCCCTGGTTGTGGACCTTGCGCACGGCCATGAAGTACCGGGAAGTGGCCTTGGCGCCGCCGTAGGGTCGCTTCTGGTCGTCGATGGCCGGGCACATGAACGCCACCTGGGCTTCGTCCACAATGCCGATCAACGGATCGAACACCACCGTGGGGTCCGCCTGACGGGCCGCAATGCGGCGGTTCATTTCGTCGACCAGGCCCTCAACCATCTCGGTCGCTTCGATCACGTGCTCATCGGTCGGCCCCTGGATCAGCACAGTGGCCAGACCATCGAACATGGCCCAGTCACCGGCGCCCTTCAGGTCGGCGACCCTGAACTCAACGCGCCGATCCAGCGACGCCCACAGTGCCAGCGACCGCAGCGCGGCGGTCTTGCCCTGATTGGATAGGCCCGTGATCAGCAGGTGACGCTGGTAGAGGCTGATGGCTGCCGCGTCGCCGCGCAGGTCCTGGCCCCAGGGGGCGCGGCCCTTGGCGTAGTCGGCGGTCATCGTCTCGTCCGTGACCAGCGGAGACGGACCGATCGGCTCATCCAGCGCACCCGAGTCGGCCACCCACAAACGGACCGTGCGGGCCGCCTGCGGGATGGTGATGAACACTTCGTGCTCATGGCGCGACAGGTTCTCTGCGAGCTTGCGTCGGCGGTTCTGCACCTCGATCGTCGACACCCCGGAGGGCAGGGTGACGTCGACTTCCACGCCGCACCCGGCGATCGTGATCGGGGAGAGCATGGCGGCCCCCGCATCCCCCATTTCCTTGATGGCGTTCCGCAGCGCGGGCACACCGAGGTCACGTAGGGCTTTGACGACGATGGAGGGGGTGATCGGCTCGCCCTCCCCGTTGCGCACGGCTGCGGGCAGAGCCCAGTTCGGGGCGGCTTGCTGGTGGCGGCCGACGCCCCACAGGGCCAGCAGCGCCAGGAATGGGCCGAAGGTGAGGGCGGGGCCCCACACCACGGTGGCGATGGTGATCAGCACGTTGATGAACTCCACCGTCGCCATCAACGGCGTGACGACCTGCGTCGCGTCCTTCGTCGCGACCGCCATCACGACACCGAGCGCGACCAGCGACCCGACGCCCATCCCCGCGCTCACGGCCACGCCCCTGGCCGCGTCCAGGGGTGAGTGCAGCAGGTCCATACGGCGGCGGTGGCGGGCATCGCGGAAGCGCTGCCCGCGCTCTTCCCACTCGGCCGCCACCTCGTAGTTCCCGGCGGCCTCGGCTGCCCGGAGCATGCGTTCGTAGCGGGTGGCGGTGCGGGCCTCCCAGGTGCGGCGGGCCACGATCCTGGTGCCGCCGACCACGTACATGCCGTGCCGCACCGCCAACCGGGCGGCGGTGCGGGTGTGTTCGTGGGTGACCGCAGCGCGCACGGCCCGCCCCGAGCGCACCCACAGGGGCGCAGGCGGCCCCTCCGGGCCGGACGGTACTAAACCAGCGCCCGGCGCCCCGGAGGGCGATACAGAGGCTTGCGTGGGCGTCTTGGTGAGACGAACGACGTTGGATTCCATGGGAGTTGACTCCTGACTGCCCCGAGGGGCGGGAAGGCGAGAAGGGGGGCGCCGGCCGGGCAGTGCCGGCGTCCGGGAGGGTTCAGCGGCGGTGGCTGGCCTTGTGCGAGCGCAGGGCCGTCTTGCAGGCAGGGCACCTGCGCGCGGTGCCGTTGCCGGCGACGGGGGCGGGGATGATGTGGCCGCAGACGGCCCGCGTCGTGCCGAACACCAGCGGTCCGCAGTCCGGGCAGTGAAAGTGCGAGATCAGGGCGGCGGTGCGCGGCATGCTCACCACCAGCCCGAAGACTTCTTCGCGGCCTTGGCCTGTGCGGCCTCGGTCACGATGCGCTGACGTTCCACCTGCAACGCGGCGATCTCCGCGATCAAACGGGTTTCGGCGCTCTGCCACGCGGTGTCCATGCGCTGGTCGGCCCGGTCGGTGCCGGTGCCCCGGTGCAGGCCGCGCGCGGTGGAGACGACCGCCCCCAGCACCGCCCGGCGCTCACGGCCGTTCAGCGGCCACAGCTCCCGGTTCTTGACCGCCTGCACCTTGCGTTCGGTCTGCTGGATCTCCCGGTCAAGGCGCCGGGTGTCGGGCTTGCCCATGTCAGGCACTCCTCACGACGTGGGAAGGGGACGGGAAGGCGCAGGTCACACACATGCCGAGGGAGCGCGGGATGCAGTAGTCCGCGACCGTGCCGCAGACGGGGCAGGTGCGGCGGGCGAGCATCGCCAGCGCGAGCGCACCCCACTTCCGCGACGTCATCGGCCGTACCGGCACGGCCCGGTCGACGCGGTACAGGTAGGCCACGCTCACCCCGCCGGTGCGGTGCCGGGAGCGGCGCATGACCTGCGCGGCCACCGGCTGACCGCCGGGCCGTAAGCCCTGCGTACGGAGTTGCCGGCGGGTGGCGTAACCGTCCGGCGCCAGACGCCACGGGAAGGTCGGGATGCCGTAGCGGGCGCCGGACGGGTCGAAGCACTTCCCATATGCGGCGGACATCACGCGACCGCCTTAGACACGGTGGCGGCACGCTCGGCACGCAGCGTCTCCCGCAGCGCACGAGCGTTGGCCGGGGACGTGTGCAGCGCCCGGCGGAGGCCCTCAGCCGTCAGCTCAGCGTCCGACCAGTCGGCCACCAGCGTCCGCGCCTCGCTGAGCAGTTGCTCCGGGGTGCGGCGCGGTTGAGTCGACCGGGCCGACTGCGGAACCCGACCCGTCGCACGGCGCGGCCGGGCCGACTGCGCGGCCGACGTCTGCTCGATCGGAGCGACCACGGTCGACGGGACGGGCTTGGGCGGGATCACCGGCTTGAGAAAGCCGACCTGCACCGCAGCCGGAATCGCGATCGGGTTGACCGCTACCGGCGGCGGAGTCGATTCCGGGAGGTCAGGCGTAGACCGAATCCTCTCGATATCAGTCGATTCCTCCGCATTAGCGCCGATCGGTGCCGGGTGGTGGAGGACCTTGGCGACCAGATCGGACCCGAAGTAGATCGAGCCGACCGGAAGCGACGTCGCCAACAGCACGAGCGCCCAGTTCGCCGGGCCCCAGTCGGCAAGACGCCCCCAGTCGACCGTACGGCCGTGCAGATCGGGCACGAGACCATGCACGTAGTTGAGGACCAGCGACGCGGCCGTGTAGGTGCCCAGCACCCGCAGCGCGAACCGGCGGTCGCGGTCGGTCAGCACGAGGGCGGCGACCAGCGCCAGCGCCATCAGTCCGTCGACCACGAACGGGTAGAGCGTGGCGGCGGTGGCATCCGCGCCGACCGTGCCCGCGATGTCCCGCAACGCATTCCACGACACCCGGAACGCCATGGCGACCACCGTCACCAGCGCGAGCACGAGGAGGATCTTCCCCTTGCGGTTCATGCGGCACCGCCCGGCAGGGGCAGCGTGCCGGGCGTCTGGTTGAGCAGGGCGACCCGCGCGGCGAGCGCACGGCGCCGGGCCCGGCGGATACGCCGGGCGTCCAGTTCGGTCGGCGTGCGGTCCAGGGTCATGATCTGCGCGTCCAGCAGCTCGACGTCCGCGACGATCACGGGCATCTCGCGCTCGATCGCGTCCAGCTCAGCGGGCGTCGGCTCGATCCAGTCCGCGAACGCGATAGCGGCGTCCTGAACTGTGGCAATGTGGTCCATGAGTCGTGGTCTCCCTAGCAGGTGAAACGGCTCATGCGGCCCCGGTGTTCGAGCACCGGGGCCGCGCCGTTGAGGGGTAGTACCGGACTGTTCTGTGGGTCAGCCGTAGACAGCGGCTGTGACGATCCGCTCGTGGTCGAACGCGAGGTTCGCGGGCAGGTCATCCAGCGAAAACCACCGAGCCTCCGTGGCGTCATCACCGGCCGTGGGGATCACGTCGGACCCGATGGTCACCGTGTAGGCCGCCGACACGTACCGTCCGCGCGGGTCGCGGTCCGGGGTGTCGAAGAGTCCGGAGAACTCCAGGTCGCCCATACGGACGTTGACGCCGGTCTCCTCGGCCAGCTCGCGGGCAGCGGCCTGGAGGCTGGTCTCCCCAGCGTCGACGTGACCCCCGGGAAGGGCCCAATGCCCCTTGAAGGGGGCCCAACCACGCTTGATCAAAAGGATGTTGCGGTCGTCGTTGATCACCACGATGTCAGCGGTGTAGCGGATCACCTCGGGGTTCTCCACGTCTGCTCCCTGTGTCGACGGTTGGCCGGTGTGCCAGAGCGCCCTGGCCGGGAGTCGAACCCGGCCTTGCGACCATCAGGGCTGCCAAAGGCGCAGATCAGGCATAGAGGAGAGCGGCGCCCGCTTCACGCAGTGCGGTGTGCGCCTGGCGGGCCCGCAGTCCGGCCGCGTCCAGCTCCTCAGTAGGGACGTCCCCGAGCGCCATCGCCGCGTCGACCGCTTCCTGAGCGACCGCCAGCAGGCGGGCGCTGGTGGTGGTCATGTGCAGCGTGTCCATGGCGGAGGTGACAGCGGAGCGGGCCGCGTAGCGGGCCTGGCGGGCTTCCACCGTGTCGGCCCGCTCTTCACGGCGGGCCACGATCTTCAGGTACTGCTGTTCGCGGTGACGCACCAGAGCGGCCAGCAGCGCCGGAACCGCCTCGGTCAGTGCCTGGCGACGTCGTTCGTCCTGCGCGGCGCGGGTGGTGCGGCTTGCGGTCAGGTGCTGCATCACCCCGGCGACCAGAGCGCCGGCGAGCGTGCCCAGTACGGCAATCAGCGTTGCGATCATGGCGTTCCCCCCACGGGGTCTCGGATCGGATGTTCCGGCTCCCCTCAACCCCGCCCGTACGGCCGCAACGGCCGGACGGGCGGAGGAGGCAACCGGCCGCAGCACACGAGGCGCCGCGAAACGGATTGAAGATCTTTCGGCTCACTGTTGAGTTCTCAAGGAACGGCGGTCCCGGGGCCCGCTCGTACGGCTGAGCCGCACCACGAGCAATCCCGCACCAGGCGATCGATCTGGCTAACTTGGCTAGCCCGATCGCCACAACCTCAACGTAGCCAGCCTGGCTAGTCATGTCAATACCTGGCTATCCTGGCTGTCCTGATGCTGGTCGGGGGGCGTAGCATCGGCGGCATGACCTTCGTGCCCGAACCGCTGGACCCGGACGACAGTCGGCCGCCCTACGAGCAGGTGGCGAGCAGCCTCGGTGCGGCCATCCGTACGCGGCGACTAGCCCCGGGGGAGAAGCTGCCGTCTCACAGCAAGCTCACGGAGCTGTACGGCTTCGCGCGTGCCACGATCCAACGCGCGCTCCGCGACCTTGAAGATGAAGGCCTTGTCGTTTCCCGCAAGGGGAGTGGCGTCTATGTCCGCAACCGCACAGAGCGCCCGGCCGGTTTGCGTCCGTACGTAGAGCAGGCGTTCTCAAGTCAGAACGTCTCCATCGACTTCGCTGGATTCTCAAGCGAGACGCTACATGCGGCTCTACAGGACCCGATCGACAAAATCCGGATTGGGCGCCTCACGCCCGCCAGCATCAACATTCGAATTCTGGTTCCGGATATGTCGGTGCCGCAGGCTGCCCCTGTCCGGATGAGCGATGGTGCGGATGATGTGCGCCTGCGAAATCGCATGCACGGGCTCATGGTCGGATTTACCCGTGGCATCGCCAATCAGGTGCACGAGCTGAGCTTGCTCAGCCTTGTACCCGAAACGCGGGTGCAGGTTCGCGTCCACAGCGGTACGCAGTTCTTCAAGCTGTATGTGGTGAACCAGGAAGATGCGTTCTTTGGGTACTACCCGATCCGCCCCAACAAGGTGGTCGCGCAGGGCGAGGCCATCGAGATCTACGACCTGATCGGCCCTGACGCGACTCTCTTCCACTATTCGATAAACGAAGGTGAGTCTTCTAGCGGCGCCAAGCAAGTTGAGCAGGCGCGTATGTGGTTCGACAGCGTCTGGACGACAATCGGAAGGGATTTTGATCCTGATGGAGAGTGAGCTTCTCCATGAGGCCGTCGCGGCCACTCGTGGCATGCTCTTCGACTTCGACGGGCCTCTCTGTGAAGTCTTCTCCGGTCTACCCGCTTCGGAGGTCGTGCGCGCACTAGCTGACGTGATGCAAAGATTCCATGTCGACCTCTCGGAGAAGATGCGAGAGATGGATTTCATGGACGCGCTAAGGGTCGCCCCGCAGGCTGGTGAAGACGCCCTGATCGCCGTTGAGGCGACCCTTGTAGCTGCCGAAATGGAAGCTGTTAGCTTGGCCGGAGACCCGACTCCGGGGGCTGTTTCCGCGCTGAAAGCGGCTGCCGCTTCGGGGCGCAGGGTGGCCATCGTGAGCAACAATTCCGCAGAGTGTGTGCGTGAATTCCTTGCCCGCCACGAACTGGCGTCGTTGGTGGACGAGGTCGTTGGGCGTCCCAGCCACCAGCCGCACCGAATGAAGCCCTCTCCGTACTCGCTGTACCTCGCGGCTGATCTGTTGGGAGTCGATCCTCGGAGCTGCGCGCTCGTGGGGGACTCCGTGAGCGACGTTGAAGCGGCGATCGCGGCGGCGGCCCGGTCGATCGGGTACGCCAACCGACCGGGCAAGGCGCTGGCGCTGGCGGAAGCAGGAGCGGGCGCAGTCATCGAGGACATGGCGACGCTGGCTGACGCCTTGACGCGAGCTCCGGTCTCCTGAGCAGCGGGGAGTGGGCCAAGGGCCTGGCCCTCAGCTCTGCGGCTGGGCCGTCTGGGGGCCGTCAGGGGGCCGCCAATGACGACCGGAGACGACCGATGGCGACCGGTCGACAACGCCTCGCGATGATCGCGCCCCAGGTCAGGGACCCCTGACCTACTCATTCGCTCGCAGGGGTGGCGGTACGGCAAGATGGGGTGTATCTGCCCACAGCCCGATTCACACTGCCGGACGGTTTCTCTTGGCTGAGTACATCTACACCATGCGCAAGACGCGCAAGGCGCACGGCGA
Source organism: Streptomyces crystallinus (assembly GCF_039521265.1). Taxonomy (NCBI): domain Bacteria; kingdom Bacillati; phylum Actinomycetota; class Actinomycetes; order Kitasatosporales; family Streptomycetaceae; genus Streptomyces; species Streptomyces crystallinus. Next base: position 67,671 of record NZ_BAAACA010000035.1, on the reverse strand, counting down.
CAAGGTGATCCTTGACGACGTCACGCTGAGCTTCCTGCCCGGCGCGAAGATCGGTGTGGTCGGTCCCAACGGTGCCGGTAAGTCCACCGTTCTCAAGATCATGGCGGGCCTTGAGCAGCCCTCCAACGGCGACGCGTTCCTGACGCCGGGCTTCACCGTCGGCATCCTCATGCAGGAGCCGCAGCTCGACGAGACGAAGACGGTCCTGGAGAACGTGCAGGACGGCGCCGCCGAGATCATGGGCAAGCTGAAGCGCTTCAACGAGGTCGCCGAGCTCATGGCGACCGACTACTCGGACGCGCTCCTCGAGGAGATGGGCAAGCTCCAGGAGGACCTCGACCACGCCAACGCCTGGGACCTCGACGCCCAGCTGGAGCAGGCCATGGACGCGCTGGGCTGCCCGCCCGCCGACTGGCCCGTGGTCAACCTCTCCGGTGGCGAGAAGCGCCGGGTGGCGCTCTGCAAGCTGCTGATCGAGGCGCCCGACCTGCTGCTGCTCGACGAGCCCACCAACCACCTCGACGCCGAGTCGGTGAACTGGCTGGAGCAGCACCTCTCGAAGTACGCGGGCGCCGTTGTCGCCGTCACCCACGACCGGTACTTCCTGAACAACGTGGCCGAGTGGATCCTGGAGCTCGACCGCGGCCGCGCGATCCCGTACGAGGGCAACTACTCCACGTACCTCGACAAGAAGGCCTCCCGCCTCAAGGTCGAGGGCCAGAAGGACGCCAAGCGCGCCAAGCGGCTCAAGGAAGAGCTGGAGTGGGTCCGCTCCAACGCCAAGGGCCGCCAGACCAAGTCCAAGGCCCGCCTCGCCCGTTACGAGGAGATGGCGGCCGAGGCCGACAAGATGCGGAAGCTGGACTTCGAGGAGATCCAGATCCCGCCGGGCCCGCGCCTGGGCTCGATCGTCGTCGAGGTGGAGAACCTCTCCAAGGCCTTCGGCGACAAGGTCCTCATCGACGACCTGTCGTTCACGCTGCCGCGCAACGGCATCGTGGGCGTCATCGGTCCGAACGGCGCGGGCAAGACCACGCTGTTCAAGATGATCCAGGGCCTGGAGACCCCCGACTCGGGCTCCATCCGGGTCGGCGAGACCGTCAAGATCTCGTACGTCGACCAGAGCCGCGCCAACATCGACCCCAAGAAGACCCTCTGGGCGGTCGTGTCGGACGAGCTCGACTACATCAACGTCGGCCAGGTCGAGATGCCCTCGCGCGCGTACGTCAGCGCGTTCGGCTTCAAGGGCCCGGATCAGCAGAAGCCGGCCGGTGTGCTCTCCGGTGGTGAGCGCAACCGCCTCAACCTGGCGCTGACGCTCAAGGAGGGCGGCAACCTGCTGCTCCTCGACGAGCCCACCAACGACCTCGACGTCGAGACGCTCTCCTCGCTGGAGAACGCGCTCCTGGAGTTCCCGGGTGCCGCTGTCGTGATCTCCCACGACCGCTGGTTCCTGGACCGGGTGGCGACGCACATCCTGGCGTACGAGGGCGACTCGAAGTGGTACTGGTTCGAGGGCAACTTCGAGTCGTACGAGAAGAACAAGGTCGAGCGGCTCGGAGCCGACGCGGCGCGTCCGCACCGCGCCACCTACAAGAAGCTCACCCGGGGCTGATCTTCTTGGCTCGCCATATCTACAGCTGCCCGCTCCGCTGGTCGGACATGGACGCCTTCGGGCACGTCAACAACGCGGTCTTCGTCCGTTATCTGGAGGAGGCCCGGATCGACTTCATGTTCCGGCTGGCGCCGGGGGACGGCTCGCCGTCGTTCTCCGGCGGGTCCGTGGTGGCCCGGCACGAGATCGACTACGTACGGCCCCTGGTGCACCGCCACGCACCGGTGACCATCGAGTCGTGGGTCACGAAGATCGGCGCGGCGTCGCTGACGATCGCGTACGAGATCAAGGACCCCGAGCAGGTGTATGTGCGGGCCTCCACGGTCGTGGTGCCGTACGACCTGGCGGCGGGGCGGCCCCGGCGGATCTCGGCGGAGGAGAAGTCGTTCCTCCAGGAGTACGTCGAGGGGCCGGCCGGCGCGGGGTCTGACGCCGGGCGCGCGAAGGCCGCGGGGTCGGAGCGGGCCGCGGCATGACCGTGAAGCTGGGCTTCGCCGACGCCGGGGAGGTGGCGGATCTCGCCGCCTTCCTGGCCCGGCTGATCCACTACGACCGGTCGGCGGCGGTTCGGTTGCAGGCCGGGGGCGGGGCGTTGGCGGTGTTCGGGCGTCCGCCGGCGTTCGAGGTGCTCGCGGTGCGTACGGTGCGGCTGGACGCGGTGGTGGAGCTCGACGTCACCGTCTCGGCCGGTGAGCTCCTCGAGGCGCTCGACGAGCCCGCGTCCGCGGTGGTGGTGCCGTCCTCGGTGACCGGGCCGCCGTGGGCCGGGGTGCTGCCGCCGCGCGGTGGCTGGCAGCGGCTGCCCGGGCTGCCCTCCCTGGAGGAGATACGGGGAGCTGTCGCGGCGGCGGTGGCGGAGTTCCGGGCCCGGGACGAGGCGCTGCCGGCGGCCGCGCGTACGCGGGCCGAGCGGGAGCGGATCGGGCGGGAGATCTGGTCGCGGGGGCTGGGGGGCACGGAGGTGCCGCTTCGGGTGGTGCATGCGGCGCAGTCCCTCGGGTTTCTGCGGCCTGTCGCCGGGGCGGAGTTGGCGTTGTTGGGGGCGGGGCCGTGGTTGCGGCTTCGTACGGGGTTTGGGTCTGTGGTGGTTCGGCGGGTGGGGGTTGGGGCGTTGCCGCTGTCCCCGCTGTGAGGGTTTTCCCCCACCCCGCCCGTTCCCTTAACCCTCCGGGGGTGGGTGGGGGCTGAGGCCCCCGGGCCCCGGGCGGGGCTGCGCCCCTGCACCCCCTTGCGCGGGGCCTGCGGCCCTCGCGCCCCGCTGCGCGTTTGTCTGCTGCCCGGTGGTGGGCGGGTCGCGCAGTTCCCCGCGCCCCTGGAAGCACGGGGCCTGCGGCCCCTGTGCCCCGTTCACGGATCGGCCTGCGGCCCCCGCACCCCGCTGCGCGGTCGTGTGCCGCCCGGTGGTGGGCTGGTCGCGCAGTTCCCCGCGCCCCTAAAGGCATGGGGCCTGCGGCCCCTCTGCCCCGCACCTCTGATCGCCGCAGGAGCCGTACCCCCTAGGGGCGCGGGGAACTGCGCGAGAAGCGGCCACGGTCCGCACACGACCGAGGGTTTCGAGGGGTGCGGGGAACCCCCCCATGGTCGGCACACGGCCGCGAGTTTAGGGGCGCGGGGAACTGCGCGACCAGCTGCCCACCGGGCCGTAGGCGAACACCGGGCCGGACCCGGGGCCCGTCACTCGCCGTCCGGCCACACCTGGATGTGGTCCTGTTCCAGTTCCAGCAGGACCCGGTGTTCCATGCCCAGTGCCTCCGTGTACTCCCGGGGGAGCTGGAGGCGGCCCGCTCGGTCGAGCATGGCGTATTCGCGGCTGGTGACCGACTCCTCGCCCGTCTGTTCGTCGAGGTGGGTGCGGCGGAGGACCTCTGTCGAAGTGCGGCCGTCGCGGATGGCCACCGTGCGGCGGACCTCGTCGGCGACCGACTGGTCGTGGGTGACGATGACGATCGTCGTGCCCAGCTCCTCGTTCGCCTTGCGGAAGGCCGCGAAGATCTGTTCGGCCGTGGCGGAGTCGAGTTCACCGGTCGGCTCGTCGGCCAGGAGGACCGAGGGGTTGTTGGCCAGGGCCACGGCTATCGCCACGCGCTGCTGTTCGCCGCCGGACATCTGGTGGGGGCGGCGGTCACGGCAGTGGGCCACCTCCAGGAGGGTGAGCAGGTCGTCCGCCCGGGTGGACCGCCCCTTCGCGCGGCGGCCGCGCAGCTGGAGGGGGAGCGAGACGTTCTGCGCTGCCGTCAGGTACGGGAGGAGGTTGCGCGCCGTCTGCTGCCAGACGAAGCCGACCACCTCACGCCGGTAGTCCAGCCTCGCCTTCGCGTCCATCGACAGCAGATCCCGGCCCGCCACCTTCGCCTGGCCCGCCGTCGGGACGTCCAGGCCCGCCAGGATGTTCATCAGGGTGGACTTCCCGCTGCCGGACGCTCCCACCAGGGCCATCAACTCGCCCTCGGTGACCAGGAGGTCCAGGCCCTGGAGGGCCTGGACCTCCACGCCGTCCGTGGTGAAGATCCGGACCAGGCGGTCGCAGGCGATCAGGGCGTCGTGGCCGTACGCCGGACGGTCGCGCCGGGCCGCCGCCCGCGCCTCCAGCTCCGACAGCGACCGGACCTCCGCCCCGGCCGCAGCCATTCCGGCCGCCGCCCCGGCCCCCTCTGCGCCGGCCGCAACCGCCCCGGCCCCCGCCGAGCCAGCCGCCGCCGCCCCAGCCGCAGCCGCACCCGCTCCCGCCCTCGGCCCCGTCATCTCGTGTCTCCCGCCCTCAGCTCCGTGACCGAGCCACGTCGGCTCGTCCACCACGCCTGTGTCGCGGCGACCCCGGCCGCAAGTGCCACCACGCACACCGCCGGGACCAGGAGCGACATCGGATCCGTACGCAGTGCGCTGGCGGCCGTGGCCGTCGACGGCGAGGCCGCCAGGGCCAGGCCGGCCAGGTCCACCCCGGGTGCCAGCAGCTCCGTCGCCGCCCAGCCCGTCAGGGCCCCGCCCAGTGCGGCGAGCACCGCCTGCGGCAGCGCCTCCAGGATCAGCAGCCGGCGGCCCTGGCGGCGGGTCAGGCCCATCGTCCGCAGCCGCGCCAGCAGCGCGGAGCGCTCCGGCGCCCCCCGCAGCAGCGCAAGCAGCAGCGCCAGCGCCGCGTAGCCGCCGCCCGCCGCGACCGCCGCCCCGTACACCCCTTCCGCCCCCGACTGGAGCGGCGAGTCGATCAGTCTGCGGCGGGTCTCCGCGCGGATCTGCACCGTGGGGGCCTGGGCCGTGGCGCGCGCGGGCGTCACCGTGCCGCGCAGCGCCTTCGCGTCCAGGTCCGTCCCCGCCACCAGCAGCGTCGTCGGCTCCCGCGCGCCCAGCCCGGCCGCGTCCACCAGCAGGAAGTCGCTGCGCGGCACCGCGGGCGTGCGCTCACGGACCGCCACCACCTGGACGGTGAGCCGGTAGCCCGCCACCCGTATCTCCCGGGCGCCCCGGCCCAGGTCCGCCGCCACCTTCGGTGATGCGATCGCCGCCAGGGCCCTGCCGTGGCGGGCGCTCAGGTCGTCGGCCCGGATCGTGCCGAGACCGGTGTCGGCGGTCAGGCGGGCGTACGCGGCCGGGTCCGCCCCGATCACCGCGGCCTTGTCGCCGGACGGCAGCTCGACTCCGTACTCGATCCGCGCCGCGGTCACCCGCGCCACCCCGCCGACCCTGGCGACCCGGTCGGCCAGACCCGCCGGCAGCGGCATCACGCTGTCGATCCGGGCGTCCGCGCCCGTCGTGTACAGCGCCGCCCTCTCCCGCGCGTCCGCCACCCCGGCGAGCACCGAGCCGCCGAACGCGGCCGTGGTCAGCGCCGTGAGCAGGGCGAGCAGCGGGAGCACCCCGCCGCCCGGGGCGCGGCCCGCGCGGGCCAGTGAGAGGAAGCCGACCGTGCCGCGCAGCCGCGCGGCCGGGCGGGCCGCCCAGCGCAGGGGCAGCGGATACAGCCGTACGAGGACGAGAGCGGCGATCACGCCGATCAGCACCGGCGCCGAGCTGACCAGCGAGTCGGAGCCCGCCGCCGTGCTGCGTCGGCGCAGCGCGTACACCGCGCCCGCCGCCAGGACCAGCAGGGTCAGTTCGGCGACTGTACGGCGCCGGGAGGGCCGCACCCGTACCAGGTCGTCGCGGTCGGTGGCGGTGCGGACCGTGCGGTGGGCGGCCATCGCCCGTACCGGCAGGGCCAGACAGGACACCGCCGCGACCGCCGCCGAGGCGAGCAGCGCCGGGCCGAGCCGGCCGCCGCGTACGGTCAGCACCGCCAGACCCAGGCCCAGGGCCGCCGCCGGGACGGCCACCACCGCCGTCTCGGCGGCCAGCCGGGCGCCGATGCCGGGCAGCGAGCCGCCCCGGGCGCGCAGCAGGGTGAGTTCGCTGGTGCGGCGGGCCGCCGCGAGGCCGCCCGCCATCAGCAGGACCACGCCCGCCACGGTCGCCGTGCCGAAGGTGGCCACCGCGACCACCGGGGTGATCGACTCGCGTACGGAGGTGTAGCCCGCGAGGACCGCGTCGAGTTCGGTGGAGACCGTGGTGCCGGGGCCGACCAGCCGGCGCAGCTCGGCGAGCGCCGGGCCGCCCTCCAGGGAGGCCACCGAGGTGGCCAGGCCGTCCAGTTGGCGCGCGTTCATGGCGGGCGTCGCCGGGGCGATGTCCGCGTACAGCTCGGGCCTGCCGCCCGCTTCGAGGAGCGCGGGCGCCGAGTCGGCGCCGAGGAGCAGGCCCGCGTACCAGTAGTGCGGATCGTCGGGTTTGGGGGAGACGGGGACGAGCTGGGGGTCGCGCAGCACCGGCTGGGTGGCCCAGTAGCTCGCCTCGGGGAGCAGCGGCCGTACGGTCCCGGTGATCCGGATCGCCAGCGGCTCGCCCCCGGCGCCCGGCACGTGGACCACCGAACCGGGGGAGACGCGCAGCGCCCTGGCGGTGGTGGCGGTGACCACCGCCTCCGCCGTGTGCGAGGTCGAGTCGGCCTTCATGGTGGGCAGGCGTCCGCTCACCAGTCGGGCGTGGTCGGTCAGCGACGAGCGGGAGTCGATCAGGAACCGCGGCGGCAGGCCCTCCGGCCTCGGCAGCCAGGAGTCCAGCGGGGAGCCGGCGACCACCTTCTCCGCGGTGCGCACCCCGTACGCCGACTGCCCGGTGTCCGCGCGCAGCGGCGCCGGGATCGCCGCCAGCTGCTCCCGGTAGGCGCGTTCCATGGCCCGCGGGCGCAGCGCGGCTCCCGGGTCGGGGTCCTTCGGGTCGCTGTTGACGGGCGTCGGGCCGGCCAGGCGCAGCACCGAGTTCTCCGGCGCCGCCGAGGCCACCGCGTGGCGCAGCCCCCGGTCCTCGTACCCGTCGATCCCGCGCGGCAGCGCGCCCGCCAGATACGCGGTGAGCAGCACCAGCACGGCGAGCGCGCCCGCGGCGCCGGGCGCGGTCCGCAGCCGGGTGCGCACCCAGGGGGCAACGGCCTTGGCACTCATGTCAGTTGTCCCCCTGGTGGCGCAGCGAGACCGCCGGGTCGGTCCGCCGCAGCGCCAGCGCCGCGACGATCAGCAGCGGTACGGCGGCCACCCCGGCGAAGAGCACGGCGAGCCGCCCGGCGGGCAGCTCCACCAGCACCTTCGGCACCGGCTGGGTGGCCTGCCCGGTCAGCACGATCAGCGGCACCACCGCGCGCGTCAGCACCTCGCCGAGTGCCAGTCCCACCAGCAGCGCCAGCGTGATCAGCACGCCCTGCTCGGCCGCGATCAGCCGGGCCAGCTGGCGGCGCGGGGCGCCCAGCGCCCGCAGTACGGCGAACTCGGCGCCGCGTTCGCGCAGCGAGCCCGCCGCGCTCACCGCGAAGCCGACCGCCGCGAGGGCGGCCGCCACGATCGCGGCGGCGAGCAGCGCGGCCTGCGGGCCCGCGCCGAGCGGGTCGTCGCGCAGCTGCTCGGCGACCTCCGCGCGCACCAGCACCTGCTGCGGGTCGATGTCCGGCCGGGCCCGCAGCGCCGCCGCCGCGCGGGCCGCGTCGCCGGGGGCGGTGGTGAGCCACCACTCGGTGGGGGCCAGGCTGTTGCCGGTCTCGGCGGCGAGCACCTCGTTGACGGCGCGCAGGTCGAGCAGGAGCGCGCCGCCGTCGCGGGCGCCGCCCACGGTGGTCTGTGCGCCCGGCCCGGTCGTGGGGAGCTCGGCCATCCGGTCGACGACCTTGGCGCGCAGGGTCCGCCCGGACAGGACGGCCGTGACGGTGTCGCCGACCCGGGTCCCGCTGGAGGCCAGGAACCGGTCGGTGGCGATCGCGGTGAGCGCGGGAGCGGCGGGCCGTACGGCGGTGAGCCGGACGGCGAGGCTCGGCACCCCCGACGAGAGGGTGGGCGGCGGGCTCTCACCGGTCTCGTACGCCACCGACAGGGACCGCCCGTCGCTCTTGGGGGCCAGGGCCGCCGGGGCGTCCAGGCTTCTGCCGGAGTCGGCCGAGGTGGCCCGCCAGCGGTCGGCGGCGCCAAGCGCGACGGCGGTGGCGCGTCCGTCGCGGGCCACGGTCCGCAGGTCGCTCGCACTGAAGCGGTGCTGCTCGGACCGCTCCGGGACGCTGAGGTCCAGTTCGAACCCGGTGAGGGTGAGCGGCGCCGCCGGGCGGCCCACCGGCGCGCCCGCCGCGAGGTCGAGGGAGATCCGGCGCTCGGCCGGGCGCCCGTCGGCGTCCAGCGTCCCGGCCGGGAGGCGGTACCGGATGCCGAAGCGGTCCTCGACCACCGCCGTCACGCTCGCGGTGATCGGGCCCGGGGAAGCGCCCTCCGCGTGCCGCCGGGCGTCGATGCGCAAGGTGACGGCGAGCTCGGCGGCGTCCGCCGCGAGCGGCACCCCGGGGCGGGCGGCCCGGCGCGGGGTGAGCTCGGCGAGCAGCCCCCGGGCGGACCCGCCGAGGTCCTCGCGCAGCAGCAGGCCGTCCGCCCGCGCGGTGTCCAGGGCGAGCAGCGTCCCGGAGCGGCCGCCGGAGAGCTCCACCGAGGAGCGCGCCGCCGGGGCCACCGCCCGTACCCCGGGGACCGCGTCGTACGAACCGGCCTGCCCGAAGCCGTTCAGGCTGGACCCGAAGACCCGCACCGAGGTGCCCGCGCGGAAGTCCGCCTGGTCCTCCTGCGAGCGGTCCCAGGAGGCGGACTGGCCGATCGCGAGCATGCCCATGGCGACCGCGAGCACCAGGAGCAGCACCGGGCCCGCGCCGCGCAGCGGCCGGCGGCTGAACTGCCAGCCCGCGAGCGCGGCCGGGAGCCCGCGGCCGCCCGCGGCCCGCCGCTCGGCAAGTCTGGCGGCGGGCGGCAGCAGCCGCAGGGTCAGTACGGTCCCGGCGAGCAGGGCGAGGGCGGGCGCCGCCACCAGGAGCGGGTCGATGCCGAGGCCGCCCGCGCGGTCGCCGCTGAGCGCCCCGGAGCCGGAGGTCTGGCGGTCCAGCTGCCAGTACGCGACCCCGGCGATCACCAGCAGCCCGACGTCGGCCCCGGCGCGTACGGAGGCGGGCAGCGCGGTGGCGCGGGCGCGGGTGGCGCGCCCGGCCGACAGGGCCGGGGCCACCACGGCCGCCGCGCACCCCAGCGCGACCAGCGCCGCCACCAGCCACACCGTGCCGGTCGGGGCGGTGTCCAGATGGACGCCGATCCGGGCGAGCGGGCCGTGCCCCGCGAGCAGCCGGGTCAGCGGGCCGGAGAGCAGTGGCGCGCCGACGGCCGCCGGGGCGGCGAGCAGCAGCGCCTCGGTGGCGGAGAGCCCGAGGAGACGGGAGCGGGAGCCGCCGCGCGCCCGCAGCAGCTCGGTCTCGCCGGTCCGCTCGCTGCTCAGCAGCCGGGCCACGAGCAGCAGCGCGTACCCGGCGAGCAGCACCAGTTGCAGGGCCACGATCAGCAGCGTCGAGCGCGAGACGAGCAGCGAGCGCTCGGCCTGGTCGAGTACGTCGGGCAGGCCGGTGGTGGCGGTCGCGTCGCCCGCGAACACCTCGCCGTTCACCAGCGACTTGGGGCCCGCCTTCGCCGCCGCGCGCAGGGCGCCGATCCGGCCGGTGCTCAGGGTGGAGAAGTCGGCGGAGGCGAGCCAGGAGGTCTGGCCGGCGCTCAGCCTGCCGCCGGTCAGCGCCGCGGGGTCGGCGAGCAGCGGCCCGTACGTGGTGAAGTTGACCCGGCGCGAGCCCCGGCCGCCGAGGTCGTCCAGCTGCCAGTACGCCTCGGTGGCGTCCACGGGGCGGTAGGTGCCGGTGACCCGGACCTGGACGGCGGCCCCGCCCAGGCGGTCGGCCAGGGTCAGGTCGGCCGGCCAGCGGCGCAGGCCCAGTTGGGCGGCGGCGGTCTCGGGCAGCGCGGCCTGGACCTCGCGGCCGGAGCCCGGCGGGGCGGGCCAGCTGCCGCCGGTCAGCCGGACGCGGGTGCGGTCGACGGCGGCGAAGAGCGTGAGGTCCGGCTCGGAGCTCTTGCGGGCGTCCGGCGGCTGGAGGGTGCGCGGCAGTGCGTACGGGCCGGACTGGGTCAGCGTCCTCGTGGTGACCGGGAACCCGTCGAAGGTGCGGCCGGCGCCCGCGCGTACGGCGGCGTCGGCGGCCTGCCGCTTCGCCTCCGGGACGGTCGCCTTGACGACCAGCGAGGCGGGCGCGGCGGACCGGGTGGCCAGGGTGTGGCGCAGGGCCGCGTCCCCGATGGAGCCGGAGAAGGCGGTCAGGGCGGCCAGGACCGAGGTGGTGAGCACGACCGCGAGCAGCGCGGCGGCGAGCAGCAGCCGGTGCGCGCGCACCCGCAGAAACACGAACCCCGCCACGCGGCCCCCAGACCCCTGCCCTGCCCCCGAAAGTCTGTCCGGATGTTTTCAGAGGGCATGGGCCGGTGGAAACCGCTTGCGGGGCGGGTACGGGGGACCTTGACCGGATCGTGACCGGAATGCGATGACGGATTCTCGCATTCCGGTGCCAGCGTCGCTGGAAGGTGAACTTCCGCTTTACTCCGCCGTGTTGACCATGGAGGCGGCCGCGTACGTCAGATAGTTCCAGAGCGTCTTCTCGTGCTCCTCGGAGAGCCCCAGCTCGTCCACGGCCGCACGCATATGGGTCAGCCAGGCGTCGTGCGCGGCGCGGTCGACGGTGAACGGCGCGTGGCGCATCCGCAGCCGGGGGTGGCCCCGGTGGTCGCTGTAGGTGCGCGGACCGCCCCAGTACTGGATCAGGAAGAGGACGAGCCGCTCCTCGGCCGGGCCCAGATCGCCCTCCGGGTACATCGGCCGCAGCAGCGGGTCCTCGGCGACGCCCTGGTAGAACCGGTGGACCAGGCGCCGGAAGGTCTCCTCGCCGCCGACCTGCTCGTAGAAGGTCTGCTCCTGAAGCGTGCCGCGCGGAATCTCATTCACGTGTCCATGGTCTCAGATGGGGTGGCCGAGGACCGGGGGCCTAGGACCACTCCCCTCGGGGCCCGGCGGCGGACGACCGCTCGCCTCCGGGGCCTCGGCGCAGCACAGTGGACATATGGGCCTACACCGGGATCCGGCCGCCGAGGCGCGCGCGGCCCTCGTCGCGGAGATCGTGGCCGGGGGCGAGCTCGCCGACCCGGCCTGGCGGGCCGCCTTCGAGGAGGTGCCCCGCGACCTCTTCGTGCCGTACTACTTCGTGTCGGGGCCCGGCGGCTACCAGCGGCTGTGGGGCCAGGACCCGGATCCGGACCGGCGGGCGCGCTGGCTGGACGGGGTCTACACCGACATGCCGCTGGCCACCCGGCTGCGCGACGGGGAGCTGCTCTCCTCCAGCAGCCAGCCCTCGCTGATGGCCCGGATGCTGGAGGTCCTGGACATCGGGGACGGACACGCGGTCCTGGAGATCGGCGCCGGGACCGGCTACAACGCGGCGCTGCTCTGCCACCGCCTCGGCGAGGAGCTGGTCACCACGGTCGACCTGGACCCGGAGATCACCGAGTCGGCCCGGACGCATCTGGCGGCCGCGGGCTACCACCCCGCGGTGGTGACCGGCGACGGGGCCCGCGGCTGCCCGTCCCGGGCGCCCTTCGACCGGATCATGGCGACCTGCACCCTGCCGTCGATCCCGACGGGCTGGCTGGCGCAGTGCACGCCGGGCGCGCTGATCGAGGCCCCGCTGGCCACCGGCCTGATCCTGCTGCGGGTGCGGGACGCCGGATACGCCGAGGGCCACTTCCTGCACACCCCGGCCTACTTCGTGCCGCTGCGGGGCGGGGCGCCCGCCCCGGGCGACCCGCCTTCCGGCGGGCTGCCCCGGCCGAGCCTGGAGAACGAGCTCTTCCGCTTCCTGCTGGCCCTGACCGCGGACAGCCTCGACCCGTACGAGGCGTACGCCCTCTGGCGCCGCGAGGACCGCCCCCGGCGCGAACGCTTCGGGGTGACGGTCACCGGCGAGCGCCAGTGGGCATGGCTGGACGACCCGCAGGGGCCGCATGTGTGGCCCCTGCGGGATGTGGTGCCGGGCGGGGTCTAGGCCCGACTGTGGCGCCCTAGGCCCGGCGCACGGTCAGCGTCGTCCAGGCGCCCACGTGGACCCGGTCGCCGTCCTGGAGCGGCACCGGCACATACGGCTGGATGGGCTCCTCGGCGCCGTTGATCGTGGTGCCGTTGGTGGAGTTCTGGTCGACCACCGCCCAGCTGCCGTCGGGCTGCTGGACCAGGACCGCGTGCTGGTGCGAGACGCCCGGGTCCTCCGGCGGCACCGCCAGGTCGATGTCGGGCGCCTCGCCGGTGGAGTGGCGGCGGCGGCCGATGGTGAGCTGGTTGCCGACGAGCTGGCGCTGCTGCTCGGGCGAGTACGCGGGCAGGTTGAGCCCGGCCGCCTCGGGGCCGCTGCGCTGCATCATCGCCATGAAGTAGTCGCGGTCCGGCCCGATGGTCACCGTCCAGCGCATCTGCGGGGGCGGCGGCCCTTGGAACTGCTGCGGAGGCTGAGGCGCCTGCGGCTGCTGCGGGGCCTGGGGGGCCTGCGGCGCCTGGGTGTGCTGCGGCGGCTGGGTGTGGGACGGCGCCTGGGTGTGGGACGGCGGCTGGATCATCCAGTCGTCGTTCTCGGCCCGCGCGGGCGGCTGGATCACCGGGGGCGCGGGCGGCCCGGCCTGCTGGAAGGCGGGCGGCGGCGGGCCCTGCTGGAAGTGCGGCGGCGGACCCTGCGGGAAGCCCTGCTCGCCGTTGGGCGGGGGCGGCGGCCCCTGCCGGAACGACGGCGGTCCCGGCTGCTGCGCCGGGTCGCCGGTGAGCGGCTCGGCGGGCCGGTTGACCTGCGAGGGCCGCGAGCTCTGGTACTCGAACGGGTCACGCTGCTGCGGCGCCTGGGGCGCCTGGGGCCGCTGGGGGGCCTGCGGCGCCTGACGCGGCGGCGACTGGAACCCGGGCGGCAGATTGAGGCCCTCGCTCCGGCCGGCGGCCGGGTTGGGCGCCAGCGGCGTGTACGAGGTCGCCGTCTGGGTGAGGTAGTTCCAGCGGCACTCCTCGCAGAAGGGCGTGTTGCCCTCCCGGGGCGTGCGGCACTGCGGGCAGAGCTCCGCCGGGGCGGCGGGGGCCTCGGGGCCGGGGTAGCCGTAGCCGCCCTGCGGGGGCGGTCCGGGGAAGGCCGGCGGGGGCGGGGGAGGCGGCGGCACGGCGCCCATGCGATGGCCGCAGACCTCGCACCAGTCGTCGGAACCCGACTGGTGTCCGTTCGGGCAGGTCGGCATGGAGTCGCTTCCCCCTCTCCTCGTCCGGCCCCTCGGGCCGAGGCACTCAAGTGGTTTCGCTACCGCGTACCGCTGGCTGCGGCGTGCTCCCGGACCGGTGCCCGGGTCGTCTTCGTCGTCACTTCTTGACGCGTACGGTCTTGGTGGAGCGGGTTTCGAGAGTCATCTCGTCCGCCTCCGCGACCTTCGCCTTCAGTCGCACAGTACCCGTCGCCTCGTCGACGACGTCCACCACCTTCGCGAGCAGCTTCGCCGTACCGTCGTTCCCGGAGGCCGCCGCGAGCTGGACGGCGCGGCCCAGTTTGGCCGTGGCGCCATCGATATCGCCCGACTTGCGGGCATCGAGGCCCTGTTGGATGACTTGCGCCAGTTCGGCCTGCCCGGTGTAGTGGGCCACCTGGGGGTTGATCGCGGTGGAGGCGGCCATGTCCTCGGTCCACACCGCGCGGACCAGCCCCTGCGAGAGCGTCTGCGGGGTGCCGCCCGCCGGGTCGGGCAGGATCAGCGAGACCCGGGCGGCGAGCATCTCCTGGCCGATTCCGGCCTCCGGCACCTGGACGCAGACGTGGTAGTCGCGCGACTCGTCGCCCCAGGAACCCGTCGGGTAGTCCCCGGCGCGCGGCCCCGCCTCGGTGCGGCGGCCGGTGAGCTCCTCGACGGTGGGCGCGACCTGCTTGACGAACCGGATCTCCACACCGACCGGGGTCCACAGCCGCAGCGCGACGTCCGCGACCTCCTTGCCCATCGCGGTCTCCATCATCCGGGTGAAGTCCGCGGCGAGGCCCGAGGGGTCGGCCACGATGTCGGCGGTGCCGAGCAGCGCGGACGCGATCGCGGTGACCTCCTTGACCTCCCAGTCGGTGCCGACCCCGCGCGCGTCGCAGGTGAAGCGGCCCGCGCAGGCGTCCAGCGCCGCCTTCAGGTCGGCCGGTGACTCGTGCTCGTTGCGGCCGTCGGTGAGCAGGATGCCGTGCCGGATCGGCGCGTCGGCCGCGCTCAGCAGCCGGTCGGCGAGTTTCAGCCAGGTGCCGATGGCAGTGCCGCCGCCCGCGCTCAGCTTGCGCAGCGCCTCCTTGGCCTCGGCGCGGGTGCGCGCGTCGGCGGTGGCCAGCCGTCCGTCGCCCGGGTAGACCTCCTTGGCCTGGTGGGTGCCCGCGACCACCGCGAAGGTCACGCCGTCGCGCAGGGTGTCGATCGCGGCGGCCGTGGCGTCGCGCGCGTTGCGCATCTTCGTCGGCGGGTAGTCCATCGACCCCGAGCAGTCGACCATGATCACCACAGCGGCGCCGGGCGACTGCCCCGGCACGGCCGAGGGTGAGAGCGCGGCGGTGGAGAGCGCCGTCCCACCGGCCGTCCCGCCGCCCGTCGACGTCACGGTGACGATCGCGTTGACCTCGCGGCCGCCTTCCGGCAGGTACTCGTTCTGGTAGACCTCGACCGAGAACCGGGGCGCCTGGGGCTTGGAGAAGTTGGCCATCTGCTGGGCTCCTTGAGGCTTCTGGGCCTGAAGAGACGAGAATGCGCGGAAAGAGGTGCCTGGCCCTAGTTGTAGGCGGATCCTGCCCCCGGCTGAGGGACCGCGAACGGCACGACGGCCACTGTTACGTTGTCGTGGCCGCCGCCGTCCAGGGCGTGGCCGACCAGCACCTGGGCGCTGTGCAGCGGCCGTTCGGCGGCGTCCGCCGGGACGGCCCCGGCCATTTCCTGGGCGCCCTCGGCGTAGTTCCACAGCCCGTCCGTGCAGACCACGACCACGCCGGAGCGGTCCGGCTTGAACGCGGCGGTGTGCGGCTCCAGTTCGTACGCGTCGGCGCCCAGCCAGCCCGTGATGGCGTGCGCGCGCTCGTCCGCGTACGCGTCGGCCTCGCTCATCAGGCCCGCCGCCACCATCTGCGCGGCCCAGGAGTCGTCCTCGGTGAGCCGGGCGGGCGGGGTCGTACGGTCGTCGGGCACCCAGTAGGCGCGGCTGTC
Organism: Streptomyces crystallinus; assembly: GCF_039521265.1. NCBI lineage: Bacteria > Bacillati > Actinomycetota > Actinomycetes > Kitasatosporales > Streptomycetaceae > Streptomyces > Streptomyces crystallinus. The sequence goes on along the minus strand of NZ_BAAACA010000035.1, from coordinate 52,410 downwards.
GCCGACCCAGCCGACCACCAGCAGCCCGCCCGCCGCGATGGCGCCGACCAGCGTGCACGCCGGGGCGTTCTGGTGGCGGTGCGGGTCGTGCTCCATCGCCGTGCCGGGCTCGTCGGCCAGGGAGTTGACCGCCTCGGCGGCGGCCACGATCGCCTCGTGCATCGCCTGCTGGGGGTGGATGCCCTGGGGCAGCGCCTGGAGCAGGGACTCGTTGGCGCGGGCCGCGGCCGCCGCCGAGGCGTCGTCGGGGCGGGTCGCGGAGGAGACACCGTCGCAGACGATCGCGACGACGGCGGGCGAGCCGTCGGGCAGCGCGGTGGTGGACACGGCGAACGCGTCCTCGTTGCGGTGGTGGCGCAGGCCCCGGTCGCTGACCGCCGCCACCGGGCCGAGCTCCTGCTCCATGTGGTCGCGCTCGCGCGGCTGGGCGTGGCCGCAGTTCTCGCAGTACCCGTCCTCGTCGACCCGCCCGGCCCGGCAGGCCACACAGAGCTTCACCGGCGTACTGACATGGGTGGCCTGTTCGCCGAGGGCGCCGAGGGCGGCGGGGTCGGCCGCCCGGGGGTCGGGGGCGGGCAGCGGGTACTCGTCGGGCTCGGGTCCGGGGGCGCCGCCGGGGCCGTCGTGGCGTGCGGGCCCGGGCAGCGGGGAGCCGCCCGAGTCGGTGCCGGGCAGATCGGTGGGCAGGTGGGCCCGGCCAAAACCTTCCGCCGCGCGGGCGGCGGGCCACGCCTCACCCGCCACCGGAGTGCCCATGGCCACCGTCGGGGTGTCCGTCGCCGCCGGCCCGGCCGACAGGTCGTACCCGCAGGCCCCGCAGTACCGGTCGCCCGGCTCCAGCGGTTCGGAGCAGCCGGGGCACGACCCGGCTGCCGGCTGGTGCATCTGCGCCATCAATCACACCCACGTCCGGGGGCGGAAACGGTTGGCCCGCTCCACCAGTTCGATCCGCTCCTCGCCGCTTGTGGCGAGCCGGGCGAGCACCCGGTACGAACGCTCCAGGCCGAACCGCAGGCCCCGTTCGTCCAGCTCGCTGCCCAGCAGTATGGCCCCGCCGCCCGCGCCGCCCGGGCTCCGCCCGTCCTTGCCGGGCCCGCCCGGGCTTTCGGAGAGTACCCAGTCGAGCGCGGTGCCGAGGACCTCGGTGGCCAGCCGCTCGCGCCGCACCGCGTCCAGGCCGAGGTGCTGGAGCGCGTCCACCTGGTCGGCGGCGGCCCGCAGGTCGGGCAGGAGCGCGTCGCCCGGGGAGCGCCTGCGCAGCCTCGCCCGCACGGCGGCGACCCGGGCCGCCGTGTAGTGGATCGAGGCCTCCGGCACCGACTCCAGCGTGCTCACGGCCGCCGTGCGGTCGCCCGCCGCCAGCTGCACCCGGGCCAGCCCGAACGCGGCGCTGACGTAACTCGGGTCGGTCGTCCACACCAGCCGGTAGTACTCGGCGGCGTTGTCCAGCTGCCCCAGTACCTCCGCGCACACGCCGAGCGCCAGCTTGGGCGTCGGCTCGCCCGGGAAGGCGTCGTAGACCGCGTCGAAGGAGAGCGCGGCGTTCTCGTGGTCGCCGGAGACGAGCGAGGCCACGCCCCGGTACCAGACGACCCGCCAGTCGTCGGGGTGGTCGGCCTCCAGGGACTCCAGGCCCCTGGCCGCCGAGACCAGCTCGCCCAGGTCGAGGCGGGCGCGCAGCTCGCGCAGCCGCTTCTCCACGGAGTTGGCGGGCGCGGTGCGCAGCGCGGCGATGAGCTCGGCGGGCGCGGCGCCCATCAGGCCCGCCAGGAAACCGGCGTTGGGGTCGCCCGGGTCCACGTGCGGCACCGGCAGCGCCAGCGCGGTGGCGGGCGCGTCGAGCGGGCGCAGATAGCCGTCGCCCTGCTCTCGCGCGCCGTACGGGTCGAGGGCGCCGCCGACGCGGGGCGCGGGCACCACGGCGGTCGGCGCGGGCGTGCTGCCCGGCACCGCGGCGCCGGTGCCGGGGGCCGGGTGCGGCGCGGCGGTCACGGTGGGCCCGGCCACGGCGACGGGCACGGCGCCCGCGCCCGTGTACACCAGCGCGGAGGCGGCGCCCGGCGAGCCGCTGGGGCCGGTGGACACCTTGCGCCCGCGCGCCCACCGGCCGCGCGGCACCGCCCGGGCCCCGAGCGCCGACACCTCGCCGGTGAGCTCCGCGAACAACAAGGTGTCGGTGACCCGCAGTTCGGTCCCGAACAGGGTCGACAGGGCCGGGCGCGGGCGGCCGGTCTGGATCGCCACGACCTCGCGGAGCACGCCGGTCAGCTGCTCGGCCATCTCCTGCGCGGAGGCGAACCGGCGCGCGGGGTCCGGGTCGGTGGCGCGCACCAGGAGCCGGTAGAACGACTCGTACGTCCGGAAGACCTCGATGTGCTCCGGGTCCGGCAGGCTGTCGGCGAAGACGTTGGTGTAGCCCTGGAAGTCGAAGGTGAGCACGGCCAGCGTGCGCGCCACCGTGTACAGGTCGGAGGCGACCGAGGGCCCCGACTCGGCGACCTCGGGCGCCTGGTAGCCGACGGTGCCGTAGATGGCCGACTCGTCGTCGTCCATCCGGCGCACCGCGCCCATGTCGATCAGCTTCAGCTGGTCCTCGGTCTGGATCGCGTTGTCGACCTTGAAGTCGCAGTAGAGCAGATTGCGGCTGTGCAGATGGCCGAGCGCCTCCAGGGCCTCGATGCCGTACGCACAGGCCTGCTCGACCGGGAGCGGGTCGCGCTTGCCGGCCGGGCCGCGCCGCTCGTTGGCGATCTCCTTGAGCGACTTGCCGCCCACGTACTCCATGACGATGTAGCCGTCCATGGAGCCGGTGCGCTGGTCGAGGTGCTCGACGAAGTTGTAGATGCGCACGATGTTGGAGTGCTCGATCTCGGCGAGGAAGCGGCGCTCGGAGATCGCGGCCGCCATCGCGTCCTGGTCGCCGGTGTCGAGCAGGCCCTTGAGGACCACCCAGCGGTCCGAGACCGCGCGGTCCACGGCGAGGTAGACCCAGCCGAGGCCGCCGTGCGCCAGACAGCCCACCACCTCGTACTGGCCGTGCACGATGTCGCCCGGGTGCAGCTTGGGCACGAACGAGTACGGATGGCCGCACTTGGTGCAGAAGCCCTCGGTGCGCCCGGCCCGCTCCCCGCGCGAGCGGCCGACCGGCGCCCCGCAGTCCGAACGCGAGCAGAAACGCTTCCGCTCGGGCACCTCCGGGTGCTCCATCACGGCCGTCGCCGGGTTGGGGCGCGGCACTCCCGGCACGGTGACCAGGCCCGCCCCGAGTCTGCTGCGCGCGGAGGTGCCGGTCGACGGGCCCGAGCTGCGCACCGAGACCGAGCGGGCGCTGCCCGAGCCGGTCAGCGAGCGCGAGAGGCGGCCCGAGACCGAGCGCCGGGACGTGGAGGAGCGCGAGGAGCGGGACGAGGCGGAGGAGCGCCCGGAGCGGGCGGACCCGGCCGACGAGGAGCCGCTGTCCTTGCGGGCCCCCGCGGCGACCCCGGTCGCCGGGGAGGAGATGCTGCCGTTCACCGACACCACCGGGGCCAGCCCGCAGGTGTCGCAGTACAGCTCACCGCCGCCCATGTCCTCGTAGGAGCCCGGGCAGCCGGGGCGCTGGCACTTCTTCTGCTCGCTCACGATTCCCCCCTCTGGTCGACGGGCCCGGGCTGCCGCGGAACCAGTACCTCCGCCGCCGCCCGCTGGTACCGCAGCACCGCCTCCTCGGCGACCCGCAGATCGCAGGGCGCGGACCAGAGCATCCGGCGCGCCGCGTCGTACCGTTCGATGAGCAGCGGGTCCTCGGCCATGCCGTGCCGGGCGACCTTCGCCTTGTACGCGTCGAGCCTGCCGCGCAGCTCCGCGCGGACCGCCAGCGGCGCGGTGACCGCCGTCAGCGACTCACGCGCGCGCAGCAGTTCGTCCTCCGCCTCCTGCTCCAGCGACTCCAGGAGCGGGGAGAGGCGGTGCCACTGGGCGTGCCTGCGGTACTCGGCGGCGGCCGCCAGGCGCTCCTGGAGCGCGGTCGGCGGGCCGCTCACCGCGGGCACCTCGGACGCGGCGATCTTCGCCAGCACCTCGCCGCGCGCCGCCCGCGCCTCGGTCAGGGTGCGGTCCGCCCGGGAGAGCACGTCCCGCAGCCGCAGCAGCCGCTGCTCGGCGTCCTGGCGGACCGTCAGCACCGCGTCGATCTCCCGGCGGACGTCCTCCAGGGCGCGGGCGGCCCGGTCGTAGCGCTCGGTGTCCGGGCGCCCGCCGCCCGGCGCGGAGCTGCCCGGCGCGGGCACCCAGAACGCCAGCGGGTCCGACACCACCTGCGCGCGCAGCGCCACCAGCTCCTCGGTGATCGACTCCAGGTCGTCGCCGGCCGGGTGCTCCCCGGGGCGCACGCCCACCGAGTGGGCCAGACCCCGGGTGCGGTGCAGCTCGGCCGCGAGCAGGTCTATCCGCGCGGGCAGCGCCGACCACACCGCGTCGGCGGCCACGACCAGGTCGAGCGAGCGCGCGTACAGCTCGTTCATCCGGTTCACCAGCTGCTCCAGGGTGAACCGCTCGGTCAGCCGGGCGGGCCCCGTCAGCGTGGCGGCCTGGGTGGCCGCCCCGGCGACCGTCACCGACTCGCCGCGCAGCCGTTCGGTCAGCTCCACCAGGTCCTCGCGGGACGGCCAGCGGCGCCGCTCGCGCAGCTCACGGGCGCTGTCCAGGGCCTCCTTGTACGCGTCGAAGTACGCCCACAGCAAGGTGATCGACTGCTCGGCGGAGGCCCAGCGCTCCCGGGTGACCCCGGTCAGCTCGGCGCCCTCCAGGAGGCGTCGGCCCGCGTGGTCCTGGAGCGCGAGCAGCGAGGTCTCGATGGCCTCGTGCTCGGCGTCGAGCCGGGTCAGCGCACGGTCCACCTCGTCCCGGTCGAGCACCGGCCGGACGGGCCTCCCCGAGGAGGAGCCGGGGAAGGATCCCGCGCCCATCGATCACCTCTCTGCTCTGCGTTGCTCTGCGGTCGTGCCGGCCGGGTCAAGCCGGGTCCTATGAACGGTACTTGGGCTCGGGCGGGCCGGATATCCCGGGCAGGTCGGCGGCCAGCCAGGTGCGGTAGGCCTTCATCCACGGGCTGTTGTCGCCACCGGCGCGGTAGTCCACCAGGACCTGGTTGATCCGGCGGACCAGATCGGTGTTCTCCAGGTTGGTGGCCACTCCGTAGTACTCCTCGGTGACGGGGTCGCCCATGAGCTTCACCGTCGGGTCCTGGGCGGCCTGGCTCGCGGCCAGCGCGCTGTCCGTGACCACCGCGTCGGCCTGGCCGAGCTGGAGGCGCACCAGGCAGTCCAGCTGGTTGGGCACGGTCAGGTCCTTGGTCTTGTACACGGCGCCGTACGCGTTCTTCTCCAGGGCGTCGTACGCGGTCGAGCCGGCCGCCACGCAGACCTTCTTGCCCTTCAGGGAGGAGTCGAGGCCGGTGATCTTCGATCCCTTGGGGGCGAGCACCTGCTGGCCCGCCTTGAAGTACGCCGAGGAGAAGGCGACCTGGCCGATCCGCTTGCAGTTGATGGTCATCGTCCGCGCGACGACGTCGACCTGCTTGTTCTGCAGGGCGGGGATGCGCTGGCTGGTGGGGATGGCGCGGTAGATGACCGCGTCCGGGTCGCCCAGGATGTTCTGGGCGATCGCCCGCACCAGCTCGATGTCGAACCCTTCGAGCCGGCCGTTCGCCAGGTTGCGGTAGCCCCAGCGGAAGCTGTTCTGGTCGACGCCCGCGATCAGCTTGCCGCGCTTCTTGATCGCCGCGATGCTGGGCCCGTCCTCGCCCGACGGCGGCAGGCTCGCCTCGGGGTCCTTGCAGGTGTCGGCCTTGGCCTGGACGCCCTGGGCGATGCCGGGGCCGCCGGTGCGCGCGCCGTCCCCGCCCGCCTCGTGCCGTGCCAGCGGGACGAGCAGGGAGGCCGCGGCGGCGCAGGCGAGCGCCATCCCGCCGACGCCGCCCCATCCGCGGAGCCTGCCGTTCCTGTTCATCGCGCCTCCTTTCGGGACCGCTGTGACCCTCGGGCCGGTGTTCCCCTGAATCCCACGGTGCTCACCTGTACTCCGCGAGCCTGCGGCTGACGCCGACGCCCGCGGCCGCCGCGCCCAGCACCGCGAGCACCGCGGCGCCCAGCGGAAGCCCGGTCAGCGCGCCCTTGCCGTCCGAGGCGGCGCGGGTGAACTCGCGCTGCTCGTGGCCGATCGCCTCCTCCAGGGCCGCGTCGACCCGGTCGAAGGACTGGCCGGTGGAGCCGGTGGCGCCGATGACCTGCTCCAGGGCGTCGTCGTAGTTGCCGCTGTTGTCGGTCTCGCGCGCGGTGCTGTGCCGCTGCTGCCACTCGGCGACGCTGCGTCGCGCCTCCTCGACCGGGGTGCGCCCAGCTCCGTCGTCGGCGAGCTTGCCGGCCGAGTCGAGTCCGGCCACGAGGTCGTGCATCTCCGTCTTGTAGTCCGCGTCGTACTTGTCGTCCTTGCCGTCCGGGGTGAGGACGGCGCCGCGCGCCACCAGCGTCAGGTTCTCGTTGGCGCGGGCCTGGAGGGAGTTGATGCGGGCGTCGTTGAGCACCTTCAGCGACTCCTGGCCGTGCGAGCGCGAGGTCGACAGGTCGGCCGCGGCCACCGCGTGCCCCGCGACCAGCCACAGCAGCACCACCACGGAGGCCGCGCTGGCGGCCAGCAGCCCCTGGTTGAGGACCCGGTTGGTGCGCAGATAGTGGCGCCGCTGGGCCCAGAACAGCGCGCCCAGCGCCACCGCGCCGACCGCGAGCGCCGCGTACGGCCAGGTCTCGGCCTGGTCGTAGTCCTCGTAGAGTCGGCCGGTCTCCGCCTCGTAGAGCCGCTGGGCGGCGGGCAGCAGCTGGTCGGTCATCTGCTGGTTCGCGTACCGCAGATAGGCGCCGCCGACCGGGAAGCCCTGCCGGTTGTTGGCGCGGGCCTGCTCGATCAGGCCGTTGTAGCGGGGCAGTTGCTCGTTGAGCGCCGCTATCGAGCGGCCGGAGTCGGAGGCGCCCGTGGTGTTGGCGGCGGCCTTCACCAGCAGCCGGGAGGCGGTGGCGATGTCCGACTCGTACCGCGCGCGGACGTCGTGGGACTCCTTGACGCCCGCGAGGAAGCCGCTGGCGGCGGCGGTGTCCGCGTCCGCCAGGGAGCGGTAGATGGAGGCCGCGTCGGCGCTCAGCGGCTGGCTGCGGCTCACCACGTCGTCGGCGGCGGCGGCCCGGTCGGAGACCTCCCAGGCCGTCACCGCGCCGAACGCCACGACCAGCAGCGCGACCACCGTGCCGATGATCCACAGCCGTCCGGGCTCGGTCGTCGCGGCGGCGCGCAGCCGCTCCCGGGACGCGGCCCAGCCGCCCCGGCGCGGGGCGGGGGCGGGCGGGTGTGCCGAAGCCGGTGGTGCCGGCGCCGTCGGCGGCGCCTGCGGTGCGCTTGTGCCCGGCGGGTGTGCCACTTGACCTCCCCCTTGGTCACCGAGTGCCTGGCCAGCAGTATGGACGCAGGGACCAGCCACCACACAAGGGTTGACCTGATCTTGTTACCCGCTCGCTTCGCCCCTGCCCCCGCTGCCTCCCCACCATGTATACGCCGCAGGCCACGGATCGGTTCCCCTCGGCGCGGGCGGATGCGACGGCGCTTCCCGGGCGTCCTCGCGCACCACCCCCCGCTCCTGTGCGCGCCCCCCGCCGCCGGCGCGCGCGCACCGCTCCCCGGACCGCCCCCGGCCCCGCCTCAGCCCCTCACGTACTGTCCCCGCAGCCGCTCGAACACCTCCGCCGACGCTCCCACCGCGTCGAGCCCGAGCAGCCCCGCCCCCAGCACCGGCGAGGCCGCCACCACCAGCGGGACCGCCTTGGGCGCCCGGGCCGCCAGCAACGTACGCACCCCGTCGTCCAGTTGGGGGTGGCGGGCGGCCAGCACGCTGCCGCCGAGCAGCACCGGCGCCTCCTCGTCGCGCAGGCCGAGGCGTTCCAGGGCGACCGCGGCCAGCGCCACGATCTCCTCGGCCTGCCGGTCCACCAGCGCCCGCGCCACCGGGTCCCCGGCCGCCGCGACCGCGAAGAGCACCGGCGCCAGCTCGTGGCGGCGGGCGGGCGCCACCCGCTCCAGGTGCAGCGCCTCGATCAGCGCGTACACGGACGGCAGCCCGAAGTGCTCGGGCAGCGCCCGGGCCAGCGCGGTGGGCCCGCCCCGCCCGTCCTCGGCCCGCGCGGCGAACCACAGGGCCTCCTCGGCCAGTCCGCCGCCCCCGCCCCAGTCCCCGGAGATCTTGCCGAGCGCCGGGAAGCGGGCGGTGCGGCCGTCCGGTGTCATCCCGACGCAGTTGATCCCCGCCCCGCACACCACCGCGACCCCGCGCGGCTCGGCGCCCGGGGGCAGCCCGGCCCGCAGGATCGCGAAGGTGTCGTTGTACACCTTGACCGTGCCGCCCCACCCCCGGGCCGCCAGCGCCTCGGCCAACTGGCGCTCCTCCACCGGCAGATCCGCGTTGGCCAGACACGCCGAGACGTGGTCGACCGCCACCGGCCCGCTGTTGCCGGCCGCGGCCCAGGCCCGGGCCACCGCGTCCGCCAGCGCGTCCACCGCCGCGGTGACGCCCACGGCGGGCGGCCGGAACCCGCCGCCGCGGGCGGTGCCCGAGACCGTGCCGTCCGGGCCGATCAGCGCGACGTCGGTCTTGCTGTTGCCGGCGTCGATCGCCAGCACGCTCATGCCCACGCGAGGTGCTCCCGGTTGTGCGCGATCAGCCGGTCGGTGAGGCCGTCCGCCAGCGCGTACTGGCCGACCAGCGGATGGGCGAGCAGCGCCCGGAACACCCGGTCGCGGCCGCCGCGCAGCGCGGCCTCCAGCGCCAGGTCCTCGTACGCGGTGACGTGCGCGATCAGCCCCGCGTACAGCGGGTCGAGCTCCGGCACGGCCAGCGGCACCGGGCCGTCCGCGTCCACTCGCGCCTGCACCTCGATCACCGCGTCGTCGGCGAGGAAGGGCAGGGTGCCGTTGTTGTACGTGTTGACCACCTGCACCGGGCTGCCGCCGTTGCCGAGCAGCGAGGCCGCCAGGTCCACGGCCGCCTCCGAGTAGAAGGCGCCGCCGCGCTTCGCCAGCAGCTCCGGCTTCTCGTCGAGCGCCGGGTCCCCGTACATCTCCAGCAACTGCCGTTCCATTCCGGCGACTTCCGCCGCGCGCGAGGGCTTCGTGCCCAGCTCCCGTACGACCTCGTCGTGCGCGTAGTAGTAGCGCAGATAGTACGAAGGCACGACGCCGAGCCGGTCGAGGACCTGCCGGGGCAGACGCAGGTCGTCCGCCACCGCGTCGCCGTGCTCGGCGAGCAGCTTGGGCAGCACGTTCTCCCCGTCGGGGCCGCCCAGGCGCACCCCGAGCTCCCAGGTGAGGTGGTTGAGGCCCACGTGGTCCAGGTGCACCTGGCCGGGGGCGACGCCGAGGTGCCGCGCGAACGTGCGCTGGAAGCCGATGGCCACGTTGCAGAGCCCGACCGCCTTGTGGCCGGCCTGGAGCAGCGCGCGCGTGACGATGCCGACGGGGTTGGTGAAGTCGATGATCCAGGCGTCGGGGTTGGTGCGGCGCACCCGCTCGGCGATGTCCAGGACCACCGGCACGGTCCGCAGCGCCTTGGCGAGCCCGCCCGCGCCGGTCGTCTCCTGGCCCACGCAGCCGCACTCCAGCGGCCAGGTCTCGTCCTTCTCGCGGGCCGCCTGGCCGCCGACGCGCAGCTGGAGCAGCACGGCGTCGGCGTCCTCCACGCCCGCGTCCAGGTCGGAGGTGGTGGTGATGCGGCCCGGGTGGCCCTGCTTGGCGAAGATGCGCCGGGCCAGCCCGCCGACCAGGTCCAGCCGGCCGGCCGCCGGGTCGACCAGGACCAGCTCCTCGATGGGCAGCGTGTCCCGCAGCCGGGCGAATCCGTCGATGAGTTCGGGGGTGTAGGTCGATCCTCCGCCGACCACGGTGAGCTTCATCTGTGACTAACCCTTCACTCCGGTGAGCGTGACACCCTCGACGAACGCCTTCTGCGCGAAGAAGAACACGAGGATCACGGGGGCCATGACCAGCACGGTCGCGGCCATGGTCAGATTCCAGTCGGTGTGGTGCGCGCCCTTGAAGGACTCCAGGCCGTAACTGAGCGTCCAGGCACCCGGGTTCTCCGAGGCGTAGATCTGCGGCCCGAAGTAGTCGTTCCAGGCGTAGAAGAACTGGAAGAGCGCGACGGCGGCGATGCCCGGCCTGGCCATCGGCAGCACGACCCGCAGCAGGGTCCGCAGCTCCCCGCAGCCGTCCACCTTGGCCGCGTCCAGGTACTCGTTGGGGATGGTCATCAGGAACTGCCGCAGCAGGAAGATCGAGAACGCGTCGCCGAACGCCATCGGGACGATCAGCGGCCAGAGGGTGCCGGACAGGTCCAGCTGCTTCGCCCAGAACAGGTACATCGGGATGATGATCACCTGGGGCGGCAGCATCATCATCGAGATGACCAGCATCATCGACAGATTGCGGCCGCGGAAGCGGAACTTGGCGAGCGCGTAGGCGACGGGGACCGAGGACACCACGGTCAGTACGGTGCCGAGTCCCGCGTACACGAGGGTGTTGCGCCACCAGGTCAAGAAGCCCGGGGTGTTCCAGACCGTCTTGTAGTTGGACCACTGCCAGTGGTCGGGGACCAGGTCGCGGGTGAGCGTCTGCTGGCCGTCCATCAGCGAGGTGAGCACGATGAACACGAACGGCAGCACGAAGAAGAGCGCCGCCGCGACCCCCAGGGCGTGTACGCCGATCCAGTGCAGCAGCGCCTTGCGGCGGGCCGTGCGGGCCGCCGGGGTCGTCGCCACCGGGGCGTCCAGTGCGTACGTCATGTCGGCCATCGGCCTAGTCACCTGCCTGGATCAGTCCGCCACGGCGCCGCATCAGCAGAGCGGTGAAGGCCATGGAGAGCGCGAAGAGGACCAGGGCGACCACACAGGCGGAGCCGTAGTCGAAGCGCTGGAAGCCGAGGTTGTACACCAGCTGCGGCAGGGTCAGGGTCGACTTGTCCGGGTAGCCGGGCTCGAACTGCTGCCCGGAGCTGCCGATGATCCCCGAGGCGACCTTTCCGGCCACCAGCGGCTGGGTGTAGTACTGCATGGTCTGGATGATCCCGGTGACCACCGCGAACATCACGATGGGCGAGATGTTCGGCAGCGTCACGAACCGGAACCGCTGCCAGGACGAGGCGCCGTCCAGCTCGGCCGCCTCGTACTGCTCCTTGGGCACGTCGAGCAGGGCCGCCATGAAGATCACCATCAGGTCGCCGACGCCCCACACCGCGAGCATGGTCAGCGCCGGCTTGGACCAGGCGGGGTCGGTGAACCAGTCCGGCGCCGGGATCCCGAGGTCGGACAGGACCGAGTTGACCGGCCCCGTACCGGGGTTGAGCAGGAAGACGAAGGAGAGCGTGGCGGCGACCGGCGGCGCCAGATAGGGCAGGTAGAAGAGCGTCCGGAAGACGCCGGTGCCAGTCTTGATCTTGGTGATCAGCAGCCCGATCCCGAGCCCGAAGACGACCCGGCAGGCCACCATCACCACCACCAGCCACAGCGTGTTGCGCAGCGCGGGCCAGAACAGCGGGTAGTCGTTGAAGACGTACGACCAGTTCTTGAACCCGTTGAAGGTGGGGTCGGCGAAGCCGTCGTAGTGGGTGAAGGAGAAGTAGACGGTGGAGATCAGCGGGTAGGCGAAGAAGACGCCGAAGCCGATCAGCCAGGGGGACATGAAGGCGGCGGTGCGCAGCGCCGCCCGGCGGCGCTTGGCGCGCAGTGTGTACGTGGTCATGGAGTGCTCCGCGGCGCTCGTCGGCCCGGGTCTACTTGGCCTGGTCGATGGCGGTGTCGATCTCCTTGGCGGTCTTCTCCAGACCGGCCTTGATGTCGCTCTGCTTGCCCTTCTCGACGTCGTAGCCGAGGTTCTGGACCGAGACCAGGTACTGGCCGCCGTTGACCGAGGCCGGGCTGGTGGTCGAGGCCGGGTTCTGCGCGATGTCCAGGAACGTCTTGAAGCGCGGGTCGTACTTCAGGTTCGGGGACTTCAGCGCCTCGAGCGTGGAGGGCACGTTGTGGATGGCGTTGGCGAAGTCCACCACCGCCCCGGTGTTCGTGGTCATGTACTTCACCAGCTCCCAGGCGGCGTTCTGCTTGCGGGAGGTGGCGGCGATCCCGGCGATGGTGCCGGTGATGTACCCCTTGCCGTAGCTCGCGGCCTGGTCGTCCGGGACGGGCAGCGGGGCCACCCCGATCTCGAACTTCGGCTTGGTGTCCTCGGCCATCCCCAGCCGCCACTCGCCGTCCAGCTGCATGGCGACCTGGCCCAGGTGGAAGGGGTGCTTGGCGCCGAACTCGTCACCGAAGCCGGAGCGGAACTTCTCCAGCTTCTGGAACCCGCCGAGGTCGTCCACCAGCTGCTTCTGGAAGGCGAGCCCCTTGGCGAAGGCCGGGTCCTTGGCGATGTTCGACCGGCCCTCGCTGTCGAAGTACGTGGGCGACCACTGCGCGAGGTAGTGCTCGGTCGTCGACTCGTAGCCGTGGTAGTCCGGCATGAACCCGAGCTGCTCGTACGAGTCGCCCCTGGCCTTGGTCAGCTTCTTGGCGTCGGCGGCGAACTGGCTCCAGGTCCTGGGCGGTTCGGTGATGCCCGCCGCCTTGAAGGCGTCCTTGTTGTAGTAGAGCGCGTAGGCGTCGCCGAGCAGCGGGAGCGTGCAGCGGGTGCCCTGGAACTGCGTGTACTCGTTCATCGCCTTCGGGAAGGTCTTCGCGGGGTCGATCCCGTCCTTCTTCAGGAAGGGGGCGAGGTCGACGAAGGCCTTGGACGAGCAGAACTTGCCGACGTTGTTGGTGCTGAAGGAGGAGACCACGTCCGGGGCGTTCGAACCGCCCGCGCGCAGCGCCTGGTTGATCTTGTCGTCGTTGATGTTGCCGACGACCTTCACATGGATGTTGGGGTGCGCCTTCTGGAAGGCGTCCACGTTGGCCTGGATCGACTTGACCTCCTCGGGGGCGCTCCACCCGTGCCAGAAGGTGATCGTCGTCTCCTTGGAGGCGTCGTCCTCGGCGGAGGAGCTGCTCTGGCCCGTACAGGCGGAGGCGAACAGGGCGAGGGAGGCGGTCACGGCGAGGGTGGCGGCCGGCGTGCGGCGGCGGGGGCTGTGTGCGGACATGGTGAAGTCTCCCGGGGCAGGGGATGGGGAAGGGGCGGGTGTACGGAGGCGGGTGGAGGGTTCAGCGCGAGGTGTCGAAGACCTCGTCACGGGTGGCCGCGAGGGCGCTCTCCAGCGCGCCGCGCAGTACGGGGTGGTGGCGCACCTCGCCGACGACGAGCCGCGGCCGGGAGGCGGCGAGCTCGCCCAGCTCGTGCTGGACCAGCGCGCGCAGGGGCTCGCCGCCCGCGGTGATCAGAGCGCCGGAGAGCACGACGAGTTCGGGGTCGAGCACGGCGACCATGGAGGCGAGGCCGGTGGCGAGGCCGGTCGCGAAGGTCTCCAGAAGGTGCCGCTCGGGCCCGCTCCGCTGCGTTCGTACGGCTTCGGAGGCGCGGGTGACCAGGGCGGTGGCGGCCTCGACGCACGAGCCGGCGGGGATGTCCGCGACGCCCAGCTCACGGGCGAGCCGGGGCAGCATCTGCCCGCCGGCCAGCTCCTGGAAGCCGCCGGAGTTCGCCTTGGTGACCTGCCGCACCAGCGGGGCGCCCGGCACCGGCAGGAAGCCGACCTCGCCCGCGCCGCCGGTGAAGCCGCGGTGCAGCCGGCCGCCGATGACGAGCGCGGCACCGAGCCCGCCCTCGTTCCACAGCAGCACGAAGTCCTCGTGGCCGCGGGCGGCGCCCAGGCGCTGCTCGGCGATGGCGGCGAGGTTGACGTCGTTCTCGTACTCGACCGGCATCGGCAGCGCGGCCGCGAGTTCGTCGAGCAGGGTGGGGGAGTGCCAGCCGGGCAGATGGGAGGCGTACCGCAGCCGCCCGGTGCCCGGGTCGAAGGCGCCGGGGGTGCCGATGACGACGCGGTGCAGATCGCCCCGGACGAGGTCGGCGGCCTTCACGGCGCCGTCCAGCGCGTCGGTGACCTGCCGCACCACGGACTCCCCGCCCCGGCGCCCCGGGGTGCGCACCTCGAACTCCCCGACCACGTCCCCGGCGATGTCGGCGACGGCGGCGCGGATCCGCTCCGGGGTGACGTCGAGACCCGCGACGTGCGCGGCCCGCGCGTTGACCGCGTACAGCTGCGCGTTGGGCCCCGGCCGCCCCTCGGTGGTCCCGGTGGCGACGACGAGCCCCGCCGCCTCCAGCCGGGCGAGCAGCTGGGATGCGGTCGGCTTGGACAGCCCGGTGAGCTTCCCGATCCGGGTACGGGACAGCGGCCCGTGCTCCAGGAGCAGATCGAGGGCGGCACGGTCGTTCATGGCGCGGAGTACGCGCGGCGTTCCGGGGGTAGTACCGGCCACGACGGCTGCACCTGCCCTTCGCGTCACTGTTAGGAAAGTTTCCTATCGGATGCAGTGAAGGTAGGGGGCGTTCACCGGGGCGTCAATGGTGTGGGCCCGGGGGTCTACCAAAGCGTTACGTGACGCACGACGGCCCCGGCGCACTGAGCACCGGGGCCGACCCGCGCCCCTCAGGGGCGCGGGGAACTGCGCGACCAGCCACGACGAGCCGGCAGCCCAACGACTACTTCGCCAGTCCCCCCGGAGGGATCGGCGCAGTGGCCAGCGACTGAGGAGAAGTCGGGTTGTTGAGGGCCGAGGGCGCGGCCACCGCCGCCGAGGGGTCCGGGGTCGGGTCCTCGGGCGGGAGCGGGGCGCCGCCCACTATGCGGATGCCCGCCGCGTCCAGCGCCTTCTTGATCCGCCAGCGCAGCTCCCGCTCCACACCCAGCGCCTTGCCCGGCATCGTCTTCGCCGAGACGCGGATCACCATCGAGTCGAGCAGGACCTCGTTGAGGCCCAGGACCTCGACCGGGCCCCACAGGCGCTCGTTCCAGGGCTCGTCCTTGGCCATGGACTCGGCCGCCTCCGTGATCGCCGCGCGGACCCGGTCCAGGTCCTCCGTGGGGCGGACCTGGACGTCGACGGCCGCCGTGGCCCAGCCCTGGCTGAGGTTGCCTATGCGCTTGATCTCGCCGTTGCGCACGTACCAGATCTCGCCGTTGTCGCCGCGCAGCTTCGTCACGCGCAGCCCGACCTCGACCACCTCGCCGGAGGCCACGCCCGCGTCGATCGAGTCGCCGACCCCGTACTGGTCCTCCAGAATCATGAAGACACCGGAGAGGAAGTCCGTGACGAGGTTGCGCGCGCCGAAACCGATGGCCACACCCGCCACACCCGCCGAGGCGAGCAGCGGCGCCAGGTTGATGTTGAGGACGCCCAGGATCATCAGGGCCGCCGTGCCCAGGATCAGGAAGGACGCCACCGAGCGCAGCACCGAGCCGATGGCCTCCGAGCGCTGGCGGCGGCGCTCGGCGTTGACCAGGAGGCCGCCGAGCGCGGTGCCCTCCACCGCCTGGGCGCTGCGGTTCATCCGGTCGATCAGCTTGGTCAGGGCCCGGCGCACCAGCACCCGCAGCACCGAGGCGATGATCAGGATGAGCAGGATCCGCAGCCCGATGGCGAGCCAGGTGGACCAGTTCTCCTCGACCCAGCCCGCGGCCTCCGTGGCCTGCTTCTGGGCGTCGTCGAGGGTGACCGGGGCGGTCGTCGGACCGGTGGGATCGGACGGGGATCCGGCGGCCAGTACGGCGGGCCAGTGCACGGCGGGAACCTCCAGGACTTGCGCTGCCGACAGTGCGAGGGCAGGCCAACCACACTAACGGGGCAACCCGTGTGCTTCGGTGCCGTGTTCGAGGGAGAGACGAGCCCGGCCCGGGGATGTAGGGGAGTGTGGTCGAAAACACTCCAAGGCCGTTACCCGGACGTGGTGGCGCTTCGACCAGCCATGAGGAGAGACTGAAGGCAGATCGTCCCGGCGCGAGCCACGCGCCGCCGGCGTACAAGGAGGCATCCACCGTGCCGCACGTCCTGGTCCTCAACGCGTCGTACGAGCCCCTCGGCGTCGTACCGCTCCGCCGCGCGCTCGTCCTCGTGCTCGAAAACAAGGCAGTCTGCCTAGAGGAATCCGGCGCCTTCATGCACAGCGCGACCCGGATCGTCCCCGCTCCCAGCGTGGTCCGGCTGAAGAGATTCGTACGGGTCCCCTACCGGGGGCCCGTTCCGCTGACCCGCCGTGCGCTCTTCGCGCGGGACGGCGGGCGCTGTATGTACTGCGGTGGCGTCGCAACCAGCGTCGACCACGTGATCCCGCGCAGCCGCGGCGGTCAGCACGTCTGGGACAACGTGGTGGCGGCCTGCCGCCGCTGCAACCACGTCAAGGCCGACCGGCACCTGCTGGAGCTCGGCTGGCGGCTGCGCCACCAGCCCGCCCCGCCCAGCGGTCTGGCCTGGCGCATCATCGGCACGGGGCACCGGGACCCACGCTGGCTCCCGTACCTCCAACCGTTCGGCGCGGACGACGCCCTGGCCCGGATCGACGGCATCTCAGCCTGAGACCGGGCCTTCGTCGTCCCTGGGGACCGGTCCGCCGGTCCCCGGCTCCGGCGTGTCCGGGCCCGCCCGCGAAAGCCCTACGGCGCCACGCCGTACGCCTCCACCGACCACAGCGAGTAGCCGTACGGGGTCGCCCGCGTCACTCCCTGCACCCGGATGAAGCGGACGTCGCGCGCGTCCATCCGCACCGCCTCCCGGCCGCCCCTCCCCTCCCGTACGGTCGCCGCCGTGCGCCAGGTGCGGCCGTCCGGCGAGACCTGCACGGTGTAGCCGCTCGCATAGGCGTCCTGCCAGGTCAGCACCACCAGACCGACCCGGCTCGGGGCCGCCAGCTCCGCCTGCCACCAGGCGTTGTCCTGCGCCGGGGAGGACCAGCGGGTCGACGGGTCGCCGTCGGCGGCCGCGCGCGCCGGGAACGCGGGCGTCTCGTCGCCCGACGAGGAGGCCGCGGCCCCGGCGATCAGATCGGGACCGGCCGTGCGCGGATGGGCCCGTACGGTCAGGACGCGCTCCTGCCCGGAGAAGACCACCGGCACCCGGTACTGGCCCGCCGGGGTGCCCGGCGCCACCGCCACCTCCACCGGCACGCTCGCCGCCGTGCCGCGCGGGACCGTGAGCGGGCCGCCGGGGACCCTGACGGTCAGGCCCCGCGGGGCCTTCGCGCTCAGCGCGCCCCGGACGTCCGCGGGCCGGGTCGACGTCAGCACGGCCGTCACCACCTGCGGCTTCCCGCCGATCTCGGCGTCGGTCTGGTCCCTGGCCAGCTCCAGACGGGCCCTGGGCTCGTCCGCGAACCACGGGACCAGATGCCGTACGGACCGCACGGAGGCGGTCGGTCCGGTCACCCGCACCGCGTCGGCGCGCACGCCCCGCGCGGCGCTCTGTGTCCAGCCGTCCGGCGACAGCGGCCCGAGGCTGCGCCAGCCCACCCCGGGCAGATGCACCTGCACCAGCGCCCCGCCCTCGGCCCAGGGCACCCGGCCGGGCCCGGGCCCCGGGCCCCACGCGGTGTCCGGCGCCGGCGGCGCGCCCGCCGTGGCCCAGGCGGGCGGCCCCGAGCCGGGGCCGACCAACGGGCTCTGCCCGGCGCCGGAGTCGTCCATCACCGTGACCGCCTCCACCGGGCGGACCCGGTCCAGGCGCACGGTGTACGCGTCCGGCGAGAGGGTGATGCCGCCGGGCGGCCGGTCCGCGCCCGTCCAGGTGGCCGACGCCTGCGCCGCCCGGGCCAGGAACGCGTCCAGGACGCCCTTGCCGATGGTGACCGAGCCGGTCGCGGCGGCCCGGCGCAGCGGCTCCAGGGCGAGCGTGGCCCGCCAGGCGGCCGCGCCGTCGCCGTGCGCCTGCGCCTGGAGCATGTCGACGGCCGTCTCCCCGGCCCGGCCGTAGCGGGCCAGCCGGTCGGCCCAGGGCCGTACCTCGTCGGCGAGCGCGCCGCTGCCCGCGAGCCGCGCGGGCGTCTGCCGCATCACCGTGAACGCCGCCCGCAGCCGCGCCGCCGCCCTGTCCCGCACCGGCGCGTCCGCCCCGCCGCGCGAGCTCCAGAACGCGTCGAGCAGCGGGCGCAGATACGCCGACTCGGCCTTGCTCAGCACCGAGGAGGAGTCGTTGCCCGCCAGCGCCGTCAGCGCCTCGCCGAGCCGCGCGTCGCCGCCCGCGAGGTCCGCGATCGCCGCCCGCCAGGACTCCTCCGGCTCGTAACCCTGCGGGTTCCAGGCGTAGTCGGCGGCCGTGAACAGCGGGATGCGGGAGGCCGAGGCCTGCGCCATCGCGTTGGCGAGCAGCGCGGCCGAGCCGGTGGCGACGGCGGGCTCGCGGCCCGTGTAGGGGCCGAGGAAGATCCGGCCGGGCGCCCAGTCGTTCACCGGGTAGTTGTCCATCGTCACCAGCGGATGCCCGAACGCGGCCCGGGCGCCCGCCAGTTCCCGTCCGGTGATGGTGCGCGGCACCACCCCGACGCCCGTCCAGGCGACCTGTACGCGCGCGTCGAGCCCGTCCGCGAGCGCGCCCCGGTAGGTGGTGGCGCCCTCCTGGTAGTACTCGGTCGGCATCAGCGACAGCGGCGGTGCGCCCGGGTGGCGCTCGGCCAGATGCGCGGCGACGGCGTTCGCCACGCGCGCGTGGGCGCGGGCCGCGGCGGCCGGCCCGCGCCCGAAGGTGTGCGCGTCCTGCCCGCAGTGCCACTCGCTGTAGCTGACGTCCTGGAACTGGAGCTGGAAGGCGCGTATGCCCAGCGCCCACATCGAGTCGAGCTTGCGCAGCAGCGCCTTGAGGTCCTTGTCGGAGGACAGGCACATCTCCTGGCCGGGCGCCACGGCCCAGGCGAGGGCGACGTGGTTGGCGGCGGCGCGGGCGGCGATCGCCCGGAAGTCGGCGCGCTGGGCGGCCGGGTAGGGGTCGCGCCAGCGGGCCAGGCGGTACGGGTCGTCGCCGGGCGCGTAGAGGTAGCGGTTCTGCTTGGTGCGCCCCATGAAGTCGAGCTGCTCCAGGCGCTGTTCACGGGTCCAGGGCTGCCCGTAGAAACCTTCCGTCGTGCCGCGCACGGCGGTGGCGGGCCAGTCGCGCACCCGTACGCCCGGCACGGTGGCCCCGCCCCGCCGGTCCTGCCCCAGGAGCTGACGCAGCGTCTGCACGGCGTGGAACAGCCCGTCCTCGCCGACCCCGTCGAGCGCGACCGTGTCCCGCCCGCCGACCCGGCCGGCCCCGATCCGGTAGCCGCCCGGCGGCAGATCGCCGCGCTCGGCCATCCGCAGGGCGCGCAGCGCGTCCTGCGCGCCGCTCCCGCCGACCCGGAACACCGGCCCGGCGCCCTTCAGTCCGTAGTGCAGGGTGGTGACTCCGGCCCGGTCCAGTACGTCCCCGAGCGCTGCCACCGCGTACGGGTCGGCGTCCGGGTCGGCGATCAGCACGGCCTCGGAGCCCAGGCGCAGCCCCGGTCCCGCCCGCTTGACGGACTGCGGCCGGGGCCAGACGGCCGGGGTGTCGTCCCGTACCTCCGACGCGCCGGTGGCGGAGGGCGGTTCGGGGGCCGCGGGCTCCACGGGAGCCGCGAGGGCGCCGGGCGCCGCACCGAGCAGCCCGCCGACGACGGCGGCCGCGACGGCGGCCACCCGCTTGCCACGCCCGACCTGCACGCCATCTCCTCGCCTGGGCGGGGACTTGTGACCCCGATGCGCTGGAGCGCCCCCGTGGGGCGCGGGGAACACCGCAACCGGACCCGAGCCCACCACCCCCACGCCAAACGTGTCAACGCGCGTGACTGTTGTGCCGGAATTGCCCGTTCCGGTGACCTGGGTCACATCGAGGCGGTGACGAGCGCGACTTGCCCCACGTTGTACGTCTGGGAGCCCGCCCACGGGGTAGGGCTGCTGTGTCCCCCGTTGCCGATCCTCGTGGAGCCCCCCGTGGCCGTCTCCGCCCTCGAACAGCCCCTGACCAGCGAACCTCCGCTGGCCGACGCCGAACCGCTGACCAGCGAGCCGCCCCTGACCGAGGCGGCGCCCCTGACCAGCGAACCGACCCCGGTGGCCGCGCCAGCCGGAGCCTGACGCCATGACCCTCGCCCGGCTCGCCGCCCTGCACGGCGTCGCCACCTCCTACGCCCCGTCGGCCGACCGCACCATCCCGGTCCCGGAGGCCACGGTCGTCGCCGTCCTCGCGGCGCTGGGCGTCGACGCGGCGACCCCCGAGGCGGTGGGCGCGTCCCTCGCCGCCGCCGAACGGGCCGCCGCCGAACGGCTGTTGCCGCCGACCGTCGTCCACTGGCACGACCCGGACCCGGCCCCGCCCCCGCCGTTCGCCGCCCTGCCGCCCGGCACCCGCGTCCGGGTCGAGACGGAGGACGGCGGGGAGGCCGACTGGACGGCGCCGGGGGCGAAGAAGGCGGACGCGCCCTGGCCCGCCCTGCCGCTCGGCGTCCACCGGGCCACCGCCCGCACCCCCGACGGCCGCACGGCCGCCGCCACCCTCGTCGTCGCCCCCGAGCGCACCCCCCAACCCCCCGCCCGCACCCACGGGTTCCTGGTGCAGCTCTACTCGCTGCTGTCGGCCCGCTCCTGGGGCATGGGCGACCTCGCGGACCTCGCCGAGCTCGCCGGCTGGGCCGGGCGGGCCGTCGGCGCCGGGTTCCTCCAGGTCAACCCGCTGCACGCGGCCGTCCCCGGCACCCCCACCGACCCGTCCCCCTACCGCCCCTCCTCGCGCCGCTTCCCCGACCCCGTACACCTGCGGATCGAGGACGTTCCCGAGTACGCCTACGTCACCGAGCGCAAGCGGCTCGACGAGCTGCTGAAGGCGGCGGACGCGCTGCGGCGCTCGGTGCTCGACGACGGCGAGCTGATCGACCGGGACGCGGTGTGGGCGCTCAAGCGCGAGGCCCTCGAAGCCCTGCACGGGGTGCCGCTGGCGCCCGGGCGGCGCGCCGCGTACTGCGACTACCTGGCCCACCAGGGCCAGGCGCTGGAGGACCACGCCACCTGGTGCGCGCTCGCCGAGCGGTACGGCTCGGACTGGACCCGCTGGCCGGGCGCGCTGCGCGACCCCCGCTCGGCCGCCACCGCCCGCGCCCGGCGCGAGCTCATCGACCGCGTCGACTTCCACACCCGGCTCGCCTGGCTCACCGACACCCAGCTCGCCGCCGCCCAGCGGGCCGCCAGGGACGCCGGGATGGCGGTCGGCCTCGTCCACGACCTCGCCGTCGGGGTGCACCCGGGCGGCGCCGACGCCTGGGCCCAGCAGCGCACCTTCGCCCAGGGCATGTCGGTGGGCGCGCCCCCCGACGCCTTCAACGCACGCGGCCAGGACTGGGGCCTGCCGCCCTGGCGCCCCGACGTCCTCGCCGCGTCCGGCTACGCCCCCTACCGGGGCCTGCTGCGCAATCTGCTGCGGCACGCGGGGGCCCTGCGCATCGACCACGTGATGGGCCTGTTCCGGCTGTGGTGGGTGCCCGAGGGCCAGGAGCCGACCGCGGGCACCTATGTGCGCTACGACGCCGAGGCGATGCTCGCCGTGCTCGTCCTGGAGGCCCACCGGGCGGGCGCGGTGGTCATAGGGGAGGACCTGGGCACGGTCGAGCCCGGGGTGCGGGAGGCGCTGAGCCGGCGCGGGGTGCTGGGCACCTCGGTGCTCTGGTTCGAGCGCGACTGGGAGGGCACCGGACGCCCGCTGCCCCCGGCCGACTGGCGCGCGGCCTGTGTGGCCACCGCCACCACCCACGACCTGCCCTCCACCGCCGCCCGGCTCACCGGCGAGCACGTCGGGCTGCGCCACCGCCTGGGGCTGCTCACCCGCCCGCTCGCCGAGGAGCAGGCCGAGGACGCGGCCGAGGTGGGGGAGTGGCTGGCGTATCTGGCCCGGCTGGGGCTGCTGCCCGAGGGCGCCCGGGGCGAGGAGGGCGCGGTGCGGGCGGTCTACCGCTTCCTGCTGCGCACCCCGGCCCGGATGGTCGGGGTGTGGCTGCCGGACGCGGTGGGCGACCGCCGGCCGCAGAACCTGCCGGGCACCTGGGACCAGTACCCCAACTGGCGCCTGCCGGTGGCCGGCCCCGACGGCCGCCCGCTCGCCCTGGAGGACGTGGTCGCCTCGCCCCGGCTGCACGGCCTCATGCGGGTGTTCGGGCCCGCCCCCGGCACCCCGGCACCGGGCGTGCGGACTCATACGGCACCCCCGGGCGCGCGCCCCACTTAGGCGTTCGCTACTTTTGCACTGTGGACAAGAAGAACACCCTGCGCGCCGGCGCCGTGGCAGCCGGTACGACGCTGATGATGCTGCTCATGTCGGCCCCCGCCCTCGCGGTCACCCGCGACGACGGCGACGACCCGGGCTCCGGCCTGAGCGTGTTCGACACGATCGGCCTGTACGTGATCGCGCCCATCGCGCTGTTCGCGGTCATCGCCGGTCTGGTCATGGTCCTCGACAAGTCGAAGAAGGCCTGACCGACCACGCTTCACGCGCGCTGAGGCGCCTGGCGGTACGAGTCCCACTCGTACCGCCAGGCGCCTTTCCGTTTTTCGCCGCCGACGGCCTCAGTGCGCCGAGAGCAGCTTGCGCAGCAGCGCGTTGAGCTGCTCGGCCTCCGCCGCGTCGAGCACTCCGTCCAGCACCTCGTGCTGCATCTCCAGACCGGCCGTCACCGACTCGTCGACGATCTCCCGGCCCTTCTCGGAGAGGGTGACGCGCAGCCCGCGCCGGTCGTTCGGGTCCGGGCTGCGGCTGAGCAGCCCGGCCTTCTCCAGCTTGTCCAGGCGCCCGGTCATCCCGCCGGTGGTGAGCATCGTGGTCGCCGAGAGCTGGCGCGGCGAGAGCGTGTACGGCTCGCCGGAGCGGCGCAGGGTCGCCAGCACGTCGAACTCGCCGCGCGAGATCCCGAAGCGCCGGTACTCCTTCTCGATCCGGTCGCCCATGGCCTTGGAGATGCGGTAGATGCGCCCGTAGACGGCCATCGGAACGGTGTCGAGGTCGGGGCGGACCGCCGCCCACTGCGCGGTGATGGCGTCGACGGGGTCACGGGGGGCGGGGTTCGCAGTCATGGGACCAGTATCCGAGCCGATTGGAACGGACGCAAGAAAGTTGCTTGACGAAAAGTAGCTTAGGAGTAAGCTACTCACCATGAAGCGAACCCAGAGCCGCATCGCCACCGTCGCCCTCACCGCCCTCGCCCCCATCTCCTGGGGCTCCACGTACGCGGTGACCACCGAGTTCCTCCCCGCCGACCGGCCGCTGTTCACGGGCATGATGCGGGCGCTGCCCGCCGGCCTCGCGCTGATGCTCGCCACCCGGCGGCTGCCACGGGGTGAGTGGTGGTGGAAGGCGCTGGTCCTCGGAGCCCTCAACATCGGGGCCTTCTTCCCGCTCCTCTTCCTCGCCGCCTACCGCCTCCCCGGCGGCATGGCCGCGGTGATCGGCTCGCTCGGGCCGCTGTGGGTGGCCGGGCTCGCCGCGGTCTTCCTGGGGGAGCGGCCGTCGCTGCGGACGCTGCTCACCGGGATAGCGGCGGCCCTCGGGGTCAGCCTGGTCGTCCTGAAGGCGACGGGGGCGCTGGACGCGGTCGGCGTCGTGGCCGGTGTCGCCTCGTCCGTGGCGATGGCCGCCGGAACCGTCTTCACCAAGCGGTGGGGGCGCCCCGAGGGGGTCGGCCCGCTGGTGCTCACCGGCTGGCAGCTCACCGCCGGCGGGCTGCTCATCGCCCCGGTCGCCTTCCTGGTGGAGGGCGCGCCGCCCGCGCTGGACGGCCGCAACCTCGCGGGCTACCTCTACCTCGCCCTGGTCAACACCGCCGTCGCCTACTGGCTCTGGTTCCGCGGCATCGGCCGGCTGACCGCCACCTCGGTCACCTTCCTCGGCCCGCTGTCGCCGCTGACCGCCGCCGTCATCGGCTGGGCCGCGCTCGGCCAGGCGCTCACCCCGGTGCAGCTGGCGGGCATGACGATCGCCTTCGGGGCGACGTTGGCGGGCCAGTACGTGCCGAGGGGGCGGGCGGCGAAGCGGGAGCGGGAGCTGGAGCCGCAGCCGGAGCTGGAGCTGGAGCTGGAGGCGGCGGCCGGAACGTTCACTTCCACTGAACGGATTGCTCAAAAGGATTCGATGGACGTGATGGTTGCGGCGGTGCGACGGTAGTCCGGCACCCACCCGCCGAACCGTCGAAGGAGCAGCGACCGCCGTGGCAGTCCTGGAGCGAGACCGCACCACCCGAACCCACGCGAGGGCGAGCCGGGCCACAGGCCCCGGACTCGCCCTCGCGGGCGTCGCGACCCTCGTCTGGTCCGGCAGCTTCGTCGCCTCCCGGGCCCTGCACGACTCGGTGCCCCCCGTCCAGGCCGCGTTCTGGCGCTGGGTCATCGCCTTGGTGGCGGTGGCGCCCTTCGCGGCCCGTGAGACCTGGCGCCAACGCGCCCTGATCCGCCGCCACTTCGGCTTCGTCCTGCTGGCCGCGCTGCTGGGCGTCACGGTCTACAACACCCTCGTCAACCAGGCCGGACTCTCCACCTCGGCGGGCAACATGGGCATGATCATGGCGGCGTCGCCGGTGCTGATGGCGGTGTACGAGCGGCTCGGCGGCGCCCGGCTCGGGGCGCGGCGCACCACCGGGATGCTGGTCGCCTGCGCCGGGGTGCTGCTCCTGATGAGCAAGGGCTCGCTCGTGCCGGACTTCGCAGCCGGGGACCTGTGGATGGTCGCCGCCGCCGTCTCCTTCGCCTCGTACAGCGCCCTGCTGCGCCGCCGCCCCGCCGGACTCGGCGGCCTCGCCTTCCTGTTCACCACGTTCGCGCTGGGTGCGCTGATGCTGGCGCCGGTGTACGGGGTGAGCCTCGCGGCGCAGGGCGGCTTCGCGGCGACGCCGGGGACGGTCGGGCCGCTGGTGTACGTGGGTGTCCTCTCCTCCGCGGTCGCCTTCTTCGCCTGGAACAAGGCGATCGCCCTGATCGGGGCGGCCCGCGCGGGCGTCGTCTACTACCTCCAGCCGGTGTGCGTGGCCCTGCTCTCGTACGCGCTGCTGGGCGAGGCGACGGGGGTGGCGGGACTGGTGTCGATGGGGCTGATCCTGGGCGGGGTGGTGGTGGGGTCGCGCCGGTAGGGCGCGTGGCTAGATTGAGGCCCATGAGCACGAAGGATCAGGGCGGGCGCGGGGAGTGCGGGGAGCCCGGGGGGACCGGGGGGCCTGGGGGGAACCCGTCCGCCAGGGCGTACGACTGGGACATCAAGAAGCTCCACATCCTGCGGACCCTGCGCGACCGGGGGACCGTGACCGCGACCGCCGAGGCGCTGCTGATGACGCCCTCGGCGGTCTCGCAGCAGCTGACCAACCTGGCGAAGCGGCTCGGGGTGACCCTCCTGGAGGCGGACGGCCGCCGGGTCCGGCTCACCGACGCAGCCCATCTGGTCCTGCGCCACGCCGAGGCGGTCTTCGCCCAACTGGAGCGGGCGGACGCGGAGTTGGCCGGGTATTTGCGGGGCGAGGCGGGCGTGGTGCGGGTGGGGGCGTTCTCCACGGCCGTGCCCGCGCTGGTGGTCCCGGCCGTCCTGCGGCTGCGGCGCAGCCACCCCGGCCTGGAGGTGCGGGTGCGGGAGGCGGAGGCGGCGGAGGCGTACGAGCTGCTGTCGGCCGGGGTGGTGGAGGTGGCCCTGTCGCTGGCGGCGCACGCCCCGAGCGCCCGTGACCCCCGCTTCACGGTGGTGCCGCTGCTTGCCGACCCGTTGGACGTGGCCCTGCCCACCGGCCACCCGCTCGCCGCCGAGCCGGACCTGCGCCTCGCCGACCTCGCGGCCGAGCCCTGGATCTTCGGCGGCAGCGGCCCGTGGTCCCAGATCACGACGGCGGCGTGCGAGGCGGCGGGGTTCGTACCGGAGCAGGCGCACAGCGCGGCGGGGTGGACGGCGATTCTGGCGATGGTGGAGGCGGGGATGGGCGTCGCCCTGGTGCCGCGGATGGCTGCGGTGTCGCGGGAGGGGGTGGTGATGCGGGAGCTCGGTGCGGAGCGGCGGCCGTATCGGCATGTGGTGGCGGCGGTGCGGCGGGGGGCGGAGGGGGCGCCGGGGGTGGACCGGTTGCTCTCGGCGCTGCGCGGGCTCTCCCCCACCCCGCCCCTTCCCTGAACCCTCCGGGGGACGCCCCCGGGCCGGGCTGCACCCCGCTGCGCGTTCGCCTGCGGCCCGTGGAGGGTTGCTCGCGCAGTTCCCCGCGCCCCTAGAAGCCGGGTGGCTGAGCTGGGTTCTCCGGCTGCGGCCGACTACCTAAGGGGCGCGGGGAACTGCGCGACCAGCCCCCCACCGGTCCGCAGGTGAACGTGTAGCGGGGTGCTGGGGCCGTAGGCCCCGCCCGGGGGGCTGGCGGAGCCCCCCCACCCGGCCGCCCGCCCAGGGCTTTAGGGAAGGGGCGGGGTGGGGGCAATGCACCCGTTACGACGACGCCGCCGCGTCCGCCTCCTGCGCCCGCAGCGCCCGCTCAACCCCCGCCCGGGACTCCGAGATCAGCCGGCGAAGGGCCGCGTTCGGCGCCGCCGAGGCCAGCCACGCGTCCGTCGTGTCGAGCGTCGCCTGCGACACCTGGAGCGAGGGGTAGAGCCCCGTGGCGATCTGCTGCGCGATCTCGTGGGACCGCGACTCCCACACGCCCTTCACCGCCGCGAAGAACTTCTCCGTGTACGGAGCGAGCAGCTCACGCTGGTCGACCTGGACGAACCCGCCGATCACCGCCTCCTGCACCGCGTTCGGCAGCGTGTCCCCCTCGACCACCGACGCCCACGCCTCGGCCTTGGCCTCGGCGGTGGGGCGGGCGGCCCGGGCGGTGGCCGCGTGGCGCTCGCCCGCGGCCGTACGGTCGCGCTCCAGCTCCGCCGCGATCGCCTTCTCGTCCAGTCGGCCCGTCGCCGCGAGGCGCTCCACGAACGCCCAGCGCAGCTCGGTGTCGACGGCCAGGCCGTCCACCGCCTCGGTGCCGTCGAGCAGCCCCTGGAGCAGGTCGAGCTGCTCGCCGGTACGGGCCGTGGCCGCGTACGCCCGCGCCCACGCCAGCTGGTGGTCGCTGCCCGGAGCCGCCGCGCGCAGCTGCTCGAGGGACGCCTCGGTCCAGCGGGCCAGGCCCGTCTCGCGCCACTCCGGCGCCGCGTACAGCTCGAGGGCGAGCTTGACCTGGCGGTGCAGCGACTGCACCACGCCGATGTCGGACTCCTTGGCGATGCCCGAGAGGACCAGCGCCAGGTAGTCGCGGGTGGCCAGCTCGCCGTCGCGGGTCATGTCCCAGGCCGAGGCCCAGCACAGCGCGCGCGGCAGCGACTCGGCGAAGTCGCCGAGGTGCGCGGTGACGACCTTCAGGGACTCCTCGTCCAGACGCACCTTCGCGTACGAGAGGTCGTCGTCGTTGAGCAGGACGACGGCCGGGCGGCGGGTGCCCGCCGGGAGCTCGACGGCCGTGCGCGCGCCGTCCACGTCCAGCTCGATGCGCTCGGTGCGGACCAGCTTGCCCGTCTCGTTCAGCTCGTAGAAGCCGATCGCGATCCGGTGCGGGCGCAGGGTGGGCTCGCCCTGGGCGCCGGCGGGCAGCGCCGGGGCCTCCTGGAGGACGGTGAAGGAGGTGATGACACCCTCGCCGTCGACCTCGATCTCCGGGCGCAGGACGTTGATCCCGGCCGTCTCCAGCCACGCCTTCGACCAGGTCCTCAGATCGCGGCCGGAGGTCTTCTCCAGCGCGCCGAGCAGGTCGGACAGGCGCGTGTTGCCGAAGGCGTGCGCCTTGAAGTACGCCTGCACGCCCTGGAAGAACTCGTCCATGCCGACGTACGCGACGAGCTGCTTGAGCACCGAGGCGCCCTTGGCGTACGTGATGCCGTCGAAGTTGACGAGCACGTCGTCGAGGTCGCGGATGTCCGCCATGATCGGGTGCGTGGACGGCAGCTGGTCCTGCCGGTACGCCCAGGTCTTCATGGAGTTGGCGAACGTGGTCCAGGCGTGCGGCCACTTCGAGCCCTCGGCGTACGCCTGGCAGGCGATCGAGGTGTAGGTGGCGAACGACTCGTTCAGCCACAGGTCGTTCCACCACTCCATGGTGACGAGGTCGCCGAACCACATGTGGGCGAGCTCGTGCAGGATGGTCTCGGCGCGCACCTCGTACGCGGCGTCGGTCACCTTGGACCGGAACACGTACTGGTCGCGGATGGTCACCGCACCCGCGTTCTCCATCGCGCCCGCGTTGAACTCCGGCACGAAGAGCTGGTCGTACTTGGCGAACGGGTAGTCGTAGTCGAACTTCTCCTGGAACCAGTCGAAGCCCTGCCGGGTCACGTCGAAGATCTCGTCCGCGTCGAGGAACTCGGCGAGCGAGGGACGGCAGTAGATGCCCAGCGGCACCGACTGCCCGTCCTTCTCGTACGAGGAGTGGACGCTGTGGTACGGGCCGACGATCAGGGCCGTGATGTAGCTGGAGATCCGGGGGGTGGGCTCGAAGACCCACACGTCGTCCACGGGCTCCGGGGTCGGCGAGTTCGAGATCACGGTCCAGCCCGAAGGGGCCTTCACGGTGAACTGGAAGGTCGCCTTCAGGTCCGGCTGCTCGAAGGAGGCGAAGACGCGGCGCGCGTCCGGGACCTCGAACTGGGTGTACAGGTACGCCTGGTCGTCGACCGGGTCGACGAAGCGGTGCAGACCCTCGCCCGTGTTGGTGTACGCGCAGTCCGCGACGACCTTCAGCTCGTTCGGGCCCGCCTGGAGGCCGGCGAGCGCGATGCGCGAGTCGGCGAAGACGGCGGCCGGGTCGAGCGCGGTGCCGTTGAGCACCACCTCGTGCACGGTGGGCGCGACGAGGTCGATGAACGTCTGCGCCCCGGCCTCGGCGGCCTCGAAGCGTACGGTGGTCACGGACCTGTAGGTCCCGCCCTGCTGCGCGCCGCTCAGATCGAGCTCGATCGCGTACGAGTCGACGCTCAGCAGCTCCGCGCGCCGCTGGGCCTCTTCACGGGTCAGATTCGTGCCAGGCACCCGGCCATCTCCTTCAGAAACTTCAGCTAGATCCATCAGATCGTGACGGTTCCGGCCATCCTTGCACGAGACGTCCCCGGCACGTACAGGGCTTTTGCCCGGCGGCCTCCAGGTCCGAATTCCGCCGGTGGCGGGCGGGGCGGCCCGGCAGCCTGGAGTCATGACCCAGACGACACAGTCCCTCGCGTACACCGCCCTGGCGATCTCGCCCGCCGCGCTCGACCAGCTCCGCGTCTCGGACGACGCCGGGCGCCCGTGCGAGCCCTTCATCGACGAGGAGGGCGGCGCGCCGCTGCGTTGCTGTCTGCGCCTGAGCGCGCCGGGCGAGCGCATCGCGCTCGTCTCGTACGCGCCGCTGCGGCGGTGGGCGGCGCGGACGTGGGCGAAGCCGGGGGCGTACGACGAGCAGGGCCCGGTGTTCATCCACGCGGCCTGCGACGGCCCGCGGGCCTTGGACAGCTACCCGTTCGCGCACGCGGGGGCGCTGCGGACGGTGCGGCGCTACGACGCGGAGGGCCACATCGTGGGTGGCCGCCTCCTGGTGATCCCGGAGGACGCCACCCCCGCGTACGAATCGGCCTTCGCGGAGGCCTTCGCGGACCCGGCGGTAGCACTGCTCCACGTCCGGGCCGTGGAGTACGGCTGCTTCCTCTACGAGGTGCGACGAGCTTGAGGCCCGGCCTTTGTCTGCGGCTGGGTGGGTGGCTGGCCGCGCAGTTCCCCGCGCCCCTTAGGCAGTCGGCTGCAGCCGGAGAAGCCAGCTCAGCCACGAGGCCTTTAGGGGCGCGGGGAACTGCGCGAGAAGCGGCCACGACTCGCAGACGAACGGGGCTTTTCAGGGGCGCGGGGAACTGCGCGAGCAACCGGTCACCGGCCCGCAGACGGACGAGGGTTTTCAGGGGCGCAGCCCCGCTCAGGGGTCCGGGGGCGCAGCCCCCGGGAGAACACCTCCGCCCCCTCCCACCCCCGGAGGGTTGAGGGAAGGGGCGGGGTGGGGCAAAGACAGCCCGTCAGGCGCGCAGCTCCGCCGCCACCAGCTCAGCAATCTGCACCGCGTTCAACGCCGCCCCCTTACGAAGGTTGTCGTTGGACAGGAACAGCGCGAGCCCGTGCTCCACGGTCTCGTCCACCCGAATCCGGCCCACATACGACGCGTCCCGCCCCGCGGCCTGAAGCGGAGTAGGAATCTCCGACAGCTCCACCCCCGGCGCCGAGGCGAGCAGCTCGTACGCCCGCTCCACCCCGATCGCCCGCTCGAACCGCGCGTTCACCTGGAGCGAGTGGCCGGAGAAGACCGGCACCCGGACGCACGTGCCGGAGACCTTCAGCCCCGGAATGCCCAGGATCTTGCGCGACTCGTTGCGCAGCTTCTGCTCCTCGTCCGTCTCGAAGGACCCGTCGTCCACGATCGACCCGGCGAGCGGCAGCACGTTGAAGGCGATCGGCCGCTTGTAGACGCCCGGCTCCGGGAACGCCACCGACTCCCCGTCGAAGGCCAGCTGGTCCGCCGTCTCGGCCACCGCGCACGCCTGGGTGTGCAGCTCCGCCACGCCCGCGAGACCCGAGCCCGACACGGCCTGGTAGGTGGTGGCGACCATCGCGGTCAGCCCGGCCTCCTCGTGCAGCGGCCGCAGCACCGGCATCGCGGCCATCGTGGTGCAGTTCGGGTTGGCGATGATCCCCTTGGGCCGGTCCTTGATCGCCTCGGGGTTCACCTCGGACACCACCAGCGGCACCTCGGGGTCGCCCCGCCACGCGGAGGAGTTGTCGATGACCACGGCGCCCTGCCCGGCGACCTTCTCCGCCAGCGCGCGCGAGGTCGCGCCGCCCGCCGAGAAGAGCACGATGTCCAGGCCGGTGTAGTCGGCCGTGGAGGCGTCCTCGATGGTGATCTCCCGGCCCTCCCACGTGAGGGTGGAGCCCGCGGAGCGCGCGGAGGCGAACAGGCGCAGCTCGTCGACCGGGAACTTCCGCTCGGCGAGGATGCTCCGCATGACTCCGCCGACCTGTCCGGTGGCTCCGACGATTCCGACCCTCACGGTGACTCCTTCTGTACGCGCAGGTAGGCGCATCTACGGCACGGGCGCTTCCATCATGCGTCGGCGCCCGGCGGACTTGTCCAATCCATTGTCCGGGGTGTGGGACGGCACACGGCCGACCCGGACCACCACCGGACCACTAAGCGGGAGACCCCTTCCCACTTGTGACGAGTTCATGGCAGCTCTATTGCATCCGCGCCGGAATGCCCCCGGACAGCCTTTTCGCCGGTTACGGTCCTGCCAGTCGAGGCCGATAAACGGTCACCAGCACCCGTATTCCGGAGGAACCCCGTGCGCGTATCCCGCCGCACCCGGGCCATAGCGGTCCTGGCCGCAGCCCCCGTACTCCTGGCGGCCGCCAGTCCCGCCGTCGCCCACTCGCACGACCGCAAGGACCCGCAGAAGCAGGCGGAGCGGCTCGCCAGGAAGCTGGTGGCGCAGTCGTCGGGGGAGAGCGCCTACCGCCACCTGGAGCAGTTCCAGAAGATCGCCGACGCCAACGGCGGCAACCGCGCGGCCGGCACCCCGGGCTTCGACGCCTCGGCGGCGTACGTCTACGGCCAGCTCAAGAAGGCGGGCTACGACGTCGCGTACCAGGACTTCGACGTGTACGAGTCGAAGACCCTGCGCGAGAAGCTCTCGGTCGTGGCGCCGGAGCCGCGTGAGCTGAAGACGACCGTGTTCGACTACAGCAAGGCGTCCCCGGCCGGCGGTCTCACCGCCCAGGTCAAGGCGGCCCGCGTCGACGCCACCCCGGGCTGCGAGCTCGACGACTACGCGTCGGGCTCCTTCGCCGGGAAGATCGCCCTGGTCAAGCGCGGCAACTGCACCTTCGTACAGAAGGAGGCCGTCGCGGCCCAGGCGGGCGCCGCCGGGATCATCCTCTACAACCACTCCGGCACCACCCCCGTCCACGGCACCGTGAGCGACCCCGCCAACGCGCACATCCCGGCCACCGGTATCTCGCTGGCCGACGGCGAGGCGCTGGCCGCGCAGGTCGCCAAGGGCGACGTCACCGTCACCCTGGACGTCGCCACCGAGGCGATCGCCCACAAGACCCGCAACGTCGTCGCCGAGACCCGCAACGGCGACCCGGACAGCGTCGTCGCGCTCGGCAGCCACCTCGACTCCGTCAAGGCCGGGCCCGGCATCAACGACAACGGCTCCGGCTCGGCCGGTCTGCTCGAGGTCGCGCTGAAGCTCGCCAAGGAGACCAAGCAGACCAAGAAGCACCCCAAGCCGCTCGCCAACAAGGTGCGGTTCGCCTGGTGGTCGGGCGAGGAGCTGGGGCTGCTGGGCTCCGAGCACTACGTCAAGTCCCTGACGGAGAAGCAGAAGCAGCAGATCAAGCTGTACCTCAACTTCGACATGATCGCCTCGCCCAACCCGGCCCAGCTCGTCTATGACGGCGACAACTCCGACAACACGGGCGCGGGCGCCGGCCCGGCCGGCTCCGCCCAGATCGAGCGGCTGATCAACGGCTTCCTCGACAAGAAGCGCGTCCCGCACTGGGGCACCGACTTCGACGGCCGCTCCGACTACGGCCCCTTCATCGAGCAGGGCATCCCGGCGGGCGGCACCTTCACCGGCGCCGAGGGCCTCAAGACCGAGGAGCAGGCGGCGAAGGCGGGCGGCACGGCCGGGCAGCCCTACGACGCCAACTACCACGCGGCCGGTGACACCCTGAAGAACATCGACAAGAAGTACTTCGACCTCAACGTCGACGTGATCGCCCACGCGGTGGGCACCTACGCCCAGGACCTGAGCTCGCTCAAGGGCTGAGCCGCACGCGACCGTACGAAGGGGCCCGGCGTTCGTCACGAACGCCGGGCCCCTCCGTGTGTCACTCAGCCGGTCACGGCGTGACCTTCTCGATCACGGCGCTGCCGGCGCCCGCGGCGGTGCCGCGCGCGTTGACCAGCTTGACGTCGCCGAAGAACTGGCGTCCCTCGGGAGCCGCGCCGGCCACCACGACCTGCGCGGAGACGGCCGCCGTGGCGCCGGTGGCCAGCTTGACCACCTTCGACTCGTCGACCTTGACGGCGCCGAGCGACGGCGCGTAGTACACGTCGCGGTAGTTGTACGTGGTGGAGCCGGACGGGACCGCGTAGCCCGCGACCTGGATGGTGTAGGTGCCGGCGGCCGGCTTCACCAGGCTGACGGCCTCCTCGGAGTCGCCGTCCGCGGACGAGCCGACCTGCACGCCGTCCTTGAGGACCGTGAGGTCGAGGTCGGCCGCGGTGTCCGAGACGCCGCCGATGGCGACGTCCAGGCGCTCCACGCCCTCGCCGATGGTCAGCGTGCTCGTCTGGACCTCACCGGCCTTGATGGTCGGCTTGGCGACCTTCGCGGAGCCCAGCGAGCCGCCCTGGAGCTTGCCGTCGATGGCGGCGAAGTTGTTGGTGACCTTCCACTCGACCGGCGTGGAGGTGCCGATCTTCGCCTCGGGCACGGTCTTCACGGCCGGGTCGAAGGTGGCACCGAGCACCGCCACGTCCAGCTTGTACGGGTTGTCCAGGTAGGGCGACGTACGCCGCGACTCGACCTCGATCTCCCAGACGCCCGCCTGCGGGTCCGCGTAGGAGCGCAGGTCGGGGCGGCACTTGTTGGCCGGGTTGTCGTAGTTGGGGTAGCAGTTGGGCGTCCCCGTCTCGTCGACCGGCACACCGTAGGGGTGGATCGCGATGAACCGGGTCTGGCTGCCCGAGCGCAGCGCGCCCATCGAGACCTCGAGGGCCTTGGCGCCCGCCGGGACGGTCACGAAGTACGACTTCGTGCTGTTGCGCTGCACCGAGGACGAGTCGGTGTAGGTGAACCCCGAGGTGGCGGCCTTGGCCAGCGGCTTGGCGACGATCACGGTGGCGAGGATCTGCTGGTCCACGCCCTTGGTCCGCTTGTCGTCGAGCTCCAGGATGGCGCTGTGCACGCCCGCCGACTTCGGCTGCGCCTGCACCGTGACGGTGACCGGCGTGTTCAGCTCCAGCGCGATCTCGTCCTTGCCCAGGACCTTGAAGGTGCCGTCGTTGTTCTTGAACGACAGCTTGTGCTTGACGGCCTTGTCCGGGCCCGTGGTGCGGGTGACCGTGACGTCGTACGTCTTCTTCTCGCCCGCCTTGAGGCCGCCCTCGCGGTCGTAGATGCCGGTGCCGAAGCCCGGCGTCTTCAGCGCGAAGTCGAGCGCGGTGCGCACCGGCGCCTTCACGGTGTACTCGTGGGCCGTGGCGCCGTCCCGGATCGCGTCCCAGGCGTCGACGATGTCGATCAGGCCCGCGCCCTCGGCGTACGCCTGGGCACCCTTGATGTGCTTGGCCGTCGAGGTGAGCGCGGTGCGCAGGTCGGCCGGGGCCAGGTCCAGGTGCTTCTGCTTGGCGGCCGAGAGCAGCAGGGCCGCGGCGCCCGTCGCCTGCGGCGAGGCCATCGAGGTGCCCTGGAGCATCGAGTAGCCGGCCGGCAGCGAGTAGCCCGACTCCTTGACCGGGGAGCCCGGCAGCCAGGTCTGGGTGGTGTTGATCGCGGCACCCGGCGCCGACAGGGTCGGCGTGAAGCCGCCGTCCTCACGCGGACCGCGCGAGGAGAACGGCATCATGTCGTACTTCTTCGACACGTTGGAGCCGTAGTTGGCCGCCCAGGTCTGCTGCGAGATCGCGGCGCCGACCGAGATGACGTGGTCGGCCAGGCCCGGGTCGCCGATGGTGTTGACGCCGGGGCCCGAGTTGCCGGCCGAGATGACCAGCTGGACGCCGTAGCTGTCGATCAGGCGCTTGTAGAGCTCGGCGCGCGCGTTGTTGCCGTCGTTGAGCGCCGGCAGGCCGCCGATCGACATGTTGACGATGTCGACGTGGCGGTTGGTGACCAGGTCGATCATGCCCTCGGTCAGCGCGATGTTGGTGCAGCCGCCGGACCAGTTGCAGGCCCGCGAGGAGACGATCTTGGCGCCGGGGGCGGCGCCGCTCATCTTGCCGCCGAACAGGCCGTTGGCGGCGGTGATGCCCGCCACGTGGGTGCCGTGCTCGGACTCGATGATGCCGATGTTGACGTAGTCGGAGGTGTGTCCGGCCGCGTCGTACTTCACGTCCTTGCGGATCTCGACGGTGAACGGCATCCGCTCGACGACGTCGGTCGCCGGGTTGTCGGTGCCGAAGTAGCCGACCTGGTAGCCGTCCTTGTACGGCTTCATGGCCTCGTCGTCGGTGAAGTCACCGTTGTTGTTGAGGTCCACCCGGACGGTCTGGGCGACCGGGTCGTAGAGCACGCCCCAGGTGTCGGTGGTGTCGCCGTCGCGGTTCACGTCGCCCTTGGCGTCGCCGCCCGCGGTGACCTTCTCCGAGAACAGGCTCACGTCGTACGAGCCCGCCGGGGCCTTCCAGGTGCGGCCCTGGTAGGTGAACTCCGGGCCCGAGACGGCGGTGTTCATCCGGCGCCAGGTGCCGTCGGCGTCGGCCACCGGGTCGGTCGCGGTGACCCAGTCGACGATCTTGCGCTCGCCGGTGGTGGTCTTCTGGAGCGCCGGGTGGCCCAGGTCCACACCGGAGTCCAGGACGCCGATGGTGATGCCGCGGCCGTCCGCCTTGGGGTGCTGCTTGACGAAGTCGACCGCGCCCGTCTCGAAGGACGGGTTGTACGGGTTCTTCGCGGGCGTGTCCTTGCCCGGCGCCGCGTACGAGCCCGACAGCGACCGGCGCGGGGCGGCGGCGCCCTTGGCGCTGTCGGCCGACGGGGTCGGGTCGTCCAGCTGGATCTCCTGCTTGAGGTCGATCCCGTGGACGGAGGGCAGCTTGGCGGCGGCCTTCAGGGCGGACTCGGCGGAGCCGGTCGGCAGGGTGGCCCGGACGTAGCCGAGCTTGTCGTCGGTCTTGCCGACGGTGGCGCCCGGGACCGCGTCGAGCTGGTGCGAGACGGCGCCGGTGGCGCCGGGGGCGGTCGCCACCATCACGGTGACGGTCTTCTCGCCCTTGGCCTGCGCCTCGGCGAGCCGCTGCTCGTCGGCGGCGCCCAGCTTGGCCGCCGGGTCCGCCGGGGACTTCGCCGGGGTGGACTTCACCGGGGCGGGCGTCGGGTCGGCCGCCTGAGCGGCGAAGACGGGGGCGGCGCCCGCGGTGATGAGCGCGGCCACCAGGCCTGCCGCGGCCGCTATACGGGCCGTGCGTCTCGCGCCGGGTATGGCGCGCGGCGAATCGGGGGTCATCAGCATCCCTAATGGTCAGAAAGGGTCCGGAATACGGTGCCGGATGACCGCTGAGCATTTCCTATATGACGGTTGTTTGTGGAGAGTTGACCGAGCCCGGAATCGGACATGGCGGGATCCCGCCATACGTCATCGGGCGCAGGGCGGGGTGAAGCGGGGCGAATCAGCCCTCGCGGGTACGGGCGTAGTGACGGGACGCCTTCGCACGGTTGCCGCACCCGGCCATCGAGCACCAGCGGCGGGTGCCGTTCCGCGAGGTGTCGAAGAAGTGCAGGATGCACGCGTCATGGGCGCAGGAGCGGATCCGGTCCGGCGCGGTGCGCAGCAGGTCGAGGTAGTCCCGCGCGGCCGTCCAGGCGGGCCCCCAGGCCGGATCGGCGAACTCCGCCCGCTCGCCCGGCCCTTCGGCGGACAGGGTGGCGCGAATGCGGCCGTGTTCCAGGACCGCGTCGAGGTCCTCGACGGCCCTCGGGTCGCCGGGGCTCTCCACCGCCCGCAGCAGCGCCTCCCGGGTCCGCAGCAGCGGGTCGAGCGCGGCCGCCTCGGCGGGGAAGCGCGCCTCCAGGCCGGTGGTGGCCAGCCAGACGGCGAGCCCGTCGGCCGAGGCCAGCAGGTCCTGGCGCTCCCCGTCGCGCATCCAGCGGGTGTTCAGCAGGTCGAGGGAGACGGGCTCCCCGGTGAGCGGACGCGGATCGGGCGCGGACATCCCGGGCTCCTCCCGTGCGTGGGCCGTACGGCCGCGTACGGCCGCGGTGCTAACCACTAAAGGTTACGTGACCGGTTGCATCCTCTGCACCTAACCTCTAGTCTCAAGGTAAGGGGTTAGAAGGACTGGCCCCGCTCGGGAAGGGGACCGCCATGACGGCGACCAGCACGTTCCGCACCGGCCACATCGGCCTCAATGTGACCGATCTCGACCGCTCCCTCGCCTTCTACCGCGACCTCCTCGGCTTCGAGGTCCTGTCCGAGGGCAAGGAGGACGGCCGCCGCTTCGCCCTCCTCGGCCGCGGGGGGCAGCTCTCGCTCACCCTGTGGCAGCAGTCCGCGCAGGGCTTCGCCCCGGACCGCGCCGGGCTGCACCACCTCGCCTTCGCCGTCGACACGGTCGACGAGGTGAGGGCGTACGAGAGCGAACTGCGGGCGCACGGCGTGGAGTTCGCGTACGAGGGGATCGTCGCCCACCGGGAGGGCGCGGCCTCCGGGGGCATCTTCTTCCACGACCCGGACGGCATCCGCCTGGAGATCTCCGCACCGCTGGGCGCGGAGTCGGCCCCCGTACCGGTCGCCGCGGCTCCCACGTGCGGTTTCTTCTAGGTCCGGCCTTCGTCTGCGGGCCGTCCCCGACTGGTCGCGCAGTTCCCCGCGCCCCTGAATGCGCCCCTGCGGGGCGCCCCAGGGGATTGCCGCGGAGCGGCATTTCAAGGGGCGCGGGGCTGTGACATTTGCGGCTCCGCCGCGCGGGCGCGACCAGCCCCCCACCCAGCCGCAGACGAACTCGAAACGGAGGACAGTCCGATGACCGCGCCCACCCCGTACCACCCCGGCTCCCGGGCCGTGCAGGACCGTGTCGGTGTCCGGGAGGTGGCCGACCACGTCGGGCGAGCCATCGGGCCCGGTATCCGGCCGGTCGCCGCCGCCTTCCTGGAACTCCAGCCGATGCTGGTGCTCGGCGCGGCGGACGAGGGCGGCCGGATGTGGGCCTCGCTGCTCACCGGGCGCCCCGGCTTCGTCCGGGCCACCGGGCCGCACCAGATCTCGGTGACCGGCCGCCCGGCCGCCACCGACCCCCTCGCCGGGGTGCTCACCGCCACCGGGACCCGGGTCGGCACGCTCGCGCTCGACCCGCGCACCCGGCGCCGGATGCGGCTCAACGGCGCGGCCCGCCCGACCCCGCGCGGCCTGGCCGTCGAGGCCGAGCAGGTCTTCTCGAACTGCCCCAAGTACCTCCAGCGCCGCGAGCTGGAGGCGTACGAGAAGGGGCCCGGCCGGACCGGTGCCGTGCGGCGCGGCGAGCGACTCGCCCCCGACCAGGAGGAGTTCGTCCGCGCCGCCGACACCTTCTTCATCGCCACGACCGCGCCCGACGGCGTGGACGCCAGCCACCGGGGCGGCAACCCCGGCTTCGTCCGCGTCACCTCCCCCACCACGCTGGAGTGGCGCGACTACCCCGGCAACTCCATGTTCCTCACCCTCGGCAACCTGGAGGCCGATCCGCGCGCCGGGCTGCTCCTCGTGGACTGGGCGCACGGCGGCACGCTCCAGCTCTCGGGCACGGCCCGGACCGTGTACGCGGCGGGGGAGCGCACGCTCCGGTTCACCCTGGAGCGCACGGTGTGGTCCGAGGGCGCGAGCCCGCTGCGGTGGTCCGCGCCCGACTACTCGCCCGCCAACCCGCCCCGCTGAGCCGCCGATCCGGCCGAAACCCGCTCAACCCCGCCCCCGCCGGGCAACTCTCGCGGCGGGGGCGCGGTCCTGTCCGCCGACGGCGCCGCCGAAGGTGCCGCGGGCGACAGGGAGAGCGCGCATGCCGGTACGTACGAGCAGGAGAGTCAGGTCCGCCGCCCTCGGGGTGGCCCTCGCCGCCGGGATCACCGCCACCGTGTGCGCGGCCCCGGCCTCCGCGCGGGAGGCACCGCCCGCGCGGTCCCACGGCGCCACCCAGCGGGCCATGGACGCGGCCGTGCGCGACGGCGTGCCCGGCGTCGTCGGGACCGCCGTGGACGGGGGGCGGGTCTGGCGCGGGGACGCGGGCGTCGCCGATCTGCGCACCGGCCGCGAGCGGGGGAGCGAGGACCGCTACCGGATCGGGTCGATCACCAAGACGTTCGTGGCCACCGTGGTCCTCCAGCTCGAGGCCGAGGGCCGGCTGAGCCTGGACGACACCGTGGACCACTGGCTGCCGGGCGTGGTGCGGGGCAACGGCCACGACGGCACGAAGATCACTTTGCGCCAACTCCTCAACCACACCAGCGGTATCTCCAACTACACGGAGGACGAGGCCTTTGGGCAGCGGGTCTTCGGCCCGGACTTCCTCAAGCACCGCTACGACACCTACACACCACGGCAGTTGGTCGGCATCGCGATGCGGCACGCCCCGGACTTCGAGCCGGGCGCCTCCTGGCACTACTCCAACACCAACTTCGTCCTGGCCGGCATGGTGGTCGAGAAGGCCACCGGCCACTCCTACGCCGCCGAGATCGAGCGCCGGATCCTGCGCCCGCTGCACCTGGGCGCCACCTCGCTGCCCGGCACCGACGCCCGGATGCCTCAGCCCAGCGGCCGGGCCTACTCCAAGCTGTCCGAGGAGACGACCGGCAGGACGTACGACGTCACCGCGCTCAATCCGTCGCTGGCGGGCTCGGCCGGAGAGATGGTGTCGAACTCGGCCGACCTGAACCGCTTCTACCGGTCCCTGCTGACCGGCAAGCTGCTGCCGCCGCGCCAGATGACGGAGATGACCACCACCGTCGTGATGGACCCCGCCGCCCCCGGCGACCGCTACGGTCTGGGGCTGATCGTGAACAAGCTGCCCTGCGGCACCGAGGTCTGGGGCCATGGCGGCGGGATCCACGGCTCCTCCACCGAGGCGCTCACGACGAAGGACGGGCGCCACTCGCTGGCGTTCAACTTCAACGGCGACTGGTCGGGCGACTCGGCGGCGGTCGTCCTCGCCGAGTTCTGCGGCACCGCGCCCGCGGACAAGCCCGCCAAGTGACCCGATGGTGCTCCCCCGTTCACCGGGGGAGCACCACCACGTACGAGGCGGGCTCCCGGTCCGCCGAGGCCATCAGGGCGGTGCGCACCACGGTCGCCTGCTGCTCCATCGCCTCACGCAACTTCCTGGGCGTGAGGTGGACGACGGTGATCCCGAGCCGCTCCAGCGTCTCCCGCTTGTGGGTGTACTCGCACCACTGCTCGTCCTCCTCCTCGTCCCGCCGCCGGCGGCCCTGGCGCGGCGCCCGGGTGTCCAGCTCCACCGCCACCGCCTGGTCCGGCCAGTACGCGTCCACGCCCCCGATGTGCGGCCCGCCCGGCAGCCGCAGGTCCACGTTCCACAGCGGGTCGGGCAGCTCGTGGACGCGCACCATCTCGTAGAGGCGGTTCTCCGCGATGGCCCGGCCCTCGGCGAGCAGCGAGTCCACCGCGTCCACCACATGCGCCCGCGTCAGCAGCCGGGCCTGCGTCAGCTCCCGTACCAGCGCGGCCGGTTCGCAGTGTCCGCCGCGCACGGCCTCGGTGAGCAGCCGGCGCACCGCGTGCGCGTCGGTGAGCTGGGCCACCGCGTCCGCCACGGCCCTGGGCACCGGCGCCACCGGCACGCCGGCCACCGGCTCGGGCACCGGCATCACCTGCGCCCGCACCAGCCGTACGAAGCCGGTCGAGCGCAGCCGCCGGGTGCGCGGCACCAGCATGTCGATCCGGTCGAGCGAGATCAGCGGGGGAGCGGAGGAGAAGCGGTGCAGGGCGAGCGCGGCGAGCCCGGTGACGACCGCCTCGACGGGCGCCGCGTGCGCCTCGCCCTGGGCCGGGACGGCCTTGGCGCGCTCGGGGGCCGGGCGCCCCGCGTACAGCAGGGCGGCGTGCAGCCGCTCCTCGCTGGTGGGCGGCCCCGGGTGCAGCACGTACACACCGGGCAGCAGCTGCTGCCAGGGGCCGCCGGGGCGGCACTGGGCGGCGGCGGTGGCGGCCGGGACGCCGTGGGCGCGCAGCTGGGCCGCCGAGTAGACGCGCCGGTGCACGTCGGTGAGGTGGCTGAGGGGGCGCGGGGAGAGCGGGGAAGGGGTCTCGCCGCCGAAGGTCGGGGTGTTGTGGTTCATGCCGGGGGGTGTTCCGCGCCCGGAGCGGCCCTTAACCGCTGTTACAAGCCCGTCGACAATTCCGGACAACCCCGTCCTAAAGTACGGGCGTTCGAGTGCCGATCAGGGGGGCTCGTCGCCGGGCCCCCCTCCGGCGTCAGCGGGCGGCCGCGGCCGCGTCGCAGGCCTGGCCGCGCAGGGTGCGGGCCAGGTCGTCACGGGCCTCCAGGACCAGCCGGCGCAGCGCCGGGGCCGCGTCCTGGTGGGCGGCCAGCCATTCGTCCGTGGAATCGAGCGTCGACTGGTTGTCCCGCAGGCTCGGGAAGAGGCCGCGCACCACGTCCATGCCGATCTGGATGGACCGCTCGGCCCACAGCCGCTCGATCACCTCGAAGTACTTCGGCGCGTACGGCGCGATCAGCTCGCGCTGCGAGGGCTGGGCGAAGCCGGTGATGGTGGCCTCCACCAGCGCGTTCGACAGCGAGTC
This sequence comes from Streptomyces crystallinus, assembly GCF_039521265.1. Lineage (NCBI taxonomy): Bacteria > Bacillati > Actinomycetota > Actinomycetes > Kitasatosporales > Streptomycetaceae > Streptomyces > Streptomyces crystallinus. The sequence goes on along the minus strand of NZ_BAAACA010000035.1, from coordinate 10,873 downwards.
CGACTCGACGACCTGCGCCCAGGCCTGCGCCTTGACCGCCGCCGACGGGCGGGCCGCCAGACAGCGCACCTGGTGGCGCTTGCCGGAGGCCGTGTCGTCGCGGGCGAGCTCGGCGGCGATCACCGACTCGTCGGCCCGCGCGTGCGCGGCCAGCGGCTCCAGGAAGACCCAGCGCAGCTCCTGGTCGACCTCCAGGCCGTCGATCTTCGCGGTGCCGGCGAGCAGCCCTTCGAGGAGCTGGAAGTCCGCGTCGGTGGTCGCGGTGGCGGCGAAGAAGCGGGCCCAGGCCAGCTGGTGCTCGCTGCCCGGCGCCGCGATCCGCAGCTCGCGCAGCGCGCCCTCGGCCAGCAGCCGCCCGCCCGCCTCGCGCCACTCGGGCGTCGCGTAGTGCGTCTGCGCGGTGCGGGTCCAGGCGTGCAGCATCTGGAGCACGCCGATGTCCGTCTCCCGCCCGGAGTGCGCGAGCACCAGGTCGACGAAGTCCCGGGCGGGCATCAGCGCGTCCCGCGTCAGGTTCCACAGCGCCGACCAGCACAGGGCGCGCGCCAGCGGGTCCGTGATGTCGCCCAGGTGCGCGCGCAGGGTGGCGAGCGAGCCCTCGTCGAAGCGGATCTTGCAGTACGTGAGGTCGTCGTCGTTGACGAGGACCAGCTCGGGCCGCTCGGCCCCGGCCAGCTCCGCCACCACCGTGCGCGGGCCGTCCACGTCGACCTCGGCGCGCGCGTACCGCACGAGCGCGCCCGCCTCGGAGCGGTAGAGGCCGACCGCGACCCGGTGCGGGCGCAGCGTGGGATGCGTCCCGGCCGCCTCCTGGACCACGGCGAGCTCGGTGATGCGGTCGCCCGCGTCATAGGTGACCTGCGGGGTCAGCGAGTTGACACCGGCCGTCTGGAGCCAGGAGCGCGACCAGGACGCCATGTCCCGGCCGGAGACCTCCTCCAGGACCGACAGCAGGTCGCCGAGGCGGGTGTTGCCGTAGGCGTGGCGCTTGAAGTAGCGCCGGGCGCCCTCCAGGAACGCCTCCCGCCCCACGTACGCCACCAGCTGCTTGAGGACCGAGGCGCCCTTGGCGTAGGTGATGCCGTCGAAGTTGAGCTTGGCGTCCTCCAGGTCACGGATGTCGGCCGTGATCGGGTGGGTGGAGGGCAGCTGGTCGGCGCGGTACGCCCAGGACTTGCGGCCGTTGGCGAAGGTGATCCAGCCGTTGTCGAACCGGGTCGCCTCGACCTGCGAGAAGCTGCCCATGAAGTCGGCGAACGACTCCTTCAGCCACAGGTCGTCCCACCACCGCATGGTCACCAGGTCGCCGAACCACATGTGCGCCATCTCGTGCAGGATGACGTTGGCGCGCCGCTCGTAGGCCGCCCGCGTCACCTTGCCGCGGAAGATGAACTCCTCGCGGAAGGTCACCAGACCCGGGTTCTCCATCGCCCCGAGGTTGTACTCCGGCACGAAGGCCTGGTCGTACTTGCCGAACGGGTACGGGTAGTCGAACTGGTCGTGGAAGAAGTCGAAGCCCTGCTTGGTGACGAGGAACACGTCGTCCGCGTCGAAGTGGCGGGCCAGGCCCTTGCGGCACATCGCGCCGAGCGGGATCTCCAGGGTGCTGCCGTCGTCGAGGGTGCGGGTGTAGGTGTCCGTCACGTAGTGGTACGGCCCCGCCACCACACAGGTGATGTACGTGGAGATCGGCTCGGTCTCGGCGAACCGCCAGACGCCGTCCTCGCCCCGGGTGCCCTCGCCGTTGGACCACACCGTCCAGCCCTCGGGCGCCGTCGCCTCGAAGCGGTAGCGGGCCTTGAGGTCGGGCTGCTCGAAGTTGGCGAACACCCGCCGGGAGTCGGCCGGCTCGTACTGGGTGTAGAGGTAGACCTCGCCGTCCTCCGGGTCGACGAAGCGGTGCATGCCCTCGCCGGTGCGGCTGTAGGCGCAGTTCGCGTCGACCACCAGCACGTTCTCCGCGGCCAGGTCCGCCAGCGCCACCCGGGTGCCGTCGAAGACCGCGGCCACCTCCAGCGGCTTGCCGTTCAGCGTGACCGCGTTCACCGACGGGGCGACCAGGTCCGCGAAGGAGGCGGCGCCCGGCCGGGCGCAGCGGAACCGGATCGTGGTCACCGAACGGAAGGTCCGCGGCCCGTCCGGGGCGTCCCCGACCGCGGACCGCAGGTCGAGGGCGACCTCGTACCCGTCGACGGACAGCAGCTCGGCCCGCTCACGGGCCTCGTCGCGGGACAGATTCTCACCGGGCACGGGCACTCCTTCGTGTCTCGTTCGAACACCGTTGATCCTGCCATGCCCGCCCGGCCCCGGACACGCGGGAATGCGGCGGGTGGCCACAGGCGTTCTGGTGCTTGATTCGCCCAGCGTTCCCGATGAGGAGAGACATGTCCCCGACCGCGTCCCAGACCGGGAAGACCCCCGTCGACTTCTGGTTCGACCCGCTCTGTCCCTGGGCCTGGATGACCTCCCGCTGGATGCTGGAGGTCGAGAAGGTCCGTGACGTCGAGGTCCGCTGGCATGTGATGAGCCTGGGCGTCCTCAACGAGGACAAGCTCGACGAGCTGCCCGACTCCTACCGCGAGTTCCTGACGACCCGGGCCTGGGGCCCGGTGCAGGTCGTCATGGCCGCGCAGCAGAAGTACGGCGAGGAGGTGCTCGGCAAGCTGTACACCGCGCTGGGCACCCGCTTCCACAACCAGGACCTCGGCTCCGGCCGCGAGGTCATCGTCGCCGCCCTGGAGGAGGCGGGCCTGCCCGCCGAGCTCGCCGACTACGCGGACGTCGACAACAGCGCCTACGAGTTCGACGCGGAGCTGCGCGCCTCCCACAAGGAGGGCATAGACAAGGTCGGCCAGGACGTCGGCACCCCGGTCATCGCGGTGCCCGGCGCGGACGGCGAGCAGATAGCGTTCTTCGGCCCGGTCGTCACCCCGGTCCCCAAGGGCGAGGCCGCCGCCCGCCTGTGGGACGGCACCCTCCTGGTTGCCTCCACACCCGGCTTCTACGAGATCAAGCGCACCCGCACCCAGGGCCCGATCTTCGACTGATCAGGCCTTCAGGCGCCCCGGCCCCCGCGAGCCCCACTCGGCTCGCGGGGGCCGAGCACATTCCGCCGCTCTGCTCCCCGTACGGCCGCTCTACTCCCCGTACAGCGCCGCCAGCCGTGGCAGCCGCCTCGCCATCTCCCCCGTGTCGTCGAAGTCGAAGTCCCAGCCCGGGTCCAGCTCCGGGTAGCGGACGGTGTAGCTGTCGCCGGGCAGTTCCTTGCCGGTGGCGGCCAGATGCGCGTCCCAGGCGATGCCGAGCGCCTCCTCGCACTCCATCTCCCAGCCCTCCACCGCCGCGTCCCGCACGGCGGCCACGCCCGCGAGGCCGTCCGGGTCGGCCACCGCCCCGTCGAACACCTCGCGCCCCTGGGCGATCAGCCAGCCCCTGAAGTAGTCGAATCCGTCGTCCGAGCACCCGCCGTTGATCGTGTACGCCGCGGCCCAGAGCGGCTGGCGGTAGGAGGCGGCCATCAGGTCCCAGAAGACCTGCTGGAATGCCACTATCTCGTCGACCGGCCGGACCGAGAGCAGGGCCGCGGCCCGCGCCGCGACCGCCTCGGCGTCCGCCGCGTGTGCCACCTGCGCGCGGGCGTCGTCGATGAGCGTCCAGAACTCCTGTGTGTCCATGGCTCCGAGCATGGCACCCGCCACTGACAACGGGCCCGGCGCGAAAGGGTGAAGGACCGGCGCACCACACCGGCGCACGGAGGTGAACGGCCGAAAGAGGACGCCGCGCACGCGAACGGCCCCCGCGAGTCACGTCCTCGCGGGGGCCGTCCGTATGTCCGTCCGCAAGTGAAGGTTGAGAAGACGATCACGAGCAGGACGATCAGGGGGCAGGGCCGGGTACGGCCCTACGGCACCAGCAGCAGGTTGTTCCCGGCGGCCTTGGCGGCGGCGTAACGCTTCGCCACGTCCTGCCAGTTGACGACGCGCCACATCGCCTCGATGAAGTCCACCTTCTGGTTCTTGTACTGGAGGTAGAAGGCGTGCTCCCAGGCGTCGAAGACCAGGATCGGGGTGGAGCCCTGGCCGACGTTGCCCTGGTGGTCGTAGATCTGCTCGACGACGAGACGGCCGCTGACCGGCTCGTACGCGAGGACGCCCCAGCCCGAACCCTGCGTCGTCGCCGACGCCTTGGTCAGCTGGGCCTTGAACTTGGCGAAGGAGCCGAACGACTCGGCGATCGCGTCCGCCAGCTCGCCCACGCCGTCCGCCTCCAGCGGCTCGCCGCCGCCGTCGCCGGTCATGTTGTGCCAGTAGATCGAGTGCAGGATGTGGCCGGAGAGGTGGAACGCGAGGTTCTTCTCCAGGCCGTTGATCGAGCCCCAGGCGTCCTTGTCGCGGGCCTCCGCGAGCTGCTCCAGGGTGTCGTTCGCGCCCTTCACATACGCCGCGTGGTGCTTGTCGTGGTGCAGCTCGATGATCTCCGGGCTGATGACGGGTTCGAGCGCGGCGTAGTCGTACGGAAGTTCAGGAAGCGTGTAAATGGCCATGTCCGAAGCCCCTCCGACTGCTTGTTGCAACTGATGTGCAAGTGCACGCTACCAGCAGGTATGCGCGGTCGCAGCTAAGGGTGACCTCAGCAAAAAGCCCTGCGTCCGGAGGTCTAGGACCTCCGGACGCAGGGCTTTTCGTGAAAGGGGGGCGCCGCTCCCGACGAGAGGGGGCGCGCGGGGTCAGGCCGCCTGACGGGCCTTCATCCGCTGCCGGGCGTATCCGAGCACCGCCAGGACCACCGTCATCACGCCCGTCGCCAGCAGCTGGTCACGGGTGTCGGACTGGCGCGCCATCAGGACGAAGATCGCGGCCATCGCGGCGAGCGCCACCCAGGTGAGCCCCGGGTACAGCCACATCTTCACCACCAGCGTCTGCGGCGCCTCGCGCTCGGTGCGCCGGCGCAGCAGCAGCTGGGAGACCGCGATGAAGATCCAGACGACCAGGATCACCGCGCCGATCATGTTCAGCAGCCAGGGGAAGACGTCGTCGGGGCGCCAGTAGCTCAGCAGCACGCACCCGAAGCCGAAGACCGAGGAGCACAGCACCGCGACGCGCGGCACCCCGCCGGAGATCCGGCCGAGCGCCTTGGGGCCCTGGTCCCGGTCGACCAGCGAGTACGCCATGCGGGAGGCGCCGTAGATGTTGGCGTTCATCGCGGAGAGCAGGGCGACCAGGACGATCACTTCCATGATCTGGCCGGCGTGGGCGATGCCCATGTGGTCGAGGGCGGCCACGTACGGGCCCTTCTCCACCACGGTCTTGTCGTTCCAGGGCACCAGCGTGACGATGACCGCCATCGAGCCGATGTAGAAGACCGCGATGCGCCACATCGCGGTGCGGACCGCGCGGGCGACGCCCTGCACCGGCTTCTCGGACTCGGCCGCCGCGATGGTGACCGTCTCCAGACCGCCGTACGCGAAGACGGAGGCCAGCAGTCCGAGCACCAGGCCCTCGGAGCCGTTGGGCAGGAATCCTCCCTCGCCGGTGAGGTTGGAGGTGCCGGGGGCGGAGGTGTCGGGCAGCACGCCGAAGATGGCGAGCAGACCGAGCACCAGGAAGAGGGTGATCGCGGCGACCTTGAGCGCGGCGAACCAGAACTCGAACTCGCCGAAGTTCTTGACGGCCGCCAGGTTGGTGGCGGTGAACACCAGCATGAAGAGCGCGACCCAGGCCCACTCGGGTGTCCCGGGGAGCCAGCCGGTGACGATCTTCGCGGCGCCGATGCCCTCCAGGCCGACCGCCACACAGAGCAGCACCCAGAACGACCAGCCGGCGGTGAAGCCGGCCCAGGGCCCGATGGCCCGCTCGGCGTGCACGGAGAAGGAGCCGGACGCGGGGTTGGCCGCCGACATCTCGCCCAGCATGCGCATCACGAGCATGACGAGCGCGCCGGAGATGCCGTAGGCGAGGACGATCGAGGGCCCGGCGGCGGCGATTCCGGCGCCGGAGCCGACGAACAGCCCGGCGCCGATGACGCCGCCGAGGGCGATCATCGAGAGGTGGCGCTGCTTGAGACCGTGGGTGAGTGGGGAGTCGACCTTCGGCGGGGCGTCGGTCGTCGCGGGCGCGTTTGTCCGTGACATGGGCAGGCCCTGTTCAGTAGCTGAGACGGGGGGCGGGAGCCACAGTCTGGGGGTGGCTCCGCTCAGAGGGAACACCAGACCGCTATCCGGACACTCGACTCACACAGCGTGAAGCTCTGCGCACAGGTCACACACGGAATGCACACTTCCACCCTCGTGGGTCCCGCCAAACCCGCCCGTAACTACCGACCTGACGGTCGGTCGGTGAACCGCTCAACCGTTTCTGCCGTCCTGGCCCGCCACTCCCGTACGAGGGCGACCACCAGCACCACGCCCGTCGCGCCCGCCGACCACAGCAGCTGCGGCCGGGCCCCGTCGTCGAAGAGCATCAGCACCAGCACGGCCGCCATCGCCGCGAGCGCCGCCCAGGTGAGCCAGGGGAAGCACCACATCCGCAGCGTGAGCCGCTCCGGCGCCTCCCGCTCGATCCGGCGCCGCAGCCGCAGCTGGGAGACGGCGATCAGACCCCAGACGAACAGCAGCACCGCGCCGACCGCGTTGAGCATGTAGAGGAAGACCGAGTCGGGCCACTTCAGATTGAGCAGCACCGAGACGAACCCGAAGGCCACCGACGCCAGCACCGCGCGCCGGGGCACCCCGCCGCCCGAGACCTTCAGCAGTCCCTTCGGCGCCTCGCCGCGCTCGGCCAGCGAGAAGACCATCCGGGACGAGCCGTACAGATTGGCGTTGAGCGCGGAGAGCAGCGCCACGAAGACCACGACGTTCATGATCTGCCCGGCGCCGGAGACACCGATCGAGTCGAGCACGGCGACGTACGGGCTGTGCCCCGGCTCCATCGAGCTCCACGGCAGCAGGGTCACGATCACCAGCATCGAGCCGACATAGAAGAAGAGGATGCGCCACACCGCGCTGCGCACCGCGCGCCCGACCGCGCGTACCGGGTCGTCCGACTCGGCGGCCGCGATGGTGACGACCTCCAGACCGCCGAAGGCGAAGATCACCGCGAGGACGCCGGAGACCACGCCGTCCCATCCGTTGGGCAGGAAGCCGCCCTGCCCGGTCAGGTTGGCGAACCCGACGGGCTCGGTGTCAGGCAGCACCCCGAAGACGGCCAGCAGCCCGAGAACGAGAAACAGCACGATCGCGCCGACCTTCAAGGTGGCGAACCAGAACTCGAACTCGCCGAAGTTCTTCACGGCGGCCAGGTTAGCGACGGTGAACACCACCATGAAGACGAGCACCCAGGCCCACTGGGGCATCCCCGGCACCCACCCGTGGGCGATCTGCGCGGCGCCGGTCGCCTCCACGGCGAGCACCACCACGAGCAGGAACCAGTACAGCCAGCCCACGCTGAACCCGGCCCAGCGCCCGAGCGCCCGCTCGGCGTGCACGGAGAACGACCCCGAGGCGGGCATCGCCGACGACATCTCGCCGAGCATCCGCATCACCAGCATCGCGATCGCGCCCGCGATCAGATACGAGACGACGATCCCCGGCCCCGCCACCGCGATCCCGGCGCCCGAGCCCACGAAGAGACCGGCGCCGATCACCCCGCCCAGGCCCAGCATGGTCAGATGCCGCTGCTTCAGCCCGTGGGACAGCGGCTCGGCCTCCACCGAGGCGGTGTCGGCGGCGGTGGCTCCGGCCAGGGTCTTGCCGTCGTGCATGGCGCTCGTCACTCTCGGATCAGTAACTGATCGTTTATGGGGAACCTACAGTCTCCCCGAGCCCGCGCCCGATCCGCAAAACCGTCCGTACTCCTCATCGTCGCAGTGACGAGGGTCACCCCGTCGGACGGAAGCACTCCGGCCTTTGTGCGATCTCCACCAAGGCCCCAACCGCCGCTTTGTGGGCCGCTGATGGTGATCCAGCGAGAATCCCTCGGCTAACGTCACCGTGTCCCTTGCATGTATCTCGCTGCCCGTCCCCGATCCCGCGGAGCCCACGATGGCCACGACCACTGTCACTGCCCCTGCCGCACCCCGTACCGGCAAGGTCCTCGCGGACCTGCTGCCCGGCGCCCGCACCCGCGACGCCGCCCTGGTGCTCGGCGGCGCGGCCCTCACCGGCCTCGCGGCCCAGATCGCGGTCCCGGTCCCCGGCTCCCCGGTCCCGGTCACCGGCCAGACCTTCGCGGCCCTCCTTGTCGGCACCTCGCTCGGCGCCCGCCGCGGCTTCCTCTCGCTCGGTCTGTACGCGCTGATCGGCATGGCCGGGATGCCCTGGTTCGCGAACGGCACCTCGGGCGCGGGCGGCGCCTCCTTCGGCTACGTCCTGGGCATGCTGCTCGCCTCCACGGTGGTGGGCGCGCTGGCCCGCCGCGGCGGCGACCGCTCGGTGCTGCGCACGGCGGGCACGATGGTCCTGGGCTCGGCGATCATCTACGCGGTCGGCGTCCCGTACCTGGCCGCCTCGGCGGACGTCTCCCTGACGCGCGCGGTCGCGCTGGGCCTGACGCCGTTCCTGCTCGGCGACGCGCTCAAGGCGGCGCTGGCGATGGGGGCGCTGCCGGCGGCGTGGAAGTTCGTGGGCCGCAAGTAAGCCGTACGGAAGGGGCCCGGACGCGCGTGTGGCGCGGCCGGGCCCCTTCGTCGTACGCGGTCGGGCCGTCAGTGGGTACGCCTGCGCTGGTGATGGCGGGAGTTGGCCCACCAGATGCCGGTGGCGCCGACGAAGAGGAGCAGTCCGGCGGCGGCGAGCAGCGGCAGTACGCCGTCGTTGACGCCGGTCCTGGGGAGCTGGGACGGGGAGCTCGGGGACGGCGAGGCCGGGGCGGGCGAGGGGGTGGCGGAGCTGTCGCCGGGTGGGGCGGCGGGCACGTTGTCGGTGCCGAGCAGGAGCGGGGTGTCGGGGGCGTTGGGGGTGGGCTTGGTGGTGCCGAACGGGACGGGCCCCTGCTGCCACAGCAGTTTCTCGCCGGTCCCCTCGGTGACCGGCAGACAGATCTTCCCGGCCTTCTTCAGGTCGTAAGTGGCGGATACGGTGTACGACTTGTCGGCGCCGGCGGCCAAGTCGTCGATGACACAGGCGAATCCGGTGTTGGTGCCTTTCGGCAGCTTGTTCTCGGGCACGCTGGTGCACCCGTCCACACTGGTGATCCGCATTCCGTCGAGGCCGAGGACGGTGAGGGTGATCTGCCCGGTGTCCTTGGTGCCCTTGTTGAGGATTTTCGCGGTGAGAGTGGTCTTGCCGTCGGAATTGGCGACCTTGATTTCCTTGGGGAGCTCGGTGGAGATCTTGAGCTCGGCCGGGGCGCTGGGCCCGGGCGATCCGCCCTGGTCACTACCGGGTGTCGGATCGGCGGCATGGGCCGCTGCCCCCAAGGGCAGGACAAGCAATCCGGCGAAAAGTCCGGCGGCCAGAGATCCCCAGTGTTTCTTCGAACGCATTTCCATCCCCCTCAGCCGAGTTGGCGGCTGGCGTACTGAGAGCAGTGCTGAGAAGGGTCCCACAAGATTTCGCGGAATTATGCTGTGATGGTGGCAAGTTCGTGTTTCTGTCCTGGTCGCACCAGGTGCTGAGGGGGCGGGCGGTAATGCCGGGAATTCGGGGGCTGTTGGTCGCGGGGCGTTACCGGCTCGACGCCACGATCGGCCAGGGTGGAATGGGCCGGGTGTGGCGGGCGTTCGACGAGATCCTGGACCGCCAGGTCGCGGTGAAAGAGATGCGGATGGGCGACCTGGACGCTGAGGACAGCCGTATCCGCCGCGAACGCACCCTGCGCGAGGCGCGGGCGACGGCCCGGATCGACCATCCCAACGTGGTGCGCGTCTACGACGTGGTGGAGGAGTCCGACCGCCTCTGGATCGTGATGGAGCTGGTGGACGCGCGCTCCCTCGAACAGCTCCTGATCGAGGACGGCCCGGTGCCGCCGCGCGAGGCGGCGCGGATCGGTCTGGGCCTGGTGGAGGCGCTGCGGGAGGTGCACGCGGTGGGGGTCCTGCACCGGGACATCAAGCCGGGCAACGTCCTGCTGGGCCGCACGGGCCGGGTGGTCCTGACGGACTTCGGCATCGCGGCGATCCAGGACGCGACGGCGCTGACGGTGGTGGGGATGCTGGTCGGCTCACCGGACTACATGGCGCCGGAACGGGTCGGGGGCCGCCCCCAGGGCCCGTCCTCGGACCTCTGGTCCTTGGGCGCGACCCTGTGCGCGGCGGTGGGAGGCCAGTCCCCCTTCGCCCGGGAGACGACGCTGGCGACACTGCACGCGGTCCTGTACGAGGAGCCCGAACTCCCCCGGACAGCAGGCCCGTTGGCCCCGCTGCTGGCGGCGCTCCTGGTGAAGGAACCGGACGAACGCCCGGACCTGGAGGCCCTGTCCACGCTCCTGCTCCCGATAGCGGCTCCCCCCACGGTCCTGACCGCCACCCCGCATCCCCCCACGGTGGCGGTCCACCAGACGGCACCGGAGTCGGCACCGCCGGTACGGGAGCGCCCGGTACCCCTGGAGGAGACCGAGACGAGGGGCCCGACCGCCCCGGCCGCGCCTCCCCACGGTCCCGGGGCCCCCTTGCCCGCAACGGCGCCGGCCCCGGCCTGGAGCCCGGAGGGCTCACCCCCCGCATCTGCGCCGGTCCCGGAACCGGGCCCCGAGGACCAGCCGCCCGCCACCCAGCGCCCAGCCACCCCCGAGCCCCCCGGGGCCGAGGGGCGCAGCCCTGTCATGGGTGCGGGGGGCGGAGCCCCTGCCCACCCGGCCGCGCCCCCTCCGGGCCCGGAGGCCCCACCCGCCACCCAGCGCCCAGCCACCCCCTCCGCACCCGGGGTCCAGGGGCGGAG